>NZ_CP042856.1:1417669-2126503 GCF_008001035.1 Salinibacterium sp. dk2585
CTCGTCGATCGAGAGCAGCGTGCCGAAGACGCCGAACTGCGTCATCACCTCGGCGCCGGGCACCATCTTGGTGCTGAGCTCCTCCTGCTCGACCTTCCTCTTCTTCGAGGCGCGGAACTGGAAGAAGATGAAGAGGGCCAGGACGGCCATCATGGCAAGAAGCAGCGGATCCATACGGGTGGGAAGACCTTCCGTGGTGATGTGGCGCAGAGTGCGCGGGGACGTCGTCGAAAGACGACCCTCAGATCCTACAGGCCATCCCCGAAAAGCGTCGCTTCAGCACGTTGTACTCCGAGGTGCTCGAAGGCGCGTCGCGTGGCAGTACGACCTCGCGGCGTGCGCGAGAGAAGGCCCATTCGCACGAGGAAGGGCTCGACGACCGACTCGATCGTCTCCGCCTCCTCGCCGACCGATGCCGCGAGCGTCCCGAGTCCCACCGGTCCCCCGTCGAACTGCGTGACGATTGTCATCAGGACCGCACGGTCGAGACGGTCGAGGCCGAGGTCGTCGACGTCATACAGGCGCAGCGCCTCTCGCACGGCGTCGAGTCCGTCCCTCCTGTGCACGAGCGAGTAGTCCCGCACACGCCGGAGGAGGCGGTTCGCGATCCTGGGAGTGCCCCGACTCCGTCCCGCGATTTCGGCGAGGGAAGGGTCATCGACCTCGAGGTTGAGCAGTGTTGCGGCGCGCGCGATGACCTGCGCGAGCTCGCCGTCCGAGTAAAACTCGAGGTGGGCGGTGAAGCCGAAGCGGTCCCGGAGCGGGTTGGGCAGGAGCCCGGAGCGGGTGGTCGCTCCGACGAGCGTGAACGGGGCGAGGTCCAGGGGAATCGAGGTCGCGCCAGCGCCCTTGCCCACCATGATGTCAATGCGGAAGTCCTCCATCGCGAGGTATAGCATCTCCTCCGCGGAACGCGCCATGCGGTGGATCTCGTCGATGAAGAGCACTTCACCCGGGACCAGGGACGAGAGCAGCGCAGCGAGGTCACCCGCGTGCTGGATTGCTGGACCGCTCGAGAGGCGCAGCGGCCGCGATCCCTCCTCAGCGACGATCATCGCGAGCGTGGTCTTGCCGAGCCCTGGCGGCCCGGCCAGCAGGATGTGGTCGGGTGTGCGGTTCTGGATCGTGGCGGCGTTGAGCAGAAGCTCGAGCTGCGCCCGCACCTTTGACTGGCCGACGAATTCAGAGAGTGAGCGTGGTCGGAGCGCCCCTTCGAACGCAAGCTCGGCCTGGGATTCCGGCTGCGGGGTCGTGACTGATTCGGTGCTGCGCTCGAAGCTCCCGATGCGCCCATCCTCGCCCTGGCTCATCGCGCGCCCTCACGTGTCATGGCCTGCGACGGTCCGAGGCTGGCGAGGGCGATGCGGAGAAGTGCCTGCATGTCGCCCGTCTTGGCGGGATCGACGGCATCCTTGGCATCGTCCGCGGCCTTCGTGGCCGAACGCTCGTTCCAGCCGAGGCCGATGAGCGCTTCAACGACCTGTGCGCGGGCATCCCCCGCGACCGCCCGCGCGGCGGCCGGTGCGCCGGTTGGCGTGTGCACCATTTTGCCCGCGAGGGAAACGATGATGAGCTTGGCAGTCTTGGGCCCAATGCCCGAGACCTTGCGGAAGGCGCCATCGTCTTCGAGATTCACCGCCTGGGCGACCTGGGCTGGCGTCATAGCCGACAGCACTCCCATGGCCGACTTCGGCCCGACCCCCGTCACACCGCGAAGCAGGTCGAAGACATGCAACTGTTCGGTGTCGGCGAAGCCGAACAGGGCGAGATCGTCCTCCTTCACGATGAGGACTGTGCGAATACTCGCTTCGGTTCCGACACGGAGTGTCGCCGCGTGCGCCGGCGTGATGGTCATGAGCAGGCCGACGCCCCCCACCTCCACCACGGCCGTTGTGACGCCGACGGAGAGCACGGGTCCGCGCACAGAGGAGATCATGCTCCAAGCCTACGAGGCGCCCCCGACGTCATCGTCGACGTTCTGCGGCGCGCCACGCCTGCTGTGCGGGAGTTCCCGCATCCGCCTGAACTCGCGCGCTCGTCGTGCTGCCTCTCCACGCATGACAAAGGGCAAGCGCGAGGGCGTCGGCGGCATCTGCCGGGGTCGGCGGCGCCGAGAGCTCGAGGATGCGCGCGACCATTTCGCCGACCTGCCGCTTGTCGGCAGCACCGTAGCCGGTCACCGCAGCCTTGACCTCAGACGGCGTGTGGAGCCCAACGGGAAGCGAGCGGCGCCCCGCAGCCAACAGCACGACACCACTCGCCTGTGCCGTGCCCATCACCGAGCGAAGGTTGTGCTGCGCGAAGACTCGCTCCAGGGCGATCGCGGTCGGGCGGTGCTCGTCAAGCAAGCCGTCGAGCGCGTCACCGATGAGTTGGAGGCGCCGCTCTAGGGGCATCTCGGCGGGTGTCCTGATCACGCCGACGTCGACGAGCCGGGCGCGCCTGCCCGCCATGACATCGATGACCCCGATACCGCAGCGGGTGAGCCCGGGGTCGACGCCGAGGATGCGTGCAGGCGAGGCGGACAACTAGTCCTCGTCGAGTTCGGCCTGGGTCTCCGGCGACAGGGAGTAGTTGACGAAGACGTTCTGCACGTCGTCGCTGTCTTCGAGCGCATCGATCAGCTTGAACACCTTGCGGGCTGTCTCGGCGTCGATCTCGACGCTGAGGTTCGGCACGAACTCCGCCTCTGCCGAGTCATAGTCGATGCCGGCATCCTGCAGCGCGGTGCGGACAGCGACCAGGTCGGAAGGCTCGGTGATGACCTCGAAGCCCGCTCCCCGGTCGACGACCTCTTCGGCTCCTGCATCGAGCACGGCGAGGAGGACGTCATCTTCTGCCAGGCCCTCGGTCTTCGTGATCGACACGACGCCCTTGCGTGAGAAGTTGTAGGCCACGCTGCCCGGGTCGGCCATGTTGCCGCCGTTGCGCGTCATGGCGGTGCGGACCTCCGCGGCGGCGCGGTTCTTGTTGTCGGTGAGACATTCGATAAGGAGCGCGACGCCGCCCTGGGCGTAGCCCTCGTACATGATGGTCATGTATTCGACGGACTCACCGGTGAGGCCTGCGCCACGCTTGATCGCGCGGTCGATGTTGTCGTTGGGCACCGAGGTCTTCTTGGCCTTCTGCACCGCGTCAACGAGGGTCGGGTTGCCCGAGAGGTCAGCGCCGCCGATCTTGGCCGCAACCTCGATGTTCTTGATCAGCTTCGCGAAGGACTTGGCCCTGCGCGCGTCGATGACCGCCTTCTTGTGCTTCGTGGTCGCCCACTTGGAATGCCCTGACATGGAGAACATTCTATAGAGGGGCACTTCGTAGCCCGTGCTTAGTTGCGGCCCGCCGCCTCTCGCGCGAGATCAATGAGCCTGGCATGGAAGCGGTCTTCGCCGGAGATCTCCGGGTGGAAGGCGACGCCGAGCAGTTTCCCCTGCTGCACCGCGACGATCCTCCCGTCGTCGAGGCGCCCCAGGACGGTCACCCCTGGGCCGACCTCCTCAACGATGGGCGCCCGGATGAAGACGCCATGCATCGCCGGGCCGCCAAGCTCCGGAACGGCGACGTCGGTCTCGAATGACTCCGCCTGACTCCCGAAAGCGTTCCTCCGCACGGTCGCGTCGAGTCCGCCGAAGGTCCTCTGGCCGGCGGCCTGCCCTTGGATGCGATCCGCGAGCATGATGAGACCAGCGCAGGTGCCCAGCACAGGCAGGCCTCCCGATATCGCCGCCCTGATCGGCCCGTCGAGCCCGAATGCACGCGACAGCTTGTCGATCACGGTCGACTCGCCGCCCGGGATGACGAGCGCGTTTACGGCAGCGAGATCGGCGGGAGTGCGCACGGGCTGCGCCTCCGTACCCAGCCGCCTCAGGGCATCGAGGTGTTCGCGGACTGCCCCCTGGAGGGCCAGGACGCCGACCGTGATCTGGATTGGCGTGCTACCAGCCACGCTCGGCGAGCCGGTGGGGAGCCGGAAGATCGGCGACGTTGATGCCCACCATCGCCTCGCCGAGGCCGCGGGAGGCCTCGGCGATGACTGCCGGGTCGTCGTGGAAGGTTGTCGCCTTGACGATGGCGGCGGCACGCTTGGCCGGGTTGCCCGACTTGAAGATGCCGGAGCCCACGAAGACACCGTCGGCACCGAGTTGCATCATGAGCGCGGCATCCGCGGGCGTTGCGACTCCGCCAGCGGTGAACAGCACGACGGGCAGCGTGCCTGACTTCGCGACCTCGACCACGAGTTCATACGGCGCCTGCAACTCCTTGGCCGCGACATACAACTCGTCATCACTCATCGATGTCAGGCGGGCGATCTCGCTGCGGATCGTGCGGATGTGCTTGGTCGCCTCCGAGACGTCACCTGTACCGGCCTCGCCCTTGGATCGGATCATGGCGGCACCTTCGTTGACGCGTCGCAGCGCCTCTCCAAGGTTGGTGGCGCCGCACACGAACGGCACCGTGAAGTTCCACTTGTCGATGTGGTTGACGTAGTCGGCTGGGCTGAGAACCTCAGACTCGTCGATGTAGTCGACGCCGAGCGACTGCAGCACCTGTGCCTCGACGAAGTGGCCTATGCGCGCCTTCGCCATGACGGGGATGGAGACGGATGCGATGATCTCGTCGATGAGGTCGGGATCGCTCATTCTTGCGACGCCACCCTGCGAGCGGATATCCGCGGGTACGCGCTCGAGGGCCATGACCGCGACGGCTCCCGCTTCCTCGGCAACTCGTGCCTGTTCGGCGGTGACGACGTCCATGATGACGCCGCCCTTCAGCATCTCGGCGAGCCCGCGCTTGACGCGAGCGGTCCCTGCTGTCGTGGACATGCGCACTCCCTTGTTTGGCTTAGGCCAAAACCTAGCATGGCATGACCCATAGACTTGCTCGTGTGACGATCGCAGACACACGGCTGGCCCTCGGGCCCATCGGCGGCGAAACGGCGGCTGAGATCGCCGAGAGCGTTCGCGCATTGATCGACCGTGGGGTGCTAACACCGGGCGACACACTCCCTCCCGTCCGTTCGCTTGCGGACCAACTGGGGGTCAACCGGAACACGGTCGTTGCTGCCTACCGACTGCTGAACCAGGCCGGCGCGGTAGAGACCCGCGGGCGGGGCGGCACCCGCGTCGCGACCCGTGCCGCAGTGCCCCTCGAGGGCTACTCGCCCGACTCAGTGCTTCGCGACGTCGCGAACGGCAACCCCGACCCCGCGCTCATTCCCGACCTCTCCCCCGCGCTCGCGACGCTCGCGGGACGCCCAGTCCTCTACGGCGAGCCAACGATCGATCCCTCGCTCGAGCGCTGGGCACACGCGTGGATCACCCGGGACCTCGGGACGCGGAATGACCTGCGCCTCACTGTGACGGGTGGTGCCGTCGATGCGCTGGAGCGGCTCTTCGCGGATGCGCTCGCCCGCGACGACCTCGTCGGACTCGAGGACCCGTGCTTCCTCTCCGCACTGCGCACCGTGCGTGTCGGCGGATACCGGCCGCACGCGATCCCGGTCGACGAAGAGGGGATGACGGTCGGCGGCCTTCGCGCTGCACTCGCAGCCGGCGTCCGCGCGATCGTGTGCACGCCCCGCGCTCACAACCCGACGGGAGCGAGCCTCTCGCCAGAGCGTGCTGCGGCCCTGCGAGAGGTTCTCGCCGAGCATCCGCATGTGCTCGTCATCGAGGACGACCACTTCTCGATGCTGTCGCGCCGCCCCTATGTCTCGATCATCGGGCCGGAGCACCGTCGGTGGGCGCTCATCCGCTCGGTTTCGAAGTTCCTCGGACCCGACCTCTGTCTCGCGGTCACGGCAAGTGACGCCGAGACCGCAGCCCGCCTCGCCGAACGGCTGAGCCCGGGGTCGACCTGGGTGAGCCACCTTCTGCAGCGCCTCGTGGTCGCGCTCGTCACCGATGCTGACGTGATGGCCGCTGTCGAGCGCGCCGCCGAACACTACCGCGAGCGCAACGCCGCGTTCGCAGAGCACGCACGCGCCGCCGGCCTGCCCTGTCATGCGGGCGACGGTTTGAGCCTCTGGCTGCCCCTGCCGGCCCCCGCCCGCGCTGTCACGGAGCAGCTGATGCGCCGCGGGTGGCTTGCCCGTCCCGGTGACGACTTCCTGCTCGCCGGGGAGGCAGCGCTGCGCCACCTCCGACTCACCGTCCACGACCTGAGCGCCGAGGAAGCCGCCCGGCTGGCAGCAGACATCGCCGCCGCGGTCGACACCGTTCTCCGCACCACCTGAACCGTCCGCTATCCCGCAGGAGCCCTTGTGAAGATCCTCTCCATCCAGTCCGCCGTCGCCTACGGTCATGTCGGCAACTCCGCCGCGGTGTTCCCGCTGCAGCGCATCGGCGCCGAGGTGTACCCCGTCTACACCGTGAACTTCTCGAACCACACGGGTTACGGCGCCTGGCGCGGGCCACTCATCAGCCCTGACGACGTGCGCGAGGTGATCACGGGCATCGAGGAGCGTGGCGCATTCGCCGACATCGATGTCGTGCTCTCCGGCTACCAGGGCAGCGAGGGCATCGCGGATGTCATCCTCGACGCGGTTGCGCGCGTCAAGGCTGCGAATCCAAGCGCTGTGTACTCCTGCGATCCCGTTATGGGCAATGCAAAGTCCGGATGCTTCGTCGCCCCGGCCATCCCGATCCTCCTTCGGGAGCGGGTCGCGCCCGCCGCCGACATCATCACCCCCAACCAGTTCGAGTTGGGCTTCCTCACGGCGACGGACCCGGCCGACCTCGATTCGACGCTGGCGTCGGTCGATGCGGCACGCGCGATGGGTCCGAGCACGGTGCTCGTCACGAGCGTCGAGCGCCCGGAGCGGCCGGAGGGAACGATCGAGATGCTTGCGGTGGATGACAAGGGCGCCTGGATCGTGCAGACCCCGCACATCCCGATGAAGGCGAACGGCTCTGGCGACGTCACGGCCGCACTCTTCTCCGCTCACTATCGCGAGACGGGCGACGCGGCGACGGCCCTCGCTCGCACCACTTCCAGTGTCTACGACCTCCTACAGACGACCTACGACGCCGGTGCTCGGGAGTTGCTGCTCGTGGAATCGCAGGAGGCGTACGCGCATCCGCGCCTGCAGTTCGAGGTCACGCAGGTGCGCTAGCCGCACACCGGATGCCGCCTGGTCAGTCCTTGGGCCAGGCCGCGGCGATCTCGGCGCGCACCTCGCCCAGCAGGCGCGGCACGGCCTTCGTCTTGGCGATGATAGGAAAGAAGTTCGAGTCGAGCGCCCACCGCGGCACGATGTGCTGGTGAAGGTGCTCCGCGATGCCGGCGCCTGCGATGCGCCCCTGGTTCATGCCGAGGTTGAAGCCGTCGCACGACGACGTCGCCTTGAGCACCCGCATGGCGGTCTGCGTGAGGCTCCCGATCTCGGCGACCTCCTCGGCGTTGGCCTCGTCATAGGTCGCAATGTGGCGATATGGGCACACCAGCAGGTGACCGGAGTTGTAGGGGTAGAGGTTCAGGAGCACATAGGCGTGCTTGCCCCTCGCGACAATGAGGCCCCTCTCGTCCGGCATCGTGGGCGCATTGCAGAAGGGGCAGTCGTGCGCGGGCGGCTGTTGCCCATCCTCGATGTAGACGAGGCGATGAGGCGTCCACAGGCGCTGGAACGCATCCGGGCTCGCCGCAAAGCCGCTCGCCGGCTCACGCTCGATGCCCTCGAACTCGTCCGGCCCGTACGGGGCGGCCATCAGACCTGCGCCTTTGTGGCGATCGTCTCCAGGATGCGCGCAATCGCCTCATCGACCGGGACGCCATTCTCCTGGCTGCCATCCCTGAAGCGGAAACTCACCGCGCCGTTTGCCCGGTCCTCCTCCCCAGCGATGAGCTGGAAGGGAACCTTCGCCTTGGTGTGCGTACGAATCTTCTTGGGCATCCGGTCGCTCGAGAGGTCGACCTCGGCACGAACGCCACGCGACTTGAGCTTCACGACGACATCCGAGAGATAGTCGTTGTACTCCTCCGCGACGGGGATGCCCACGACCTGCACGGGAGAGAGCCAGACAGGGAAGGCGCCTGCGTAGTGCTCGAGGAGGATCGCGAAGAAGCGCTCGATCGATCCGAGCAGCGCCCGGTGGATCATGACGGGCTGCTGGCGCGTGCCATCCGCCGCCGTGTATGCGAGCTCGAAGAGTTCCGGCTGGTTGAAGTCCAGTTGCACGGTCGAGAGCTGCCACGTGCGGCCGATGGCGTCGCGCGCCTGTACAGAGATCTTGGGACCGTAGAACGCGGCACCGCCCGGGTCCTTGACCAGTTCGAGGCCGGACTCCTCGCCCACCTGGCGGAGCGTCTCGGTTGCTTCCTCCCACTGCTCATCCGTGCCGACTGACTTCTCGGGGTCGCGGGTCGAAAGCTCGAGGTAGAAGTCATCGAGGCCGTAGCCGCGCAGCGTCTCGAAGACGAACTCGAGCTGGCGCTTGATCTCGTCCTTCACCTGCTCCGGAGTCACATAGATGTGGGCGTCGTCCTGCGTGAGGCCGCGCACCCGGGTGAGCCCCGAGAGGGTGCCGCTCTTCTCGTAGCGGTACACGGTGCCGAACTCGGCGAGCCGGAGAGGAAGTTCGCGGTAGCTGCGGCCCCGCGCTCGGAAGATCAGGTTGTGGAAGGGGCAGTTCATGGGCTTCAGGTAGTAGTCCTGGCCCTGCTTCGTGACATGCCCGTCGGCATCCCGCTCCTCGTCGAGGTGCATGGCGGGGAACATGCCGTCCTTGTACCAGTTGAGGTGCTGGCTCGTCTCGAAGAGGTGGCCCTTTGTGATGTGGGGCGTGTTGACGAGCTCGTAGTCGTGCGACAGCAACTGCTGGCGCATGTAGTTCTCGATCTCGTTGCGGATGGTGCCGCCCTTGGGGTGGAAGACAGCGAGACCTGAGCCGATCTCCTCGGGGAAGGAGAAGAGGTCGAGTTCCGAGCCAAGCTTGCGGTGATCGCGCTTCGCCGCCTCCTCGAGACGGGTCGTGTAGGCGCGCAACTCGTCCTTGCTGGGCCAGGCGGTGCCGTAGACGCGCTGGAGCTGCTTGTTCTTCTCAGAACCCCGCCAGTAGGCGGCGGCCGTGCGCATGAGCTTCCAGCCGTTGCCGATCATGCGGGTGTTCGGCAGGTGCGGACCACGGCATAGGTCCTTCCACACCGTCTCCCCCGTCTTTGGGTCGACATTGTCGTAGATCGTGAGCTCCCCCGCGCCGACCTCGACGGCCTCGTTGTCCCCGCCCTCGGCCGCCGAACCCTTGAGCCCGATCAGCTCGAGCTTGTAGGGCTCCTCGGCGAGCTCAGCTCGTGCCTCCTCGTCGCTCACGACCCGGCGCACGAAGCGCTGGCCCTGCTTGACGATCCGCTCCATGGCCTTCTCGATCGCCTTCAGGTCCTCGGGAGTGAAGGGCTGCTCGACATCGAAGTCGTAATAGAAGCCGTCGGTGACGGGCGGGCCGATGCCGAGCTTCGCCTCCGGGTTGATCGACTGCACCGCCTGGGCCGCAACGTGCGCGGCGGAGTGACGCAGGATGCTCAGCCCGTCCTCCGAGTCAATGCGCACGGGTTCGACCTCGTCAGCGTCCGTGACAGTTGCAGCCAGGTCCCTCAGCTCGCCGTTGACGCGCATTGCGACGATGTCGCGATCTGTGAAGAGGTCAAATCCTGACTGCTGGCTCATTCGGCCCAGTTTAGTGGGCGGATGCCATCCGCTCTGCCGTGCCCGGAAACACTGAAGGCCCCGGATTTCTCCGGGGCCTTCGATATCTGCTGGGCGATACTGGGATCGAACCAGCGCCAGCGCCGACAGGCGGTTGCGAGGTCGCTCGTTCGATCCCGCCAGAAACAGTTGAAGCCCCGACTCGCGTCGGGGCTTCAACTCTTGGTGGGCGATACTGGGATCGAACCAGTGACCTCTTCCGTGTCAGGGAAGCGCGCTACCGCTGCGCCAATCGCCCATTGTGTTGTCGTACCGAGTGGAGGTGGCGACGGGATTCGAACCCGTGTGGACGGCTTTGCAGGCCGCTGCCTCGCCTCTCGGCCACGCCACCGTGGAGGGTTCCCACGTGCGTGAGACTTCACTCGAGCGGATGACGAGATTCGAACTCGCGACCCTCACCTTGGCAAGGTGATGCGCTACCACTGCGCCACATCCGCATTTGCTCGCATTTCTGCGTGCTCAGGAACTCTATCCGATGAATCTCTCCGACACCAAACCGGCGCAGCCCGGGCGCGTCACGCGCCGATCTGGTGGCGGTCGAGGTGTGCACGGCGCCACCGAAACCTGTGGCAAGATTGTCATTGACGGGCGATTGGCGCAGTTGGTAGCGCGCTTCCTTCACACGGAAGAGGTCATCAGTTCGAGTCTGGTATCGCCCACCACACAGCACACTGCTTCGCAACGCGAATGCCCGGGTCTCCCCGTGCAGTGGCTTCGGTTCAGCCGCGGGAGCCTGCCGCCCTTCGGGCATGCCCCAGCGCCAGGACGCCTCTTACGCAGGCAGCGACCGCGATCGACAGCACGAGCGTCGCGAGCACCGCTGCGACCTGCCCCAGCATCAGCGTGGGCTGGCCGGTGAAGAAGAAACCGGCTCGGTCGTCGACGACACCGATCGCGAGTAGCCCGAGAAGCGCGCCGACGCCGGCCGCCCGCAGTGCCGAGCCCCATGCCCCACGCTCGCCGTTCAGCCGCAGTTCGGCAAGCCGGGCAAGGTACGCGGCGACAGCGCCGATGACTGCGGCTGCGAGGAGGGAGACGGATGCGGCACACGCAGCTGCGGCGGCGAGGCCTGCCAAGGAGCCGTTCAGCATCCGTTGTGCCGCTTGCTCGCGGGTGCGCAGCGAGAGTGCCCCTGCCGTGACCGCGCCGAGGACACCCGCCGTCACGCAGTTCAGCACGAGCGGGCCGGTGAAGCTGCTGAGTTCGCCCTCGAGGGCAACCAGCCAGGCAGCCCACGCGACGATCAGGGCGACCGTGAGTACGAGGGGTCGCGGTATGGGCGATTCGAGCACCCTGTCGCCCTCCGTGCGCCGCACCTGTGATGACCGGGTCATGAGCCAGAGGAAGACTCCTGCGCTCAAGTGCAGGGGTGCTGCGCCGCCGAAGTCGTCTGCCGTGATGGCGGGGAGCTCGATGATGTCCTCCTCCAACAGCACGAGTGGCACGAAGCAGAAGAGGTACCAGGCTACGGCTGACCAGACAGCCGACGACCTACCCGCTCTCCCCCGCAGCGCCTCGATGAGCGCCGCCATGACCGCGAACCCCATCACGAGCAGGAGCGAGAGGTGACCGATCACCATTGCATCCTGCACTGTCTGGACGGGTGACGCCCGCAGCTGGGGGCTAACGCGCCGCAGGCACAGCGAGAGGGGGTGCAGCCGTCGGCTGCACCCCCTCTATGCCAGAGTGTCACGCGTTCTCGAGCGCGTAGCCCTCCTCGCCGTGAACGATCGTGTCGATGCCTGCGATCTCGTCTTCGTTCTTGACGCGGAAGCCGAGCGTCTTCTCGATCGCGAAGCCGAGCACGAGAGCGACCACGAAGGAGTAGACGAGCACGCCGAGCGCTGCAACAACCTGCACGAGCAGCTGGCCAGCGTCGCCACCCGTGAAGAGGCCGGTCTCGATCGCGAAGAAGCCGAGGTAGATCGTGCCGATGAGGCCACCGACGAGGTGGATGCCGACGACGTCGAGAGAGTCATCAAAGCCGAGCTTGAACTTCAGCTCGATCGCGAGGGCACAGACTGCGCCGGCGACCACACCGAGCACGAGTGCCCAGATCGGGTCGAGGTTGGCGCAGGCAGGGGTGATGGCGACGAGACCGGAGACCGCTCCAGACGCTGCGCCGACAGCGGTGGCCTTGCCGTCCTTGAGCTTCTCGACGATGGCCCAACCGAGGATGGCAGCAGCCGTGGCGCCGAGCGTGTTGACCGCGATGAGGCCGACTCCCGCGAGTCCGTTGGCGAACTCGGCGCCCGCGTTGAAGCCGAACCAACCGAACCACAGCACGGAAGCGCCGAGGAGCACGAGGGGAACGTTGTGCGGCTTGTGGGCGCCCTTCTGGAACACGACGCGCTTACCGAGCACGAGCGCGAGCGCAAGCGCGGCGGCACCAGCGTTGATGTGCACTGCCGTTCCACCCGCGTAGTCGATGACGGCGGGGAGGCCCTCCATGATGGAGTCACCGATGCTGAGGATCCAGCCACCGCCCCAAACCCATGCAGCGACGGGAAAGTAGACCACCGTGGCCCAGATGCCGGCGAAGAGCATCCACGAACCGAACTTCGCGCGGTCGGCGATCGCACCCGAGATGAGCGCGACCGTGATGATGGCGAAGGTCGAGCCGAAGACGGCACCGATGAGGCCGTCGTTGTCGAGTCCTGCGAGGCCGAAGTTCTCACCGAAGGGGTTGCCGGAGAAGGCCCACGGCCCCGTCGTTGCGGACATGTTGAATCCGTAGAGAATCCACAGCACGCCGATGAGCGCCATCGAGCCGAAACTCATCATCATCATGCTGACGACACTCTTGGCCTTCACCAGGCCGCCATAGAAGAGCGCGACGCCCGGGGTCATGAAGAGCACGAGCGCCGTGGCCACGAGGGCCCAGGTCAGTTCGCCGGTATCCATAGCTTTTGCCTCTCTCGAATCAGGATCGACCGAGCATCGGGTCCCGCTGTCAGCGGGTCTGCGTCGGTACCGGCCCAGTTTCGTGAGGCAAGGTTTCGGCGGGTGTGTTCGTATATTTCAGCTGTGTTACGCGAGAACGGCATTCGTAAACAGATTGTTTCCGGCTGCCTCGCATTCACTGCGAAGGAGCCGGGCGAGGTCTGCGTGAAGCGCTACTCGCGCTGGCCGGAGGTCAGGGCGATCAGGCGCGACACCGCGCGCAGGTACTTCTTGCGGTACCCGCCGGCGAGCATGTCTGCGGGGAAGATCTCGTCGAGCGGGGTTCCGCTCGCGACGATCTGCACTTGGGCGTCGTAGAGGCGGTCGACGAACGCGACGAATCGGAGCGCGTCGGTCTGGCTCGTGAAGGCCTGCACATCGAGCAGGCCGATCGCAGCGACGTTGTCGACCACCTTGACGTAGCGGGACGGATGTACCCGCCCGAGCAGTCCCAACACCGCGGCGAAATCGTCGAGGGTCGTCTCCCCTTCGATCCCAGTGAGGCGCTCCGCGATCTCCTCACTGGGAACAGTCACGGCGTGACCTGAGTTCTCGCGGTGGCGGTAGTCGACACCGTCGACACGCACCGTGTTGAACTGTCCCGCAAGCGCGTCGATCTCGCGAAGGAAGTCCTGGGCGGCGAAGCGGCCCTCCCCCAGCGCGTTCGGAGGGGTGTTGGATGTCGCGGCGATGCGCGTGCCCGACGCGACGAGTTCCCCGAGGAGGCGCGCCATCAGCCGCGTGTCGCCCGGGTCATCCAGTTCGAACTCATCAATGCAGATCAGCGACGCGCCCTTCAGCGCCTTGACCGTGTCGGAATAGCCGAGCGCGCCCACGAGGGCGGTGTACTCGATGAAGGTGCCAAAGTACTTGCGGCCGCGTGCGCGGTGCCACAGTGAGGCGAGGAGATGAGTCTTGCCAACGCCGAAGCCACCGTCGAGGTAGATACCGGGGCGCGAATCGTCGCTCTTCTTGCGCGAGAAGAGCCCACCGCGCTTCGGGGCAGCACCCGAGGCAAAGTCGCGCACTGCCGCGACCGCGTCGGCCTGGGAGGGGAAGTCGGGGTCTGGACGGTAATTGTCGAGCGAAGCTTGCATGAACTGGCGAGGCGGCACCAGGTGCTCCACCATCTCCTTGCCCGAGAGTCTGTCATCCCGCTGCAGCAGGCTTGAGGGAGCAGTCGTGGCGGGAGAGGGCTGGTCAACGGTCAAGAGGAATGAGCCTGTCTATCGGTGGCGAAGTAGCCCGTGTCGAAGTCTTACGCTCTGCTGCAATGCGGCACGCCGAGCGCATACAGTCTTCAAGGGGAGATTCCCATGTTAACCCGCGCATCGCTGGCAGGATGCCGCAGAGACGCACCACGGAGGCACCATGACCGTCGCACGAGACGAGAATCCGAAGTTCGCCGAGTACGCCCATCCTGAGCGCCTTGTGAGCACTGAATGGCTCGCCCACAACCTCGGCCAGCCGGGCCTCGTCGTCGTCGAATCAGACGAAGACGTGCTGCTCTACGAGACTGGCCACATCCCCGGCGCAGTCAAGATCGACTGGCACACCGAACTCAACGACCCCGTTCAGCGCGACTACATAGACGGCGAGGAGTTCGCCCGTCTGATGTCAGAGAAAGGCATCTCGCGGGATTCCACCGTCGTGATCTACGGCGACAAGAGCAACTGGTGGGCTGCGTATGCCCTCTGGGTCTTCACGCTCTTCGGCCACGAGGATGTGCGCCTCCTCGACGGCGGACGCGCCAAGTGGGAAGCGGAGGGGCGCGAATACACGACCGACGTGCCCATGCCCGAGCCCACCGACTACCCAGTGGTCGAGCGTGACGACTCTGCGATCCGCGCCTATCGTGACGATGTCATCGCCCACCTCGGCAAGCCCCTCATCGACGTACGCTCGCCGGAGGAGTACTCGGGTCAGCGCACGACCGCGCCCGCATACCCGGAGGAGTCGTCGCTGCGCGCCGGGCACATCCCGACAGCCGTCAGCATCCCATGGGGAAAGGCAGCGGCAGAGGACGGCACATTCCGCTCGCGCGACGAGCTCGAGCGCCTCTACTTCGACGAGGCAAACATCTCGAAGGACGACGACGTCATCGCCTACTGCCGCATCGGAGAACGTTCGAGCCACACCTGGTTCGTACTCGCCTTCCTCCTTGGCATCGAGAACGTGCGCAACTACGACGGTTCCTGGACGGAATGGGGATCTGCGGTGCGGGTGCCCATCGTCATCGGCGAGGAGCCTGGTGACGCTCCCCAGCGTTGACCGATGTGCTAAATGCGATACTCGAATGCGTGACTGAACACGCGCTTCCCGAGGCACTCTCCGACATCCGCGACGAGTTCCTCGACGTCGGAGAGAAGGAGAGGCTGACTCTTCTGCTCGAGTTCGCCAACGAGCTTCCAGAGCTGCCCACCCGCTACTCCGAGCATCCGGACCTCCTCGAACGCGTGGAGGAATGTCAGGCTCCCGTCTACCTCTTCGTCGAGGTAGACGATTCCGCCGTGGTGCATCTCTTCATCACTGCGCCGAGGGAATCCCCGACGACCCGCGGTTTCGCATCCATCCTGACGCAGGGCCTCGAAGGGCTGACGGTCGACGAGGTACTCGGCGTTCCCAGCGACTTTCCTCAGACGATCGGCCTGTCGAAGGCGATCAGCCCGCTTCGACTGCACGGCATGACCGGCATGCTCGCCCGGATCAAGCGCCAGGTTCGCGAGAAGACGGCTCGCTGACCCGGGCATCGAGCCACTCGCGGATCATGCGCGTCCATCGCTCGGGGTCCACGTTCCACACGCGCGTGTGCCCTGCGCCGGTGATCTCGGGGAACGTGACGATGTCGGGCCGTGCGTGGGCCAGCGCCCGTGATGCCGAGTTAGGCACGAACCTGTCATCGTCGCTGTGCAGGATGAGCATGGGAAGTCGGAGCTCCATCGCACGCGTCACGAAGTCGAGTCGACGCAGGTCGATGGGCGCGGCCTGCCCGGTCATCACCCGGCCCCAGGGGCGAGTCAGTAGACGGTAGACGGTTGCCGTGATGACGCGGGGGATGTGTCGGGTACCCGCTTGGTGGTCGAGGGCGGTTACCCAGTCGACGACTGGCGATTCGAGCACGATTCCGGTGACAAAGTGCGCGAGTCGTGAGCGCGAGACAGCCTGCAGCACGGTTGCGCCGCCCATCGACCAGCCCATGAGGATGATCTGCTTGGCGCCGTTGTCGACGGCGAAGCGGATTGCCGCCTCGACGTCGAGCCACTCAATGTCGCCGAGGGCATAGAGTCCGTCGTCGCTGCCTGGCGCAAGTCCGTCGTTGCGATAGGAGACGAGGAGCGAGGTAAAGCCGGCGTCGCGGAATACCGGCACAGCGCGAATGACCTCGCGACGGTCGACCGCTCGGCCATGGACCTGGATCACCCACCTGCCGAGGTCGTCGTGTGCGGGAACACGCCACGCGGGGGCGGCGCCGATCGTCGTCGAGATATCGACCTCGTCGAAAGGGACGCCGAGCTCGCTCGGATCGCGGTAGTACCAGCCGGACAAGCGGCACCTGGCCCCGCGGCGCGGCGTGCCCTCCTCGACAGCATGGAGCTCTCGAACAACGCTGTTCGCGCCCAGTCTCATCACGTCTCCGACCTTCGCGTAGCCGGAGTCCCGATCAAACCAGAGTCCGTATCGGCCTTCAATGACGGAGTCGACTGTTCGTGTCAGGGTGATGGTTCCGCGATCGACGTCATGGTCGAGGATCCTCATATCCTCAATGGCCCGGCGGGGTGGCGTGACGACGAGGCGAGCGACGAAGGAGGCCACACCCACGAACACGGCGGCGGCGGTGAGGCCGATGGCCGACAGCAGGCCGACCGCGAACCACCAGGGGCGAGCGGGAGCGGCGTGCCTGCGTGCAAGGTACACGCTTGAACTTTAGTCTTCACTTGTGCCGAACAACGAAGCGGGTCCCATCCCGGCTCCTTTCCGCGATGCCGTGGACTCAATTCGGCGGGCGAGCTTTCGATCAGAGCTCAGCGTCAACGACATCCCCTCCCCCTCATCGCTCTCTCCGTACTCGCTCGCCCTGTCGGCTGATGTGACCCCCGCACGGCACGACGAGGATTCCGAACTGGGCACCGGGCGCTTCGTTCTCCTGCACGACCCGGAGGCTCCCGAGGCGTGGGGCGGGGTCTTCCGCGTCGTCTGCTTTGTGCAGGCACCGCTCGAAACCGACATCGGTGTCGACCCGTTCTTGGCGGATGTCGCGTGGTCGTGGCTCATCGATGCGCTCGACGCTCGCGACGCGCGATATTCGAAGCCGTCCGGCACAGCGACCAAGATTCTCTCCACCGGCTACGGCGAGCTCGCGGACCAGGGCGATGGCGCCCAGATCGAACTGCGTGCGTCGTGGACGCCCGAGGATTCCGATGTCTCAGCTCACGTCGAAGGCTGGGGCGAATTGCTGTGCATGCTCGCCGGCTTGCCGCCGGCCGAAGGTGTCGCGTCTCTTTCAGCGCGCCGGGCGGCGCGGGATGCATGACGGGAGAACCACAATGACGGATGCCACCCCCGAGGCGGCTGAACCGAAGGCCCACACGGTCATCGACACGCGCGACGAGTATCTCGAGGCGGTCGCACTGATTGCCGCGGGAGAGGGGCCGGTCGCGGTCGACGCCGAACGCGCATCCGGATATCGCTATTCCCAACGCGCGTATCTCATCCAGATCTTCCGCCGTGATGCGGGCACCTTCCTCTTCGACCCGCCGGCGATCGGTGCCATGACGGAGCTGAACGAGGCAATCCAGCAAGTCGAGTGGGTGTTCCATGCCGCGAGCCAGGATCTCGACTGCCTGAAGGAGGTCGGGCTCGTCCCCCAACGGATCTTCGACACGGAACTAGGCGCACGTCTCGCCGGGCTCCCGAGAGTCGGTCTCGGCACCGTGGTCGAGTCGCTCCTCGGGATCCACCTTGCGAAGGAGCACTCGGCGGCGGACTGGTCGACGAGGCCCCTCCCCGAGTCCTGGCTGCTCTACGCAGCCCTCGATGTCGAGCTTCTCCCAGACCTCCGCGAAGCTGTCGCCAAGCTCCTGGAGGAACAAGGCAAGACCGAGATCGCGGCGCAGGAGTTCGCTGACGTGCTCACGCGTCCTGCCCGCCCGAGTTCACGTGGTGAGGGGTGGCGTCGCCTTTCCGGCGTGCACTCGGTCCGGGGCGGCCGCAACCTCGCTGTCGCGAAGGCACTGTGGGAAGCGCGGGATGCCTACGCTCGCGAGATCGACACCGCCCCGGGCAGGCTCGTCCCCGACGCGAGCCTCGTCGCCGCCGCCAAGGCGCTCCCTTCCAGCAAAAAGGAACTCGCCGGCCTCAAGGAGTTCGTGGGTCGAGCCAGCCGAACTGAGCTGTCCCGCTGGTGGGCGGCGATCGAGACGGGCCTCGCGAGCACGGAACTGCCGACACTGCGGGTGCCCGGGGGAGACGCCGTCCCGCCCCCAAAGGCATGGGCGGATCGCAACCCCGATGCTGATGAGCGGCTCAAGATCGTGCGGCCCCGCATCGTCGAGCTAGCGGAGGAGCTGCAGCTCCCAGTAGAGAACCTCCTGACCCCCGACACGCTCCGGCGCGTCTCGTGGTCGCCTCCCGAGCCGCTGAGTGCAGAAAGTCTCGCTGATGCCCTCGCTTCCCATGGCGCCAGGCAGTGGCAGATTGAAGCTACTGTACAGATCATCCACGAAGCCTTTGTAGAGGCTACACAGTCTGCCTCGGAGCGCGACAACGCCGCTTCGTAGGAAGGTGCAAACGATTCAGGGCCAAAAATCGCCGCGCCTAGGATCGACGCAGATCTGAAATCAAGGAGGCGTTGTGGCCGAAATGCAGGATGTCGTGTTCATCGACGGGGTGAGGACCCCGTTCGGACGAGCCGGCGAAAAGGGTATGTACTGGAACACCCGCGCGGATGATCTCGTCGTGAAGGCGATGATCGCTCTCCTCGAGCGAAACCCCGCGGTGCCGAAGGACCGTATCGATGAGGTGGCGATCGCTGCCACCACCCAGACCGGCGACCAGGGACTGACATTGGGTCGCAGCACCGCGATCCTCGCGGGTCTCCCCCAGACGGTGCCCGGATACGCAATCGACCGTATGTGCGCGGGCGCCATGACCTCCGTCACGACCGTGGCCGGCGGAATCGCCTTCGGTGCCTACGACCTCGCGATCGCGGGCGGTGTCGAGCACATGGGGCACCACCCAATGGGCTCGGGCGTCGACCCCAACCCGCGCTTCGTCGCGGAGAAGCTCGTGAACGCCGAGGCGCTCAACATGGGCAACACGGCGGAGAAGATCCACGACCGCTTCCCTGAGATCACGAAGGAACGCGCCGACCGCTTCGCGCTCGGCAGCCAGCAGAAGTTCGCCGCCGCGGTTGCGGCGGGCAAGATCGACCCGGACCTCGTCCCCATTGCCGTCAAGACGGCCGAAGGCTGGGGCCTCGCATCCCGCGACGAGGCGCCGCGCCCCGAGACGACGATGGAGGGGCTCGCGAACCTGAAGACGCCCTTCCGCCCCCATGGGCGTGTCACGGCAGGTAACTCCTCTGGCCTGAATGACGGAGCAACCGTCAGCCTGATGGCCAGCGCTCGCGCGGCCAAGGAGCTCGGCCTCACGCCCAAGATGCGGCTCGTGAGCTACGCCTTCGCCGGCGTCGAGCCCGAGATCATGGGCATCGGTCCCATCCCGTCCACAGAGAAGGCCCTCAAGAAGGCCGGGCTCACAATCGACGACATCGGGCTCTTCGAGCTTAATGAGGCATTCGCCGTGCAGGTGCTCTCCCTCCTCGACCACTACGGCATCGCCGACGACGACCCGCGGGTGAACAAGTGGGGCGGAGCTATCGCCGTCGGGCATCCTCTCGCGTCGTCCGGCGTGCGACTCATGATCCAGCTCGCCCGCCAGTTCGAGGAGCACCCGGAGGTGCGCTACGGCCTGACCGCGATGTGCGTCGGCCTCGGACAGGGCGGATCGGTCATCTGGGAGAACCCGCACTTTACTGGGAGGAAGAAGTAATGGCATCACAGTTCGATGAACTCACGGAACTCTCCGCAGACGAGGTCGTCACTCACTCCTATGTGACTGAAGTACCGATTTCCGGTGGCCGCGTTCTCGCGCTCGTCACGCTGGACAACGGCAAGGACCACACCCGGCCCAACACCTTCGGCCCGCGCGGACTCCTGGAGCTCGACGGGGTCCTGGACGGCCTGCGCGGGAGGGCCTCTCGTGGGGAGATCGCCGGGGTCGCGATCACCGGTAAGCAGTACATCCTCGCAGCGGGGGCCGACCTCAGCAAGGTGAGCGAGATCCCCAGTCGCGAGGCGGCCAAGCAGCTCGCCCAGCTCGGGCACCAGGCGCTCGGCAAGCTCCACGGCATGGGTGTCCCGTCGTTTGCCTTCATCAACGGCCTCGCACTGGGCGGCGGCCTCGAGGTCGCCCTCCATGCCGACTACCGCACGGTGGACCGTTCGGGTGCCGGAATCGCGCTGCCCGAGGTGTTCCTGGGGATCATCCCCGGATGGGGCGGGGCCTGGCTCCTCCCCAACCTGATCGGCATCGAGAACGCCCTCAAGGTCGTGATCGAGAACCCCCTGAAGAACAACACCATGCTCAAGCCGCAGCAGGCCTTCGACATGGGAATCGCCGACGTCATCTTCGACCCCGCGAACTTCCTCGAGGAGTCGATCCGGTGGGCGGATGCCGTCATCTCGGGTGCCGTGAAGGTCAAGCGTTCCAATGAACCAGGCAAGATTGAACGCGCCGTCAAGTGGGATGTCGCGATCGGCATCGCGCAGAAGATGCTCGAGAGCCGCATCGGCAAGGTTGCGAAGTCGCCCTACGCGGCACTCGAACTGCTCAAGGCGGCGAAGAACACCGACCGTGCGACCGGGTTCGCTGCTGAGGACGAGAAGCTCGCTGAGCTCATTGCTGGCGACCAGTTCGCCGCGAGCATCTACTCCTTCAACCTCGTGCAAAAGCGAGGCAAGCGCCCGGCGGGCGCTCCTGACAAGTCGCTCGCCAAGCCCGTCACGAAGATCGGCGTGATCGGTGCGGGCCTCATGGCCCAGCAGTTCGCACTTCTCTTCGTACGCCGACTCAAGGTGCCGGTCGTGATCACCGACATTTCGCAGGAGCAGATCGACAAGGGACTCGCCTACATCCACGGCGAGATCGACAAGCTCGAGTCGAAAGGCAAGCTGAGCCGCGACGACTCGAACCGCCTGAAGGCTCTCGTGACGGGCACGACGAACAAGGCGGACTTCGCGGACGCGGACTGGGTCATCGAGGCAATCTTCGAGAATCTCGAGGCGAAGCAGGATGTCTTCGCAGAGATCGAGAAGCACGTCGTCGATACGGCGGTCCTGGCGACGAACACCTCCTCGCTCTCGGTCGAGCAGATCGGTGCCAAGCTGGCGCACCCTGAGCGAGTGGTCGGCTTCCACTTCTTCAACCCGGTTGCGGTCATGCCGCTCATCGAGGTCGTAAAGACTCCCCACACGGATGATGCGACCCTGAGCACGGCGATGGTCACCGCCGCGAAGCTCTACAAGACCGCAGTGATTACGGCAGACACGCCCGGATTCGTTGTGAACCGCGTGCTCGCGAAGCTTCTCGGCGAGGCGATGCACGCGGTGGACACGGGCACCCCCTTCGAGGTTGTCAACACGGCGGCGGCCCCGCTCGGCCTGCCCATGTCACCGTTCGAGCTGCTTGAGCTTGTCGGACTGAAGGTCGGCGCCCACGTGCTCGACACTCACCACGCGGCCTTCCCTGAGCGCTTCTTCGAGAGCAGGAACCTGCACCGCCTGGCGGAGCACGGTCGCATCTTCGATCGCGACAACAAGGGCAAGATCAAGGGCTTCGACAAGCAGGCAGTCAAGATCGTGTCCGGCGGCTCTACGCCCATGACACGCGAGGAAATCCTTCGCCGGCTCGAGGACGGTCTGGCCGACGAGATCAAGCGAATGCTGGATGACGGTGTCGTGGCCGCGGCGGAGGACATTGACCTCTGCATGCTGCTCGGGGCCGGCTGGCCGTTCCAGATGGGTGGTGCAACGCCTTACCTCGACCGGGTGGGAGCATCCGAGCGAGTCTTCGGGGGCACCTTCCACTCCCCCGCTATCAGGGGAATCGACTCAGCGCGCTGAGCGAGGCAGACAGATGAGGGCCCGGAGCATCCGCTCCGGGCCCTCGGTCGTTCACGCTTCAATGGCGATCGTTCACGTTTCTGCGTCGATGTCGACCTGCGTCCGCCGGGACTCTTGGCGAGCCACTGGGATCTTGCTTCCCAGCACTTGCGCGACGACGTCACGCGCGATCTGCTGAGGCGTGAGCCCGACCTGTTCAAGGATCTCGGCGCGCGTGGCGTGGTCGAGGAATTGATCGGGAAGTCCGAGTTCGGTCACCGCCGTGTCGACGCCCGCAGCGCGCATGTCCTGGCGCAAGCGGGTGCCGACTCCCCCAACGCGTACGCCGTCCTCGATCGAGATGACGATTCGGTGCGCGGCGGCCATCTCGATGATGCTGCGCGGGATCGGCACGACCCAGCGTGGATCGACGACCGTCGCGCCGATACCCTGCTGCTTGAGCCGAGCTGCGACGTCGAGGCCGATGTCGGCCATGGGACCCACCGTCATGATGAGTACGTCCTGTTGCGCCGCTTCGGCGAGCACGTCAACGCCATCGGCCGTGCGCCTGACGGCCTCGACCTCCGCGCCCACGCTTCCCTTCGAGAAGCGGAGCACGGTGGGGGCATCCTCGATTGCGACGGCCTCACGCAGCTGTTCGCGCAGGCGGGTGGCGTCGCGCGGGGCACTCAGATGGATACCGGGCACCACCTGGAGGATTGCGAGATCCCACATGCCGTGATGGCTGGGACCATCGGGGCCCGTGACGCCGGCACGGTCGAGCACGAACGTCACCCCTGCCTTGTGCAGGGCGACATCCATCAGGACCTGGTCGAAGGCGCGATTGATGAAGGTCGCGTAGACGGCCACGACGGGATGCAAGCCACCGAAGGCAAGTCCAGCTGCCGAGGTGACGGCGTGTTGCTCGGCGATTCCCACATCCAGCACGCGCTCCGGGAATCGGGCAGCCATCTTGTGGAGCCCGACGGGTCGAAGCATCGCCGCCGTGATGCCGACGAGTCGAGGATTCTCCTCAGCGATCGCGACGATTTCATCCGCGAAGACCGATGTCCACGACGGGGAATTGGTGGCGCCGACGGGTTCACCCGTCTCCGCATCGATCTGCCCCACCGCGTGGAACTGATCGGCCTCGTCCGCGAGGGCGGGTTCGTATCCGCGCCCCTTTTGGGTGATGACGTGCACGATGACGGGGGCCTCGTATTGCTTCGCCTGGCGAAGCGCCTGCTCGAGTGCGGGCAGGTCATGGCCGTCGATCGGCCCGAGGTACTTGATGTCGAGGTTCGAGTAGAGCGCCTCGTTGTTGGTGAAACGGCTGAGGAACCCGTGGAGCCCGCCGCGGACACCGCGGTAGAGGGCCCGAGCCGGCGAGCCGAGTCGGTTGAACAGCTGACGGCTGCCGAGATGCAGGTTGCGGTAGGTACGGCGGGTGCGCACGTCGTTCAGGAAGCGCGCCATGCCACCGATCGTCGGGGCGTAGGAGCGTCCGTTGTCGTTGACGACGATGACAAGGTTGCGGGTGTTGTCGTCGCTGATATTGTTCAGCGCTTCCCACGTCATGCCGCCCGTAAGCGCGCCATCGCCGACGACGACCGCCACATGACGGTCATCCTGGCCAGACATCTCGAACGCGCGGGAGACCCCGTCAGCCCATGACAGCGAGCTTGAGGCGTGGGAGCTCTCGACGACGTCGTGCACCGATTCGGAGCGCTGCGGGTAGCCCGCGAGGCCGCCCTTCTGGCGGAGCATACTGAAGTCCTGTCGCCCCGTGAGGAGCTTGTGGACATAGGACTGGTGTCCGGTGTCGAAGATGATCGGGTCGCGCGGCGACTGGAACACCCGGTGGAGCGCGATGGTCAGCTCTACCACTCCGAGGTTCGGACCCAGGTGGCCCCCGGTCTTCGATACCTCGGTGATAAGGAATCGACGGACCTCTCCCGCCAGCTGCTGGAGCTGGACGGGAGAGAGTCCGTCGAGATCACGAGGACCGTGAATGGTCTCGAGAAGGCTCATGTTGCGAGCTTAGACGAGGCTCCTGAGGACGTACTGCAGGATGCCCCCATTGCGGTAGTAGTCCGCCTCGCCGGGGGTGTCGATGCGTACGGTCGCGTCGAACTCCACGGTCTGCTTGCCCTCGGCCGAGAACTCGCTCGGCTCACACACGACCTTGACGGTCTTCGGCGTCACGCCCTCGTTGAGCTGCTCGAGGCCAATGATCGAGACCGTCTCGGTGCCGTCGAGGCCAAGCGACTTCCAGCTCTCGCCCTGCGGGAACTGGAGCGGAACCACGCCCATGCCGATGAGGTTCGAGCGGTGGATGCGCTCGAAGCTCTCGGTGATGACGGCCTTCACGCCGAGCAGGCTCGTGCCCTTCGCGGCCCAGTCACGTGAGGAGCCGGAGCCGTACTCCTTGCCACCGAACACGACGAGCGGCGTGCCCTGCGACTGGTAGTTCATGCACGCGTCGTAGATGTACGACTGCGGGCCACCCTCCTTGGTGAAGTCACGCGTGTATCCACCCTCGACCACCTGCCCATCGTTGACTGCCGCGACGAGCTCGTTCTTCAGGCGGATGTTCGCGAACGTGCCGCGGATCATGACCTCGTGGTTTCCACGGCGCGAACCGTAGGAGTTGTAGTCCTTACGCTGCACACCGTTGGCCTCGAGGTACTCGGCTGCCGGGGTGCCCGGCTTGATGTTGCCGGCGGGGCTGATGTGGTCGGTCGTGACCGAGTCACCAAGCGTCGCCATCACGCGCGCGCCGCGGATGTCCGAGACGGGCGTGAGCTCCATCGACATCTCCTCGAAGTACGGAGGCTTGCGCACGTAGGTGGACTGCTCATCCCACTCGAAGGTCGGCCCCGTCGGCGTGGGCAGGTTCTGCCAGCGCTCGTCACCGTCGAAGACCGTTGCGTACTGCTTGATGAACTGCTCGCGCGAGATCGACGTGTCGATGACCTCCTGGACCTCCTCCGGCGAAGGCCAGATGTCCTTGAGGAACACGTCGTTGCCGTCCTGGTCCCTGCCAAGCGGGTCAGTGTCGAAGTTGAAGTTCATCGAACCGGCCAGGGCGTAGGCCACGACGAGGGGCGGCGACGCAAGGTAGTTCATCTTGACGTCCGGGCTGATGCGGCCTTCGAAGTTGCGGTTGCCCGAGAGCACCGCCGTCACGGCGAGGTCGTGCGAGTTGATCGCCTCGGAAACCTCTTCGATGAGCGGGCCGGAGTTGCCGATGCAGATGGTGCAGCCGTAGCCGACCGTGTAGAACCCGACAGCCTCAAGCGCCTTGTCGAGCCCCGACTTCTCGTAGTAGTCGGTCACGACCTTCGAGCCCGGGCCGAGCGTCGTCTTGACCCACGGCTTGCGAGTCAGCCCCCGGTCCACCGCCTTCTTGGCGAGGAGGCCCGCGGCGAGCATGACGGAGGGGTTCGAAGTGTTGGTGCACGACGTGATCGCAGCGAGCGTGACTGCCCCGTTGTCGAGCACGTACTCCTGGCCCTCAGGCGTCGTGACGGGCACGGGCTTCGACCACTCCTGAGCGCTGCCGCTGTTGATGTGCACGTCACGCGTGTCGGTGTCCTCCTCGCCGGGCACGGGGCCGGGGTCGGATGCCGGGAACGAGTGCTTGGCCATCAGGTCGGCCATGTCGTGAGTCGTCGTGGGCGCCGCGTAAGACAGGATGTCCTTGCTGAACTGCTCCTTCGCCTCGGACAGCAGGATGCGGTCCTGCGGACGCTTCGGGCCAGCGATCGAGGGCACCACGGTGCTGAGGTCGAGCTCGAGGTACTCCGAGAAGTTCGGCTCCACGGCAGCGTTGTGCCAGAGGCCCTGCTCCTTGGCGTACGACTCCACGAGCGACACCGTCTGCTCGTCGCGACCCGTGAGGCGGAGGTAGTCGAGCGTGACGTCGTCGATCGGGAAGATCGCGGCCGTCGAACCGAACTCGGGGCTCATGTTGCCGATCGTCGCGCGGTTCGCGAGCGGCACCGATGCAACGCCCGCTCCGTAGAACTCCACGAACTTGCCGACGACACCGTGCTTGCGAAGTATGTCGGTGATGGTGAGCACGACATCCGTCGCCGTCACGCCCGCGGGAATCTCACCCGTCAGCTTGAAGCCGACGACACGCGGGATGAGCATCGACACCGACTGGCCGAGCATGGCCGCCTCTGCCTCGATGCCACCGACGCCCCAGCCGAGAACGCCGAGGCCGTTGACCATCGTCGTGTGCGAGTCGGTGCCGACGCAGGTGTCGGGGTACGCGCGCAGGGTGCCATCGACGGTGCGGTCGTAGATAACCTTGGCGAGGTGCTCGATGTTGACCTGGTGCACGATGCCGGTGCCGGGGGGCACGACCTTGAAGTCCTGGAAGGCCGTCTGGCCCCAGCGGAGGAACTGGTAACGCTCGCCGTTGCGCTCGTACTCGATTTCAACGTTGCGCTCGAGGGCGTTCTCGCTACCGAAGAGGTCCGCGATCACCGAGTGGTCGATCACGAGCTCGGCGGGCGATAGCGGGTTGATCTTGTTGGGGTCACCGCCGAGTTCGGTCACGGCCTCGCGCATCGTGGCGAGGTCGACGATGCAGGGAACGCCAGTGAAGTCCTGCATGACGACACGGGCCGGGGTGAACTGGATCTCGGTGTCGGGCTCGGCCGAGGGGTCCCACGAGCCGAGTGCCTCGATCTGCTCCTTCGTGACGTTCGCACCGTCCTCGGTGCGAAGGAGGTTCTCGAGCAGCACCTTGAGGCTGAACGGAAGCTTCTCGTGCCCGGCGACCTTGTCGATCCGGAAGATCTCGTACTCGGTCGAACCGACCGCGAGTGTGTCCCGCGATCCAAAGCTGTTTACTGACGACATGGCGTCGACTCCCTTGCTGAGCTCTGTCGGCGTGCCGCATACGCCGCACTCTCGTAGCCAATCCTCGTGACGAAAACTGATCGCCACCAGCAAGGCAAGCCTAAGTCGGCTTACCGCTGAGCGAGGTTGGAACTCCGAAGAATTTATCTTGATATCGAGATAAATATACCATGCGCAACCTGCTCGGCCTCAGAGCGACGCGCGCTAATCGGCCCCGCCTGGTCGGCCGGGTTCCGGAGCGGCGCCACCGCTGGCCTGGCTCACATCGGATGCGTAGACCGAGCGCACCAGCAGCCACGTCACCCAGAGCATGGCCGCGTACAGGGGAACGCCCATGATCAGCTTGGCAGCAGCGAGGAAATCGGCCTGCCCCGTCATGTAGAGCGGTGCCTGCACGAGGAGTCGGCCCGCGAAGAGTCCCACCCAGAGCCACGTGGCCACGGTCAGCACACGCCGCTTTGCACGGTTCTCCCGCCACTCCGTGAGCTCGTTGCTCAGTAACCCGACGATCACCCCTATGAGCGGCCAACGGAGCGCCAATGACACGAGTAGCACGACGGCGGAGACGACGTTGACGATGAGCCCGGGCAGGAAGTTGTCTTCAGCACGGCCCGTCAGCAGCGCGAGGGCCGCCGAGATGCCGATGCCCACGAGCCCGGCGAGGGCAGGGGTCACGGCCGAGCGAGTGATAGCACGCACGCCGACGAAGACGAGCGACACCGCCAAGGGAGCCAGCACCGAGGGAACCAGGTCACCCGTGACGGTGTAGACGACGAGAAACCCGAGTCCCGGCAGGATCGCTTCGACTAGGCCCCGGATGCCCCCTACGGCACGAAGGAGCGAGGTGGCCGTCGGCACCTCCCCGGGTGCAACCGCGCCGATACCGGCACGACGGGCTGCTTCACCGAAGCTCGCGCGGAATAGCTCGCCCATCGACTCGCCGGATTCGGGTTGCGAAGGCTTCTCAGGCGAGGGATGCGCTTCACGCTCACCCGCGCCACCCTCGCGCGGATACGACATCACTAGGTGGCCTGGGGCGAGACGGGCGCCGTCGCGGTTCCCGTGCGCGGCATCTGCAGCGGGATGAGGTCGCGGGGAGGCATGGGGGCGATGCCGCGCACGACCACGAGGCTACGGAAGAGATCCTCGATTTTGGCGGCGGCATCCGGATCGACGACGCCTTCTCCGGCAATGACTCCGCGCAGGAACCACCGGGGACCATCGACGCCAATGAAACGCGCGAGCCGCATCGTGCCTGGTTGCCCCGCGCCGGCAGCGGGAATCTCAGCGAGGAGTTCAGGGCCGAAGACACCAGTCGTCAGCTTCGTCGAACCACCCTGGCGTGAGATCTGCTCGGCGATCTGCTGGCGGATCTCGTGCCAGAGTCCCGTCGACCGGGGCGCCGCGAAGGGCTGCACCTGGAGGCTCGAGCCCGCGTAGTCGAGGCCGATGGCGACGACGCGCTTGCTTCCCTCCTCGACCTCGAGACGAAGCTGCAGGCCCTCACGGGGCAGGAGCTTGATGCCGCCGAGGTCGACATAGGGGCGAACGGCGTTGGCCTCACTGTCGTCCAGCGGCCCGGCAGTCGCGCGGTCAGCCGGCGCCGACTTGGCCTGCGCGAGCTCCTCTTCAGAACCTGGCGTGGTGTCGCTCACTCGATACTTCCTTCTGTTGTGTCGCGGTGACCGGTAGAACCAAACCCCGCCGTGCCCCGCTGTGTCTCATCGAGTTCCTTCACGCTTGCGAACTCCGCTCTCGTGACCGGCATCACGATCAACTGGGCAATGCGGTCGCCCACCTCAATCGAGAATGGCTCTTCGGCATCCGTATTCAGCAGGGTGACCCGCAGTTCTCCACGATAACCGGCATCCACCGTGCCCGGGCTGTTCACGATGGTAATTCCGTGTCGCGCGGCGAGGCCGCTGCGCGGGACCACGAAGGCCGCGTACCCGAAAGGAAGCGCTATCGAGACGCCCGTTCCGACCGTCGCGCGGGAACCCGGTGCCAGCACAAGGGACTCGGCCGCCCTGAGGTCGGCGCCCGCATCGCCGGGATGCGCATAGGCCGGGGTATAGGTGCCCACGATGGGGACTCTGACGGTATCGACCACGACACGAGAGTAGTCCAGTGAGGATGGGCCGGTGAAAAGTCTGCTCGAATAGGGGTATGTCCCGCTACAACGAGCGGCAATGGCCGTCCTTCGCCCTGCTATTCGCCCTCATCCTGCTGCTGCCCGCCACCCTCCTGGTCTTCGTGCCCATCGACACGCGAGTCGGGATCGTCGTCGCGGTGCTCCTCTATGCCGCAGTCACGGCAGTGCTCGTCGTGTCATCGCGACGCATCACCGTGACCGACGACGGCCTCACCGTGGGGCCCGCGCACCTTCCGCGTGACGCCATCGGCGAGGTCTCCTCATTCGAGGGCGAAGAAGCGACCGCCGAACGAGGTGTGCGCCTGGATGCGCGGGCCTGGCTCGCGATCAGGGGCGGCATTTCGCCGGTGGTGCGCATCGAGGTGCTCGACCCTGCGGACCCGACACCCTACTGGCTCGTCTCCACGCGGAAGCCGCGGCAGTTGGAGGAGGCGCTCAACGCCACGAGACGCGCGTAGCCGGCCGCGGTTAGGCAGCACATTCGAGGCAGATCGCCCCGAGCTTCTCCTGGTGATCGATCTGCGAGCGGTGCTTCACGAGGAAGCAACTGATGCAGGTGAACTCGTCGGCCTGCGGAGGAAGCACGACGACATCGAGATCCATGTCTGAAAGGTCGGCTCCGGGAAGCTCGAAACCGCCAGGATTGTCAGCGTCGTCAGAGTCGACAACACCGGACATCTTGTCGGGCACGCGCTCCTTCAGTGCCTCGATGCTCTCAGAATCATCGTCGGTCTTACGAGGTGCGTCGTAGTCGGTTGCCATGCCCATCCAGTCTTGGTACTTGCCGATCAGTCTGAATCGGCGGCGACAGTTTGCCTTATTCGAATCTGAATAGCAAACGAACTCGGAAGCCCGGGTCCATGCCATGCCAACTCGCGGCGCGCCCGGTCTATTCCCGGCTATCCGCGGTCGTCGTGAGACTCTATAGAGCAACCCGCGACAGTCTGAAGGGCGATCAGCATGCATGACCTGAGAGTCATCGGAGTCGAGAACAATGCGCTCCTCGCGAGCGCCGATGACGGCACCCGCTACCGGATCCAAATCGACGACGAGACGTACTCGATGTTGCGCCGCAAGGCAGCCACCCCGCTCGGGGAGCGGCGGATCGCCCCGCGCGACATCCAGTCCCATATTCGAGCGGGCATGTCGGCGCGGGAAGTCGCCGAGATGACCGGTGCGCCCCTCGAGTACGTCGAGAAGTTCGAGGGTCCGGTCCTCGCCGAGCGACAGTTCGTCGTCACGGCGGCGATGGCGGTGCCGGTCAGCACTGCGAGCGACACCGGCCCCCTCGCCGGGGCGAACTTCGGCGCGGTCATGGAAGAGCGGCTCGAGGAGATCGGGGCCACGGACATCGAGTGGGCGAGTTGGAAGGACCCCGACACGGGATGGATCGTCAAGCTCACGTTCCAATCCGATGAAGTCGAGCACGACGCCCGGTGGCAGTTCGACCCGAAGAAGACCACCCTGGCCCCGCTCAACAGCGAGGCGACGCGCTTAAGCCAGCAGGGTGAGGTCGCCGGCACTCTGATTCCGCGCCTCCGTGCTGTGCCTGTGGATCGTTCGCCAGACACGACCCGCTTCGACAGCGGGGCCTTCACAGCAGCGGACCTCGAAGCACGGGACACCGCACCCTACGCAGACGCGATTCCATTCGGACGCGGAGCTCAGTCGGTCTCTCCCTCTGCAATCAACACCGACGAGCCGCAGAGCGACAGTGGGAACACCGCCGACCTGCTCGAGGCCCTTCGCCGCCGTCGCGGCGAGCGGGAATCCTCACCGGGCATCGAGGCCGAGGAGCCTCGGTTCGCCCACCCGTCTACCGGCAGCATCCGCGTCATCGACATCCCGCTCGACGACTTCAACGACGATGGGGAGCGCCCAAGCTCGGAGGCGTCAAACGGCGCAACGCATCCGCAACTCTTCTCGAACTCGCAGAACGATCAGCCGCGTGCTCCCGCGAAGAACGAGCCGGCGCAGCCGAAGTCGCAGCGCCGTGGGCGCGTCTCGATGCCGAGCTGGGACGACATCGTCTTCGGGGCGAAGGCCGACGACGACTGACGCGAACCGCGTCAGGCGAACGCACCGAATCGAATGAGGGGCACCGTGGTCTCCTCGGGTCCCAGCGAGCCGTGCTGCCCGACCATCAGGAGGGCTGACTGCGAGGCACTGCGACTGTCGTAGTAGGCGATCCTCTTGCGGGCGGCGACGAACACGTCACCCAGGCGCGGGACCACCTCGTCATCGACGACTGTGCCGAACCACCCCGCGCCGATCGCATCCTCGCGGGTCACGACCCATGAGCGGTGGGACTCGGATGCCTCCCAGCGGCGGACGAGCTCGGCTCGTTCAGCCGGCGAGAGACTCGGCTCCAGGTGCAGTTGCAGGCATCGCGGCTCCCCCGCGACAGCGGCGACACCGTCGAGTAGGCCGTCGATCGCGTCGAACATCACGTGGCCGGATGGCGGGACGTCGACCATCCCGTGATCCGCCGTGACGAGGATGCCCTCTCCGTGGCGTGGCGACGACACGAAGCCGCGGACCGCGGCGTCGAGTTCTTCGAGCGCCGCGAGCCAGCGATCGGACTCCCAGCCGTAGCGGTGTGCGACCTGGTCGAGCTCGGGCACGTAGACATACGCCAGCCCCCCGCCCGCGGCATCCAGCTGCGCTCGCGCCACGTGCAGGCGCTCTGAGAGCTCGGGGGCCACAGCGTAGTCGGCGCCACGAAGGATCGCTCGCGTGAAGCCGGAGTCCTCGTAGCGGGCAGCGCCGACAGCGACCGACGCAAGACCGTGATCGCGAGCGATCTCGAACTGCGTCCTACACCGTTGCCAGCTGGCCGGATCAAGCGCCCCGCCCCAGCCATTCAGCTGGTTCAGCACGACGCCCGTGCCAGGGTGGCGAACGGAGTACCCGACAATGCCATGGGCACCGGGGTGCGCCCCGGTCGTCAGCGTCGTGAGCGCCGCTGCCGTCGTTGTCGGGAAGCCCGACTGGAGCTTGAAGGAAGGGGCGCTCGCCAGTGTCCTCGCATGCCCCGCTCGCGACGCCAGCATGTGCGAACCGAGCCCGTCGATGACGAGGAGGATCGCTTTGGTAACGGGAGGAAGCCCGAGCCCATTCGGCTCACTACGAACGGCTCCGAGCATGGACGGCAACACGTCGGCGAGGCTAAACCGGTGGGAGAACGGCGCCGGTAGCATGGCAGCCATACTATGACTACTCCCGCACACAGCGCCGCTGACGAGCGTATTGACGACATCGATCTCGCAACAGAGATGGAGGGCTCGTTCCTCGAATACGCCTACTCCGTCATCTATTCCCGAGCTCTTCCCGATGCGCGGGATGGGCTCAAGCCGGTGCAGCGCCGCATCCTGTTCCAGATGACCGAGATGGGCCTGCGGCCTGATCGTGGACATGTGAAGTCCGCGCGCGTTGTCGGCGATGTCATGGGCAAGCTGCACCCGCACGGCGACGCCTCCATCTACGACGCGATGGTGCGGCTGAACCAGCCGTTCATCATGCGGGTCCCGCTGATCGATGGTCACGGCAACTTCGGCTCTCTCGACGACGGCCCCGCCGCCCCGCGATACACGGAAGCACGCCTGACGGCGGCAGCGCTCGCCCTCACAGCCGACCTCGACGAAGACGTCGTCGACTTCGTGCCCAACTACGACAACCAGTTGCTGCAGCCCGAGGTGCTTCCCTCCGCGTTCCCCAACCTGCTCGTCAATGGGGCCACGGGCATCGCGGTGGGCATGGCGACCAACATGGCACCCCACAACCTCATCGAGGTGGTCGGCGCCGCACGGCACTTGCTCGAGCACCCGGACGCCACCCTCGAGGAACTGATGGCGTATGTGCCGGGGCCCGACCTGCCGAGCGGTGGCACCATCATGGGGCTCAGCGGCGTCCGGGACGCATACGCCACGGGTCGCGGCAGCTTCAAGACGCGGGCTCGCGTCTCGATAGAGCCGGTCACGGCCCGCAAGATGGGCCTCGTCGTGTCGGAGCTGCCGTACATGGTCGGCACCGAGAAGGTCATCGAGAAGATCAAGGACGGCGTGAGCTCCAAGAAGCTCAGCGGGATCTCGGATGTCGCTGACCTGACCGACCGCAAGCGTGGCCTGCGACTCGTCATCGGCATCAAGACAGGATTCAACCCGCAGGCCGTGCTCGAGCAGCTCTACAAGTTCACGCCTCTCGAAGAACAGTTCAACATCAACAACGTCGCCCTCGTCGACGGTGGACCGCAGACCCTCGGCCTCAAACAGCTCCTGCAGGTGTACCTCGACCACCGCATGAGCGTCACGACCCGCCGCAGCCGCTATCGACTCGACCGTCGGCGCGAGCGCCTACACCTCGTCGAGGGACTGCTGATCGCGATCCTCGACATCGACGAGGTCATCCAGGTGATCCGCACCTCCGACGACTCCGAGCAGGCGCGCGGCCGCCTTCGCGATGTCTTCGACCTCAGCGAAGTGCAGGCGGAGTACATCCTCGAGTTGCGCCTGCGTCGTCTCACCAAGTTCTCTCGCATTGAGCTTGAGGCGGAGCGGGACTCGCTGAAGGCGGAGATCGCAGAGCTCGAGCGGCTGCTCGCCGACCCCGCGCTCCTCCGCGCCCTCGTCTCGAGCGAACTGGAGGAGGTCGCCGAGCGCTTCGGCACGCCACGTCGGACGATGCTGACTGAGGCGGCCCCGAGCCTTGCGACATCCGGGCGCTCCAAGACGGCGCCCGTGCTTGAGATCGCGGATGTTCCCTGCCGGGTGCTGCTCTCCACGACAGGTCGCCTCGTGCGGGTCGACTACCCCGAAGGTCCCGTCGAGCCGATTTCGGCGGCGGCGCGCAGGAGCAAGCATGACGCGATCCTCTCCCAGGTCTTGACCACGAGTCGTAGCGAGATTGGGGCAGTGACCAACCTGGGCAGGATCGTGCGCCTCTCCCCTGTCGACCTTCCGGTCGTTCCCGGAAACTCGGTCCAGTTGGCTGCAGGGCGCAAGATCGCCGAGTACATGGGCCTCGACCGCAAGGAACGCGTCCTGGCCCTCGTCCCCTTCGAGAGCGAGATTCCCCTCGCCTTGGGCACCAGAGCCGGCATCGTCAAGCGCGTCACGCCCGGCGACGTGCCCAACAAGCCCGAGTTCGAAGCGATTTCGCTCAAGGAGGGCGATGAGGTCGTCGGCGCTGGGCTCGCTCCAGACGATGCCGAACTCGTCTTCATCACGTCGGACGCGCAGCTGCTGCGCTTCTCCGCCGCGGCCGTGCGCCCGCAGGGACGTTCAGCGGGCGGCATGGCGGGCATCCGGGTTTCACCGGGTGCTTCCGTGATCAGTTTCGCAGTCGTGACAGACCCCGATGCGACGATCGTCGCGACGGTCTCCGGCTCTGCGGCCACGATCCCGGGCACAGACCCCGGACGAGCCAAGGTGTCTCGCCTGAGTGAGTTCCCGGCGAAGGGTCGCGGCACGGGCGGCGTGCGGGCGCACTCCTTCCTCAAGGGTGAAGACAGCTTGACGCTTGCCTGGGCCGGTCCCGCGCCGGCGCACGCCGTGTCGTCCGACGGAGCTGCGCGCGCCCTGCCAGACGCCGGTGCTCGCCGCGACGCCTCAGGTATGCCGCTTGACACCGTCGTCGCGTCGATAGGCTTCGCGCTCGGGCACTGAGGCCGTCCGAGGTGATGGCGTGACCCGTGCACCGCGGGCACCCGAATCCACTCAGACGTCGATGCGGTCGCGGCTGAGCGCCTGTGATCCCTCGATAATGAACTCCTTGCGCGGGGCGACATCGTTGCCCATGAGCAGTTCAAAGACCTTCTCGGCGCCGGCAGCATCTGCGATGTTAACGCGGCGAAGCGTGCGCTGTGCCCTGTCCATCGTCGTCGTCGCCAGCTGGTCGGCATCCATCTCGCCGAGGCCCTTGTACCGCTGGATCGGATCCTGGTAGCGCTTGCCAGACTTCTTCAGCTGCTTGAGCACGCCCTGGAGTTCCGCTTCAGAGTACGTGTAGATCGTCTCATTCGGCTTGGAGCCCGGATTCATCACGACCACGCGATGCAGGGGCGGCACTGCCGCGTAGATGCGCCCATCGCGGATCATCTCGGGCATGTACCGAAAGAAGAGCGTCAGCAGGAGGGTGCGGATGTGAGCACCGTCGACATCCGCGTCGCTCATGATGATGACCTTGCCGTAGCGGGCGGACGAGAGGTCAAAACTGCGGCCGGAGCCCGCTCCGATGACCTGGATGATCGACGCGCACTCGGCATTCGAGAGCATGTCGGACACTGACGCTTTCTGCACGTTCAGGATCTTTCCCCTGATGGGGAGAAGGGCTTGGTACTCGCTGTCACGGGCCAGCTTTGCGGTACCGAGGGCGGAGTCGCCCTCGACGATGAAGAGCTCGCTGTTCGCCACGTCATTGCTGCGGCAATCGACGAGCTTGGCGGGAAGCGTCGAGTTCTCGAGGGCGTTCTTACGCCGCTGGGTCTCCTTGTGCGCGCGGGCAGAGACCCGAGACTTCATCTCGGCGACGATCTTCTCCAGGACGAGGGCGCTCTGCGCTTTGTCATCGCGCTTGGTGGAAGCGAAGCGTTCCTTCATCTCCCTCGCGATGACGCTTGCGACGATCGAGCGCACCGCGGGCGTGCCGAGGATCTCCTTCGTCTGGCCTTCAAACTGGGGCTCGGGCAGGCGAACCGTCAGCACGGCCGTGAGGCCGGCGAGGATGTCGTCCTTCTCGAGCTTGTCGTTGCCGACCTTCAAGCGGCGCGCATTCTGCTCGACCTGCGCGCGCAGGAACTTCATCATTCCCTGTTCGAAACCGGACTGGTGCGTGCCACCCTTGGGTGTTGCAATGATGTTCACAAAGCTGCGGAAGACGGTGTCGTAGCCGGTGCCCCAGCGCAGCGCGACGTCGACCTCGCAGCTGCGCTCGAGCTCCGTCGCGACCATGTGACCCTTGTCGTCGAGCACAGGCACCGTCTCGGTGAACGTGCCGGTGCCGGTCATACGCCAGGTTGACGTCAGCGCAGTGTCAGGCGCGAGGTAGTCGACGAACTCTGAGATGCCGCCGTCGAAGCGGAACGAGTCGCTGAGCTCTTCGCTTCCGCGCCGGTCGGTGACGGTGAGCGTAAGCCCGTCCACCAGGAATGCCGTCTGCCGTGCTCGCGCCATGAGCTCGTCGGTCTGGAACGTCGCTCCGCGTGTGAAGATCTGCGGGTCAGCCCAGTAGCGGACCCGGGTGCCCGTGACACCCTTGGCGACCTTGCCGATGACCCTGAGTTCGCTCCCCTTCTCGAACGGTGTGAAGGATGCATCCGGACGGGGCTCGCCGTTGTCCTTGAAGATGCCGGGTTCGCCGCGATGGAAGGACATCGCCCAGGTCTTGCCTCCGCGATCCACCTCGACGTCGAGTCGCTCCGACAAGGCATTGACGACGGATGCGCCCACGCCGTGGAGGCCACCAGAGGATGCGTACGAGCCACTTCCGAACTTGCCGCCAGCGTGCAGCTTCGTGAAGACGACCTCCACACCTGAGAGGCCGGTCTTCGGTTCCGCGTCAACCGGGATTCCCCGGGCGCGGTCCCGGACCTCGACGCTGCCATCGCCGTGCAGGACGATATCGATCGAGTCCCCGTGGCCGGCGAGGGCCTCATCGACAGAGTTGTCGATGATCTCCCACAGGCAATGCATGAGCCCGCGGGAATCCGTCGAACCGATGTACATGCCGGGCCGCTTGCGCACGGCCTCCAAGCCCTCGAGCACCGAGAGATGGCGGGCGGAATAGTCGGAACTCGACAAGAAGTGGACTCCTTCAGCTGGGAAAGCATGAGCGCACAGCGACCAGGAATGGCTCGGGGTGCGCCGTCGTCAAGCCTATCCAGCGCCGAGCAAGCGGGCCGGTATCGACACCCGCTCCTCGCACGGCTACGCGGTGAGCGAAATACGGCGGACGGATGCCCGCCATTCAGCCTTCGCGTGCTTGTATTGACCTACGGCGATTACTTCGTCGTAAGTCAAAGACGGAGGAGGAACCCATGTCTCAGATCTCAGCAGAGACGACGGAGCGAGACTCCTACCAGTTGACCGCTGCCGACCGTTGCGATAGCTGCGGGGCCCAGGCCTACATCCGAGTCGCAATCGGTGACAGCGAACTTCTGTTCTGCGCCCACCACGGGCGCCGTCACCAGGAGAAGCTCGAGGCTGTTGCTACAGAGTGGCTCGACGAGTCGAGTCGCCTGCTCGAAGGCACCAAGGCATAGCTCCGCACGTCATTTCCCCGAGGCGCTGCCCACGTACCGTCGTGGCACGCCTCGGGCAATGCGAGTGACGATCTCGTCGCCCAGCGTGTCCGTGAGGTCTCCCCACTCCCGCACCGTCTGCTCTCCGCCCGCACCAGTGCCGAACAGTGTGGCGGTGTCGCCGACGCGCACCGTCTCATCCACGGTCACGAGCATGAAGTCGGTTCCGACATGCCGCACCGGCGCGTGGCGTCCCGCGATCGTCGTGGCGACCCTGCCTGCCGCCTTCGCCGGGATGCCCTGCGCGTGGCCCAGCGCCAGCACCGCCATGCGCTCGCCGCGCTCCGTGAATGTGCTCGCGATTTCGGATGTCAGGGTCATGACCGGGATGATGCCGATCTCGGACGGTGTGACTCCGTCGAAGGAGGGAATGCCCCAGCAGTGCCCGCCCATCCGCACCATGTCGTACCTAATGTCGGAGCGCCGGAGTCCAGCGGAGCTGGCGGCGAGGTGGCGCACCTCGAACGCGACCCCGAGCTCGTCTGCGACGTCGATCGCTCGCTCGAAGCGCCGCATGGACTCGGTGTCCTCGTCCTCTGATGCTTCCGCGATGTGCGACCACACGCCGATGATCCGAATGCGCCCTGCATCGCGAAGCGAGCGCGCCAAGGATACGAGTGCGGGCCAGTCCTGCGGAGCGGCGCCGTTGCGGTTCAGGCCGGTGTCGATCTTGAGGTGCACCGAGGCAGGCACGGACGTCGCCGCATCCGCTATCGCCCAAAGTTCATGCTGCTGGGAAACCCCGAGGTCGACCTGCGCGGCCACCGCCGCAGTGAAGTCCTGGGAGGGGCCGTACTGCCAGGCCATCACCATGGTGCCGGTACCGACGCCAGCCTCGCGGACGGCCAGGGCGGAATCGACATCGAGCACACCGATGCGCTTGGCTCCTGCCTCGACGGCTGCTCGAGCCATAGGCACGAGGCCGTGGCCGTAGGCGTCAGCCTTCAGAACGACCATGAGTTCGGCGGGTGCGACAACTGAGCGCAGGTGCCTGACGTTCTTGCCGAAGGCCGTGAGGTCAACAATTGCCTCGCTCGTCATTTCCACCTCCGCATCACTCGCGCCGTGAGGCCGGCGACAACTGCAGCGCTTGAGATGCCAAGCAACTCGGCATAGTCCTGCGCCGAAGGCGCACCCCCGGCGGGGTCACCGAAGAACTCGACCACGTCGCCGACCTCAGCACCTCCAGCACCGACGTCGAGCACAGTGGCATCCATAGCAACTCTGCCCGCGATCGTGAGACGCTGCCCGCGCAGGAGTACCTGGGCGCGGTTTCCGAGCGAACGATCCACCCCATCGCCGTAGCCGATCGGCACCAAGGCGAGAGTTGTCTGCTCGCTGGTGCGGTAGGTGTAGCCATACGAGACGCCGACATCCGCGTCGACATTTTTGAGGGCGATAATCGGCGCTCTGAGGCTCAGGGCGGGCCTCACGCTCGCGGGCGCGGGCGTGAGGGCTTCGCTGAGGCCGAATGCCTCGGCGCCGATCCGCACGAGGCCGGCGTAGCCGCCGACGGGCGCGACATCTCCTCCTGCGGGAGAAACGAGCCCACGCACTTCGGTGCCCTCGGCGGTGAGAACGCTGGCCGCATTGTGCAGCAGCCGTGCGTCGCTGGCACAGAGAGTGACACTCCCCTGGCCCGCCGCCGACAGCGCACGAGCGAATGCCTCGAGTTCAGGGTGCTCGCTCGGGCCGGTGACGCGCTTGATGCCAAGGTCGAGCCACACGCTTTGCGCGCCAGCGCGGACGGCGACACCAACCGCTTCCGGCGAGGACGCGGCAGCGGAGAGCCCGAATGCAGAAAGCTCCCCCTGGGAGGCGGTGACCGGAAGATCCCACACGACGATCTCACCGTCGACACCCGCGCCCCGCAGCGCGATTCCATCGGCCATATCCGATACAGCGAACGTGGCTGACCCCGAGGAGCTCACCGCGCGAGCGGCATCCAGTAGACCGTGCCCCCAGGCCTCCGAGGAGAGATCGATCAGTACGCCGGCTCGGAGTGACGCACGGCGGAGAGCGCGAATGTTCTCTTCGACGGCCACCCTCGAGACGAACGCGAGCCGCGTGCATCCCCGAGGGAAGACAGACGGCTCCCCCGCAGTGGCGTCGCCGAGCGCGTCAGTCACCGGATGCTGTCAGGAGGCGGGGCGATCGACGGCGACGTTCGCGGAGCGAGCAAGGATGCGGCGGCACTCGAGCGCGAGTGAGTCCAGTTTGGCGTGGCCCTCGTTCTGCGAGTACGAAATTCCCTTCCGTCCGCATGCAAGTTCGATCAGGTGGTCAGCGAGCACGGGGTTCATCGCGAGCACCGGTCCCTGGAGATGCGTGCCGATCACGTTCGCGGCCCTCGCGCCCTCGTCTTTCGCCTGGCCGTTCCCGCGCCCCGTGACCGCCGTGCCGAACGCTCCGGTGGCTGAGCCGGTCAATGTCATGCTCGAACCGTGGTTCTCGATGCCGATAAGGCGCCCGAGCTCCACATGGTCGATGACGAAGCAGTTGGTGACGACACGGTCTACCGAAGCATCCGTCTCGATCTCCAGCACACGGGCGCCTTCGAGCACGGCGCCTCCGGGCATAGTGACGCGCGAGCCGAGCAACTGCATGCCGGCGGTCACTGCCAGCATCGGCACGCCATCGTCGCGCCAGCCACGGAGGCGGTCCCCGATCGCTTGCGCAGAATGCTCAAGGACACGAAGAGCGGATGCCGGCCCAGTGCCAACCGTGACGATGTCGACATCCCCAGGCACGTCGTCGCCGGGATTGTGCTGCACATGGGTGACGTCGATGCCTGCCAAGCGCAGGCGCTCCCGTAGGACAGTGACGTTGCCCATGTCGCCGTTGACCGCCAAGTGCTCGGGAAAGAGCTCGAGAATCGTCAGCTGTGTCATGATGCGCCTCGTTCCAGGTCGCTGTGTCCGAGGAGCTTGCGCGCGAGGATCATCTGGTCATAGTCGAGGATGAGGGTTCGCTTGCCGGAGGAGGGAAGCTCCGAGGCGAGCATGGTGTTGAGCGCCTTCTCGAGGTCGGGTTCCACAGTGCCGTAGTCGATGTTGTCGTAGGCGAGGCGCAGGGCCATGAAGGCAGCCTTCGGCCCGGAGACGACGTCGACGTGGGAAAACTTCGAGACATCCGCCGCATAGAGCCAGGACAGGTCCTTGCTGCCCTCGTCGAGCGCGATCATGACCGATTCGGGAGCGCCGTCGAGATAGTCGACGTTCATCTGAAAGCTCGCGAGGTTCTTGAGCAGAAGGATCTCAAGGTCTTGGCCGTCGTGCTGCACGGTCTCGCCGCGACCGTACACGGGCTTCGCCGACTCGAGGGCCGAGATCGCGGTATCGAGCGAGAACCGCTCGCTGAGCACCTTGCGGGCAAGCGTGATCGCGGCCGCTGCGTCGACTGCGTAGTGCAGCCCTCGCGCGGAAAGGGTCACGCTGCGTGCAACGCCATCGAATGCGATCGTCGCGGTCGCCCCGTCGACGGCCTGCACCTCGGCGTAGACCTCGCGTGCGGAGTGCGAAGAGATGGACTCGTTCTCGTAGTCGCGCGCGATGACCTGGCCGTGCGGCGCGGATGCCACCGCCTCGTCGGTGAGACCGAAGAAGCCCAAGTCGAGACGACCCTCCTCCTCGAGCCGGCCCGCAAGGGTGCGGAGGAAGTGGTCATCCCGGTTGAGCACGACGACGTCACTGACCTCGGCGACGATGTCCCGGAACATTCCAGCCACGCGCTCGGGCTCGTGGAAGCGATAGATCTGGTCGATCTGCAGGTTGAGGATCACGGCCGCGGAGGGGGTGAGCGCTTCAGCGATGACCTTGCCAAACGCCTCATCAACCTCGATCACACCGATGTCAGCATTGAGGCGACCGGAGAGGCTGACCTGCCCGAGCAGAGACGACGCAATTCCCTGAGGAAGGTTGCCGCCGGAGGGATTCGTGAACACCGTCAGGCCGTGGGCGCGCATGATCGACGTGAGCATGTGGGTCGTCGTGGACTTGCCGTTCGACCCGAGCACGAAGACATTGCCGTGCGTGAACTGTCTCGTGATGTCGTGCAGGAATCGCGGCGCAAGCTTGAGCGTCACGTATCCCGGGAACGCCGAGCCGCCTCCCCTCAGCCGCGCGAGCAGCCGAACGACCTTGCCCGCCAGGATCGGGATGACGTACCTGGCGGGAGACGGTCGCGTTCCGAGAGGCTTTGGAGGCCTACTCAAGGTAGTCCCGGAGCGACTGCGACCGGGACGGATGGCGAAGCTTGGCCATGGTCTTCGACTCGATCTGGCGGATGCGTTCGCGAGTCACGCCGAAGGTGTCGCCGATCTGGTCAAGGGTCTTCGGCATGCCGTCTCCCAGTCCGAATCGCATGCGGATCACGCCAGCCTCGCGCTCCGAGAGCGAGTCGAGAAGCGATTCGAGCTGCTTCTGCAGCATCGTGAATCCCACGGCGTCCGCCGGAACGACGGCCTCGGTGTCTTCGATGAGGTCACCGAACTCGCTGTCGCCGTCCTCGCCGAGCGGCGTGTGGAGCGAAATCGGTTCGCGACCGTACTTCTGCACCTCGACGACCTTCTCGGGCGTCATGTCGAGTTCGCGGCTCAGCTCTTCCGGCGTGGGCTCTCGGCCCAGGTCCTGCAACATCTGGCGCTGCACTCGCGCGAGCTTGTTGATGACTTCGACCATGTGCACCGGGATACGAATCGTGCGCGCCTGGTCAGCCATGGCGCGCGTGATGGCCTGCCGGATCCACCAGGTCGCGTAGGTGGAGAACTTGAAGCCCTTCGTGTAGTCGAACTTCTCGACAGCGCGGATGAGGCCCAGGTTTCCTTCCTGGATGAGGTCGAGGAACTGCATGCCGCGCCCCGTGTAACGCTTGGCAAGTGAAACTACGAGGCGGAGGTTGGCACCGAGCAGGTGGCTCTTGGCGCGCTGGCCGTCCTTCGCGACCCACTGCAGCTCGCGCTTCTGTGCGGGTGACAGCTTGTCGCCCTCGTTCGCGAGCTTGTCCTCGGCGAACAGGCCCGCCTCGATACGCATGGCCAACTCCACCTCCTCGGCGGCGTTGAGGAGAGCGACCTTACCGATCTGCTTGAGGTAGTCCTTGACCGGGTCAGCCGTCGCGCCCGTGATCGTGGCCGAGTAGACGGGAACCTCATCGTCCTCGTCTGCCATCGAGAGCACGATCGCGCCCGTGGGCAGCTTCTCGTCGGCCGCGCCGCTCGCCGCCGTGGCCTCGTCGTCGGCATCCTCGACAACGGCGCCGTCGACCTCCGGCTCCTCAGCGGGCTCTTCGACGGCGACTGCCTTCTTCTTCGCGCGCGTCTTGGCGGGAGCCTTGGGTGCGGCACCCTCGCCCGCGGCCGTCTTCTTCGCGGCGGGCTTCTTCTTCGCGGGTGCCTTCTTGGCCGCTGCCGTCGTGTCGACGTCCTGCGCGTCGACGGAGTCGACCACGGTGTCGGGCGCCTCCTGCGAGGCCTTGCCCTTGGCAGACTTGGATGTGGTCGTGGTGCGGGTAGCCATGCGGATACCTTTCTTTCGGGAGGATCGTGCCTTCCCTTCGGGCAGCACTAAGACCCATGTCAAGTCCGGGAGCCAGCGAAACCTCGCATCAGCAATCGGACCATCGAACGGGTCTCAAACAGCAATTATTGCACGCTTTGCCGGGATGCTACTCCACCGGGGGTGCTGCTCAGCTTCGCTTGCGCCGAAGGGCTCTGTAGAGAGCAACCCACAGCGGTCCCACTTCTATTCCCTCGTCGTCCTTCAGGCGTCGCCGCGTGAGGCGACGAGTGTGCAGGATGAAATATATTCCCACCGCGAGGACGAGGAACTGCGTGGCAAAGGCGGCTCTGAACGACTGCCAACTGTAGAGTCCCTCCCCGGCGTCCCCCGAGACGGCATCGAGCGTCATTCCGATCAGGAACATCATCGTCAGGCTTGCAACGAAACCGCCCACATTGACGATGCCCGTGGCGGAACCGTGGCTTCGCAGGGGGTTGAAGCTTCGTGCGAACTCGAAGCCGATCAGGGAACCGGGTCCACCGGCCCCGAGGACGATAATCAGCACGCAGACGAGCCAGAAGGGAGGAGGCGAGGCTTGCGCGAGCACTACGAGCCACGCGATGGCGGTGCATCCGACGATGGCGAGTACGAGCGAGGAACGGCGGAAGGGGTAGCGCGCGGTCAGGATGCCGAGGATAGGCCCTGCGATCACGCCGGAGAGCAGCAGCAGGCTGAGGAGTCCCGCGGCGGTTCCAGGAGAGTAGCCAAGACCACTCACGAGGAACGGGAACCCCCAGAGGAGGGCGAACATGGAACCAGGCGCCTGCGTCGTGAAGTGCGACCAGAACCCGAGCTGCGTGCCTGGCCGCCGGAGTGCGTGTCGGGCTTCACGGAATGCGTGCCCCCACGACTCCATCTCGCCGGATGCCGCAGTGCCAGCTGGCGAGTCCCTCACGACCGCGAGCGTCAGCAGGAGCGAGCACAGCGCCGTCGCACTCGCCAGACCGAAGGCGGGCGTCCACCCGAAGTCATGGAGCACCCACGCGAAGGGCACCGCGGAGAGCAGTTGGCCCAACTGGCCCACGTTGCCCGTCCACTGGGAGACCTGCGGCAGGATGCGCCCGGCAAACCAGAGGGGCAGCAGCCGCAGAACGGAGATGAAGGTCATGGCGTCGCCCATACCCACCAGGACGCGCCCGACGACGGCGAGCCAGAAGTGATCAGCGAATGCGACCGCGAGCTGCCCCACAAGCATGACGGCTGCGCCCCCGCTGATGAGCACCCGCGGGCCCACCCTGTCGAGCATCACGCCCACGGGGATCTGCAACCCGGCATACACGATGAGCTGCACGACCGCGAGCGTCGACAGCACGGAGGCCGTGATCTCATAGCGATCGGTTGCCTCGACAGCCGCGACGCCCAAGGATGACCGCTGCATCACGGCGACCACGTAGGCGAATACCGCGCAGCCCCAGATGACCCAGGACCGGCGTGAATTCACTCCACGATCCTAGCGACGCAGTAGCGCGAGCGACGGCGCGCCTAGCGTGCGGGAGAGTCGTCGTCTCCCTTGCGGCGGGTCGCCAGGAACTTCTCGAGCTCTGCCGCGATCTCATCGGCGGTCGGCAGGGCGCCATCGACATCCGTCAGGGGCGAGCGCACCGCGTTGCCCTCCATGTAGGCGTCATGGCGCTCCTCGAGCGCGCCCACGAGTTTCGCCAGCTCACCGTTCTCCGCGACCTGAAGATCGATCCGAGAGACGAAATCGCGGCCGTCCTCGCGCAGTCGATCGGTCGGGAAGATGAGGCCGGTCGCCGCAGTGATGCATTCGAGCGCCTTCACTGCGGCATCCGGGAACTCCGTGTCAGAGAGATAGTGCGGAATCAGGAGGACGAAGCCAGCAACATCTTGCGCAGTCTGCTGTAGCGAGAACTCGAGGAGGTGGAGCGCGTTCGCGGGCACCTGGGTGTGCGGGCGCCACACCGACATCGCGTCGATCAACTCCGTGCGGTTGCCGCTCACGGTGACTCCGATCGGGCGCGTGTGCGGCACCGGCATGGGAATCGAATGGACCCAGGTGACCGAGCCCACTTCGAAGCGCTCGACGAGGGACAACAGTGCACGGGTGAAGCGGTCCCACTGGTAGTCGGGCTCGTAGCCGGACAGCAAAAGGAAGGGCCTGCCCAGCTCATCAGTCAGGAGTTCCAACGACAGCCGGGCCGGAACGTAGTTTGCGAGATGGTCGCGATCAAAGGAGATGAGCGGCCGTCTGGCCCTGTAGTCGAGCAGCTCATCATTGTCGAAGACGGCGACGGGCGAACCGCCGAGGTCCTCGCGGACCGCCTCCGTGAACTGGGACACGGCGGATCCAGCATCGGCAAAGCCCGTCAGGGCAGCGACGAGCGGTACGCCGGGCGGAACTGCCTCGAAGGCATCCCCAGCGCTGTAGAGCCCATCGATCTCTCGCATGCTCCAATGGTATCCGCGGGCGCTCGGCGGGCGCGCGCGCAGGCCGCCGAGCCAGCACGCCGAGAGCGAACACGAATAGCATTGCGGCATGCCAACACCGAGCCTCGCCATCGCCACCACTCCACCCGAAGCAATCGCCGCGGACGTCCTCGTCGTCGGCGTCAGCAACCGGGGCGATGAGGCGCCCCTGGTCCACACGGACATCGCTGCCATCACCGCACTCAGTGATCGGCTCACTGACCTCGGCGTCACGGGTGCACGCGACGAGCTCGTGCGGATCACGGTTCCGGAGGTCGCGGCGCGCGCTGTCGCGCTCGTCGGACTCGGAAAGGGTGAGCCGACAGTGGAATCGCTCCGCGCAGCTGCGGGAAGTGCGACTCGCCAACTGGTGGGAACGACCACCGTGGCCATCGCGCTCCCCCACAACAGCGCGATGGAACTCTCCGCAGTGCTCGAAGGCGCTGCCATCGGTGCGTACGCCTATACGGAGTCACGCGGCAAGTCGAAGGCCTCGACCAAGGTGCCCGCGTCTGAAATTCTCGTGGCAGCCGAATCCGAGTCCCCCGAACTCGTCGAGCGGTCGGATGCGATCGCCGAGGCGATGACGGTCGCGAGACATCTCGTCAATCTTCCACCCTCCGTCCTGTACCCCGACAGTTTTGCCAAGCGCGCCCGCGAACTCTTCGACGATCGGACGGGCGTCGAGGTCACGGTGTTCGACGAGGCGCAACTGGAGGAGGGCGGTTTCGGCGGCCTCTTGGGCGTCGGTCGCGGCTCCGAGCGCGGTCCCCGGCTAGTGCGTATCGATTACGTGCCCGCTGATGCGAGCAAGCACCTCGCTCTCGTCGGCAAGGGCATCACCTTCGACAGCGGCGGCCTCTCCCTGAAGCCCGCGGCATCCATGGTCGGCATGAAGTACGACATGGCCGGTGCTGCCACCGCACTCGGCGTGGTGCTCGCGGCTGCCAGGCTCGCACTCCCCGTGCGCCTCACGGCGTGGCTGTGCCTCGCGGAGAACATGCCCTCTGGCGAAGCCATGCGCCCCAACGATGTCATCACCGTGCGGGGTGGCACCACGGTCGAGGTGCTCAACACCGACGCGGAGGGACGACTGGTTCTCGCCGACGGACTCGTGGCTGCGGGCGAGGAGCAGCCCGACGCGATCATCGACATCGCGACGTTGACGGGGGCCGCAATTGTCGCGCTGGGCACGCGCTACGCGGGCGTGATGGGTGACCGCGAGCTCGTCGGCCAACTCTGCGACGCCGCCGATCGGGTCGGCGAGAAGTTCTGGCCAATGCCGTTCGCCGAAGAGCTCCGCGCTTCGCTCAACTCAGACGTCGCCGACATCGCGAACGCCAAGATCGGCAGCACGGCTGGCGGGATGCTGCTGGCAGGCGCATTCCTGAAGGAGTTCGCGACGCCGCGCCCCAGCGGGGACTCCACGATCCCGTGGGCCCACATCGATATCGCCGGACCGGCGAACAATCAGGGCTCCGGCTACGGATTCACGGGGAAGGGCCCGACCGGTGTCGCCCTGCGGGCGCTCCTCGAACTGACGGACGAGTTCGGCCGGTCGTAGTAGGCTGGCAGAACGATTGATCTGCCGCTGGATGCGTGTCTCGGCTCCGGGATGCGGTCTTGCACAAAGCCTCATCCACAAGGAGTTGACGGGTGTCTGAAGAGACGTATGACGTAGTGATCCTCGGCGGCGGAAGCGGCGGCTACGCCGCAGCGCTCCGATCGGTGCAGTTGGGATTCTCGGTGGTGCTCATCGAGAAGAACAAGCTGGGCGGCACCTGTCTCCACGTCGGTTGCATCCCGACCAAGGCACTCCTGCACTCGGCCGAGGTTGCAGACGTTGCGCGTGAGTCCGCCAAGTACGGTGTCACGGCCTCCCTCGAGGGGATCGACATCGCCGGCGTGACGGCGTACCGCCAGGAGGTCGTCTCCAGCAAGTTCAAGGGGCTCACCGGGCTCATCAAGATGCGTGGCATCACGGTCGTCGAGGGTGAGGGTCGACTCGTCGCGCCCAACACCGTCGAGGTCGCCGGAAGCCGCTACACCGGCAAGAGCGTCATCCTTGCGACCGGCTCGTACTCACGCACCCTCCCGGGCCTCGAGATCGGCGGACGAGTGATCACCTCCGAGCAGGCGCTCGAACTCGACTTCGTGCCCAAGAAGGTCGCCGTCCTCGGTGGCGGCGTCATCGGCGTCGAGTTCTCGAGTGTCTGGAAGTCGTGGGGCGCCGATGTCACGATCATCGAGGCGCTCCCCCACCTCGTGCCCAATGAAGACGAGGCGATCAGCAAGCAGTTCGAGCGGGCGTTCCGCAAGCGCGGCATCAACTTCAAGCTGGGCGTGCGCTTCCAGGGCGTCACCCAGAACGACGACGGCGTCGTCGTGACGCTTGAGAACGGCGAGACGGTCGAGGCCGAGCTCCTGCTCGTGGCCGTCGGCCGTGGCCCCGTGACCGAGGGCCTTGGCTTCGACGAGGTCGGGGTCGAGATGGACCGCGGCTTCGTGCTCACGAACGAGCGTCTCGCCACGAACGTGCCCGGCGTCTACGCGGTCGGCGACATCGTCCCCGGCCTCCAGCTCGCCCACAGGGGATTCCAGCAGGGCATCTTCGTCGCGGAGGAGATCGCCGGGCTGAACCCGGTCGTGGTGAGCGATGTGAACATCCCGAAGGTCACCTACTCCGACCCCGAGGTCGCCTCTGTCGGCCTTTCGGAGGCGAAGGCCAAGGAACTGCACGGAGCCGAGAACGTCTCGAGCTACGACTACAACCTCGCGGGCAACGGCAAGAGCCACATCATCGGCACCTCGGGCCTCATCAAGGTCGTCCGCGTCAATGACGGCCCCGTGGTCGGCGTGCACATGATCGGCGGCCGTGTGGGAGAGCTCATTGGCGAAGCACAGCTCGCCGTCAACTGGGACGCGTACCCCGAAGACATCGCACCCCTGCTGCACGCGCACCCGACCCAGAACGAGGCGCTTGGCGAAGCCTTCCTCGCACTTGCTGGCAAGCCGCTTCACGGCGTCTGACGCCCCCAGAACTATGCTGAATCAAGAGAATTCACCGAAGGAGCACCCCTGATGAGCCAATCCGTCAACCTCCCGGCGCTCGGCGAGAGCGTCACCGAGGGCACGGTAACGCGCTGGCTGAAGAACGTCGGAGACCGTGTGGAGGTCGACGAGCCTCTGCTCGAGGTATCCACCGACAAGGTCGACACGGAGATTCCGTCCCCCATTGCCGGTGTGATCGAGGAGATCCTCGTCGCCGAGGACGAGACCGTCGAGGTCGGCGCTCCGCTCGTGCGCATCGGCGACGGCTCGTCCGAAGGCGGAGAGCCGGAGGCGCCCGCAGAATCTGCCCCGGCCGCCGAGGAAGCCGCTCCGGCCGAGGCAGCGGCTCCAAGCGAGGACAGCGCCCCGGAGCCGGCGTCGCCGTCGCAGGAGCAGGCCGAACCCCAGCAGGAGGAGGCCCCGCAGGCAGAGGTGCAGTCGGCGCCCGCAGCATCCGGTGGTCAGGCAGTCACGCTCCCCTCCCTCGGCGAAAGCGTCACCGAGGGCACAGTCACTCGGATCCTCAAGCAGGTTGGCGACTCCGTCGAGGTCGACGAGCCTCTGCTGGAGATCTCGACCGACAAGGTCGACACCGAGATCCCTTCGCCCATCGCGGGCATCGTCCAGGAGATCCTGGTCGCTGAGGACCAGACCATCGAGATCGGTGCGGAGCTCCTGCGCATCGGTTCCGGCGCGAGCGCTGGTGCAGCTGAGGCGGCGCAAGACCAGCCGCAGCAGGCCGAGCAGCCGCAGCGGGAAGAGCAGGCGGCCCCGCAGCAGGAGTACCTGCCTTCCGAGCCTCCCGCCGCTGTGCCGTCCCCAGCGCAGGAGGAGCCTGCGAAGGCATCCGAGTCGCAGGCCGCCGAGGCCGACGCGCCTGACGGCGGCGCGACCACCGAGTCGGTTCCGTCCGCATCCGTGACGCACCAGCCGGCTGAGGAGCAGGCTGGTGCCACCGCTCCGGCCGCAGTGCCGGCGGCAAGCGCGTCCTCGAGCAGCAGCTCCGGTTACGTGACCCCGATCGTACGCAAGCTCGCAGCAGAGAAGGGCGTCGACCTTTCGACGGTTTCCGGCTCGGGGGTCGGCGGTCGCATCCGCAAGGAGGACGTGCTGGAGGCCGCGAAGTCGAGTGGCTCAGCGAGCGAGAAGCCCGCCGAAACGGCGGCTTCGACGCCGGCGCCGAAGCTCGAGATCTCAGCCCTCCGCGGCACGACGGTTCCCATGACGCGCCTCCGTAAGGTCGTCGCCGAGCGTGCTGTCATCTCGATGCAGTCGTCCGCGCAGCTGACGACCGTCGTCGAGGTCGATGTCACGAAGGTGGCCGCGCTCCGTTCGCGGGTGAAGGACGCGTTCCTGGAGAAGACGGGCACCAAGCTCTCCTTCCTCCCCTTCTTCGCCCTTGCTGCGTCGGAGGCTCTCCAGGCCTACCCGATCATCAACGCGACGATCGATGGCGAGAACATCGTCTATCCGCCACAGGAGAACCTGAGCATCGCGGTCGACACCGAGCGCGGGCTGCTCACCCCTGTGATCAGGGATGCGGGCTCGCTCGACATCGCCGGACTGGCGAAGGAGATCGCCGATCTGGCCGAGCGTACTCGCGAGAACAAGCTCAAGCCTGATGAGCTTGCTGGCGGCACGTTCACGCTCACGAACACCGGTTCGCGCGGCGCACTGTTCGACACGCCTGTGGTGTTCCTGCCGCAGTCGGCCATCCTTGGCACGGGCATCGTCACGAAGCGGCCCGTCGTTGTGCAGAGCGAAGGGGTTGAGGCCATCTCGATCCGTTCGATGGTCTACCTGGCACTCTCGTATGACCACCGGATCATCGATGGCGCGGATGCATCGCGCTTCCTGGTCGCCGTCAAGTCGCGTCTCGAAGAGGGCAACTTCGAAGGATCCCTGGGTATCTAGCCCGGCAGCACGTCCCGAATCCTCCACCCGGCCTCGGTCCTGATGATCAGGACCGAGGCCGGTGCTCTTTCCGCGGTCGCGTCCTGGGAACCGTCGGTTTCGACGTGCAGAGCCGGACCGTCGACGCTGAGCAGCACGACGCCGCCCATGATGTCGACGACAGCGAGCTCGTCGTCTTCCCGAAAAAGCGGAACGTGGGTCCCCCCGTCGGCGCGTTCGTCGATGACCCTGGCGCTGTCAGCCATCCACGCGGCGGAATCCCGTTGGAGCACGTCTTTGAGACACTCGGCGGACGCCGCGCTGAGACAGGCGTCGCGCAGGGTAAGCAGGCGCCTGGCGGCAAGCACCGGATCGTCCCCCGTCAACGCCGCCTCGTCAGGGGCGCTCCCGTTCTCCGCGTCGATCGACTCAGGTTCGGTATCCACGTCGACGCCAGACTCGTCCGAGGCGGCACCGTCGACGCGATGCGATGCCGCCGCCTCCCCCGGCCCCAAAGCCTGTGTGCTGCCGGAATCCATAGTGGTCGCGACAACCAGGCCACCACTGATCAGAACGACGCCAAGCAGTCCGAGAACCCTGAAACGTGGACGCACCCCGGTGTAGGCATCACGTAGTCGACGCAGTACCGAACGGCTGCTGCCCGTCACCGCATTCAGCGCCCGCGACCATGCCGCTGTCTCGCGCACCACGGTGTGTTGCGCGGGTTCACGCCGCGGCCGGGACTGTGGTGCTTGGCGACTGCTGTCTGCCGGGGGTTCGAGTCCCACCCACGGGATGGAAACCGGCGTTGGCGCGCCTGTCTCAAACGCCCGCTCCGACAGCTCGTCCTGAAATCCCGGGGCCATCCACGGTTCCGTTCGCAACCATTCGCCAAGTCCCGCGACCTCCTCGGGCTGCGCGGCCCGCGCAAGCAGGTCGTTGGCGAGCAGCCAGAGTGCGTGACGGTCGTCGATGAACTCCCGTCCGTCCTTCAACACCGATCGCGACGGCGGATGCGGCGATTGGGTCATGCGCGCGCCGCCGAGGAGGACGGGGGCGCCGGCATCAGAGAACAACACCTTGGAGGCGCGAAGCGACCCGTGTGTCACGCCGGCAGCATGCATGGAGTTGACCGCACGGGCCAGTGGCACCAGGAGGGTGACCAACTCGCCGCGGCTGAGCGTCGCCCGACTGGTAAGCAGGCGCGTCAGGCCGCCGGGGTCCAGAAGCGGGAGTACCACGCACTGACGCGTGCCCGCAGCGGCAGCGTCGATCACCCCGACGATGTGGGGCGAGACCATGCGGGTGAGTGCCGTGAGTTCCCGGTCAACCGCTTCCGACGCCACGTCTTCCCGGTAGACCTTGATGGCCGCGAGACCGGTGCCCTCGTGCGCCGTCGCAGTGGCCGATCCGCCCGCGTCCTTCGGTGTTTCGGCTCGTCCGAGCCATACCTCGCTGCGCTCGCCTGCGCCGAGCCTTCTGACCACTCGATACCCGCCGATGATTCCCACCTCGAAATCGTGCTGCCAGCAGCGGCGGGAGTCAGTGATCGGTGACTGGCCTGTGGAACGGCCGCTCGAGCTGACCTTCGGGAGGAGTCTGAAACTGCCCGGCAGGCCCTATCCTTGAACCATGGCACGACGCAGCGACAAGGCACCCAAGGCGCCCAAGGAACCAGGCCGCATCAAACAGATGTATCAGGTCTTCACCATGACCAAGCGGCACGATCCGCGGTCAGTCTGGTGGATGCTGCTCGGCTTCGTCCTGCCGCTCGTCGCGGTGGTGACGGCAGGCATCCTGATCTCCGGCACCAACGTGTTCGGTCTCGTGCTGTGGAGCATCTCTGGCCTGCTCGCGGGTACACTCGTGTTCCTCATCGTCCTGAGCCGGCGCGCCGAGAGGGCCGCCTACTCGCAGATCGAGGGCCAGCCCGGTGCGGTCGGCGCCGTGCTGAAGAGTTCGCTCCGTCGCGGGTGGACGGCGAGCGAGATGCCAGTCGCTGTCAGTCCGCGCACGCAGGACGCCGTCTACCGGGCGGTGGGGCGCGGCGGCGTCGTCCTCATTGGCGAGGGACCCAAGTCACGCACGACCCGGATGCTGGATGACGAGCGCCGCAAGGTCGCGCGCGTGCTGCCCAATGTGCCCATCAACATCATCCATGTGGGCCCGGATGAGGACTCGGTTCCGCTCCACAGGATCGCCCGCACGCTGGGCGGATACAAGAAGCAGCTGTCGAAGGCTGAGGTCTACGCCGTCAACAACCGCATCACGTCGCTCACGTCCAAGGCTGGCATGCCCATCCCGAAGGGTATCGACCCAATGCGCGTTCGCGCTCCGCGGCCGCGCTAGCAGGCGCTGCGGAGGCGTCTCGACACGCCAGCGCCTGGCAGACGCACGAAACGATCCGCGTCAGACCCGCACGAGTACGGTGCCTGCGAGCTTGTCGTGGAGCCCTCGCTGGTCGGCATCCCAGATGAGCGCCGGAACCAGCAGCGCAAGCAGCAGCGTGCGGATGATCGGACGGAGCACGCCGACCCACGTGCCGTTGAGCGTCACCACGCGAAGGCCGACGCACAGATGTCCGATTCCCCCGGAAAGCAGCGGGATGAACAAGATCTGCATGCCCACGAAGATGAGGGTCGAGGCCCACTGCTCGTTGGGGAAGAACGCGGCCCAGAGGATCGCGGCGATGGCGAAGTCGATCGCCAGCGCGGCGATGCGGCGTCCCGGGCGCGCGACCGAGCGTGGACCATGTTCCGGAAGCCCGAGCCGCTGCCCTGGCCAGTCGTTGTTCGCGGGGATCATGGTGCTCGGTTCAGGCATCCCACAAGCTTAGTTTCACGCGACGCGTAACATTGGCGAAACAATGGGGACACCGCGAAGAAATGCCTTCCCGTTAGCCTCCCCATGGCTGCGCACGCAGCGACCACCGCAAATCCCTCGCCATTGGAGTCCATCGCATGTTCAATGATTCTTCCGAGGTGCTCAAGTACATCAAGGAAAACGACATCAAGTTCCTTGATATCCGCTTCACCGATCTCCCCGGTGTTCAGCAGCACTTCAACATCCCGGCATCGACCGTCGACGAGGACTTCTTCCGCGACGGCCAGCTCTTCGACGGTTCCTCGATTCGAGGCTTCGCGTCGATTCACGAATCAGACATGCAGCTGATCCCCGATGTGAGCACGGCCTACCTGGACCCGTTCCGCGCCGAGAAGACGCTCATCATGGTCTTCGACATCTACAACCCGCGCAACGGTGAAGTCTATGGACGTGACCCGCGCCAGGTCGCCAAGAAGGCCGAGAAGTACCTTGCCTCGACGGGCATCGCAGACACCGCCTTCTTCGCCCCAGAGGCGGAGTTCTATATCTTCGACGACGTGCGCTACGAGACGAAGCAGAACGCAAGCTTCTTCAGCGTCGACTCGGAGGAGGGCGCATGGAACACGGGTCGCGAGGAGGCCGGCGGCAACCTCGGCAACAAGACCCCATACAAGGGCGGCTACTTCCCCGTGAGCCCCGTTGACAAGCAGGCAGACCTGCGTGACGACATCAGCCTTAAGCTCATCGATGCGGGCCTTATCCTCGAGCGTGCGCACCACGAGGTTGGCACCGGTGGACAGGCGGAGATCAACTACCGCTTCGACACCATGGTGCACGCGGCAGACGACATCCTGAAGTTCAAGTACATCGTCAAGAACACGGCGAACGAGTGGGGCAAGACCGCGACCTTCATGCCCAAGCCGCTCTTCGGAGACAACGGCTCCGGCATGCACACCCACCAGTCGCTTTGGAACGAGGGCAAGCCGCTCTTCTACGATGAGGCCGGCTACGGCGGGCTCAGCGACACCGCACGCTGGTACATCGGTGGCCTGCTCAAGCACGCACCCGCCGTGCTCGCGTTCACGAACCCCACGCTGAACTCCTACCGTCGTCTGGTGCCCGGCTTTGAGGCCCCCGTCAACCTCGTGTACTCGGCCGGCAACCGCTCAGCTGCCATCCGCATCCCGATCACGGGAACCAACCCGAAGGCGAAGCGCATCGAGTTCCGAGCGCCGGATGCCTCGGGCAACCCGTACCTCGCATTCGCGGCTCAGCTCATGGCGGGCCTCGACGGAATCAAGAACCGCATCGAGCCGCTCGACCCGGTCGACAAGGACCTCTACGAGCTCCCGCCCGAGGAGGCCAAGAACATCCCGCAGGTGCCCGCGAACCTCGCTGAGGCGCTGGACGCGCTCGAGCAGGACCACGACTTCCTGATGCAGGGCAACGTGTTCACGAAGGACCTCATCGAGACCTGGATTGCGTACAAGCGCGAGAAGGAGATCCTTCCCGCCGCCATGCGCCCGACCCCGATCGAGTACGAGCTGTACTTCGGAGTCTGATCGCAGGAGCCAATGAGAAGGGCCGCGGAACTCTGTTCCGCGGCCCTTTCCTCATGCTCGGCCAGTGTCAGCCGGTGGACGGCTGGTAGGGCTTCGACACCCCGTAGAAGCGGCGCTCGAACACGGTGCGCGCGTGCCGAGTCGAGCGCATGTAGTGCTCCTCCAGCAACGTCGCAGAGCCTGCGGGGTATCCGAGGAGGCGCGCAATTCCGTCGAGCTGCTCGCGGTCGGTGGGGATCACGTCGGAGGTCTTGCCTGACCACAGCGTGATAGCCGAGCGGATGCGCGACGCCAGGATCCACGCCTCGCGCAGCGTGTGCGCCTCCTCTTCGGGCACGAATCCAAGCTCGGCTGCCGCGGCGAGGGCACGAAGCGTCGACGTGGTGCGAAGTTCCGGGTGCTCGTGAGCATGCTGCAGCTGGATGAGCTGTACGAACCACTCGACATCGCTCAACGAGCCACGACCGAGCTTCAGGTGCCGCGATGGGTCGGCCGCCTGGGGAAGGCGCTCCGATTCGACCCGGGCCTTGATGCGTTTGACCTCTCGCACATCCGTCTCGGAGATCGCATCCGGATAGCGGACCGAGTCGGCCAGTTCCTCGAAGTCGGCGAGGAGTTGGGCGTCGCCCGCGACGCCCCGAGCCCGCAGGAGGGCCTGAGCCTCCCAGGTGAGGGACCAGCGCTCATAGTAGGCACGGTAGGAGTCGAGGGAGCGCGCGATTGGGCCGTTTCGTCCCTCCGGTCTCAGGTTCGCGTCGAGATCGAAGGGCAGCCTGAGGTCCTCCGTCAGCGCGACGATGTCAGAGACGATGCGCTCGGCGGCTCGCTGCGCGATGTGGGGCTCCGCAGTCGTGGGCCGATAGACATACATGACGTCGGCATCCGAACCGAAACCGAGCTCAGCGCCGCCGTAACGACCCATAGCGATGATGGCGAACTCCAGGCCGTCATCGGCACGACGTACGGCCGCGAGCACCCCCCGCAGCAGGGCCGTGTTGATGTCGGAGAGCGCCGTGCCAAGCTCCTCGATGCCCACAACGCCCAGGATCGCCCCGAGGGCGACCCTCAGCACCTCTCGCCTGCGGATGGCGCGGAGGGCGGCAACTGCCGTCTTCGGCTCGCTGTGGCGGCGCAGGATGGCCGTGGACTCCTCGTCCAGCAGGGATGCGGGCCTCGGTCGCAGGTCGTCGTCGCTCTCGAGCCACGCGGCGGACTCCGGCATCCGTTCAAGCAGGCCACCGACGAAGCGGGAACCACTCAGGGCAGCCGTGAGTCGCTTGGCAGCGCCGGAGGAATCCCGCAGCATCCGCAGGTACCAGTACGACTCCCCCAGTTCGTCGCTGAGCCGGCGGAACGCGAGCAGGCCGTAATCGGGGTCTGCCCCTTCGGCGAACCACTGGAGCATCACGGGCAGCAGGTTCTTCTGGATCTGGGCACGTCGGGAGACCCCCGCCGTCATGGCGGCGATGTGCGCGAGGGCCCCGCGGGTGTCGATGAAGCCGATCGCGGCGAGACGCGCCTCGGCCTGCCCACTCGTGAGCGCCAGCTCCTCTTCGGGAAGCGCCGCGACCGCGGAGAGGAGAGGCCGGTAGAAGAGCTTCTCGTGGAGGGTGCGCACGGTCGACTTCCGCGCCGCCCACTGTTCCGTGATGCTCTCCGCCGTCGCTGCGAGACCAGAGGCGCGCGCGAGCACCCGGAGGGCGTCCGGGTCACGCGGCATGAGGTGGGTCCGTGTCAGACGGTTCAGCTGTAGCCGGTGCTCGAGTACCCGCAGGAACTGGTAGTCGTGCGCGAACTCGGCCGCCTCTGCCCTACCGATGTAGCCCTGTTCGGCGAGGGCATCCAGGGCATCGAGGCTCGCTCGCTGGCGCACGTGCTCATCCGCACTGCCGTGGACGAGCTGCAGCAGTTGCACTGTGAACTCGATGTCACGGATGCCGCCGGGACCGAGTTTCAGCTGGATGTCGACCTCTTCAGCGGGGATGTGCTCGGTGACGCGCTCGCGCATCCGCTGCACGCCCTGCACGAAGCCGTCCCGCGAGGAGCTCCGCCAGACGAAGGGGCGGATTGCCTCCTCGTACCGCTCACCGAGGTCTCGGTCGCCAGCGATGTGGCGTGACTTGAGGAGTGCCTGGAACTCCCAGTTCTGCGCCCATCGCTCGTAGTAGGCAACGTGGGATTCCAGCGTGCGAACGAGCGCGCCGTCCTTGCCTTCCGGTCGCAGATTCGCATCGACCTCCCAGAGCAAAGGCTCGGTTGCGAGGTCGCTGATGCCCTTCATGGTGGCGATCGCAAGCCGCGTGCCGATGTCGATCGCGAGCCCAGTTGGGATCGACTCCGAGCCCTCGACGACGAAAATGACGTCGACGTCACTGACGTAGTTGAGTTCGCGCGCTCCCGCCTTACCCATGCCGATCACGGCGAGGCGCGTGGCGGCGACTTCATCCGCCGGGTACGGCACGTCGCGTCGCGCGACGGTGAGGGAGGCATCGAGGGCTGCCGAGGCAAGGTCGGCCAGCGCCGCCGTCACCTCCGAAATACCGACAAGCGGATTCGGCAGCTCAAGGTCGTAGGCGGCCAGGGCGGCAAGATGGCGGCGGTAGCGCACCCGAAGGGCGTTCCACCCGGCTTCGCCGTTGAGCTCAGCGACCGCATCCTGCAGGTCGGCACGATACTGCTCGGCGCTCCAGGGCGATATCAGCGGATGCGTCAGGGTCGCCATCTCGGCGGGGTGACGCCGAAAGAACTCGCCCAGGGCGGGCGACGCCCCGAGCAGGCGGATGAGGCGGCGGGCAGCACCCTCCTCCGCGAGGAGCGCATCGGTCTCAGCAGGAGCCCGGTCACGCAGTTCCAGCAGGAGGCGGAGTGCTTCGTCGGGATCTGCCGCAAGGGAGAACACGCCGAAGAGCGCCGTCGCGCGCTCTCGGCCGAGCGCGTCCAGGGACTCCCTCGCCTCGCCGAGACGCGCGAAGCCGAGGCGCGCGAGCTCGGTCAGGGACGTCTGGTCGCGGGCCATGAGCGGGGCTAGAGCATCTCCAGGTTCCGGTTGAGCTCATAGGGAGTGACCTGGGAGCGATACTCGCGCCACTCCTGCCGCTTGTTGCGCAGCACGAAGTTGAACACCTGCTCTCCGAGTGTCTCGGCAACGAGCTCAGAGTCCTCCATGAGCGACACGGCGTGGTCGAGGCTGGCTGGCAGTGCGTTGTAGCCGAGCGCCCGGCGCTCGGAGTCGGTCATCTGCCAGACGTTGTCCTCGGCCTCCGGCTGGAGCTCGTACTCCCCCTCGATGCCCTTGAGGCCCGCGGCAAGCATGAGCGAGAAGGAGAGGTAGGGGTTCGAGGCCGAGTCGATACCGCGGTACTCGACGCGCGCGCTCTGACCCTTGTTGGGCTTGTACAGCGGAACACGCACGAGGGCAGAGCGGTTGTTGTGTCCCCACGTGATGAAGCTCGGCGCTTCGTCGCCGCCCCACAGCCGCTTGTAGGAGTTGACGAACTGATTCGTGACGGCCGTGATCTCGGGCGCGTGCTTCAGGAGACCGGCAATGAAGTGACGGCCGGTCTTGGAGAGCTGGTACTGCGCGCCCGCCTCGTAGAAGGCGTTCGTGTCGCCCTCGAAGAGCGACATGTGGGTGTGCATTCCCGAACCTGGATGCTCGGAGAACGGCTTCGGCATGAAGGTCGCGTAGACCCCCTGCTCAATCGCGACCTCCTTGATCACGGTGCGGAAGGTCATGATGTTGTCCGCTGTCGTGAGGGCGTCGGCGTAGCGCAGGTCGATCTCGTTCTGGCCAGGACCAGCCTCGTGGTGGCTGAACTCGACCGAGATGCCGAGGTCCTCGAGCATTCGCACGGAACGACGCCTGAAATCGTGGGCCGTGCCGCCCGGCACGTTGTCGAAGTACCCGGCAGAGTCGACCGGCTGCGGCCCCTCGGTGCCGAACTTGGAGCTCTTGAGGAGGTAGAACTCGATCTCGGGGTGCGTGTAGAAGGTGAAACCAGCATCCGCGGCCTTCTCCAGCGTGCGCTTGAGCACATTGCGGGGGTCAGCGATGGCCGGCTGGCCGTCAGGCGTCATGATGTCGCAAAACATGCGCGCCGTTGGATCGATCTCGCCGCGCCACGGGAGGATCTGGAACGTCGCCGGGTCTGGATGGGCGAGGACATCGGCCTCATAGGAGCGGGTCAGGCCCTCGATCGCGGAGCCGTCGAAGCCGAGGCCCTCCGCGAACGCACCCTCCACCTCAGCCGGTGCGATGGCAACGGACTTCAGCGTGCCGACAACGTCGGTGAACCACAGGCGGATGAACTTGATGCCACGCTCTTCGATGGTACGAAGGACGAAGTCCCGCTGCTTGTCCATGTGCTCCTCGTGGTCTCGACCGATTCTCGCCCCTGACCGGGGCGAAGATGCGCTATTAGGCTACTGGCTATGGGACGAATCCGCTTGGCACTCGCGCAGACAAATCCGGTGCTGGGCGACCTCGAAGGCAACTGCATGCAGGTGCTCGAGGCCGCTCGACGAGCAGCAGCCCAGGGGGCCGAGCTGCTGATCACGGGCGAGATGGCACTCTCGGGCTACCCCATTGAAGACCTCGCGTCCCGTCCGAGCTTCCTCACCGCCGCGGTGGATGCGGTCAATGTGCTCGCAAAGCGCCTCCAGGATGAGGGCCTCGGCGACCTCGTCGTCATTGTGGGACATCCGGATGGACCCCACGAGCCGCGCCTCCTCGGCACGAGCAACGCGCCCACGGCAATCGCGAAGAACTCGGCCAGCGTGCTCCACCACGGTCACGTCAAGGCCACCTACTCGAAGCACCACCTGCCCAACTACTCGGTCTTCGACGAGTACCGCATCTTTATCCCCGGCGACGAGTTGCTCGTCGTGCGTGTGAATGATGTCGATGTCGCTGTCGTGATCTGCGAAGACCTCTGGCGGGACGGCGGGCCCGTCGCGCGCGTACTCGAGGCGGATGCCGGTGTGTTGGCGGTACTCAACGGCTCCCCCTTCGAGCGAGACAAGGACGAGGTGCGCCTCCCACTCGTCACACGCCGTGCCGTCGAGACCGACACGATCGTCGCCTACGTGAACCTTGTCGGCGGCCAGGACGACCTCGTATTCGACGGCGACAGCGTCGTGGTCGACGGAAGCGGCACGATCATTGCCCGGGCGCCCCAATTCCGGGAACACCTTCTCGTCGTCGATGTCAACGCCGCTGACGCCACCGACACGCCTCTGCCGCCTGAGGTGCACCGGATCGAGCTCACGGCAGCCGTGCCCACGAAACCCGAGCTGGGCCGGGATGTCACGGAGCTTCCCGATGACCGTGAACAGCTCTGGAACGCCCTCGTCCTCGGGCTTCGTGACTATGTCAAGAAGAACGGTTTCCGCACTGTTGTCTTGGGACTCTCGGGCGGGATCGACTCAGCCGTATGCGCGGCCCTCGCAGTCGATGCGATCGGCGCCGATTCCGTCTACGGGGTGTCGATGCCGAGCAGGTACTCCTCCGAGCATTCCCGATCCGACGCAGACGACCTCGCCGAGCGCACTGGCGTGCACTTCGAAACGCAGCCGATCGCAGGACTCGTCGCACCGTTCGAGGAGCAGCTCGGCCTCACGGGAGTCGCGGCCGAGAACCTTCAAGCGCGCGTGCGCGCCGTGATTCTCATGGGCCTCTCCAACATGCATGGCCACCTGGTGCTCACGACCGGCAACAAGACTGAACTCGCCGTGGGCTACTCCACCATCTATGGAGACTCGGTCGGCGGTTTCGCTCCCATCAAGGATGTGCCGAAACTCCTCGTCTGGGAGCTCGCAGCGTGGCGCAACGAGTTCGCGGCAGCACGGGGCGAGGTGCCGCCCATCCCGGAGAACTCGATCACCAAGCCGCCCTCCGCCGAGCTCAAGCCGGGCCAGGTGGATGAGGATTCCCTTCCGCCCTACGAGATCCTCGATCCGCTGATCGATGCCTATGTGACGCGTAAGCTCGGCGCTGCCGATGTCGTTGCCCTCGGTTTCGACCCGGCGATCGTCGATGAGGTGACCACGCTCGTCGACCGTTCCGAGTGGAAGCGACGCCAGGGGGCGATCGGCCCGAAGATCTCTGGGATGGCCTTCGGTCGCGACCGACGCCTCCCCGTCACGTATCGGCCGAGTCGGGCGGAGTGATGCAACGCCGTCATAGAGTGGCCACATGAGTGAAACCAGCGATGCTTCCACCCCCGCTCCCGTCAAGCGCGTGCGCACCCGGCACTTTCAGCAGGCGAAGGAACGTGGCATCCGAATCACGGGCCTCACGAGCTACGACTATCTGACGGCCCGGATCTTCGACGACGCAGGTGTTGACTTCCTCCTTGTCGGCGACTCAGCGGGCAACACTGTCTTCGGTCACGACACGACCCTGCCGGTCACGATCGACGAACTCATCCCGCTCACGCGTGCCGTCGCCATCGCGGCCAAGCGAGCCCTCGTCGTCGCTGACCTCCCCTTCGGTTCATACGAGACGAGCCCAGATGAGGCCCTCCACACCGCCTTCCGCTTCATGAAGGAGACGGGTGCCCATGCCGTCAAGCTCGAGGGCGGCGTGCGGAGCGCAGAGCAGATCCGTCGCATTGTCTCGGCCGGTATCCCCGTCATGGCGCACATCGGCTTCACCCCGCAGAGCGAACACGGCCTCGGCGGCCACATGATCCAGGGACGCGGCGACCAGGTGAAGCAGTTGCTCGAAGACGCCCGCGCAGTGCAGGATGCGGGAGCATTCGCGGTCGTACTTGAGATGGTTCCCGCAGACTCAGCAGCCCTCGTCACGCAAGAACTCCGGATTCCCACAATTGGCGTCGGAGCGGGTCCGGAGGTAGATGGCCAGCTGCTCGTGTGGACCGACTGGGCGGGGCTCACGAGCGGTCGAATCCCCCGCTTCGTTCGCAAGTATGCTGATCTACACGGTATTCTCACCGAGGCTGTGACCGCATTCCGATCGGATGTCGAGTCTGGCACCTATCCCGGCCCCGAGCACTCCTACGAATAGTCCGGCGCAGGGAGCCACCGAACCGAGAAAGTTTTCATGCACTCTGCACTAGACCCGGCCCTTGTGGCCGTTTATGACCGCGCTGTCGCACGCAGCGCTGGCGAGACCGAGTTCCATCAGGCAATGCGTGAGGTACTCGAGTCCATCGCGCCGGTTGTCGCCAAGCATCCCGAGTACGTCGAGAGCGGCGTCGTCGACCTGCTCGTCGAGCCCGAGCGCCAGATCCTCTTCCGCGTGCCATGGGTTGACGACAACGGTCGCGTCCACGTCAACCGCGGATACCGAGTGCAGTACAACTCCGCCCTCGGCCCGTACAAGGGCGGCCTTCGCTTCCACCCAAGCGTCAACCTGAGCATCATCAAGTTCCTCGGCTTCGAGCAGATCTTCAAGAATGCGCTGACCGGCCAGGGCATCGGTGGAGCCAAGGGCGGCGCCGACTTCGACCCGCACGGCCGTTCCGACGCGGAGATCATGCGCTTCTGCCAGAGCTTCATGAGCGAGCTCTACCGCCACCTCGGCGAACACACCGACGTGCCCGCGGGCGACATCGGTGTCGGCTCTCGCGAGATCGGCTACCTCTTCGGCCAGTACCGCCGCCTCACCAACCGGCACGAGTCGGGCATGTTCACCGGCAAAGGCGTGCTGTGGGGCGGCGCCCAGGTGCGCACCGAGGCGACCGGCTACGGTGCCGTCTTCTTCATGGAGGAGATGCTCGCGAAGAAGGGCGAGGCAATCGAGGGCAAGACGGCCCTCGTCTCCGGCTCGGGCAACGTCGCGATCTATGCGATCGAGAAGATCCACCAGCTCGGAGGCCGCGCGATCACCGCCTCGGACTCGAGCGGTTACATCGTCGACGACCACGGCATCGACCTCGACCTGCTGAAGCAGATCAAGGAGGTCGAACGGGGACGCATCTCGGAGTACGCGGAGCGCAGGCCCGGCGCGCGCTTCGTCGCCGACCGCCGCGTCTGGGAGGTTCCGGCGGAACTCGCCTTCCCCTCCGCCACCCAGAACGAGCTCAACGAGGACGACGCGAAGAACCTGCTCAAGAACGGCGTCACGGCCGTCTCTGAGGGTGCGAACATGCCGACGACTCCGGAGGCCATCGCGTTGCTGCAGGCGGCGGGGGTGCTGTTCGCGCCCGGTAAGGCTGCCAATGCGGGCGGCGTGGCCACCTCAGCGCTGGAGATGAGTCAGAATGCGGCCCGTCAGCGTTGGAACTTCGCCAAGAGCGAGGACCGGCTGCGCACCATCATGAGCGATGTTCACCGCGCGGCCTATGAGGCGGCCGACCACTACGGCGCTCCCGGAAACTACGTCATCGGCGCGAATGCGAGCGGCTTCCGCCGGGTCGCAGACGCGATGATCGCCCAGGGCCTCATTTAACTCGCGAGCAACGGATGGGAGGAGGTCAGCGCTCGTCGCTGGCCTCTTCCTCCGCCCAAAGGCGCGAACGTTCCGCGATGATCTCGGGCGCTCGAAGGGCCTCCTCGCGCGATGAGAACGGCCCGGCACGATCGATCACCGGGGACTTCATGCCCTCTTCGACCTCGCCGGTTCTCGTGTTGTACCACCACTCGGACATGGCACCTCCCACTGTCGACCTAAGATCGATCCTATGCCCAAGGACTCCAACGGACACCTGATCCCGGGGGTGGTGTCCCCCAGGCGGGCTGTCCCCGCTTCGATCGCAAAGCCCGAGTATGTCGGCCGTCCCGCGCCCGCGAAGTTCACGGGTGGCGACGTGTACGGCCCCGAGCAGGTGGAGTTAATCCGCGAATCCGGGCGCATCGCGGCATCCGCCATCGAACACGTGGCGACGCACATCCGCCCCGGCGTCACCACCGAGGAGTTGGATCGCCTCGGCCACGAGTACGTCGTGGAACACGGCGCCTACCCGTCGTGCTTGGGCTACCGCGGTTTCCCGAAGTCGGTGTGCACCTCGGTGAACGAAGTCGTGTGCCATGGCATCCCCGACGACACGGTGCTGGAGGAGGGCGACATCGTCAACCTCGATATCACCGCCTTCAAGAACGGCTTTCACGGTGACACGAACCGCACCTTCGTCGTCGGCAGCGCCTCCCAGGAGGTGACGGACCTCGTCAGCCGCACCGAGGAGGCGCTCGCACGCGGCATCAAGGCTGTCGCCCCCGGCAGGCAGGTCAACGTCATCGGAAGGACCATTGAGTCCTACGCACGCCGCTTCGGCTATGGCGTTGTGCGCGACTTCACAGGGCACGGTGTCGGCGCGGCTTTCCACTCCGGGCTGATCATCCCCCACTACGACTCCGCGCCAGAGTTCGACACCGTCATGGAGGTCGGCATGGTGTTCACGATCGAGCCGATGCTCACGCTCGGCACGCACGAGTGGGACATGTGGAGCGACGACTGGACGGTCACGACGAAAGACAAGCGCATGACCGCCCAGTTCGAGCACACGATCGTCGTGACAGAGCGCGGCGCCGAGATCCTGACCCTCCCTCGTGAAGGTACCTGATGTCAGCGGCGATCGGGATCGACATCGGAGGCACTGGCATCAAGGCCGCGCTCGTGGACCTCGAGAAGGGTGCACTCACCGGCGACCGGCACAAGGTACCGACGCCCGACGGCGGAGAACCTGACGCTGTCGTGCAGGCGGCCGTCGGCCTCTTGGCCGAGATCGAGGGCATCGACGACTCAATGCCGGTCGGTGTCTGCTTCCCCGCCGTCGTGCAGGGCGGTCGCACCATGTCGGCCGCCAACGTCAGCGACGCATGGATCGGGCTCGAGGCTGAGCAGCTCTTCGAGCAGGCGCTTGGTCGCGACATCCACTTCGTCAACGATGCGGATGCAGCGGGGGTCGCTGAGGCCCGCTACGGTGCCGCCAAGAATGTCGCCGGCCTCGTGATCATGACGACGCTTGGCACCGGGATAGGCACGGCGCTCATCAACAACGGCACACTGGTGCCCAACGCCGAGCTCGGTCATCTCGAGATCGACGGTGTCGATTGGGAGACCGTGGCATCCAACTCGGCTCGTGAACGCGAAGGGCTGAGCTGGGGCGAGTGGGCGGAGCGCCTGCAGCGCTTCTACACACGACTGGAACGCTATCTCTCCCCCGAACGCTTCGTCGTCGGAGGAGGCGTATCAAAGCACCACGATGAATTCCTGCCGCTCCTCGACCTGCAGACCGAGATCGTGCCTGCGGCCATGCGGAACAACGCGGGCATCATCGGTGCGGCGGCCCTGGCACGGCATCCGAAGGGACGCTGACGCGCCGCTCACGGCTGCGATGGGGCGAATGGGCCGGCTGATACGCCGGGTTCTGTTCACACCGCTCGGGTGCTGGACGGCCATCTATCTCGGGACTACGTTGCCGCAGCCCTCTAGCGGTCTACCCGGAAGCTGGGCGAGCAACCCGTAACGCTTCCTGTCTGACCTTGCTCCGGACGAGGTTTACCCAGCCAGCCCGATCGCTCGGGCCGCTGGTGGTCTCTTACACCACCGTTTCACCCTTACCGCTGGCCGAAGCCAGTGGCGGTCTGCTTTCTGTTGCACTTTCTCGCGGGTTGCCCCGGGTGGGTGTTACCCACCGTCCTGCTCTGTGGAGCCCGGACGTTCCTCGGCGCCGGGCTGCCGAAGCAGCCCTGGCGACGCGACCGTCTTGCCGACCCATTCGCTCGCCCAGTCTAGCTACCAGCGCGCGCGACGGGCGCTCGCTCCGTCTGCCCGGGCTAGAGGCCGGACTCGTCGGTGCGCACGAGGATGGCTTCGGAGTCAGGACACATGATGACCTCGTCTGGGGCGGCCGCCCTGATGCGTGCCATGTCGCTCTCCGTGAGGCGCACGCCGCTCGCGGACGACACTCCCCCGCGAAGGTGCGACGCTCCCGCGCCATAGCGCTCCCGCTGGCGCTCGTAGAGCGCGAGGAGTTCATCCGGAATCGTCGCGGCGATCTCCGTGCGGTTCGCCTGCGCATGCCTACGCTCGTTCTCAATGGAGGAGAGGGCGACGTCGCGCTCCTCCTCGACCGTGCGAATCTCATCGAGCACCGCGTCCCGCTGTCGCTTGCTCTCCTCGGCCTGCACCTCAAGACCCTCGAGCCGCTCCATCACCCCGAGCTGGATCTCCTCGAGGTCGTCGCGCCGCCGACGCAGAGATTCGATCTCGTGTTCGAGACCGGCGACATCCTTTGCCGAGGAGGAACCGGCGATGCGCTCCGCGTCGCGCGCCATGCGAGCCTCCACGACCGCAACATCGGACTCGACCCTTCCCAGCTCCAGGCGCGCATCCTCGACCGCTCCCATGTCGGCGAGGAGCTGTTGGCGCAGGCGCTCAGACTCCGCCGTCAGTTCCGCGAGCCGCGCGAGCTGAGGGATGGTCTTGGTCTGGTGCGCGAGCTGCTGCAGGCGCATGTCGCTGGCTTGCAGCGACAGCAGCGCAGCCTGGGATTCGGGTGTCGCCTTGAGCGCCATAGTCACACTTTCTGTAGAGAGAGGGGGGTCGTGCTCACTGCACGATGCAGAAGTCCCAGGGATCCGTTCGCAGTTCACTGACGGTGACCGTGACGCCGGGAAGGGCGTCGCGCAGTTGCTCAGCCGCGGTGTCAAGCCAGAGCCACTCCGAGGCCCAATGAGAGACATCGATCAGCGCAGGGCCGTGACCGAGGCGCAGTGCTTCGCGCGCTTCGGACGCCGGGTGGTGTCGCAGGTCTGAGGTGATGTACACGTCCGCATCCGCCACCGAAGGATGCCCGAGAAGTGAGTCTCCCGCGCCCGCACACAGTGCCACGCGAGACACGGGGCGCTCGTGGCCGCCCGCGACACGGATGCCGGAGGCAGTGGCGGGCAGGATGTCGCCAAGGCTGCGGGCGAGGCGCCCGAGAGTCGTGGGCTGCGGCAGCCGGCCCGTACGTCCGAGACCACGCGAGGTGATCGCTCCGGGGACGATGGGCGCCAGGTCCTCGAGCCTCAGCCGCGAAGCCAGGACGGCCGAGGTGCCGGATTCGACGACATCCGCGTTGGTGTGGGCGGCGATCAACGCGCAACCACCCCGGATGAGCCTTGCCACGACCGCGCCCTTGTAGCGGTCCTCCGCCACCGACGTGACGCCCCTGAGCAGGAGCGGGTGATGCACGAGAAGCAGGTCGGCGTCGGCGACAATCGCCTCCTCCGCCGTATCGAGCACGGCGTCCACGGCGAGGTGTATTCGCTCGACCGTGGCCCCGGGATCACCCGCGAGAAGGCCCACAGCGTCCCATGACTCGGCACCCGCTGCAGGCCACAGGGTCTCGACCGCCTGGGTCACCTGATCGACAGAAACTGACATCCGGCAATTCTATCGACGAGCGCGTCGGTCAACGGCTCGCGCGCTCTTGTGCACGGATGCGAGGGACGCCAGCGACCACGGGCGCGAGCAATCCGAGCACAAGCGCGACGATGACGCCGATGTCGCTCGCCCCCAGGCCTCCCTCTGGCGCGACGCCGAGGAGCGGCCAGAGGTATCCCTGCCAGTCGAACCCGGGGACAGCCCCCGAGGTGAAGCCGAAACCGACCGCCGAGGCCAGCAGCAGCATCCCGAGGTTGACCCAATTGACATCGCCGTAGATGCTGCGCCGACGCATGAGCGCCGCGCCGTCGAAGCGCTCATTGCGAATCATGAGGTCGCACGCAAAGATTCCGACCCATGCAGCGACGGGCACGGCAAGCGTCGTCACGGCGTCGAGAAGAAGACCTCGGATGTCGCTGCCGGCCGCGACAAGCGCGAGACCGGCGGCTGCCGTGGCCGCAGCGATGACGAGCGTGCTTGCGCTCCGCGGCAGGGTCACACCCGCGGCCTGGAGTGAGAACCCGCCGGAATACACGGTGAGCGCGAGCGAACAGATGAGGCCCAGGGACAGTGCCGCCAGGAGCGGGATTGGTGCCCAGGCGGGCAGGACAGAGGCGAGAGCGCCAAGGGGGTCGGGGGCGAGCCCGTCGAGCTGACCACCCGATGCAGCAAGCAGCACGCCGTAGCCGATGAGCAGGAGGGCCGGAACCGCCGCGCCCGCCATCGTGAACGCGATGGACGCTGCGCCCGAGCCACCCGGGCGCTGGTACCGCGCCACCTCCGAGCCCGCGTTCGCCCACGCGAGGCCGAGCACACTGAAGACGAGAACGGTTCCCGTGATGACGTGCGCCCACGACCCGTCGACCACGAGCAGGGCGACGCCGATGTCGATGCTCGACGAGGTCAAGGCCACCATGCCGACGATGAGCACCGCGCTGATGAGCGCCAGCACAAAAGCGAAGCGCACGAGCAACGCGTAGCCGAAGAGGGCAACCAGGGTCGCGATCACGAAGGCGGCGCCGAGCGCAACCAACCCGGCCCACGCAGGGGCGGACGCGCCGCTCGCGAGACGAGCCGCCTCCTGGGCAGCGACAGCAATCACCCAGAGGATGGCGCCACCCCAGAAGACCCGGGTGATGACGGCGAGCAGTGCTGGCACAAGGTTGCCCACGACGCCGAATGCCGCACGGGACACGACCATGGTGGGCTGGCCGCTCCACTTGCCTGCGAGAGTCGCGAGCCCGAGCGGGAGGAGCGAGAGGGCGACGCCGGCCAGGACGGCGACGAGCGCCTGACGCACGCTCAGGCCCAGCCCGAAGACGACCGCGCCGACCCCGATGCTTGCGATGGAGGAGTTGACGGCGAACCACTGCCAGAACATTCGAGTCGCGCGGCCCGCACGGTACTCCAGGAGGGTCGGCTCGCCGTTGTTGGCTTCGAGCGAGAAGGCCCGCTGACGCATGATCGCCTCGTCGGTGAGCACTGGAGCATCGTCGTGAGGTGCTTGCGCTGGCTGTGGCAGGCCGCTCGGGAGCGGGATAGATACTGGTTCCGCGAGTGCTGCGGGCGCCGGTTCCGGGCTCAGGATGCTCACCCAGTCCGTCTCGTCGACGTGCTGGGAATCTGCGAACTCGTCGTCAAGCAGTCGGCCCTCGCCAGTCGAGAGCAGTTCCGGCGATGTGCCTGGGGCATCCGCGCGGCCTGGGAGCATGGTTTCGGGCCCGGTGTCCGCCAAGGGATCGTAGAGGGCGGTGGGAACGTCTGCGCCGCCTGAATCGAACGTGGGCTCCTGCATCGGGGGCGACGCGGGCTCGTCCGAGAGGAACGGGATCGTGAATCGGGCGGCGAAACGCTCTCGCGCGCGCTCGATTGCACCGAGCGCCTCGTCCGTGCCGATCGCGCGAAGTGAACGCTCCCACGTTTCGAACTCCCGAGCATCCTCGTCCCGAAGCTGCATCTGGACTTCGAGCTCGGCAAGCGCCCCTGCGACGCCGATGTTCGCCGTCGTGCGGTTGAGGACTGAGGCGAGGGCATCATCGTCAAGGGAGCGCAGACGGGGCGGCTCAGGCAGTTGAGACCCGGGCGGGGGCACGGCCATGCTCCCCGGACTCGGCGGAGGGGCGGCCTCGAGCAGCGACCCGAACGAGTGGGCCGCTGCACCGCCACCACCTGCTGGGGCTGGCCCGGGCGGCGCTGGCGGCTCCACGAGCGGCGGAGGCAGGACGTACGCGGGCTCGGAGGAGCGCTCAGGCACGGGAGACGTCGCGTCGGTCGGCGCAGCAGGCTCCGGCTCCGGCTCCGGCTCTGGCTGCACGGCGAGCACCGGCTCGGGATCGGGTGAGGAGGAGCCGATGGCCGAGGGGAACGGGTACAGCGCGAGGTCGTGCCACTCGCCTTGGCTCGGTTCATACTGCGGCGGCATTGGCACGCGCTCGGACTCCGAACCGTCGAACACGTCAATTGGTGGAACGGACGGGAGGAACGCGTCGCCGAGAGCTGGAGCGTCGGCAACGGCTGGTGCCTCAGCAACGACCTCCTCAGCGACGACTGGTGCCGCAGCAGCGACTGGTGGCTCGGCGGCGGCGGGCACGGTGGTGAATGCCTGGTGCTCAGTCACGGACTCCGCAATGACACGCGCTTCCTCGGCGGGTCCGCGGGTGACCGGCAGTTCCTCAGCGGGCTCGGCGACACCCAGCGGCGTCTCGGCGAGCGATGACACCTCGGCCGCAGACTCCGGGACGAGTGCCGGCGCATCGACAAGCGCCGCGTCTCCCACGATCGTGGGCACTGCCGCGACAGGGGACGCCTCCGCCGCGGCGAAGGGAAGGTACTCCGCATCCGCAGTGACATCCTGTGCGAGTCCGACACGCGGTTCGGGCCGTGACTCGTCCATCAGCGCGGCGAAGAGATCGTCCGCCGAATACGATGCGGCGCGGGCCCCGGCGTCGACGATCGGTATCGACGAGGTGACGGCAGCGACCTCTGCGGCGAGGGCGTCGGCCAGGGCATCGTCATCATGACGGTCGAACTGCGACGACGATTCATCCGTATGCCGCCACGTCGTGCGCCGACGGATCGGCTCTACGTCGGGGCTCCGGGCGTCATCCATGGCCAAATACTAGCGATACGGATGCGCATTCGAAGAAGGCTCAGACGCAAGCGGTGTGGGGTGGGCCCTGCCGGGATCGAACCGACGACATCCTCGGTGTAAATGCGACCGAGACCCGATTGGCGCGAGCAGAAGGCCGGAAACATGCGGAACTTTCGTTCCTCAGGCCACCTTCAAACCCTCCGAGCCAGGCGTCGCAGTCACCACACAGTCACGAAATCTGACGGCCACTTGAAGGGGCAGCTCGTGCTGAGCGTCTTCTCGGACCTATCGACTGTTGTCGATCCGCCACTGTCGCACCGTTCTCGAACCGTCTGCGGTTCGGCTCTATTCGCCCGGATCTGCATGGCTGGATAGATGCGGCGAACCCCTTTTGGCGGATCGGGTCAGCGCAGCCGGTCGAGCGCGTCACGCACTCGCCGTGAAGCTTCCTCCGGACCGACGCGGATGCGGCCCTGGTGACCGAGCGACCTCTCCCACTCGTCCTCCGAGGGGATCAGATCGAAGGAGCGGTCGGTGACGTGCGTAAACGGCCCGAACCGGGCAAACAGCGCCGCCGCGGCGGCGTCGACCATCCCGGCCCCCGTCATGGCCCACAGATCGTAGAGATCGCGCGGGGCGTTCCGGTCCTGCCAGGAGGACAGCTTCGCGGCAGCGAACGCAGTCTCTTCCAGCCCGAGACATCGTCGCTCACCCCCGACGGTCTCCTCTCGGACCTCGTTGCGTACTCGCCGGACGACCTCGACCTCGAGGGGCCGACGGTGGCCGGAGCGGGGCACCGCGCTGGGCATCCCAGCACGTTTCAGCGCCGTCGCCGTGCTGATCGGGGCGCTCATCGTGTATGCCGGCGGCTGGGGAAGACCACCGGGCGACGCGAACAGGCCGAGACCGGCGTCGTCCGGGAGACGCGCGCGCCGACTGATGCAGGGCGGCGCAGTACCAGCGCGGCAGGAACGACCGCCGCTTCGGCGCGAAGGCGACCCTTCCGACGAGTCCCTCCAATCCCGGGCTCAAGGGAGCCGCACTTCCCTGAGCTGGCGTCGAGAGGTGATGCCGAGCTTGCGGAAGATGTTACGTAGGTGGGCCTCGATCGTTCGGGGACTCAGGAAGAGCTGCAAACCGACCTCCCGGGATGTCGCGCCCGTCGCGACCAGTCGAGCGATCTGCAACTCGTGACTGGTGAGCGCAGTGGCCGGCGAAGCGGTGCGTTTCCGCGGATACTCGCCCGTCGCGCGCAACTCCAGGGCGGCGCGTTCGGCGAACGCCTCCGCGCCCATGGCTGACAGGAGCTCGTGCGCGACCCGGAGCTGTTCCCGGGCGTCTTGGCGCCGCCCTTCTCGGCGGAGCCACTCTCCATACACAAGGTGCGTGCGGCCGAGATAGCCCGTCATCCGGGATGCCCGGATTCGCTCGATCGCCTCGAGATACTGCTCTTCGGCAGCGGCTCCTGAGGTGGCCAACGCGCGCGAAAGCGCGGCCGCCCCGAGTGCCCACGGGGTGCCGCTGGCTTCGGCGCGGGCGCAGAGTTCGGTCAGCGCCGTGGCCGCGAGTTCGGGCTGACCGGCGCGAGTGGCAGCCTCAACCAGCTCGAGCAGGGCGAGGCCGGTGTTGGAGAGCTCGTTCGTCTCGCACCCCTCGGCCGCCGCGGTCGCAGCCGACTCGTAATCGCTCAAACCGTTGCGCAGCACGGCCAGCGAGTAGTTGGCGGTGGCCATCTCCGCGCCACCGCGGTGTCCCGCCGCGTTCTGTACGCTCGCCGCGTACAGCCGGGTGGTCTCGGTCTCGTGACCACGCCAAGACGCCAAGATGACCTCCGCATACCGCAACGGCACGGCGCCAGTCGCCAGCGTGATTGCCGACGCTTCTGCGGAGAGCTCTGCCGCCTGGGACAGCTCGCCGGTGAGCACGAGTATCCCGGCGTGGCCGACGAGCGCCCCCGGCAGGGTGGCCAGCGCACCGGACTCGCGGGCCAGCCGGACGTTGCGTGCCGCCAGCACACGCAGCCGCTCCTCGTCGAACAGGGCGGCCGCGCTCCGCGTCGCGAGCCACAGCCAGCGGCGGCTGCCCATCTCACCCAGCGCCTCCCCGTCGAACCCGTGATCGTGGAACGCCTCGATCGCTCCGCGCACTGCGGGCGCTCCCTCCACGTACCCCCGCGTGAAGGTCACGATCAGGGCGTCGAGCAGCAGATCCGACGGCGTCGGCGGTCCCGGGGGCGGCGGCGCTCCGAGAGCCGCCGCGGCCACTTCGCGCGCGCCGCGGACTTTTCCGGCCCCGCCGATGATCATTGCCGCGTCGATCGCGTGGAGATACGTCTCGCGAGCCAAGGCGGGATCGAGCGGGGCGAGAGTCTCGGCGGCGTCGAGCAGCATGCCCGGCACCTCTGCACCCTGTGTCAGCTGGAAGGCGATTCGTGCTCGGAGGAGCCCGAGTCGGGCGCGCTGCAGCTCGTCCAGCGGCCCGACCGCCGCGACGTCCAAAAGTTCCGCCGCCGCCATCGACGCCCCGGAGTCGTGCTTTGCGTGGGCCGCTGCCAGCGCCCGCCGGGCGCGGGCGGCCGGTTCGGGTGAGAGATCCGCAGCCTGCTGCAGGAACGCGGCGGCGGCGGCCACTCCGCCGCGTTCGCGTGTCCGATCGGCCGAGCGCTCCAGCTCGGCCGCAACCTCCTCGTCTTGCCCCCACACTGCTTGCGCTCGATGCCAGGCATAACGGTCCGGGTGGACCTGCGGGTCGATGGCGGTGGCGAGCGCCGCATGCACGCGTCGGCGATCGGTCGGTGAGGCGGCGCGGTAGACGGCTGAGCGCACGAGCGGGTGACGGAATCGCACACGGGTATCGATCTCCAGCAGCCCTGAGTCTTCCGCGGGCCCCGCAGCTTCGCGAGGCACCCCCAGGTGCTCGGCCGCTCGCCAGAGCAGAGCCCCATCTCCGGTCGGTTCGGCGGCGGCGAGCAACAGCAGCAACTGCGCCTGGGCGGAAAGCTCAGCCGACCGGCGATGGAAGACCTCCTCGACTCGGCGCGGGACGGTGAGCGAGTCCGGAACCTCGAACCCGCCCGCGAGCCGGCTGGGCGGCGTGCTCCGTGGCAGCTCCAGGAGCGCGAGAGGGTTACCACGCGACTCCGCAAGGATCCGGTCACGCACGTCGTCATCGAGCGGGGCTCTGACTCCCGCGGCCAGCAGCATCCGGGCGTCGTTCTCGGGAAGACCGTTCACCCGCAGCTCGGGCGACAGGCCGGCCAGGGGATCAATGTCGTCGATGCCCACGTCGCGCGCGGCGAATAACAGTGCGACTCGCTCGGCCGAGATCCGTCGGGCGACGAACGTCAGGACCTGCGCCGAGGCCTGGTCGATCCATTGTGCGTCGTCGACGAGGCACAGTAGCGGGCCCTGCTCGGCGACTTCGGCCAGGAGGCTCAGCGTCGCGAGCCCGACGAGGAAAGGGTCGGGTACCGCACCGCTGCGCAGCCCGAGGGCCACACCGAGAGCGGCCTGCTGCGGCTCCGGCAGCGCATCGGCATGGTCGAGCAACGGCGCACACAACTGGTGGAGGGCCGCGAATGCGAACTGCGTCTCGGACTCGGCCCCGCAGCATCCCGCGACTTCGAAGCCGAGAGACGTCGCGGCCTCGCGGGCATGCTCGAGTAATGCGGTCTTGCCGATGCCGGCTTCACCTCGCACCACCAGGGTCCCGCTGCGGCCGGCCTGCGCCTCGACGAGCAAGTGGTCGAGCGCGTCGCGCTCTGCGCGACGCCCCAAGAGAGTTACCAAGGCGGTTCCCGTCCAAGCCTCGCGGGTTCCGTTCGAACCCCGTGAAAGTGTGTGCTAACGACACACAATATATCCAGGGGTGATAGGCACGGATGGGGAGTCGGGTGGCTACATATCCTGCCCAGGGCGAACCGTACCCGGTTCTTTGCGCTCATATGCGGGTGCCAGCACGGAGCCGGACAACTCGAACCTCCCCGAACGGCCAGCGGTCGCCTCTGTCGCACCGCCTCTCATGCAGACAGGTGTTGGGCACGCACTCTCCGAACCCTGTCTGGGACGCACAATTGAATGAGTAGAGAGAAGACGGGTACTTCGCCGCAGACGCGGTCCGGGCTGGCGGCTGATGCCGCCCTGGCCGGAGCGGCCCTCATTCGACTTCGGAAGCCATTGGCCGCCTGGCCTCACTCCACGAGAAGTAGCAGGTCGTTCCGGACCTGAGAGGCGAGCGCCGTTGACTCCTGACCTTCCACGAGGAGTGCTGCGATGGCGGATTTGAGTGCCCGCCTGGCTTCGCCAGGGTCGAAGCTAGACGCGAGCGTTGGCTCTATCGCCTCCGTCACCTGCTGGGGCAACGTGCGAGCATCCCTCGCCTGCCAACCGCTCAGACCGACTCGCCGCCGATTCCGTCCATCCATCTCAGCGGTCCCGTCACGGTCGCCCATCATGCCGCGACGTCGCCGTGGGCCAGCCCCGGCGACTCTAGGCGGACGCTTGACCGTGTTCCGACAACACGGTGTTCGCTGAACGTCATGAGAAACGAGAACGCGCGAGGTTCACGCCCGCGCCAACGATACGAGCAACATCGATCCGCGAGATCGCGAGGATTCGAGCGATGAAACCCATTCGAGTCGCGCTCCTCGCCGTCATCATCTTTGCCTGGGTGATCGCGGCAGGGAGCTTCGTCAACAGCATCGCCGACGTCTCCAGTTTTCCTGGCGGCGTGCGGAGCGTGCTCGCGCTGTGGCCGGATGCGGACACCGTCGCCGGCACAGCCGTCCGGTTCGGCGCGGTGGCGGTGCTCATCGCCGGGATCGTCGGCTACAGAGCGCTCGGCAAGCGGGTCAAGCGCCGGCAGGCGCTCCCCGCGGACGCCGACGCCGACGCCGAACCGTGATCCACATTGATGAGAAGCGCGCCAGGTATCTCGTGCTCATCAGCAACGTGACGCAGAACTACTTCACGGCTACCGGGCTGAAGAAGTACAAGGAATAAGGGCGTTGCGATCCCGGCGCGGCTATTCGGACGCGCGCCCCTCGTCGGCCGGATCGGCATCGCGCTGCTGCATCTGCTCATGCGCGAGCCGGCTCGCCCGGACGATCACGTCGAGCTGCGCTGGGTTGTAGAGGGCGGCCACCGACTCGATGAGAGTGTCCTGCGTCGCCTTGAGGCTCTTGGAGACGTGCCCGGTTTGATCGCTCAACCAGTGGTAGTCGGACAGATGCCTCGCGATGCTCGGTGCATACTGCTCAGCCACCCGCTGTCGGGTGTGCTCGTCGGCGTCGGGCGCCAACGTGTCGAACGCACCGCCGACATCTTCCGGCTCCGACTCGACCATTTCACGGAGATCTGCCATCGCCTCCTCGTCATACAGCCGGGAGTAGATGAGCATGAGCGCCCGCTCCGGCTTGGACAGCTTCGACGCGACTCCTTCGAAACCGGGAGGCAGGTCCGTCACGGAAGAGCCGATAAGGATCGCACTGATCTCAGCGCGAGCACGCTGGAGCCGCTCGATGCTCTTCGCGAGATCCGCATCAACCGCCGTCAGCGCCGCAGTGGGAGTGTCGTCGCCGAACCCCACCTGCTGAATCCGGTCGACGGGCACTCCCAGGTCGCGCAGGCGGCGGATCTGCAGGAGTCGGATCAGATGCCGGACCTCGTACTTCTTGTACCCGTTCGACATGCGATCAGGTTCCTCGAGCACGCCCACGCGGTGGTAGTGGCGGACGGTGTTCACGGTCGTCCCGGCAAGATCCGCGATCTCTCGTGTGCTCCACGCCATGTGCGGCCCCTTCCTCGTGCACCTCAGCTAAGACCATGTTCCGGGGACACAGTCAAGCCGCTCCCGGCTGCCGGGGGCGGCACCGAGCACCAGCCGAACTCGGAGCGCCCGCGTCAGCGAAGGGTCAGCGCCCGGAGATCCCGGCGGGAGGTGATCTCGAGCTTGCAAAGCATTGAGGGTCCCGCGCCCGACCAGGAACCGGTCGGGCGCGGGACCGCCTTCCTGCCCGAACGCCACGCCGAGGGCTGCCCGCTGCGGATCGGGCAGCGCGCCCACGCGGTCCAGCAGGGGCGTGCATAACTGGTGCAGGCCGGGCGAACGCGAACTGTGTCTCGGACTCAACTCCGACCGCGGACTCCACTCGGAAGCCCAAGGAGTCCGCCAGGAGGCGGGCGTGATCGAGCAGCGCCGTCTGGTCGAGTCCCGGCAAGCGGCGTGATCGCACCCTGGAGGGCGCCGCTCTCGATGCGCTCGTTCTGCACCATCGCGGTCCGACCCGGGATCGCCCTCGGAGGAACCCGCCCGTCTGATGCCGCTCGTTCCCGCCCGGGACACGTACCTGCCGGTGAAGGAGAAAACTGAACATGGCTACTTACGCTTCGACCAGTCCACCCGCCTCTACCCGGGATCCACGGTCCCGGCCGTCGAGAAGCTCGACCTCCACGTGGATGACGGCGAGTTCCTCGTCCTCGTTGGCCCCTCCGGAAGCGGGAAGTCCACCGCGCTGCGCACGCTGGCCGGTCTCGAAGAGGTCAACGACGGTCGCATCCTGATCGGCGACCGCGACGTCACCGACGTGCCGCCGAAGGACCGCGACATCGCGATGGTGTCCCAGAACTACGCGCTGTAACCGAACATGACGGCGGCCGAGAACATGGGATTCGCGCTCAAGATCGTCGGCATCAAAACGGAGGAGCGGGCCAGCCGCGTCCGCGAGGCCGCGAAGCTGCTGGACCTCGAGCCGTACCTGGACCTCGAGCCGTACCTGAACCGCAAGCCGAAGGCGCTTCCCGGCGGTCAGCGGCAGCGGGTGGCGATGGGTCGCGCGATCGTGCGGCAGCCGCAGGTGTTCCTCATGGACGAGCCGCTCTCGAACCTCGACGCGAAGCTCCGGGTGCAGACGCGCACGCAGATCGCGTCGCTGCAGCTCCGGCTCGGCGTCACCACCGTCTACGTCACCACGACCAGACCGAGGCCCTGACGATGGGCGACCGGATCGCCGTGCTGAAGGACGGCGTCCTGCAGCAGGTCGGCACCCCGCGCGACCTCTACGAGAAGCCGAACTACGTTTTCGTCGCGGGCTTCATCGGCAGCCCCGCGATGAACCTGTTCCCTGCCGACGTCACCGAGGGTGGCGTCAAGTTCGGCACCGCCGTCGCTGCCACCGAGCGGGACGCCTTGGCGCGCGCGAGCTCGAGCACCGTCACCGTCGGCATCTGCCGCGAGGATGTGCTGGTCGCGACGAGCGGCGAGGGTCTGCAGCTCGAGGTCGACGTGATCGAGGAGCTGGGTGCGGGCGGCTACCTCTACGGCCACACGCAGGTCAACGGGGCGCGGCTCGACATCGTCGCTCGCGTCGACGGCCGCAACCACCCGATGGCCGGTGACCGGTGACCACATCTTCATCACCCCGAAGCCGCAGCACATCCACGTTTTCGACCAGGTGACCGGCGAGCGCCTGTCGAAGGCCGCGATCGCCGCCGCCTGACCAGCGGAAGCAGGAAGCGGCCGTGCCCCTTGAGGTGCGGCCGCTTCTCTTTGCTGGCCCGGGATGCTGCCGGCCGCTCTGCATCCGCTGACGCTGTTTCGTCGCAACATGGTCAAGGTTTCCGGCAGTGCGCGAGTCGCATCCGCGAGAGCGTCGAAGGGTGCCGGGGCGCCGTCGTCCAACGACAGGGTGGATGAGAACCCGAACCGATGCTGCGCTCCCCCGGCCGCCGACGAATCGCGCGAGATCGGCGCGAGAGGTGCGTTGTAAGCATGGCGGAGCACACGAGTGGGCGCGGATAGCGCCGGTACCACCGTGAATGCGTTGCGGCACTACCTCTGCCTTGACCATGTGGCGACAACAGGGTGTCGACTCTTCACGGAACCAGGGAAGAAAAGCGTTCAGTAAGAACCGCAGCCGGCAGGTGGCTGTCAGACCGCAAGCTGCGTCCGGCACGCGCGGTTCGGAGCGCGACACCTCAGGGAAAAGGAAACCTCGATGCTGCGAAGAGTCGGAATCGGAGTCGGACTCACCGGCACCATCAGCGGAATGGTCGGGTCGCTGTGGCACGCGCTTCTTCCGACGCCGGACGCGAACATCGGCGCAGGAATGCTCGTCGTCGCCGGAATGACGTTGGCCACGGTCGGTGTCGCCCTGTGTGCCCTCTCACTCATCTCGGACCGCAGGAAACGCATCCTCGAGGGTTTTCAGCATGCTTCCGTCGTCTCTGGGCGGGAGAAGGCAGCCCCGTGGGCGGCGGCCCGCCCTTCCGACGTCAAGAGGGCGGCCACTGCACGAGCGCCGCGTCGACCACCCATTGCAGAGCAGCATGAGAGGGACATGTGGCGCGCAACGAAACGGTGAAGCCCGGGGACGGCCATACGCTGTCGAACTATCGCTGGTGGCAGCTGTTTTCACGGTCCCTCCTCCATCTGCACCTCACCGGCGAGGGCGGCACACCGGAGACCTGGTCCGTCGACGTGCGGCACGGGGGCGATTCAGACGGCGAGGTGCACGCGCGGCTCTACCGCAATGGTGTCCACCAGGCCAGCGCTACGCTTCCCGCCGCGTTCGCGGTGCCTGGTGGCACCATCGAAGTCGCGGTCAGCAACTTCGGGCTCAGGCGTGGCCACTATGTCTCGCACGACGGTTCGGAGCGGCAGCTTGAACCCGATCCCGCCTCGGCCGAAGGACGGCGCGCCCGCCTTGAAAGAACCAACCCGGCGCTGAGTCGTGCCGTTGGCATCGCGTCGGTGAGCGTGCTTTCGGTCGCTCTTGTGCTCGGCGTGCCGCAGCTTGTCGAGCAGCTCACGCAGCTCCCACCCATCGCGGAGAGCATCGGCACGTTTTCCAGCCCGCTCCACCTCCCCGACTGGGCAAACGTGTCGCTTCTTGTCGGAACGCTCGTAGCGAGCACCGAGCGTGCACTCCGGCTGCGCTACAACCGGATCCTCGATGGCGGGCTTCTCGACGGTGGTGACGAGTGAACCGGCCGCTCGGCCCGGACACCGTCCCCGCCGACCGCCCAGACGAAGAGGGATGACGTGCGCGCGCGGACACAACCAGGAGGCGGAGAGGCCCAAGCAGCGAGCTCTCCTCGAGGGCGGCTCGCGCAAGCCGCGGGATGCGCTCTCCCGATACTGTTCACGGCCGCCGGCGCGTCCGTCCTCGCCTGGCTCAATCGAAGTCCCTGGTGGGGATGGGCGCTTGCGGCAACGCTCCTGGCAGCCCTCGCTGTGTTCCTGCATCGACTGCGTCGGCGTTCGGCCCTTCGTCGATGGGGAGTGTGGCTGCTCGGGACCGCAGTCATCAGCGCCACGGCCGTGTTCGCCTATCCACCCCTGGATACGCGAGCGGCCGGCGGAAGCAGTCCGGCCGTCACGGAATTGGTCTCGACACGCGAGGGGCCCGTGCGCGGCGTGTTCAACGAGGCGCGCACGGTGGAGATCTTCGCGGGCATCCCATACGCCCGGCCGCCGGTCGCGGATCTGCGCTGGCGCGCACCGGAGCCACCCGAGGAGCGCGACACGGTGTTCGTCGCCGACCGGTTCTCCGCCGTACCAGTGCAGGGAGAGTCGACCTTCTTCACCCGGGCTCTCTCGCAGATCGTCGACGTTCCCCTCGAGGGCACCTTGCTCAACCCGTTCCGGACCAGTGAGGACAGCCTGACTCTCAACATCTGGCGGAGCGCTGCGCCGGTGGAGGAGAAGCTCCCGGTGATGGTCTACATCCCGGGCGGCGGTTTCACGACCGGCTCCGGTGCTCTGCCGCTCTACGACGGGGAAGCCCTCGCCTCCCGAGGGAGCGTGATCACGATCACGCTCAACTACCGCCTGGGCGTGTTCGGGTTCCTCTCTCACCCCGAGCTGGCAGAAGCGTCCGGCCAGACCGCTTCCGGCAACTTCGGCATCCTGGATCAGATCGCGGCGCTCGAGTGGGTACGGGACAACATCGCGTCGTTCGGCGGCGACCCTGATCGACTGACGATCGCGGGCGAATCCGCCGGAGGAGAGAGCGTGTGCGTTCTGGGTGCGACGCCGCTCGCGGTGGGGCTGTTCGACGGCATCATCGCGGGCAGCGGCGCCTGCATGGGGACGACCGGGGACACCGAGGCGGGTGATCAGTTCGATACGCGCGAGGTGGCAGACGACGCAGGCCTTCGCCTGAGCACGCGATTGGGCGGGGCGACGATCGAAGAAATGCGATCGATGCCCGTCGATCGCATCCTCGATGCATCCGCAGATCTCGCGTCCCACTGGCGCCCCTCCGTCGACGGTCGCGTCCTCCCGCGGCCCCCTGCTGACCTCTACGCTGCAGGACAGCAACACGACGTCCCGATCCTCGTCGGCAGCAATGCCCACGAAGCGTCGCTTGCGCTCGCCCTTCCGGCCGACTCCGACGTGGACGAGTATCAGTCGTCGGTTCAGAAGACGTATGGCGAACTGGCTGGCAGCTTCCTCGACCTCTACCCCGGAGACACGCCGGAGCAGGTGCTCGAGTCCTCCTTGCAAGCGCAGACCGACCGTGTCATGACTCGCGCGATGCACCGGTGGGCACACCTGCAGACCCAGTCGGGAACAGCGGATGCCTTTCTCTACTTCTTCTCGCACACACCCCCGGAGAAGAAACTTGCGGAGTTCGGCGCCTATCACGGAGCGGAAGTCGCGTACGCCTACGACAATCTAGGAGCCGACAGTGGCGCCGCCTACACCGATGCCGACCATCGCTTGCGGGATCAGATGAGCGCGCACTGGGTCTCGTTCGTCCGGACCGGCGACCCCGGCGCGCTCACCCGACACGACTGGCCGAATGTGGAGGACGCCCCTGGACAAGTGATGGAGTTCAGCGTCGACGGCGGAGAAATGACGGCCCGTCCGCGTGCGGCGGCAATCGACTTCTGGCTCGCCTACGAGGGCCCGTTGCCGTGACCGTTGGCCTCTGGGATGCGAGTCGCGATAGCGAAAGTGGGACTCGCTGATTTCGAGCGCCGTACGGCAACTGAAACGGTGTGCCGAGGATGACCAAGTCCGTTCGGCCTGCCGCTGACTTTCAGGTCTGCAAGAACCCTCGTTCAGCTGAACAGGCCGCCGAACAGGAGGGAGACCATCATCGCGATTACCACCGAGTTGAAGACGAACGCGATGATCACGTTGGTGCGTACGACGCGCCATGCTCGGCGCGAATTGAGCTGAGCGGGTGTCGTGGCCGCCATAGTGGAGAGCAGCACGGCGAGGGTCACGTAGTCGCCGAAGCGTGCCCGCTCGGGAAAGTGGAAGCGCACGTGTTCGCCGTCGTCGGCGACCCCGAGGCGCAGGTAGGTCTGCGCGAACGAGAAGACCATGAGTATCCAGGAACTCGCGACCATTGACAGGGCTGCGGCGATGTAGACGGCTTCCCCGCGAAACTCGGGGCGCTGCCCGATCACCACGGTGACGATGACGGCGACGACGGCGGCCGAGATGGTCGTGTTGGTGGTGCCCGTCAGTCCGAGCAGCCGGGACAGCAGGCGTCGCTCGCCTTCATCGTCGGCTGCGATTACCTGCGCGAGGGAGGCGTGATCGAGCCGCGAGTACACCCACGACCCCCAGGCGACGTAGACGAGTGTGTAGGTGGGCCAGAGGATGACGAAGGCCGTCACTTGCATCTGCAATGTTTCGCTCAGGTCGACATCGGTGAACCGGATGATGGCCAGCAGGACAAGCGCCGTGACGAGCGTGGCCACCACGGTGCTGACGGTCACCCGCACGACGTCGGTTTTCCAACGAAATGCCGGCGCCGTGCGCCGTGCGCCCTGCCATGGTCGGGGCCGCGCGTGCTGTGGGCTCATACCGCCATCTTTCAGGATGCTGGCTCGCGAGGAAGAGCTGAAAGCCTCGATCGGTAGGGACTTACGGCTGGCTCTGCTCTAGTTCTGCACAGATAGGCTCTGCGCATGACCAGAGCGGGTACGTGCGCTGATTCAGCAACGGTCCTCATCCTCGGACGCGTCATGCGATCGCTCACGCATCGCGACGCTTGAGCGTCACGATCGCCACGCTGAACAGTACGACGACCCAGACCACGAGGCCGAGAGCCCCCTGCCACGGTTCGAGGACCCAGAGACCATCGGCTCGGTTGAGCGGTGAGCCCGGTGCAACGAACTCGGCGTAGCCCGGGTGGCTGGTGAGGGCTCGGCCCAGGTTGAACGGGAGCAGCGCTACGAGGTTCTGCAACCAGACCTGCGACGCGGCACCACCGGCCACGAGGCCGAGCCCGAGCGGTACGACGAACACGAGTCCGAGTGCCGTGGCGATGCCGCTAGCGATGTTGCGCAGGCACGCGCCGATCGCGAAGGCGATGAGCCCGACCATCACGAGGTAGCCGACGCTGCCGATCATGGCACGCCAGTAGTGCGGGTCGTCGAGGCGGATGTCGATGCCGTTCCCGGCGAGAAGCGGGATGGAGATCGGGATCGTGACGGCCACCGCCATTGCACCTATAAGGAAGGTGATGACGGCGAACACCAACGCTTTGGCGAGCAGCGCGGGAACCCGACGCGGTACAGCCGTGAGGGTGGACCTGATCATCCCGCTGCTGTATTCGCCAGCAATCACCAGCACGCCCAACACGCCCACGATAAGAACGTTGATATCGGTGCTGAGATTGATGACATTCACGCCGGCATACTGCTGGCCTGTCTGTGCGACCTCTCCGTCGAACCAGGCGAAACTCGTCGAGGAGGACATCTGAGCTCCCACACCGACGGTGATCGCGACGATGGCGGCGTAGATCCACCAGGTCGATCGGATGCTGCGGAGCTTGATCCACTCGGAGTGGATGATCCCTCCGATGCTGAGGTTCTGCCCTCTGGCCGCGAAGACTGGAGTGGTGCTCGCGCTCATCGGGTGCCCTCCGAAGGGATGTGAGTGGTCGTGTACTCGGCCTCATCACGAGTCAGTTCCAAGTACGCCTCTTCGAGAGACCTCGTCACGGGCGTGAGCTCGTAGACGATGATGCCGGCTCCGGCCGCGATCTCCGCGATGCGCGCCGCGGCGACCTGGGTGACCGAGAGGAGGCCCGTCTCGGCGCTGGTGACGCCGGCGCCCTGCGCGGCGAGCAGCGCGCCGAGACGGGCAGCATCGTTCGCACGCACCAGCACGGAGTCCCCCGACGCCTTCGCGAGGATCTGGCTGACAGGTGCATCAGCGAGCACCCTTCCGCGCCCGAGCACGATCAGATGCTCCGCGGTCTGCGCCATCTCGCTCATCAGGTGCGACGAGAGCAAGACCGTCCTCCCTTCCGCGGCGAGGGTGCGGGCGAGTCGGCGCACCCAAACGACGCCCTCGGGGTCGAGCCCGTTGACCGGTTCGTCGAGGATAAGCGTGGCGGGGTCGCCGAGCAGTGCGGTGGCGAGCCCGAGGCGCTGTCCCATTCCCAGCGAGAAGCCGCGTACGCGCTTCCGCGCCACCGAGTCGAGACCGGCGAGGCGGATGACCTCGTCGACGCGCTTCGTTCCGATGCGATGCGTCGCCGCCATGGCGAGCAGATGGTCGCGGGCGGTGCGCCCTGGGTGCACGGCACGCGCGTCGAGGAGCACTCCCACCTCGTGCAGCGGCGACCGGTGGTCTTCGTAGGACCGCCCGTTGATCGTTACCGTGCCGGAGGTGGGGCGATCGAGCCCGACGATCATGCGCATCGTCGTCGACTTGCCCGCCCCATTCGGGCCGAGGAAACCGGTTACTCGTCCCGGAGCGACCGAGAAGTCGATGCCGTCGACGGCGGTCTTCGGTCCGTAGCGTTTGGTCAGGGACTGAGCGTGAATCACACGATTCCATTCTCTGCGGTGCCGCAGGTCGTACTGCCGGGCGAGAAACTAGCTCACCTAGTGGAAACTATGTGGCAGGGACAGTGTCAAGAGGGACACCCCCGTGCTGATCGCGACTTCGTCCATTGCGTGGCAAGTGGCGGGCGCGGGCCTACGCCAGCGGGCGCATAATCGCGACTCGCACGTTCACGCTCAAGACCGACGCCCGCACCTAGAAGCCGAGCAGGTCAGGCAGCTGGCGATGGGCACCTACGTTCCACCGGCACGAGGGAAGCCCACACTCGGTGAGCTGGCGGAGCAGTGTACGGAGGCGAGGGCGAACACTGTCGCCGCCTCCACTTTGCGCGAGGAGGGCTACTCGCTGGCCTACCTGCCGCCGACTCTTCGCGATCGCCCGATCGCGGCGCTCCGCCCCGCTCACTTCGACGCCCTCTACGCGACCTTGCTCGGCACGTTGGCGCGCTCAACGGTGTCGCGCTTCCGCAACACCTTGCCGAGCATGTTCGGCTGGGCCGTGTGGGAGGGGAGGCTCAGCACGAATCCCGTGTTGGCGTCACGCGTCCCCCGCGGCAACGCGGCGGGAACCCGGCGGGAGGTCTACCCCTTCGCCATTCAGGAGCTGCGAGCAGTGCACGGTGCGGTTGAGGCGCACCGCCCGGATCTTGCCGATGTAGTACTCCCCCTTGGCTGACCGGGATCCGGTGGGGAGAGCTCCGAGGGTTGCGGGTGCGCGACGTCCAGCGCGTGCCCTACCCGGCCGTCGCGGGTATCCCGATCGTGGCCCGACGGCGAGCCGGTCCGGAACGTGACCAAAGGCGGCGGCGCCCGGACAGTGCCGTTGGCAGCCGAGCTGCTTCCGTTGATCGAACAGCGGTCGGCGGGCAAGGCTCCGGAGGACGTCCTGTTCTCCACGCCGGCTGGGACGCCGTACTCCGGCCCCAACTTCAAGCGCGACACCCGCTGGGCCGACGTCGCGTTCGGCCGACGCATTCATGATCTAAGCCACACCCCGCGATGCTCTGTCTCGGCACAGGAATCGACCGCAAGACCACCCAGGCGTGGCTGGGGCACTCCTCCGCCACGCTCACCGCTGACCTCTACGCCCACTGGATGGGCACCGATGCCGACGCCGCGGCTCTCGCGCGGTGGAACGCAACACTGAGCACGGACCCCACCTTCACGGCACAGTCACGAGGGCTAACCTGAGAGTCGCCCAATGAGGAAGCCCCGGTCCGCAAGACGATGCTGACCGGGGCTTTTCCCTTGTGGGCCCTGCCGGGATCGAACCGACGACATCCACGGTGTAAACGTGGCGCTCTACCAGCTGAGCTAAAGGCCCTCGTTCCCCTGGGGGACGCGCTCCATAGTACAGGGGCTGTCGCCCTTGCGGCTCAGCTGATGGCAGCGATGGCCTCGCGATAGGCGGCGAGGTCGCGCGCCTCGCCCGGAGCGTTGACGAACTTGGCAGCGATCACGCCATCACGGCCGATCACGACGGTCGCCCGCGTGGCGATGCCTCGCTCCTCGAGGAACACGCCGTACTTCTTGGCAACCTCCCCGTGCGGCCAGAAATCGCCGAGAAGAGTGAAGCTGTAGCCCTCCCGCTCCGCGAACTCGCGAAGTGTCGCCTTGTTATTGACGGAGATGGCGACGAGTTCGACGCCCGCGTCGTCGAACATGGCCAGGTTGTCACGCAGCTCGCAGAGCTCGCCCGTGCAGATACCGGTGAACGCGAGGGGGAAGAAGACGAGCGCGACGGGCTTCGACTCGAGCAGTCGACTGAGTTCGATCGTCTGTCCGAACTGGTCCTCAAGGGAGAATTCGGGGGCCTTCTCGCCGATCTCTGCAGTCATCGATGCCATCCTTGCTTTAGTGCTGATTGGTGGGCGGATGCTCGAAACAGTATCGATCGCTGTTGGAATCATCCAAACCGGCGGCCAGGTCTGTAACTAGGATGGTGAAGCCCGCCCAACGTCGAGTCGCGACCCGGCCGCACGATGCGCGGGACCAGAGTCCGCAGAGTTAAGTGAGGCAAGACCGTGACTATTCACGACCAGGACCCGTACTCGGTGAATCACATCGACGCGGACCCCGAAGAGACAGCAGAGTGGCAGGAATCCCTGGACGGGATCGTCGCCGGACAGGGTCGCGGTCGCGGCCGCGAGATCATGCTGAGCCTGCTCAAGCGCTCGAAGGAACTGCAGCTCGGGGTGCCAATGGTGCCCACGACGGACTACATCAACACGATTGCCGCCGAGAACGAGCCCGAGTTCCCCGGCGATGAGGATATCGAGCGCCGCTACCGCGCGTGGATCCGCTGGAACGCGGCCATCACCGTGCACCGCGCCCAGCGCCCCGACATTTCGGTCGGCGGGCACATCTCGACCTACGCATCCTCGGCATCCCTCTATGAGGTCGGCCACAACCACTTCTTCCGTGGGCAGGACCACGCCGGTGGTGGTGACCAGATCTTCTACCAGGGTCACGCCTCCCCCGGCATGTATGCCCGCTCCTTCCTCGAGGGGCGCCTCGGAGAAGAACAGCTCGACAGCTTCCGGCAGGAGAAGTCCCGCGCGCCCTACGGGCTCTCGTCCTACCCGCACCCGCGCCTCATGCCGAACTACTGGCAGTTCCCCACCGTCTCGATGGGGCTCGGCCCGATCAACGCGATCTACCAGGCGCAGACGAACCGTTACCTGACCAACCGCGGCATCAAGGACCTCTCCGACTCGCAGGTCTGGGCCTTCCTGGGCGACGGCGAGATGGACGAGGTCGAGTCACGCGGCGCGCTGCAACTCGCGGCGAACGACGGCCTCGACAACCTCAACTTCGTCATCAACTGCAATCTCCAGCGCCTGGACGGGCCGGTGCGCGGCAACGGCAAGATCATCCAGGAGCTTGAGAGCTTCTTCCGCGGCGCTGGCTGGAACGTCATCAAGGTCGTGTGGGGCCGCGAATGGGACGACCTCCTCGCGCGCGACCACGACGGCGCGCTCGTCAACCTCATGAACGTGACGCCAGATGGCGACTACCAGACCTACAAGGCGGAGGACGGCGCCTACGTGCGCGAACACTTCTTCGGCCGCGACCCGCGCACCCTCGAACTCGTCAAGGACTACACAGACGAGCAGGTCTGGGGGCTCAAGCGTGGCGGCCACGACTACCGCAAGGTCTATGCGGCCTTCAAGGCGGCATCCGAGCACAAGGGGCAGCCGACCGTCATCCTCGCCCACACCATCAAGGGCTACGGCCTCGGCAAGTCTTTCGAGGGTCGCAACGCGACGCACCAGATGAAGAAGCTGACGCTGTCCGACCTCAAGCAGTTCCGCGACGAGATGCGCATTCCGATCTCAGACGCCCAGCTTGAGGAAGACCCGTACCGTCCGCCGTTCTACCACCCTGGAGAGCGCGACGAGGCGATCGAGTACATGCACGAGCGCCGGCGCGCGCTCGGCGGCTACCTGCCGGAGCGTCGTTCGCGCTACACGCAGGTGTCGGTTCCGGATGCCTCGACCTACGACATCGTGCGCAAGGGGTCCGGCAAGCAGGAGGTCGCCACGACCATGGCGTTCGCGCGCCTGCTGAAGGACCTGCTCCGCTCGAAGGACTTCGGCGCTCGGATCGTGCCGATCATCCCCGATGAGGCGCGCACCTTCGGAATGGACGCCTACTTCCCGACGGCAAAGATCTACAACCCCAACGGGATGCACTACACCTCGGTCGACCGGGAACTGCTCCTCGCTTACAAGGAGAGCGTGCAGGGCCAGATCCTCCACACCGGCATCAATGAGGCGGGTGCCTTCGCCGCCTTCACCGGCGTCGGAACCTCCTACGCGACGCACGGCGAGCCGCTCATCCCGGTCTACGTCTTCTACTCGATGTTCGGGTTCCAGCGCACGGGCGACGCGATGTGGGCAGCCGGCGACCAGATGGCGCGCGGCTTCATCATCGGCGCGACAGCGGGCCGCACGACACTGACGGGAGAGGGCCTCCAGCACGCTGACGGCCACTCGCCCCTGCTCGCATCGACGAACCCGGCTGTCATCACCTATGACCCCGCGTGGGGCTACGAGTTGGGGCACATCGTCAAGGCCGGCATCGAGCGCATGTACGGGGGCGAGCACCCGGACCCCAACGTCATGTACTACCTCACCGTGTACAACGAGCCGCTCCCACAGCCCGCCGAGCCCGAGAACCTCGACGTCGACGGCCTGCTGAAGGGTATCTACCGCCTTAAAGCGAGCGAGGCATCCGGACCCAAGGCACAGCTGCTCGCCTCGGGCGTCGCGGTGCCGTGGGCACTCGAAGCGCAGGAGCTCCTCGCGAACGACTGGGGCGTCTCCGCCGATGTGTGGTCGATCACTTCGTGGACTGAGCTCCGGCGGGAGGGACTCGAGGCCGACGAGCACAACTTCATGAACCCGGGCGGCGAGCAGCGGGTCCCCTACGTCACGCAGAAGCTGCAGGACAGCGAGGGGCCATTCATCGCCGCGACCGACTTCATGCACGCCGTTCCCGACCAGATCCGCCAGTTTGTGCCGGGCGACTACGCGACGCTCGGCGCCGACGGCTTCGGGTTCTCCGACACGCGTGCCGCGGCGCGTCGCTACTTCAAGATCGACGGACCGTCGATCGTCGTGCGCACGCTGCAGTCGCTCGCGGCTCGCGGTGCCGTAGATGCCTCGCTGCCGGCGCAAGCGATCGAGCGCTACAAGCTGCACGACGTCACGGCGGGCACGACCGGTAACGCCGGCGGAGAGAGCTAGGTGATCTGGTAACCGATGGCCGCACCCCGCACAAAGGCGCAGACGCTCGCCTGGCTCAAGACCATGTCGGGCGAACTCGCCACCGCGACGCTCAAGCGACTCGAAGACACCCTCCCCTGGTACGGAGACATGCCCCCCGGGCGCCGCTCCGCTGTGGGGATGGTCGCGCAGAACGGCATCACGTCGTTCATCCACTGGTACGACGACCCCACGTCGACGCCCTGGATCGCGGCAGACGTCTTCGGTGCCGCTCCTCGGGAGCTGCTGCGCTCGGTCAGCCTCACGCAGACCCTGCAGCTCATCAAGGTCACCGTCGAGGTCGTCGAGGAGCGCATCAAGGGGCGGGATGAATCACTCGCCGAGGCGATCCTCCTCTACTCGCGCGAGATCGCCTTCGCCGCCGCGGATGTCTATGCCAGGGCCGCCGAGGCTCGAGGCCTGTGGGACGCACGCCTCGAGGCACTCGTTGTCGACTCGATCCTCAGTGGCGAGTATGACGACGAGCTGCCCAGCCGCATCGCGGCACTCGGATGGCACGGTCACGGCGAGGTGTCGGTGCTGGTGGGCACCGCCCCCAAGATGCTCGACGTCGACATGCTGCGTCGCACGGCGCGGCACCTCGACGCCGACGTGCTCATCGGTGTGCAGGGTAGCCGGCTCGTGCTCGTCATCGGCCGTGCGACTCCCTCCTCCGAAGAGCCGGAGGAAGCAGCATCCGAAACCCGCATCTCGTTCCTCGACATCGCTCGTGCCCTCGAGCCAGGCTTCGGCGAGGGATACCTCATCCTCGGCCACGAGGTGCCGTCGCTCGTCGAGGCGTCGCGGAGTGCGAAGGCGGCGCTCGCCGGTTTCGCGGTCGCACGCTCGTGGCGGAACGCCCCGCGTCCCGCCCTCGCCGATGACCTGCTGCCCGAGCGCGCCCTCGCGGGTGACCCTCTCGCGAGGTCGACCCTGATCAACCGCATCTACAAGCCGCTGCAGGCCCACTCGACCGAGCTGCTCGGCACTCTGTGGTGCTACCTCGACAACGGGCGTTCGCTCGAGGCAACCGCACGCGAGCTCTTCGTGCACCCGAACACCGTGCGATACCGGCTGAAGCGCGTCTCCGAGGTGATCGGATGGGATGCCACGGGTGCGCGCGAGTCCCTCATCCTGCAGGCGGCGCTCATCGTCGGATCCATCGCCGAGACCGAGCACCTTCCGCGTCGGCGCCCGCACCACTGACACGAGGACTGACGACACCCCCAAGGGTTTCGCGAAATCTTCGTCGGCTTCCCCACAGCAATCTCGACACGGACAGGGAGACTAGAGAAGTGATCGTCATCATCTGCCCAGGACAGGGCTCCCAGACACCCGAGTTCCTTGCCCCGTGGCTCGCTGAACCCGCGATGGCGTCGCGCCTCGACGAGCTCTCCGAGGCCGCAGGCATGGACCTCGCCGCGCACGGCACGGTCTCAGACGCCGACACGATTCGCGACACGGCCGTCGCCCAGCCCCTCATCGTCGCGGCCGGCATCCTGACCCTCGAGGCACTGCTCGACGGGCGGCGCGACCGCGTGGGCGGCATTGCGGGCCACTCTGTCGGCGAGTTCACCGCCGCTGCCGGCGCCGGCGTGCTCAGCAGCACGGATGCCGTCCGCCTCGTCGCCGCGCGCGGCGCAGCCATGGCTGAGGCCGCCGCCGTCGCCCCCACCGGCATGAGCGCGGTCATCGGGGCCGACCAGGACGAACTGCTCGCACGCCTCGACGAGCTCGGGCTCGAGCCCGCCAACTTCAACGGGGGCGGCCAGATCGTCGTTGCCGGGGAACTCGACGCGCTCGAGCGGCTGAAGAGCGAACCTCCCGCTGGCGCGCGCGTCATTCCCCTCCAGGTGGCCGGAGCGTTCCACACGCGTCACATGGCACCCGCCGTGGACCGTCTCCGCGATGCCGCCGGCAGCGTCACCGCCAGCGACCCCTCGCTTGCGCTCTGGACCAACCGTGATGGCTCCCAAGTGAGCGACGGCGCCACATTCGTGGACCTCCTCGTCGGGCAGGTCTCCTCGCCCGTGCGCTGGGACCTCACGATGGAGTCATTCGCAGCAGACGGCGTCACGGGGCTCATCGAGGTGGCCCCCGCCGGCGCCCTCGTCGGGCTCGCCAAGCGCGCGCTCCGCGGCGTGCCGGCCGTCGCCATCAAGACCCCAGACGACCTCGCAGCCGCACACGACCTCATCGATGGGAAGTCATGACCGCCCCCACACTGACCCAGTCCACCGGCGCGCAGTACACGCGCATCTACAGCTACGGCGCCGCCCGCGGCGACCTGGTCGTTCCGAACCAGGAACTCGTGGGGCCGATCGACTCGAGCGATGAGTGGATCCAGCAGCGCACCGGCATCATCACGCGCACCCGCGCATCCGTCGGCATCCTTGCCGTCGACATGGCGACGGATGCCGCGCGTGAGGCGATCGAGAAGTCGGGCGTTGCCCCGGAGCAGATCGACCTCGTCATCGTCGCGACGGTCAGCAACGTGCAGCAGACGCCGTCAATCGCCGCGGTCGTTGCGGACAGGGTGGGTGCGAACCCCGCCGCCGCCTACGACGCCAATGCCGCCTGCGCCGGGTTCAGCTACGCCGTTACACAGGCGGATGCCCTCATCCGCAGCGGCGCCGCCCACTATGCCCTCGTGATCGGTGCCGAGAAGCTCTCGGATGTTGTCGACCCCACCGACCGTTCCATCTCCTTCCTGCTGGGTGATGGAGCGGGCGCCGTCGTGATCGGGCCGAGTGAGTTCCCCGGCATCGCCGCGCCCGTGTGGGGCTCAGACGGCTCCAAGGCCGCCGCGGTGGGCATGAACGCAACGCTCGTCGACTACCGCGATGGCGACGCCGCCTGGCCGACCCTGCGACAGGAGGGCCAGACGGTGTTCCGCTGGGCCGTCTGGGACATGGCGAAGGTCGCGAAGCGCGCGATCGAGGCCGCCGGCATCACTCCGGATGACCTCTCGGCCTTCATCCCCCATCAGGCAAACATGCGAATCATCGACGAGTTCGCGAAGCAGCTGAAGCTCCCCGAGACCGTCGTTATCGCTCGCGACATCGCGACGACCGGCAATACCTCTGCCGCCTCGATTCCGCTCGCGACCCACCGCCTATTGGAGGAGCACCCCGAACTGAGCGGCGGACTCGCCCTGCAGATCGGCTTCGGCGCTGGGCTCGTCTTCGGCGCCCAGGTCATCGTTCTGCCCTAAACTTGCCCACGGTCATACGACACCCCCAAGGAGAAAACACATGGCACTGTCAACCGAAGAAGTTCTTGCCGGCCTCGCCGAGCTGATCAATGACGAGACCGGAATCGCAACCGACACGGTTGAGCTCGACAAGTCGTTCACCGACGACCTCGACATCGACTCCATCTCGATGATGACCATCGTCGTCAACGCAGAAGAGAAGTTCGACGTGAAGATCCCGGACGACGAGGTCAAGAACCTGAAGACGGTCGGCGACGCCGTCACCTTCATCGTCGCCGCTCAGGGCTAGAACAGCCACACGCTGCTCACTGTGCGGGGTCGATCCGGAACCTCGGGTCGACCCCGCTGAAGTGCTCGCACCGCAGCCATCGATCGCGCAGGGTGCGCGGTCACCTGTTTTCGACAGAGAGATTCGCTATGACCAAGAAGATCGTTGTCACCGGCCTCGGCACCACCTCGCCCCTCGGCGGGAACGTGGCCGACACCTGGCGGGCACTCCTCGCTGGTGAGTCCGGCGTCCGCCCCCTCGAGCAGGAGTGGGTCGCGAAGTATGAACTCCCCGTGACCTTCGCGGGACAGGCGAAGGTGCCTGCCGCTGAAGTGCTCGAACGCGTCGAGACCAAGCGCCTCGACCCCAGCAGCCAGTTCGCGCTCATTGCCGCACGCGAGGCGTGGGCCGACGCGGGCGCTCCCGAGATCGATCCCGAGCGCATCCTCGTCGACTTCGCCACCGGCATCGGTGGTGTGTGGACACTGCTCGACGCTTGGGACACGCTTCGTGAGAAGGGCCCGCGTCGCGTGCTCCCCATGACCGTGCCGATGCTCATGCCCAACAGCGCAGCAGCAGCCATCAGCATGGACCTCTCCGCGCGCGGCGGCGCCCGCACCGTCGTCTCGGCGTGCGCATCCGGCACCGAGTCGATCGTGAACGCCTATGAGCACCTGCAGCTCGGTATCGCCGACATCGTCATCGCGGGTGGCACGGAGGCAGCGACGCATCCGCTGCCCATCGCCGCATTCGCATCCATGCAGGCCCTCTCAAAGCGCAATGACGACCCACAGGCGGCCTCGCGCCCCTACGACGTGGCACGCGATGGTTTCGTGCTCGGCGAGGGCGCCGGCGCGATCGTGCTGGAGACCGAGGAGCACGCGCTGGCACGCGGTGCCCGCATCTACGCGGAACTCGCGGGCGGTGCGGTCACGAGCGACTCCCACCACATCACGGCGCCTGACCCCATGGGTTCCGGCGCGGCCCGAGCCGTGGCCACCGCACTCGAGCAGGCTGGCGCGACCCCCGACGACGTCGACCACATCAACGCGCATGCAACGAGCACGCCGGTCGGCGACGTCGCCGAGTACAACGCGCTGCTGCGCATCTTCGGCGACCGCACCGGGAGTATCCCGGTCTCGGCCACGAAGGCATCGACGGGCCACCTGCTCGGCGGCACTGGGGCTCTCGAGGCGATCTTCACGATCCTTGCGATCCACGAGCGCACGGCGCCCCCGACCATCAATCTCACGGAGCAGGACCCCGAGATTCCGCTCGACGTCGTGACCTCGCCCCGTGACCTGGGTGAGGGACCGCTGCTCGCGATCAGCAACTCCTTCGGCTTCGGCGGGCACAACGCCGTCGCCGCGTTCCGCAGCGCCTAGGCATCCGCGGGATGCGCATCGCGATCGTTAGCGACTACCTCCTCGACTATGTCGGCGGCGCCCAGACGTCGATGCTGCAACAGCGCAAGGCACTGCAGGACGCGGGGCACGAGGTGCTCCTCGTCTCAGCCAAGCGGATGCGAGGGGCACGCCTCCAGGCAGACGGTGACGAGTTGCATGTGCGCCCGGATTTCGTGCTGCCTGCGCTGCTGCTGCCCGTTGTGCCGAACACTGCGCGCCTGCGGTCGATGCTGCGGCAGGTGTTCGAGCGCCAGCGCGTCGAGGTCGTTCACGTGCAGACGGAGTTCGCGCTCGCGCACGCTGCGGCGGACGTCGCACGCGAGATGGGCATCCCCCTCGTGCACACCGTGCACACCTTCTACTGGGCGAGCGAGGGTCGCTGGCACGTGCCACTCGCGCCCCTCGTGCGCACGCTGCTCGAACGCTTCACCGGCACGCGTATCCCCCGGCTTTCCCTCAGCCAGCGAGGCGGCTTCGACGACCTGCTGCGCAACCTGACACTCGCGGTGGCGCTGCGAGCCGACACCGTCGTGTCGCCCTCGGCGCACCAGGCGCGCGACCTACAGGATGCCGGCGTGGAGGCACCCGTCGAGGTGGTGCCGAACCCCATCGCGACCTCCGGTCGCCTTTCTGTGCCGCTGTCAGAGGAGGCGGCAGCGCATCCGTCGTTCCTTTGGGTGGCTCGCTGCGAGGCCGTCAAACGGCCCCTTGTCTTCGCGGAGGCGGCAGTCGCCGCCCTGCAGGCCACCCCGGGGGCATTCTCGGTCGACTTCGTCGGTGACGGCAGCGAACTCGCGGCGTTGCGCAGGGTGGTCGCCGACCGCCCCGAGATCCGGGTGCACGGCAACCTGCCACACGAGCGCGTGCTCCAGATGATGGACGAGTCGGCCATGGTGGTGCTCACCTCGCTCGGCTTCGACAACCAGCCAATGACCATCGCCGAGGCCGTGAGTCGGCAGCGCGGCGTGTTGTACTGCGACCCGAAGCTCCGAGAGGGGCTTGAGAGCTCCGGCTATCTCTCGGAGACTCCGGATGCCGAGGGGCTTGCGACCGCCCTCACCGCCCTGTCGCGCGACCCTCAGCGCGTGCTTGAGCTCTCGCGCGGTGCTGTGCGGGACCGGGAGCTCTTCGACCCGGCCCACTACGTGGAGCGTATGCTCGCGATCTACGCCGCCTGAGCTGTTCGGAGAGGGGCTCAGCCAATTCGCTCAGCCGACTTTGTGCAGCCACACGACCTGGTTGGAGTCGCTCGCGTGGCGGAAGGCCTCGAGTTCGTCGTCCCACGCCTGGCCGAGCGCGAGTCGCAGTTCGCGGTGCAGCTCGAAGGCGTCGGAGCCAGCGACCTCCATCGCGTAGCGGATGCGGTCCTCGGGGATGACGACATTGCCAGCCGTATCGGTCTGGGCGAAGAAGATCCCGAGGTCGGGAGTGTGTAGCCACCGTCCGCCGTCGCTGCCGGGAGTCGGATCCTCGGTGACCTCGTAGCGGAGGTGTTCCCACCCGCGAAGGGCGGATGCGAGCGCAGCGCCTGTGCCCTGCTCGCCCTCCCAGTAGAACTCGGTGCGGAGCGCGCCTTTCAGCACGGGCTGTTCGGCCCAGTCAAAGCTGACGGCGCGATCAAGAGCGCGACCTGCGGCCCATTCGATATGCGGGGCAAGCGCGCGAGGAGCGGAGTGCACAAAAAGCACCCCGCGTGCAGTTGCTGCAGCCACAATCTCTCCATTCCCTTTGGTGCGACTTCCCCATCGACCACTGGAATGCAGGCTGCGTGCAGCGAGAATCTTCAGTTATGGCGCGAACGCCTCCTAGAAGTATGCCGGAACATGGGGACTAATGACAAGCCTGTCATTCGCTATCCGAAATCGACTCGCGGACGCTTGCCCGCTCTCGCCGCCGGTTCACTTCGCCTCGGCGTAGCTCTTCACGATCGCAACCGAGAGGGGGAAGCGAATGGGTAACTCCCCGAAGAGCAGCCTGCCTGCCTCAGATGCCGCCTCCGCTACGGCCCGAGACACCTCATCGGCCAGTGCATCCGGGGCGTCAATGACGAGCTCGTCGTGGAGGAAGAACACGAGGCGGGGACCATTGGCCGAGGCATCGAGCGCGTGGAGGCGCTGTCGCAGCGCCGCCATCCAGCACAACGCCCATTCCGCGGCCGTGCCCTGCACGACGAAGTTGCGAGTGAATCGACCCCAGGAGCGCGCGGCCGAGCGGGCTCGCTCCTGCACAGCGCCTGCCACACCCTCAGCACTCGCGAGCGACTGCAGCTCGCGCCACTCTTCACCGGGCAGCGGTGAACCGCGCCCCAGCAGCGTCGAGACTCGCTCTCCCCGTTCCCCCGCGCGTGCCGCCGCCTCGACGAGCGCGATCGCCCGGGGATAGGCGCGGGCGAGCGAGGGCATGAGCCTCCCGCTCTCGCCCTGTGTCGCGCCATACATCGCGCCAAGCATGGCCAGCTTCGCCTGTTGCCTCGTCGCGACGGCGCCTCGCTCGACGATGCCCGCGTAGAGATCGCCTTGCGCGCCGGCCTCGACCATGCCGCGATCCCTCGCCATGGCAGCGAGGATGCGCGGTTCGAGTTGAGCGGCATCCGCCACAACCAAGACGCGCCCGTGGTCGGACAGAACAGCACCCCGCACCTGCTTCGGCAGTTGCAGGGCTCCCCCGCCGCCGCGGCTGGCCCAGCGCCCCGTCACGACGCCGCCGGGCACATAGTCCGGGTGAAACCGACCCTCGCGCACGTTACTGTCGAGCCAGTGCCATCCGTTCGCGCTGTGAAGCCTCGCGAGCGACTTGTACTGGAGCAGAAAAGGCACGACCGGATGCTCGACGCGCTGCAACTCCCACTTGCTGGTGGACTCGACCTGCAGCCCGGCACGTCGCAGCGCCTTCAGCACGGCCGCCGCGGAGTCCGGGTTCAGATCGGGCGCACCAAGGGCGGCACGGATGTCGCGGGCAAGCGCCTCCATGCGCGCCGGCCGCTCGCCGGTCCTGGGCCGCGGGCCGAGTTCGCGCACCAGCAGCTCCTCGTGCACGTCAGCGCGCCACGGCAGCCCGACGTGCCGAATCTCCGCCGCAACGAGAGCACCGGCCGATTCGGCGGAAAGCAGAAGGCCGAGCGCCTTGGGCGTGGCTCGACGCTGGCGCGAGAACTCCTCCACGGGATCGACGCCGGGAAGGCCGTGGACGGGCTCCAATTCGAACAGCGCATCGGCGGCACGCTGTGTCGGCCCGTCGCCGGGCGGCTCGTCAAGCGGGTCGTGCGGGGCGGTCGCGACATCCGTTGTCTCCGTGTGTGGCGAACTGCGGAGGATGGCGCGGCTCAGGCGCAGGTCGACGCAGCGCTCCACGCGCACACCCGCGTCGAGCAACGACGGATACCAGCGGTCGGTGTCGTCCCAGACCCACCGCGGTCGATCATGCTTTCGCCGCGCCACCTCGGACGCGAAGGCACTCGTGGGCACGTCGCTCGACTCTCGCGGCGTGCCCGCGTCGTCCACCGTCGTGAGCCGCACTCCCGAAGGGATGGAACTCGCGACGATGTGCACCAGCCAAGTCTGGCGTATGCCACCGACAGCCGCCCCCGCGCTACGCGCGGACCTCCCTAGTGGAGGAGCGAGCCGTCCTTCGCGAGGACATTCTTCTCGCCCGCCTCGATCGGCACAGCGAAACGGTTCTGCTTCGGCGGCATGGGGCAGTTGAAGGCGTAGGAGAAGGCGCAGGGGGGAAGCACGGCGAGGTTGAAGTCGAGCGTGATCGTGCCATCGGGGTTGGGCGCCACGAAGAGGAATCGTCCGACACTGTAGGTGCTCTCACCGTTCGTGGCGTCGGCGAAGACGAGTTGGAGCGCACGCCCCGACTTGAATGCGGCCAGGTTGTACTCCGTGCCGTCCTTCTCGAAGGAGATCTCGCCCGGGATCACCATCTCGCGCGTCTTGCCGTCATCCTTGAGGTGTTCGAAGCCGAGGGTCGTGCCCTCCGGGTTCTCGCGGAAGGTGCCCGTGATGACCCAGTCGGGGTTGTACGGGAAGGCATCGATCGTGCCGAAGTTCTGGATCGCCGCGGAGTTGGCGTCCCACACGCGCAGCGCATAGCCACCGTCCACCGCGATCACGAAGCCGCTCACCGTGTCGCTGAAGCTGATCGAGGACGGCGAGTCAGAGTCCTTGCCGCGCACGGTGACCGAGCCGTCGACAAGATCACCATCGACGAGGATGCCATCGGCAGCGGTGGCCGTGAGCTGCACGCCCGATCCACCCTCATCGAGCGGTGCCCAAGTACCGGGTACACCCCAAACGGTCTGTGCGGAGTCGATGAGCTGCGTCGTCGTGAGCGCCAGGCTGCCCTGGGGCGTGATGACCGATTCATCGCGACGGCGACGGAACGTGGCAAGACGGGCTTCGGGTGTCATGGTGTCGGTCATAGGTCCATCCTCTCGGCTGACACAGGATGCAACGCGGACGTGGGCCGCGTGTTCCATCGGGACACAAAAAAGTCGGCCCCCGCCGAGTGGCGGGGGCCGACAAAGTCTCACGTGATGCGTCGCACGATGGCGATGCGATCAGTCAAACTCAGAGGGGGCGGATGTTCTCCGCCTGCGGGCCCTTGGGGCCCTGGGCGAGGTCGAACTCGACCCGCTGGTTCTCGTCGAGCGAGCGGTAGCCGCTCGTCGAGATCGCCGAGTAGTGTGCGAACACATCGGGGCTGCCGTCTTCGGGGGCGATGAAGCCGAATCCCTTTTCAGCGTTAAACCACTTAACGGTTCCTGTTGCCATTTTTTCTTCTCCTTCAGGAGCTCTTCGCGTGACTCCGACCTCCGGAGTCACTCGTCGCGGTGATCATCGTCCGCTCCCGAAAGAAACCCGTGCCGGCCTGTGAGGGCCAGAACGGTCAATCAAGATCTGCGAGGTACTGCAACTGCTATCTCCGACCCTAGTGCACAGCGCTCGGAACGCAATAGGTATTCGCATGCATTGACCTCAGGTTCACAGGCTCGACCTTCCGCGTGCAGCCCGGGGAGAGGTCAGGGAGAGGCGCTCGCTGTGCGCTCATGCCGCGGCATCCGCAGTCCGAACAGCGAGGCCCCAAGCAACAGCACCGCCGCAGATGCGAAGGCCGCCGGGTAGGACACCGCGTCGAGCAGCGCCCCGGCGACGAGGGGGCCGACGATCGCACCGGCATCCGAGAATGCGGAGAAGACGGCGACCGGGCGAGCATTGCGCGGGCCGGCCGCGTCACCGAGCGCGGCGGCTGGCGCGGTGCCCATGAAGGCGGCGACCACACCGTAGGCACACAGGAGCACGATCAGCAGCGGCAGGCTTCGCACGAACGGGATCGCCATCATGAGCACGGCAGCCGCTGCGAAGGCACCGATGATCGCCGGGCGACGACCCACCCTGTCGACAAAGCGCCCAGCTGGCCCGAGGGCAATCGCCTGCACGACGGCCGCGATCGCGAAGGCAACGCCCGTCCACACGGCGGTCTCGTGGAGCAGCTCCACGACGAGGACCGGGATGAGGGCGCTGCGGACGCCCATCGATCCCCACCCCTGCGCGAAGTTCGCGAGGCACGCCGCGATGAAACGAGAATCCCGCACGACCTGACGCATTGGGATGCGCGCGGCAGCATCAGCGGATGGCCTGGCATCCACTCGACTCAGCAGGAGCAAGCCAACAAGGCCGGCGATCACGAGCGTTGCCGAGTAGAAGAAGAACGGCGCGCGCAGGGAGATGACCGCGAGGATGCCGCCGATGCCGGGACCCGCCATGCCACCGATGAGGAAGCCCGACTGGTAGAAGCCGACAGCGCGTCCGCGCCGTTCAGGGGCAGTCGTAGCGAGCAGCAGGGTCATCGCCGAGACGGAGAACATCGCCGAGCCAATGCCGCCGGCCCCCCTCAGCAGGAGTACCTGCGGGTAGTTCGCCGCGAGGCCCACCAGGCCGCTGGAGATTGCGACGATACCGATGCCGATTGCGAGGATGGTGCGCTCGCCGCCGCGGTCGACGAGGCGGCCCACGAAAGGAGTCGCGATGAGTCGCATGAGCGCGAACGCCGACACGACCGCACCGACCTCGAGGAACCCGACGTCAAAACTCCGCACATACACGGGGAGCACGGGGATCACGACGCCGAAACCGAGCATCACGAAGAATGCAATGACGCCCAGAATGATCACGTCGCGTTCGAGTCGCTCGCCCTTCGGCGGAAAGAACCGGGAGAGAAGGGCGTTCATCACGCATCAAGCCTAGGACGGGAGCCTGCGGGCACGGCACGGGGTGTGCGCTCGATATCCTCTCGACATGCCTTCGAAGCGCCGCTTGCGTCTGTCCCCCGTTCGCACCGGCGGGATCGTCGCCGGCGCGGTGCTGCTCGCGGTGCTGCTCGTCACGGCCGCCACACCGTGGCCTTCGGCGATGCTGATTAGGTGGGTCTTCGGCATGGGCGCCGAACGCAATGTCGACATCATGCAGCAGTTCGCGCCGACCGAGGTCAGCTCTGAGATCGACGTGCAGCCCGCGGTACACGACGAGGCCCTCGCATTCGACCTGTTCCTGCCTGACGACGGCTCTGATGCGCTGCTGCCGACTGTCGTCTGGGTCCACGGCGGCGCCTGGATCTCAGGATCGAAATCGGATGTCGCGCCATACCTCCAGATTCTCGCGTCGGAAGGCTATGCGGCCGTGGGCCTGGCCTACGAGTACGGTCCTGAGGTCACCTACAGCGCAGCGGTGCACCAGCTGAATGCCGCGTTGGCAGAACTCGTGGAGCGGTCGGATGAGCTCCGCATCGACCCGGATCGGATCGTGCTCGCGGGCGACTCCGCGGGGGCACAGCTGGCAAGCCAACTCGCCACACTCACGGTCAACGACTCCTATGCGAACCTGCTCGGACTTGCTCCGGCGCTCAAGGCCGGACAACTCGTTGGCGTCGTGCTCAACTGCGGCGTCTACGACCTCCGCGCGATGGCCGAGCTGAGCGGCATCACTGCCTGGGGCTTCAAGACCGCGCTCTGGGCTTACACGGGCACCCGCGACTGGTCATCGACGTCTGCGGGAGCGACGATGTCCACCGTCAACTTCGTCACAGAGGACTTCCCCGCCACGTTCATCACGGGTGGCAACGGCGACGGCCTCACGTGGCTCCAATCCGTGCCGATGCATCACGCCCTGCAGGACAAGGATGTCGACGTCACCGCCCTCTTCTGGGCCGCCGAGCACGAGCCCGCACTCCCCCACGAGTACCAATTCCAGCTCGACCGCCCAGAGGCGCAGGAGGCGCTGGCGCAGACTCTCGGCTTCCTGGAACGGGTGACGGAAGCCCCAAGCCGCTAGGGCGGCGAAGTCTGTTGGGCGCAGCCCCGTCCGCCGCCTGAGCGCGGGCGCGAAGAGAACGTTCGACACCGCCGTGTTTGCATACGGCCCGGCGCTGAGCCATGCTCGTGGTCATGTCGGGTGAACCTAGTGGCTTTGAGTTCGATGTCCGCGGCGACCGCGTCGAGATTCGGCACAGCGGTCGTCTCGCTGCGACGTTGCGCAAAGCCGCCGTCACAAAGTTCCTGAGCGACATTGAGCGGGCCGACCCCCAGCAGGTGATGGCGCGCGTTACGGGAAACTACAAGCGCGGCAACGAACGTGCGCACACTCGCCGACCATAAGCGCAACCCTCAGGGTAACGACCATGCGAGGGAGTCCGAACCGGACGCCGCGCCACGTGTCTCCCTCCGAGCGTGACCGAGTATGACGCGATAGTAGGGCGGACGGGACTTGAACCCGTGACCGACGGATTATGAGTCCGCTGCTCTAACCAGCTGAGCTACCGCCCCGTGGCCACCCGCGGAGTCAGGGAGCTGGCTCACCAAGAGTGACATCGGTCGCCGGATCTGCGACCGCTTCCCCACGATACAGGCTCTCGAAGGTGCTCAGCGTGCGCTCGATGTCGTGTGCCTCGATCAGCTTGAGGCTCGCCCGCTTGAGTTGCAGCGCCTCGTCCCAGGGCATCCGGAGCACGCGCGTCAGCTTGTCTGCCAGGCCATCGGAATCACCGGGCTCGAAGAGGAAGCCGTTCTCGCCATCGTGCACGAGATGCGGCAGCGCCATCGCGTCGGCGGCCACGACCGGCAGTCCCGAAGCCATGGCCTCCATCGTGGCAATGCTCTGCAGCTCTGCAATGGAGGGCATCGCGAAGACCGAGGCGCGCGTGAGCACGGAACGGAGCTCCTCGTCACTCACATACCCGGTGAAATTGACGTTCGAACGGATGCCGAGCGAGACAGCGAGCTGCTTGAGCGCCGCGAGCTGGTCACCGCCGCCCACGATGTCGACCTTGACGTCGAGCGCGGGGTCGAGCTTCGCGACCGCGCGCAGGAGGACGTCGATGTGCTTCTCCCCCGTCACACGCCCAACGAAGACGATGCGGTGTTCCTTCGGCTGCTCGAAACTCGGCGTGTACAGGCTCGCGTCGATACCGCAGGAGATCGCGTGCACGCCCTTGACGGTGGTCTCGTCCTCGAGGAACGCCGCAGCCTTCTTGGTGGGCGTCGTGACCGCCGCGCACAGCGCGAAGGTGCGCGACGCATCCGCCCACACCGCCCGAATGACGGGCTTCTGCAGGAACTTCGGCAGCAGTGCGTGCTCGATCATGTTCTCGGGCATGAAGTGGTTGGTGCCAATGACACGGATGCCTCGCTTGCTCGCCTGCCTCGCGAGGCCGCGGCCCACGACGATGTGGGACTGGATGTGCACGACATCGGGCTTGACCTCGTCGAGGATGCGAGCCGCATGGGCCTGGGACCGCCACGGCAGCACGAACCGCAGCCAGTCATGCGGATACCAGCGCCACGAATAGACGCGGTGGACGGTGAACTTGGCACCGTCATGTTCCTCGGTGAATCGACCGTGGCGCCGACTGAATGCGGGCGCCTCCACGACGACGTCATGTCCTCGTTGAGTGAGGCCGGCGGCGAGCCGTGAAGCGAAATTCGCAGCGCCGTTCACATCGGGGGGAAAGGTGTCGCACCCGATCAGCACGCGCAGCGGCGACGGCTGCGAGGTCGTCGAGTCGGGAGCAGCTCGGTGTTCTTGCACGCGGATGGGTTCCTTTTTGTGGTGTACCGCCTGGCGGCAGGGTGCGGCCCGGGTGGGGCGGAAAGCTCGCACTAACCTACCGCAGGCGTGGCTGATCCCCTGGTCAGGCGCGCGACTGTGGATGATGCTGCGCGAGCATGAAGACTCCACGCACGGCAAGGGCACCCGCCACAAGGAAGACGAGGAGCACCGACCAGTGGGCGTCGCTCGCCTCGCCCAACACCGTGATGCCGATCGTCACGGCAATGATGGGGTCCACGACCGTAAGACCGGCGATCACGAGGTCAGGAGGACCAGAGGCATAGGCGTTCTGCACGAAGTAGCCCCCGAGCACCGTGCCGATCAGGAGCGCGATGAGCGCGGCGAAGGTGAGCCACTCGAAGTCGCCCGTCTTCATGCGGTCGATGACAACCTTGGCGAGCGTCGCAACGAAGCCATAGAGGATGCCGGCGCCGAGGATGTACATGAGCGCCTTGAGCCGACTTCGGTACACGACGAACAGCACGGCGAACGCGATCGCGACGACGGCGAGGATGCCGAGGATCACCAGCACCTGTGTATTGCTCACGGGATGGGAACGCGTCGTGAACGCGGCGACGCCGACGAAGAGTGCGACGCCGACGACGCAGAACGCGATCGCCCGGATGCTGACGCCATCCAGCTTCACCCTGGACACGCGAGCGTTGAGCACGGCGGTGATGACGAGCGCGACGGCGCCGAGCGGCTGTACGAGCGTGATCGGTGCGAGATAGAGGCTCGTCAGCTGCAGCACGACCGCGAGCCCGAGCATCGCGGTACCGATGAGCCACGAGGGGCGCGCCGCAAGATGAGCGAGCTGTCGCAGGCTGAGTCCGGCCGTCTTTGCGCCCGGCTGGAGGGCCTCGACGCCTGCCGACTGCTCTTCGGCCTGCGCACGAGCCTCAACCTGGGCAACACCGCGGTGCTGTAGCTGTGCGCCCACGGCGAGGAAGACTGCGCCAAGCAGCGCCACGGGGATTCCGAGGTACTGCAACGGAGTCAGTGACTCCACCGCGAGAGAGGTCAGGTCTGGCAGCACGTGACGACACTACCGGGTGACGCCGGGATATTCTTGCCGAATGGCCGTGCTACCGATCGTCATCACAGGTGACCCTGTGCTCCATACTCCCGCGGGGCCTGTCAAGGACTTCAACGACGAGCTCCGCAGCCTCGTCGATGACATGTTCGAGACGATGGATGCCGCGCCCGGCGTCGGCCTCGCCGCACCACAGGTCGGTGTGCCGCTCCGCGTCTTCGTCTATGGCTGGGTCGACGATGACGACGTGGAGTATCGCGGTGTCGCGATCAACCCGGAGTTGTGGCTCAGCCCGCTCTCTACCGCGCCACTGCACGACATGGCGGAGGCGGAGGGCTGCCTCTCGGTGCCCGGGGAACGCTACCCCCTCCGTCGCGCACACCGCATCATCCTCCGCGCACTCGACCTCGACGGCCAGCCCTACGAGATCACCGCCGATGGTTGGCTCGCGCGGATCTTCCAGCACGAATATGACCACCTCGACGGCGTGCTCTATGTCGATCGGCTGGACCATGCCAACGGAAAGGCAGCGGCGAAAGCCGTCAAGCGTGCGGGCTGGGGCACGCCAGGCCTGACCTGGATGCCAGGCGTCGACGACCTCGAGGGCTAAACCCCCGGTCATCCGCCGATCGTCGCGCGGATGATGGCCGCAGTAAGGGCCGCCGCCACGATTACGAGGATGAACGGCACCCGCAGGGCGAAGAGCGCGGCAGCGACGAAGATCGCGGGCACTCGTGCGTCAATCTCGACCTGCTGGCCGCTCGCGAGCGACTGCGTCGCGACGAGCGCTGCGAGCAACGCCACCGTCAGCAGACCCGCGACTCGGGAGGGCTTCTCCCGCTCCATGAACTCCGCTGGCACGAGATAGCCGGAGATCTTGACGGCAAGCCCCGCGATCGACGCGATGATGACGATGGCCCAGAGAGTCAACGGGCACCCCAGTTCGTGAGACCGACGACGACCGCGACGAGGGCGGCGGCGATAACGGGGAGCCCCGGCGGCAGCCACGGTGTGAGCACGGTCGCGACGACGGCGGCGCCCACAGCAACCGCGATCGGCTGCAGGGCGCTGAGGCGCGGCCACAGCAGGCCGAGGAATGCGGCAGCCGCGGCGGCATCGAGACCGTAACGGCTCACGTCGCCCATCACATTGCCGAGGAGGGCGCCGGCGAGCGTCGTGATGTTCCACCCGACGAAAACCAGGATGCCCGTCAGCCAGAACCCCTTGCGCTGTTCCGGCAGCTCCTTCTGCGCGGTGGCGACGGCGGTGCTCTCATCGATCGTCAGGTGGGCGGCCACGAGCCTGCGGGCCCAACCCTTGCCGATGATCGGCCCCATCCGCATCGCATAGATCGCGTTGCGGCTGCCCAGGAGGGTGGCACTTGCGATCGCGGCAGGGCCGGCGGCCGCCCCTCCCGCCGCGATGACCCCGACGAGTGCGAACTGCGAACCCCCGGAGAACATCACAAGGCTCAGCACGCAGGCCTGCCACACATCCAGGCCGGCTGCGACCCCCAAGGCCCCGAAGGAGATGCCGTAGGCCGATACCGCCAATGCCACGCTGACAGCGGTTCGGGCGACCGGCTCTCGTCGCTCGGCCTGCTCGGCGGTGCTCACCTCAGCTCTGGAGGCTCGTGCCGGGCACGCCCTTGACGGTGCGAAGGTTGGGGAACGCCGCCGAGACGGAGAAGCCGACACCCGGCACGACGTAGGCGTTGAAGACGCCGCCGAAGAGCTCGGTGCGCTCGCGCATCTCGGTGATGCCCGGACCACTCGGCGTCGACGTGAGCGCTGCCGCGTCGTCATCGATCGAATAGCCGCCGTCACGCGCGACCCGGTTGGGATCATCGCCGGCGCGCCGGGTGGCAGCGCGGATGCCGTCGTCATCGACCAGAACATTGAGGCCATCCTCCGACCAGCGGAAGGTCACCCGCACCTCGGTGCCCTCGCCGCCGTACTTGAGCGCGTTGGAGAGTGCCTCCTGCAGGATGCGGAAGACCGCGACCTCGGCACCATGCTTCAGCTCGAAGCGCTCGCCGATCTCCTCGAAGCGGATGTCGAGGCCGGCTTCGCGCATGACCCGGAAGAGTTCGCGCGAGGTCTTGATGCCGGGCTGCCGCACGGCATCCGCCTCACCCTGCCGCACGATCGCCATAACCCGCCTGAGTTCTGCAAGCGTGGAGCGGGCGGAGTCACCGATCGCGACGGCAGCACGGCCGGCCGCGGCCGGGTCGGACTCGGCCTTGTACCTGGCGCCATCGGCCTGGGCGACGATCGCCGACACCGACTGGATCGCAACCTCGTGCAGTTCGCCGACCATTCGAAGCCGGGCTCCCTGCTCTGCGAGGCTCAGCTCGAGGTCGAGGACATCGCGATCGGCCTCAGCGAGGTCTTTGCGCACGCGCCGCCGGGATCCGGCAAGCACGAGGCTCGTGATGATCGCGGCGATCGCGACAAGCGCCACGAAGGCCGCCGCGACAAGGGCGATGTTGGGGAACGAGGTGTCTTCAGACAGCCACGCTTGCATCAACCCACCCCCGGAGACAGACAGTGCGCACGATCGGCGGAGAGAAACCGCCACGGGAGGATCATCCTAACCCCATCGTGCGCACTGAGTAATGCTCCCCGACTTGGACTCGAACCAAGAACCTGCCGGTTAACAGCCGGCTGCTCTGCCAATTGAGCTATCGAGGATTGCTGGAACAGCGTGCCTACTTTATCAAGGAATCGCGCTGCGCCAAATCGACAAGACCTCAGTCCTGACCCGGGCGCGCCGATTGCTCACGAGGCGGCCTTGTGGGGGCCGAGTTTGCTGCGCGCGGCGGCGAGCGAACGCAGGTACGGATGCTGCGGCGCGACGAGCAGCTCATCCATCGCGCCGATACCGATCAGCACACCCCGATCGAGCACGGCAACTCGGTCCGTCAGGGCGGAGACGACATCGAGGTCACTGCTGACGACCATCGCCGCGAAGCCGAGCTGCTCCTGGAGGTCACGCAGCACGCCGATGACGCCGTCGCGCACCGTCGCATCCACGCCTCGCGTCGGCTCGTCGGCGACGAGGAACGTCGGCTCCAGGACCAAGGCGCGAGCCAGCGCGACACGCTGACGCTGGCCGCTACTGAGTTCGAAGGGATAGCGCTCGAGCATGCTGAGGGGCAGCCGCACAGCATCCACGAGCGTCGCGACCGCCTGAGCCGCCTCACGCTGGCTGAAACGACGGTCACGCTGGAAGATCGGTTCGGCGACGTTTTCGCCCACCGTGAGCTGCGGGTTCAGCCTCACGGCGGCATCCTGGGCCAGGTACCCCGTCACGAGCGTCACGCGGTCGCGCCGCCGGCGCGTGAGGGACCGCATGTCGGTGCCGTAGACACGGAGCGAGCCACCGCAGATCTCGGGCGAGTTCTCGTCGAGGGCATAGCGATCGCCCATCGCGGCGATCGTCAGCGCGAGCGTGGACTTGCCGGAGCCCGACTCCCCCACGACGCCCAGCACGTCACCGGGCAGGATGTCGAACGATATCCCGTCGACCGCGAGGTGGTACGACAGCGCATCCCGAGAGCGGTAGTGGATCGATAGATCTCTCGCCTCGACTACGACCCCATCGTTCAACCGCTTCATCCCACGTCCCTCAACCTTCGCCCCATCGAGACTACTGCCGACGCGTCAGTCCTGCCGCAGTGAACGGCGTTCCTGCTCGACTTGCACGAGCGCCCGCTGAATCTGCGCATGGCGCTCCGGCTCCGCAGTGGCATCCGTGCGCTGCAGCCGCCCCAACAACTCGGCCTTCTGGCGCAGGAGGTCACGATCGATCACGGAGGTCGCAATCCCCCGGCAGTAGACGCGCAGGTCGCGGCCGGACTGCTCGGGCAGGGGGGCGATGGCCAGCTCCGTCACGAGCCGTCGGAACGGGGCTGGCACCTCCTCGAGCACCCTCTCCAGCCATGCCTGCTCCGTGAAGGAATCGCCCGCGGGGCCCATGCCCAGCGCGGCAGCGACCCCATCGCGCACGACGGAGAGCGACGGATGCGCGAAGGCCGCCTGGCTCACCCGGGACGCGAGATCGCGCCCCACCTCGAGCGGTGCCTGCAGGAGTGCCATGAGGGCGTCACGCTCGAGCCGGGTTGCCGGGTCGTTCGGCAGCTGCGAAATCGAAGGGCCAGCATCCGTCACCGGCTCGGCCGACTGCTGCGAGCCTGGAGCACGCTCGGGCGCGTCGCTCCCCTTCTGCTCCGACTGGGAGCGACGCTGGGCGGCCGCGACCGCGCGACCAACCTCGTCGGGGTCCATGCCGAGCCAGCCCGCGAGCGTGCGAACGTAGCCGATGCTCAGGGCACGGTCACGGATGCCCGCGACGATCGGCGCTGCCGCCCGAAGGCCCGCAACTCGACCCTCGACCGTGTCGAGGTCGAAGCGGGCAAGCGTGCGCCGCACCATGAACTCAAACATGGGCTTCTTGCCCGCGATGAGCAGGCGCACAGCGTCGTCCCCGCGCTTGAGTCGAAGATCGCAAGGGTCGAGGCCCTCCGGCGCGACGGCGACATAGGTCTGCGCGGCGAAGCGCTGCTCCTCGGCGAAGGCACGACTGGCGGCCTTCTGGCCCGCCTCGTCCGGATCGAAGGTGAACACGACCTCGCCGAGCGCCGTCGAATCCGCCGTCTCGAAATCACCGAGCACGCGGCGCACCACCTTGATGTGGTCCACGCCGAACGCGGTGCCACAGGTGGCGACCGCCGTCGTGACGCCCGCGAGGTGGCAGGCCATGACGTCCGTATAGCCCTCGACCACCACAACCTGCTTGCCGCGGGAGATGTCACGCTTCGCAAGGTCGAGCCCATAGAGCACCTGCGACTTGTGATAGATCGGCGTCTCGGGGGTGTTGAGATACTTGGGTCCCTGGTCGTCGTCCAGCAGCCGACGGGCGCCGAAGCCGAGGGTCTGCCCCGTGACATCCCGAATCGGCCACACCAGTCTGCCGCGGAACCGGTCGTAGGTGCTGCCCCGATCGTTCTTGCTGACGAGGCCGGAGGTCACGAGCTCGAGCTCCGTGAAGCCGAGACCCTTGAGATGCTTGCCGAGGGCGTCGAAGCTCTTCGGCGCGAAGCCGACCCCGAAGCGGGCCGCCGCCGCGGCGTCGAAACCGCGCTCGCCGAGGAAGCGCCTGGCAGGCTCAGCTTCCGGCGTTCCGAGCTGGGCGGTGAAGTACTCGGCCGCTGCCGTGTTGGCGGCGATCAAGCGGGCACGGTTGCCATGGTCCTTCGACGCGGTGCCGCCATCCTCGTAGTGCAGCTCGAAGCCGATGCGCTGCGCCATGAGCTCGACAGCCTCGGAGAAGGAGACGTGGTCCATGCGCTGCAGAAAGGTGAAGATGTCGCCGTCCTCACCGCAGCCGAAGCAGTGATATCGACCCACCTGCGGGCGCACATGGAAGCTCGGGCTCCGCTCGTCGTGGAAGGGGCAGAGGCCCTTCAACGAGCCGACACCAGCGCCCTTGAGCGTCACATAGTCGCCCACGACATCCGCGATGTTGACCCTCGCCCGCACCTCATCGATGTCGCTACGACGAATGAGACCGGCCATGTCGCAATCCTACTGAGCGCGTCACACCCACCGGCACGGGATGCGGCGGGCGGCTAGGAGCCGACGAGGCGGTCGTGCCAGCTCATGGCCGACTGATCGGTGAGGCTCGCCACCTGGTCGACAACGACGCGTTTGCGGGCCGCGTCATCGGACGCCGTGGCCCAGTCGGCAGCGAAGCCCGGGTCGAGCGCGCTCGGCCCCGAAGCGTAGAGCACATCGGCGACACTCGTGAGAATCTCCCGCTGCTCGGCGTAGATGGGTTGCCGCGTGTTCTTCGACATCACGAAGGCCGCCACGATGCCCTTCAGCACGGCGATCTCCGCGCGGATCTCCCGCGGTACCACCACATCGGCACCGAAGCGGATGAGACTCTCCTGCGGGTAGGCATCGTGCGTTGCCTGCACCGCGCCCGCCGCGAAACGGCCAATCAGCTGGCTCGTCAGGTTCTTGAGCCGACTCTGCGCGAGGCGACTGCCGTCCCAGGAATCGATCCACACATCCAAGTTGTCGAGTCGGTCGAAGGCGTCGATGAGCTCATCGTGGCCAAGCTCACCGCCGATCCACTCGAACATCGAATCGACGAGCTCGTCATGGTCGACCCTTGCGCCAAGCGCCCGCACGTCGATGTAACCACCGAAGATCGCATCCTCGAAATCGTGCACCGAATAGGCGATGTCGTCGGAGAGGTCCATGACCTGCGCCTCAATGCAGAGGCGACCATCGGGCGCGCCCTCCCGCAACCACTCGAAGGCGGCGACATCATCCTTGTAGAAACCGAATTTGGCCCGCCCGCTCGGATCTGCGACCGAGCGCGTGTCCGGCCAGGGATACTTGCAGCTCGCGTCGAGGCTCGCACGCGTGAGGTTCAGGCCGTAGGCCCGCCCGTCATCCCCGAAAACCTTCGGCTCGAGACGCGTCAGCAGGCGCAGCGTCTGCGCGTTGCCCTCGAAGCCCCCGATCTCGGACGCCCAGGCGTTGAGTGCGCGCTCGCCGTTGTGACCGAAGGGCGGATGCCCCAGGTCGTGAGCCAGGCAGGCAGTGTCCACGACATCCGGATTCAAGCCGAGCGCCGTCGCGAGCTCGCGCCCCACCTGTGCGACCTCGAGCGAGTGCGTCAGGCGGTTGCGAGCGAAATCGGCTCCCTGTGTCGGACTCAGCACCTGCGTCTTGGCGGCAAGGCGACGGAGCGCGCTCGAGTGCAGCAGCCGGGCGCGATCGCGAGCGAAGTCGCTGCGGCGGGAGTAGTGCTCCTCGGGAAGGAATCGTGCGATGTCGTGCTCGCCGTAGCCCTGGGCCGCAAGCCCCGGCTCGACGGCACTCGTCTCAACCACCACTGGAATCCAGTTCAGCCCCGGCGACCTCGCACGCGGCGGCCTCGTCAAGCTCGCGACTGTCGAGCCAACCCTGCGGAAGCGCGGGACGCTTCGGGGTGCCGGCGCGACCGCGCGGACCCTCGGCGCCCTCCCCCGGGTACGGCGTGCTCCAGTCGAGCTCGCCAAGGATGTCGTCCATCTGGGCGAAACTCTCGACCGTGGCCAGGCGGGTGCGAATGTCTCCGCCCACCGGGTACCCCTTGAAGTACCAGGACATGTGCTTGCGGATGTCGCGGCAAGCCCACTCCTCGCTGCCGAAAAACTCGCCCAGCAACTCGGCATGGCGGCGCACCGTCTGCGCCACAACACCCAGGCCGGGACGCGCAACATCACGCTGGCCATTGAACGCCGCCACCAGGTCGCCGAACAGCCACGGGCGTCCGAGGCATCCGCGACCGACGACAACTCCATCGCATCCGGTCTGCTCGACCATGCGCACCGCGTCGTCGCCCGACCAGATGTCACCGTTGCCGAGCACGGGCACGCTCGTCACAACCTGCTTCAGCTTCTCGATCGCCGACCAGTCAGCGTGACCGCTGTAGAACTCGGCAGCCGTGCGAGCGTGCAGGGCGACGGCGGCAACCCCGGCATCCTCGGCGATGCGGCCCGCCTCGAGATAGGTGAGGTGATCGGCGTCGATGCCCTTGCGCATCTTGATCGTCAACGGGACGTCGCCCGCCGCCGTGACCGCGCCCGACACGATGTCGCGGAACAGGCCAGTCTTCCACGGGAGCGCGGACCCGCCGCCCTTGCGGGTCACCTTGGGCACCGGGCATCCGAAGTTCAGATCGATGTGGTCTGCCCGGTCTTCAGCGACCAGCATCGTTACCGCCTCAGACACCGTCTTCGGGTCGACGCCATAGAGCTGGATGCTGCGGGGCGTCTCAGACTCGTGGTGGGTGATCAACCGCATGCTTGCGGGCGTGCGCTCCACCAGGGCGCGGCTCGTGATCATCTCGCTCACATACAGCCCGGCGCCGAACTCGCGGCACAGCCTGCGGAACGCCGTGTTCGTGATGCCCGCCATGGGCGCCAACACGACAGGAACATCGAGCTCCAGGCGACCGATGCGCAGCGGCGCGCGACCGGCCGCAGCGGCGTCAGCCGGGCGGGAAACGGTAGCGTCGAGAACAGTCACTCCCCGATTCTCCCAGAAAGCAGCGCGAGAGCATGACAGCACTCACAGGAAGGGCGCGCGTGGCCGCCGCCGCCGAGCAGCTCGGCCTCGACGTGGAGTTCGTCGAGCGAGGGCCCGCAACGAGCCTGGCCGAGGCCGCGGCATCCCTCGGTGTCGACCCCTCGTACGTGGTGAAAAGCCTCGTCGTGAAACGGAAGGACGGCACCTTCGCCTTCGCCCTCGTGCCAGGCGACCGGCAGATCTCGTGGGCCAAGCTTCGGGCCGTCGTCGGGGTCAACAAGCTCTCCCTCCCCGACGCGCAACTCGCCTATGAGGCGACCGGCTACGAACGAGGCACCATCACGCCGCTCGGCAGCACGGCCCCGTGGCCCGTCTACGCAGACGAACGGATGCTCGGCAAACGAGTCTCGCTCGGAGGCGGAGAACACGGGGTCACGCTGTTCGTCGACGCCGACGCGCTCGTCGCGGCCCTCGGCGCCACCGTCACCGACATCACAGACCCGGCCTAGGACCGTCCTCTTCCTCCAGCTTCGGGATGACGCATGCGTCCCCTTCGCACGCGAACGCCTGCGGGTCGCCAAGCACTGTCAGCTTCTGCGCATCCGTCACGCCGCCGCCTCCTCGCGCACCCGGCGCAGCACCTGCTCGAAAGTTGACGCCTCCTGGGCGCCGGACACGCCGTACTTGCCCTCGAAGACGAAGAACGGCACGCCCTGGATGCCATAGGCGGCGGCCTGCGCGACATCCGCCTTCACGGCCGGTGTGAACTCGCCTGACTCCAGCACTCGCACGACCTCATCGCGATCGAACCCGAGCTCGGCGGCGATATCAGCGAGCGACTCGACACGGCCGACATGCTCGCCCTTCACGAAGTAGGCCTCGAGCAACCGCTCCTTGAGCTCCGCCTGTCGGCCCTTCGACTTGGCGTAGTGAAGCAGCTCGTGCGCCTTCACCGTGTTGGTCTGGTGCACGCGATCGAAGTCGTAGTCGAGGCCGACGCTGCTCGCCACCGCCGTCACCTGCCGAAGCATGCCGTGTGTCTGCTCCACCGAGAGACCCTTACGCTGCGACAGGTATTCGGCCGGAGTGCCGTCGTAATCCACCGGGGTATCGGGAGACAGCTCGAAAGAGTGGTATTCGATCTCGACCTCGCCGTCGAACTGCTCAAGCGCCTGCTCGAAACGGCGCTTGCCGATGTAGCACCACGGGCACTGGATGTCGGACCACACATCGACCTTGATTGCGTTACTCATGCTGGGCGCAACCAGTGCCGCGGCAACCGTATTCCCGTGCTGCGGCGACCACCTGCCCGCCGGACGCGCCCCACAGTTCGCCGGCCGCCCGCGGTTCGCCCGCCTTCCCGGCTCCCCTTTCGGAAATTCAGGAACCTCGCGCTAACGTCGGCCGTTCGCCTCTCAGACACGGCGGAGCTGCAGGCCCTGCGCTGCACGCGTCTCCGCAGCTTCCTGAGTTTCCGAAGGTGGCGCGGAGAGCGAGGGCTGCGCGGACCGCGGCCACCGCGAGCGGCCAGTTGTGAAAGACGACCTTCGCGGGCAGGCGGACTGGGATTAATCCCTCGCGGAGTATCTGGATGTCCTTGAGGCGATCGGCGAGGAAGCGATCCCAGTGGAACTCCTCGCCGTCGGTCTCGAGACCGACGGCGCCGTCGATGACAAGATCCACGCGTTCCGCCGTGCGCAGCGCGGCCTGCGATGAAACGTGGTGGCCCAAAAGACGGAGGCGCGTGCGGGACAGGCTTTCTGGCAGACTCTCGCACGCCGGGTCCACCCAGTCGCGCAGGTAGCGGTAGCGCTCCGGCAACCTCGCCAGCATGCGGTCGAGGTCGCTCAGCTCGATTCGGCGCGTGTGCAGCGCCCAGTCGAGAGCCGCGACGGCCGTCACGGCATCCTCGTCCGAGATGACGCGTACGAGGGCATCCTGGAGGCCGACCGCGGTGGCAGACCCCGCGTCGCGGATATTGGCGTCGTCCCAGTGCACCATCACGCCGTGCTTGTACCGTGCCGTCAGCGCGACGCGGCGATTCCGCGGCGACCGCAACCGTGCCGCGTTACGGGGAACCGACACATGGAGGGGCCCGTTGCGTTCCAGGACCCACCCGTCGGCCGCTCTGATAGCGGAGAGACCAGTCAACCGTCCCCCGATCCGCACTGCCATGAACTCTGGGGCTCGATGATCAGCGGTCGAGTACCAGCCGTTGCGGGCACGCCGCACTGCGCCCAAACGGATTGCTGAGGTCAGGGAGGCATCCGTCGCACCGAGACGCACGAGCTGCTGCTTCTGGGCGAAGCCACCCAGGTCCGACACCCACTTCGCGATAATCGACATCGCACGATCCTGCGGAACCCTGGCGGTGCGGGGCGCCCCACGCCTGCTGTCCGTGGATCCCGATCTGCCGGGCTGATTGTGGAGGGCTCGAGCCTCTGAACCGAGGGGTGCCCATGTCGGTCCTGCGCTCCGGAAACTCAGGAAGCCTGCGCGTGATTCCGCGAGTTCGGCTGTGAAAGAGACCCTGGTGAGGCGGAGTTCCTGAGTTTCCGACGGGTGCTGAGGATGGCCGGGCGGCGGCTGGAGGCCTCGGGCGACATGCGTCGACGGCGGCCGACAGCGTGACGGCGTGACGGCGTGACGGCGTGACGGCGTGACGGCGTGACGGCGAACGGTGACGGCCGCGGGCCATGCTCGGCACCGGCGGGAGGCGGCGGGCGCGACGGCGGCGGACGGTGACGGCCGTCGCCGCTGGTGCGGGGACGGCCGTCAGGGCGCCACGCGCGCCTGCCCTTGCTGGCGCTGCACTAGGCGCAGCGGGCGCGAGGGTGCCGGGTGAGACTACGCGCCGAGGAGGCGCTCCGCGAGGTAGCCCTGCAGGCGGTCGAGCGAGACGCGCTCCTGCTGCATGCTGTCACGCTCCCGGACGGTGACCGCCTTGTCGTCGAGCGTGTCGAAGTCGACCGTGATACAGAACGGCGTGCCGATCTCGTCCTGGCGGCGGTAGCGACGGCCGATCGCGCCGGCATCGTCGAAGTCGATGTTCCAGTACTTGCGCAGGTCGGCCGCGAGCTCGCGGGCGACCGGCGAGAGTTGTTCGTTGCGCGACAGCGGCAGGACGGCCGCCTTGACGGGCGCAAGGCGGCGGTCAAGGCGCAGAACCGTACGTTTGTCGACGCCACCCTTGGTATTGGGCGCCTCGTCCTCCGCGTAGGCGTCTACGAGGAACGCCATGAGGGAGCGGGTCAGGCCAGCCGCGGGCTCGATGACGTAGGGAACCCAGCGCTCATTCTTGGCCTGGTCGAAGTACGACAGGTCGGTGCCCGAGTGCTTGGAGTGCGTCGAGAGGTCGAAGTCGGTGCGGTTGGCGATGCCCTCGAGCTCGCCGAACTCGCTGCCCTGGAAGCCAAAACGGTACTCGATGTCGACCGTTCGCTTCGAGTAGTGCGACAGCTTCTCCTTGGGGTGCTCGAAGAGTCGCAGGTTCTCGGGGTTGATGCCGAGGTCGATGTACCACTGGAGACGGGCGTCGATCCAGTACTGGTGCCACTCTTCGTCAGTGCCGGGCTCGACGAAGAACTCCATCTCCATCTGCTCGAACTCGCGGGTGCGGAAGATGAAGTTGCCGGGCGTGATCTCGTTGCGGAAGCTCTTGCCGATCTGGCCGATGCCGAACGGCGGCTTCTGGCGCGAGACGTTGAGCACGTTGGCGAAGTTCACGAAGATGCCCTGCGCCGTCTCGGGGCGGAGGTAGTGCATCCCCGCCTCATCGTCGACGGGGCCGAGGTAGGTCTTGAGCAGGCCGGAGAACTCCTTGGGTTCCGTCCACTGACCGCGGGTGCCGCAGTTCGCGCACGCGATCTCCGCGAGGCCGCCCTCGGGGGCGCGGCCCTTCTTCTCCTCGAACTCCTCGATGAGGTGGTCGGCACGGTAACGCTTGTGGCAGGAGAGGCACTCCACGAGGGGATCGCTGAAGACCTCGACGTGCCCGGATGCCTCCCATACCTTGCGGGGCAGGATGACGGAGGAGTCGAGCCCGACAACATCGTCGCGGCCGTTGACCATGGTCTGCCACCACTGCTTCTTGATGTTCTCTTTGAGCGCGACGCCAAGGGGCCCGTAGTCCCAGGCGGAACGCGAGCCGCCGTAGATGTCACCGGCCTGGAAGACGAAGCCGCGACGCTTCGCGAGGTTGATGACGGGATCGAGAGCAGAGGCGTTGGCCACGGTGTAACTCCAAGGGTCAGCCACGCTGGATGCGCGGTCGAAGGGGGTGCGGTGCATGCGCGATGCGCGACACCCAGCCTACTTGCCGGGACGATGCACGCGAGTCAGCGCACGAGTGCGCGTGCCACGGCCTCGACATCGCTCTCGTCATTCCAGAGGTGGAACGCCGTCCTGAGGCGGCCGGCACGCCCAGACGCTTTGATTCCGGCGGCCGTGAGGCGGCCGAGCGCGTCGCCACCGGCATCCGGCCAGGTCACGATCGCCTGGTGCTGCTGCGGGATGCCGAGCGCGTCGCAGAGCAGGTCGCCAAGGCCCGAGGTCCTGGCCCAGACTTCGGCGATGTCGAGTTCTGCGAACATCCCGATGACCGGCTCCGCCCCGGGCCAGCAGGGCCACGCTGGCGAGACGTCGAAGCGCCTGGCATCGGCCGCGAGCTCCATGCCCGGCCCGTAGATGGACTGCCAGATGTGCTCACCGGCATACCAGCCAGCGTGCACAGGAGTCAGCTGCTCCGCGAAGGCCTCGGAGACGGTGAGGAAGCCGACGCCGCGCGGCGCGCACAGCCACTTGTATGCGTGGCAGACCGTTGCGTCGTAGAGCGACGCGTCAAAGGGATGCACTCCCGCCGCCTGCGTTGCGTCACACAGTGTGCGGCATCCGTGCGCGGCCGCTGCCGCTCGCACCGCGGCCGCTTCGGCCACGCGCCCATTGGAGGACTGCACGAGCGAGAAGACGACGAGCCATGTGGCATCCGTGATGCTGGCGGCCAGGTCATCGAGCGGCACGGAACGCACCGTGATGTCGGCGCGTTGGAGGAACGGGAAGACGATCGAGGTGAAGTCGCCCTCGACGCACAGGACCTCGGCGCCTGCGGGCACGGCGGCTGCGATCACGCTCGTCATGACGGAGGTCTGGGACCCGATTGCGACCCTCTCGACGCCGACATTGACGAGCCGCGCGAAGTGTGCGCGAGTCGCCTCGACGACCTCCTCGTAGCCCATCGGGTCGCGCTTAGCGGCACGCCACGCTGAGAGATCTGCGCGCATCGCAGCCACCGTGGCGTCGATCGGCAGGCCGATCGAAGCGGCGGCAAGGTAGCCCCGTGCGGCGGATGCATCGAAGCGGTCGATCGCGGCGCGAAGGGGTGCACTGGGCGTGGGGAGGGATGCCATGGGTCCATCCTGCCGCGCGCGTGCAGCACGAATCGTGCGAAGTTGGCGAGCCGATGCAACGGTCTTGCGCGCGACGTCTATCTTGAGGCGATCCCCTGCACGATGCGCACGGACTCGATGACGGATTCAGCAGCCGCGAGCAGGTGCGGGCGCGGCGTCGTCGCCGCGAAGGTGAAGCGCACCGCCGTCTGCGCCACGGTCGGATCGATCCCGAGGGCAAGCAGGACGGGCGACGGCTCGTCGCTGCCTGCCGCGCATGCCGAGCCGCTCGAGCAGACGATGCCGCGTCGCTCCAGCTCGAGGAGTACGGCCTCGCCGCTGGTTCCCTCGAAGCAGAACGACGCGTTGCCAGGCAGCCGCGCCTCAGCGTGCCCCGTGAGACGGGCGCCGGGAAGCGCCGAGAGGATCGTCGCAATGAAGACATCCCGCGACTCGCGTGCCTCCTCGGCCCGGGACGCGCGCTCCGCTTCGGCGAGCGTGAGCGCCGTCGCGAGACCGACCGCCCCCGCGACATTCTCCGTGCCGGAGCGACGCCCAGCCTCCTGGCCTCCCCCGTGCACGAGCGGCTCGAGCGGGATGCGCCCGCCCACGAAGAGCGCGCCCACTCCCTTGGGAGCGCCGAGCTTGTGCCCGGCGAGTGTCAGCGCCTCGACGGGCAGGCCACCCTCGCCTCCCGCACCCCTGAGCCGCAGGTCAAGCCAGCCGGCGGCCTGGACGGCATCCGAGTGCAATGGAACGCCTGCCGCGCGCGTCGTGGCACCGATCTCTGCGAGAGGCTGCACCGTTCCGACCTCGTTGTTGGCAAGCATGACGCTCACGAGCGTGGTGTCGGGACGCAGCATCCGCTCGAGCGCGAGAGGGTCGACGAGACCGTCGCCATCGACAGGAACGTGCTCGACCGTGAAGCCGTGGAACCGCTCGAGGTAGGCGCAGGACTCGAGCACGGAGGGATGCTCGATGGCCGTCGTCACGATGTGGCGCCCGCGAGGGTTTGCGAGCGAGATGCCCTTGATCGCGAGGTTATTCGATTCCGTGCCGCCGCTCGTGAACACGATCTCACCGGGGCGGCAACCGAGTACCGAGGCGACGCGGGTGCGGGCCCATTCGAGGGCGGATGCCGCGCGCTCACCGAGCTCGTGGTGGCTCGAGGGATTGCCGAACTCGGTCGTCAGGAAGGGGGTCATCGCCTCGAGCACCTCTCGGCGCACGGGGGCGGTGGCGGCGACGTCCAGGTACGGCATCGTGTCAGTCCAGCTCGATGTCGAGGCCCAGGTCGAGCGCACCCACACTGTGGGTGATGGCACCTACCGAGATCACGTCGACACCCGTGCGGGCGATGTCGGCGACCGTCTCGAGGGTCACTCCCCCGCTGGCGTCGACGACCGCGCGGCCCGCGACGAGCCGCACGCCCTCGCGCAGCTGCTCGAGTGTGAAGTTGTCGAGCAGGATCGCGTCGACGCCTGCCGCGAGCACGGGTTCGATCTGGTCGATGCGGTCGACCTCGACCTCGAAGTGCACCGTGTGGCCGAGCCTGGCGCGTGCGTCGCGGAGCGCCTCGGTGAGGTCCCGCCCGCCGGCCGTGAGCACCGCGAGGTGATTGTCTTTCGCGAGCACCGCATCGGAGAGCGAGAAGCGGTGGTTGCTGCCACCGCCACACCGCACGGCGTGGCGTTCCAGAACGCGAAGGCCCGGGGTCGTCTTGCGTGTGTCCGCGATACGGGCGGACGTGCCGGCGACGGCCTCGACATAACGGGCCGTCTCGGTCGCGATGCCGCTCATCCGCTGCACGAGGTTGAGGGCCACCCGTTCGGCGCGCAGGATGCCGCGGGCGTCTCCCGTGACGCGAGCGAGGGGCATGCCGGCCTCGAAGCGCTCACCGTCGACCAGCAGCTCGTCAACCTGCGCATCCGGGTCGCACGCCAGCATCGCTGCCGTGAACACTGCCATCCCCGACAGCACCCCGGCCTCACGCGCAGCGAGCACCGCAGCGGCCCTGCTGCCAGCGGGCAAAATCGTCTCGCTCGTCACGTCGCCCCACGGCGCATCCTCCGCGAGGGCAGGCAGGACTACTGCTTCGATTGCGGATCGCGTCAGCATGCGATGGAAACCTCTCGTTCGGGTTGGCGCGACGACATATCAGCGTCGCTCCGGTGGTGTGCCCCGATGGATTCGGTGCGGGCGGATGCTGCGGCCACGACTTCTCGCGCGAGCTGGAGCAGGTTTGCGGTCTCGAGGTCAGCGACGCGGTGCTCGGCGCTGACCTGCACGCGGGCCTCCGCGAGGACCGCCCCCGCGGTCGCGAGCCCGGCCGCGTCGCGGTGCAGCCCGACCCACTGCCACATGACCTGCTGCAATTTGCCGCGCGTGATAGCCCGGTGGCCGTCGGTGGGCCTTGCGCGCGCGCCCGGAAGCGCCGCGGGTGTGGCCTGTTCCAGGGCGAGTGCCGCGCGGTGGCCCGTGACGAGTGCCTCGAGGAGTGAATTGGAAGCGAGCCGGTTGGCGCCATGGGCACGCGTGCACGCCGCCTCGCCGACGGCATAGAGCCCGCGAACGGCCGTTCGGCCATCATCGTCGACCTCGATGCCGCCCATCCAGTAGTGCGCGGCGGGGGTTACGGGCACGGGCACCTCGCTCGGGTTGAAGCCGTGTGCTGCCGCCAGCGCCACGAAACCGGGGAAACGCCGGCGCAGGACGCCGTCGCCGAGAGCGCGAGCGTCGAGAAGCACGGGCACGTCTCCCTGCAACTGCATCTGGCGTGCGATTGCCCTCGCGACGACATCGCGCGGGGCGAGTTCGGCATCTGGGTGTTCCCGCATCATGAAGCGTTCGCCGCGGGCATCGAGGAGCACCGCGCCCTCTCCACGCACCGCTTCGGAGATGAGCGGGGTGCCCGGTACAGCGAGCGTTGTGGGATGGAACTGCACGAACTCGGCGTCGATGAGCCGCACACCCGCGCGGAGCGCCATCGCGACGCCGTCCCCCGTCGCGCCGAGCGGATTGGTGCTGTGGCGGTAGAGCTGGCCGGCACCACCACTCGCAATGATGACGGCGGACGCGGCAATCACGTGCTCGCGGCCGTCGCGGATGATCCGGATGCCCGTGACCGAGCCGTTCCCGATGACCAGGTCCCGGGCGAAGCAGTGCTCCCAGACGGTGATGCGGGACGTCAGTGTGGCGCGCACGAGCGTGGCGATGATGGCGCGGCCAGTCGCATCCCCGCCCGCGTGGACCACGCGCGGAACCGAGTGCGCCGCCTCGAGGCCGCGCGCGAGCCGCCCATCGGGGCACCGGTCGAACTCCGCGCCCAGCGCAATCAGCTCGTGGATCCGCGCGGGGCCGTCCTGGCACAGGACGCGCACGGACACGGGGTCTGAGAGTCCGGCCCCGGCCGCGAGCGTGTCCGCGATGTGGGCCTCGACACTGTCGTCGTCGAACAACGCCGCCGCGACGCCACCCTGGGCGTAGAGGCTGTTGCTCTCGCCGAGGGTGCCCTTGGTCAGGAGCATGACGTCGTGCCCGGCTTGCGCTGCGGTGAGTGCCGCCGTCAGCCCGGCCGCCCCGGACCCGACGACGACCACGCGCTCGGCCATCGTCAGCCCTTCGGCTTGGCCGCGAGCATCCGCTCGAGGGCGATCTTGGCGGTCTCGGCGACGTGTTGCGAGACCGTGATCTGGTTGAGCACCTCGCCGCGCACGAGGGCCTCGAGCACCCAGGCGAGGTAGCCGGGGTGGATGCGGTACATGGTCGAGCACGGGCAGATCACGGGATCGAGGCAGAAGATCTCGTGCTGCGGATGCTCGGCCGCGAGCCGCGACACCATGTTGATCTCGGTGCCGATCGCGAAGGTCGTCGGTTCCGTCGCTGCTGCGACCGCCTTCTGGATGTAGTCGGTCGACCCGGCCTCGTCGGCGGCGTCGACGACCGGCATGGGGCATTCGGGATGCACGATGACGCGCACCCCGGGGCGCTCGGCGCGGGCCTTGTCGATCTGCGCCGTCGTGAAGCGCTTGTGCACGGAGCAGAACCCGTGCCACAGCAGCACGCGGGCGTCGAGCAGGCCTGCGGGGGTGTTGCCACCCAGCGGCTTACGCGGGTTCCACATGGGCATCCGCTCGACCGGCACCCCCATCGCCTTGGCGGTGTTGCGGCCGAGGTGCTGGTCGGGGAAGAACAGCACCCTCTGCCCGCGCTCGAAAGCCCACTCCAGCACGGTTTCGGCGTTGCTCGAGGTGCAGACGATGCCGCCGTGCTGGCCGCAGAATCCCTTGAGCGCCGCCGAGGAGTTCATGTAGGTGACGGGGATGACGGGCACCCGGCCGCTCGCATCCGGTTCCGTGCCGTAGAGCGCCTCGAGTTGTTCCCAGCACGCCTGGACGGAGTCGATGTCGGCCATGTCGGCCATGGAGCATCCGGCGGCGAGATTCGGGAGCAGCACCGACTGGCCAGGCTGCGCGAGGATGTCGGCGGTCTCGGCCATGAAGTGAACGCCGCAGAAGACAATGTGCTGCGCCTCAGGCTTCGACTGCGCGGCATTCGCGAGCTGGAAGGAGTCGCCGACGAAGTCGGCGTACTGGATGATCTCGTCGCGTTGGTAATGGTGGCCGAGGATGACGAGACGCTCACCGAGGGCACCCTTGGCAGTGCGGATGCGGGCGTCGAGCTCGTCTGCGCTCGCCGTGCGGTACTGCTCCGGGAGGGCCCCCTGCCGTGGTGCACCGGCGGGGATCACATCAGTCATCGACGAGCCCGGGCCGTATCCCGGCACGGCGTCGAAGTTCCAGGGCGCCTCGGCGAGGTCTGGCGTGCAGAACGTGTCGGCCGAGCGGGCCGTTGCGGTGGGCGTGAGGCGGAAGCTCTGGATCGTCATATCGACCGAGGTCACGGGATGCTCCTGGTGGCTGGTGCGCTTTTCGGGGTGTCGGGAAGTGAGCGGGTCAGGTGGCGCGCGGCCCGAGGGGGCCGTTGTCGGCCATGTCGATCGCGTCGTTGTAGCGGTAGAGGCGGGGTGGGCGGTGTCGACCACCCGTCACAACGGCGGTCGTGGCGACGAGCGCGCCCGTCGCCTCGATCTGTCGCCGGAAGTTGGCCGGGTCCAGGGGCTTGCGAAGGATGGCTTCGTGCACACCCCTCAGCTGGCTAAGGGTGAAGGTCTCGCCGAGGAGCGCGTGCGCGATACGGCTGTACTCGACCTTGTTCCGCAGCCGCCAGAGCGCATACTCGACGATGACGTTGTGGTCGAAGGCGAGCTCAGGCAGTTCGTCAGCCATGAACCAACGGACGTTCTCACCCTCGGTGACGCGGTCGGCCTGCTCGGCGTGCACAAGCGCCCAATAGACGATCGAGACGACACGCTCGCCCGGTGAGCGCTCGGGATCGCCGAAGGCATACAGCTGCTCGAGGTACTTCGGCTCGAGGTCGATCGTGTCCTTGAGGTGGCGGCGGGCTGCCTCCGCGAGGGACTCAGCCGCCTGGAGGCGGCCACCCGGGAGCGCCCAGCGACCCACGTAGGGCTCGCGGATGCGCCGCACAAGAGGAATCCAGAGCGTCGGGGCGCCCCCGTCGCGGCCTGGCCGCAGCGCGAAGATGACGGTCGAGACGGCAAGGTCGACCTCGCCGTGCGTCGGGCTTTCGGCCATCCTCCGCCGTTCCTATCAGGTTTAGTAAAGGTCACTCAGACCAGAACACATGATAGCGCTTAGGGTGTCGATGACCCAAACTCGCTCGCAGGATGCTACGCGCGCACCTCAGGCGGTCGGAGAATCGACCGCGCCCCCGAAACGGCGGTTGCGCTGGGCATACAACTCGATCGCGTGCCACAGGTCCGTGCGTGAGAAGTCCGGCCAGAGTGTGTCAAGGAACACCATCTCGGCATAGGCGCTCTGCCAGAGCAGGAAGTTGCTCGTGCGCTGCTCCCCCGACGAGCGAACGAAGAGGTCGACATCGGGCATCTCGGGCGTGTAGAGGTGGCGTTGGATCGTCTTCTCGCTGATTCCCGCCGGGCTCAGCCGCCCGGCCGCTACCTCCGAGGCAATGTCGCGCACCGCATCCGTGAGCTCGTTGCGGCCGCCATAGTTGACACACATCGTCAGCGTGAGGGTGCTGTTGCTCGCCGTCAGGCGTTCCGCGAACTGCAACTCCTTGATGACGGATGCCCACAGCCGCGGGCGGCGCCCGGCCCACCGAACGCGCACCCCCCACTCGTTGAGTTGGTCCCTGCGGCGGTGGAGCACCTCGCGGTTGAAGCCCATGAGAAAGCGCACCTCGTCGGGCGAGCGCTTCCAGTTCTCGGTCGAGAAGGCATAGACACTCAGGTGCTTGACGCCGATCTGGATCGCACCCGCGACGACGTCGAGCAGGGCGGCCTCCCCTGCCCGGTGACCCTCGACCCTGGTCAAGCCGCGCGAGTTCGCCCAGCGCCCGTTGCCATCCATGACGACCGCGACGTGCTCCGGCACGGCACCTCGTGGGAGCTTCGGCGGTGTCAGGCCGGTCCAGTCGAGCGGCTTGAAATCGACCGCGTCGGGATGTGTCTTACGCACGGGACTCACGGGGCTGACTCCTCCTTCTGCGCGGCGCGCGCGCTGCGATCGACGTGTTCGAGGGATCGCAGCCTGCGCTCCATGTGGAACTGGGCGTAGGCGGCCACGACCCCGCTGGCCTGCGAGCGGGTGCGCTCGTCAGCCTCCTCGGCCACCGCCCAGTCGCCCGACAGGAGCGCGCCGAGCAGTCGCAGGGTCGCCGCATCCAGCCTCGGGGAGCCGGGAGGGGCGACCTCATCGCTCACGACACCACCCAACTGCACCACGAACGCCGAGTGGGGACCAGGGGCCCCCGTCATGGCGCAGTCGTAGAAACTCGGCGACCAGCCGGCGATGGCAAGGGAACGCAGCAGGTAGGAGTCGAGGGTCAGGCTGGGGCCGTGCTCGCGCCGCGCGAGGGAACGAAGCGCGCCCACGAGCAGGAGGTACTGCTGCAGGCTGCCCTCGTCCTCCGTGAGCTTGTCAGCAGTCTCCACCATGGCGCTCGCCGCCGTGTACGCGCCGTAATCGGCCGTGATGGCGGAGCCGTATGCCCCGATCGAGACCGCCTGCGTCACGACGTCCAGCGTGCGGCCCTCGAAGAACTGGGCGTCGGCCACCATGAACGGCTCGAGGCGGGCACCGAACTTCGACGCCGTGCGCCGCACACCCTTCGCAACCGCCCGAATCTTGCCGTGTTGGCGGCTCAGCATCGTGACGATACGGTCGGCCTCACCCAGCTTGTGGGTGCGGAGGACGACGACCTCATCGCGGTAGAGGGGCATCCGTCAAGTATCCCCGACCCCGCCCGGCCAGCTCACCTGCGGCCTGTCAGCCGACCTGAGCCACCGCCGCCGGTGCGACCGAATCCAGGCGCACCGCACGGTTGACCGCCGAGACGACCGCCTTGAGGGATGCCGTCGAGATGTCTGCGTCGATGCCGACGCCCCAGAGCACCCGGCCGTTGACGTTGAGCTCGACGTAGGCCGCCGCGTGGGCGTCGCCGCCGGCGCTCATCGCGTGCTCCTGGTAGTCGTAGAGCGAGACGTCGATGCCGCCACGATCGCGCAGGATGTTGAGGAACGCCGCGATAGGCCCATTGCCCGTCGCGTGCACCTCGCGATCCTCATCGTCGACCCGGAGGTTCACGGAGAGGTCGACCTGGCCATCGAGGTTGCTGGCGGTGCGGGTCTGCCGGATCTCGAAGCGCCCCCACTTCTGCTCGCGTTCCGCCGCCGGCAGGTACTCGTCACTGAAGATCGTCCAGATCTCGTCGCTCGTCACCTCGCCACCCTCGGCATCCGTCTTCGCCTGCACGACGCCCGAGAACTCGATCTGCAGCTTGCGGGGCAGGTCCAGCGCGTGGTCGGACTTCAGCAGGTAGGCGACGCCGCCCTTACCCGACTGCGAATTGACCCGGATGACCGCCTCGTAATTGCGGCCAAGGTCCTTCGGGTCGACAGGGAGATACGGAACAGCCCACTCGAGGTCGTCGACCGAGACGCCCTGCGCGGCCGCCCGCGCCTCCATGGCCTCGAAGCCCTTCTTGATGGCGTCCTGGTGCGATCCGCTGAAGGCCGTGTAGACGAGGTCGCCGGCCCAGGGACTGCGCTCCGGCACGGGCAGCTGGTTGCAGTACTCTGCTGTGCGCTTGATCTCGTCGAGGTTGCTGAAGTCGATCTGGGGGTCGACCCCCTGCGTGAACATGTTGATGCCGAGCGCGACCAGGTCAACGTTGCCCGTGCGCTCGCCATTGCCGAAGAGGCATCCCTCGATGCGGTCTCCCCCGGCCAGGTAGCCGAGCTCAGCAGCCGCGACGGCGGTGCCGCGGTCGTTGTGCGGGTGGAGGCTGAGGATGACGTTCTCGCGGTGGTTCAGGTGCCGAGACATCCACTCGATCGAGTCGGCATAGACGTTGGGCGTCGCCATCTCGACCGTCGCGGGGAGGTTGATGATGACCTTGCGCTCGGGAGTCGGCTCAAGCACCTCGAGCACCTGGTTGCAGACGTCGACCGCGAACTCGAGCTCCGTGCCCGTGTAGCTCTCGGGCGAGTACTCGTAGTAGATCTCGGTGCCCTCGGCGATGGGCTCGGCCGCCTTGCAGAGGCGCGCGCCTTCAAGCGCGATGTCGATGATGCCCTGCTTGTCAGTGCGGAACACGACATCTCGCTGCAGGATGCTCGTGGAGTTGTAGAGGTGCACGATCGCGCGCTTCGCACCCTTGAGCGACTCGTAGGTGCGGTTGATGAGCGCCTCGCGCGCCTGCGTCAGGACCTGGATCGTGACGTCGTCGGGAATCAGGTCGTCTTCGATGAGCGAGCGCACGAAGTCGAAGTCCGTCTGGCTCGCCGAGGGAAAGCCGACCTCGATCTCCTTGTAGCCCATCTTGACGAGCAGTTCGAACATGATGCGCTTGCGCTCGGGACTCATGGGGTCGATGAGCGCCTGGTTGCCGTCGCGGAGGTCAACTGCGCACCAGCGGGGCGCCTGTGTGATGCGCTTGGACGGCCACGTGCGGTCTGGCAGGTCGACGACGATCTGCTCATGGAAGGGGCGGTACCGGTGAATCGGCATCGCGGACGGCTTCTGCATGTTCTTCATGGTCTTGGTTCTCTCTCGCTTCGGTTCGGATCAGCCGATGACAAACACCGCGACGAGGGAGGCCTGGAGACTAGGACTCGTCGCGGCAGCTAAGGAGAAGCAGACCGAACAGCACAACAACAGGGTAACACCACCTCACGTTGCCCGAACCGCAACGCTGACGATCAGGACGCCGAAAACGTTGGGTGGCGCGGGGGCCCCGCGATGTCGAGAATTTGAGCATGACGAACACGACCCCACGCGCTGGTTTCGCGATCCTCGCCGCGACAGCCTGCCTGTTCCTGGCCGCGTGTGCGGGCAATGGCGCCGACCCCGGAGGCATCATGGACGTTCCCGCACCCGCGATCGGCGCCGAGGTGATCGGCCAGGGCACCGTCATCCAGAAGGACGACGGTCCGGTCGAGATCTGCCTTGGCCCCATCACGATGATCTATCCGCCGTCGTGCGGTGGCCCAGAGGTCGCCGCTTGGGACTGGGACTCCGTGGACGGCGCGACCACCGAGGGCGGCACGACGTGGGGCACCTACGCCGTCCAGGGCACATGGGACGGCGAACGACTCACCGTCACGGAGCCCCCGATCATGCTCGCGCTCTACGACCCCATCACGGTCGAGGACCCCTACACCGACCCCGCCAACGCAGGCACGACTCCCGAGGCGGAGCTCGCACGGGTCGTACAGGAACTCGCCACACGAGATGGGGTACTCGCCACCTACCTCGACAACGGCTACGTCTTCGTCGAGGTCGTCCACGACGACGGCGCCCTTCAAGAGGAACTCGACGAGCTCTACGGTGCCGACGTCACCGTCGTGAGGTCGCAGCTGCGCCCCGTCGACTGAGCCGGAGGGGCCGCACGCCCAGCTCAATCGACGGTGAGGGCTGCCACAGGGCTCACACGAGTAGCCCGTCGAGCCGGGAGCTGGGCCGTGACGAGCGTCACGAGCGCGGCTCCGGCGACGACCACCACCACGAGCATCCACGGCACCGAGGGCCACACCAGTCCCGGGCTGCCCTCGATGGAACCCAGGAGGGATTGGGCCCCCGCCCAGCCATAGACGACGCCGAGGACGACACCGAACCCGACACCCGTCACGGTCAGCTGCAGGCTCTCCGCGATGATCATGGACCGTACCTGGCGTGCCGTGAAGCCGAGCGCTCGCAGGAGGCCGAGTTCGCGCGAGCGCTGCAGGACGCTGAGCGAGAGCGTGTTGACCATGCCGAAGGCCGCGGTCACGGCAGAGAAGCCGATGAGGGCACTGAAGATCCCGACCGTCACGAGCAGCAATTCGTCGACTCCTCCCCCATAGGAATCGGGCGACTGCTGCTGCGAGTACTCGATCATGTCGAGGTAGCCCTGCGCCGCCACTGCGAACGTCGTGATGAGCGTTACACCGATGACCAGCCCGATCGTCGTGCGGGCGCTGCGTCCCGGATACCGCATGCCGTTCTCGGCGGCGAGCCTGGCCGCGGCACTGCCCCCGAGCATCCGACCGCTCAGTCGCAGGAGCGGCGGGAGCACGAGGTGCGCACCCAGCACGATTCCGCTGAACGACGCGATGCCGCCAAGAAACGCGACGAGGAAGCCGAGCGGGCTCACGAGACCGATGGCGATGCCGGCGCCCAGTACCGCAAGCCCGCCGAAGAAGAGGACCGCGGCGAAGGCGTTGCGCACGGGACGACGCACACTCTCCTCACGCGAAGGCTCGATCGCGGCACCGGTTGCCTGCATCGGCGAGACCTGGAGGACGCCCCGCGACCCAAGCCATGACGCGGCCCAGGTCGAGACGATGACCATCACGACAGGCAGCAGCACGAGAGGGTCGACCAGCACATAGTCGAGGTCGGGAACGGCTCCGGATGCGGCGGCGATCCGAATTCCGCCGGCCGTCAACACCACGCCCAGGGCCGCACCGATCGCGGAGCCCATGAGTCCGACGATCAGGCCTTCCTTGGCGACTGCCCGCCGCTGGGCGGATGCCGATGAACCAAGGAGTCGCATGAGTGCGATCGTGCGCGTGCGGCCCGCGATGATGGTGGCGAAGGTGTTCGTCGTGACGATCGAGCCGACGTAGACGGCGATCACGATGAACACCCCCGCCACCAACACGAGGGCGAGTTGCGCAGTTGAGCGCGAGCTGATGTCGTCGGCCGAGATGACGGTGGCCAGGATCGAGGTCGCCTGGATGAGGGCAGCACCGAACGCCGCGCTCAGCGACGTCACGACGATGCTCGCGATCGTGTCGCGCCGTGGCCCTCTCACGCTGCACGCTCCATCCCGAGCATGAACGAGCTGATCTCCTCCGGGGTCGAGCGCTCACGTTCCTCCACGACGCGGCCGTCCGCAAGGAACACGATGCGGTCAGCGTGACTCGCGGCAATCGGATCGTGCGTCACCATCGCGATGCTCTGGCCGTAGTCGCTACTGGCGGCGGAGAGCAGCGCGAGCACCTCACGCCCTGTACGCGAGTCGAGGTTGCCGGTCGGTTCATCGGCGAAGACGAGGTCGGGTTTGGTCGCGAGGGCTCGCGCGATCGCGACCCGCTGCTGCTGTCCGCCCGACAGTTGGTGCGGGCGGTGCGTGAGCCGGTCCCCCAGTCCAAGCGCGTGCACGAGCTCCGTGATGCGCTGACGCTCCGCGGCGGCCGGCCGGCGACCGTCGAGTTCGAAGGGCAACTCGATGTTGCCTGCGACGTCCAGCGTCGGCACGAGATTGAAGGCCTGGAACACGAAGCCGACACGGCGGCGGCGCAGCACCGTGAGCTCCGAATCGCTCAGCGAGGTGATCTCCGTGTCACCCAGCCAGACGCGGCCAGACGTCGGGGTGTCGAGCCCCGCCATGATGTGCATGAGGGTCGACTTGCCCGAGCCGCTCGGGCCCATAATCGCGGTGAACTCTCCCGAACGGATTCCAAGCGACACCGCATCGACCGCAGTGACGCGGTTCGACGAGGAACCATATGACTTGCTGACGGCGGAGACGCGGGCGACCAGGCCAGCGTCGGAGTTGATGAAGGACATGGCTTCGACGCTACGAGCACCGTCGCCCCTCGCGCGTCGCCCTCTCGTCGCCTAGCACTACATCGCGAGGATGATCTGGCTTACGTCGCGAGGCCGTGTTCGTAAGCGAAGACGACGAGCTGCACCCGGTCTCGCAGGGCAAGCTTGGAGAGGATGCGGCTCACGTGGGTCTTGACGGTCGCCTCGCTCAGGAACTCCTGCCGTGCGATCTCCGCATTGCTGAGTCCGCGTGCTGCAAGCTCGAAGATCTGGCGCTCGCGGTCCGTGAGCGTGCCGTAGGCCTCCGGCTCCTTGCGCGCAGGCGCCGCTCCGAAGTGCTCAAAGAGTTCACGCGTCGCGGATGCCGCGATGACGGCATTGCCGGAGTGCACCGTGCGAATCGCCGCGAGGAGGAACTCGGGCTCGGCATCCTTCAGGAGGAAGCCGCTCGCTCCCGCCCTGATCGCCCGAGTGGCCGCCTCGTCGAGGTCGAAGGTGGTCAGCACGATGATCTTCGGGGCGACACCACCGCGGCGCTCCGCATCGGCCAGGATCTGCGCGGTCGCCTCGATGCCGTCCATGACGGGCATCCGGATGTCCATCAGCACCACGTCGGGCTGGCGGGACGCGACGAGGTCCACGCCCTGCTTGCCGTCGCCGGCCTCGCCCGCGAATTCGAGGTCGGGTTGCGAGGCAACGAGCATGCGGATGCCCGCACGAAACAATGCCTGGTCGTCGACGAGGGCGACGGTGATGGGTTCAGCCAAGGGATACTCCGTGCTGGTGGGTGGGCGGCGGGCTGGAAAGTTCGGGCGCGGGGATGCTCGCCTCGACAACGAAGCGGTCGCCGCGTGGGCCCGCCGCGAATGTGCCGCCGATCAGTGTTGCGCGTTCCCTCATGCCGGCGAGGCCGTGACCGACGAGCGTGCGCTCGGGAGGAACCGCGCCGTGGGTCGCGCTGTCGACGACGATGCTGAGGTCGGGCCCCGTCCAGTCGAACACGACCGACACGGGCCTGCCCGCGTCGCCGTGACGGAGCACATTCGTGAGCGCCTCCTGCACGATTCGGTAGACGGCCATCTGATGCGCCGCGCTGAGCTCCCTCTGAATGCCGATCGTCGAATCAGAGACGGGGAGTCCGGATGCACGCACCTGCTCGAGGAGCTGCCTCAGGTCGTCAAGGGTCGGCTGCGGCCCCTCGACCTGGCTGTGCCGGAGCTGCTCCAGCAGCACCCGCACATCGCCAAGTGCCTCGCGCGCGACGGTCGCGATCGTCGAGAGCGCCCCGGAGGCGGCATCCGGGTCGGCCCGAAGGGCGAAGCGGGCGCCGTCGGCCTGGGCGATCACGACCGCGAGCGAGTGCGCGACGACGTCATGCATGTCGCGGGCGATGCGGTTGCGCTCCTGCTCGACGATGGCCTGCTGCCGGGCCTGGCGCTCCTCCTCCTCGGCACGCGCCTGCGCTTGCCGGCTGGCTCTGGCGGCCGCCCGAGTGCGTGTGAGGAGCCCCAGCGTCCAGCTCAGGCCTAGCAGTGTGGCCATGGCGCCCACGGTGAAGGCGAACACGAACACGGTCACGGGGAGCGAGCCGATCGGGATCGATGCGGGCGACATCTCCCAGCCGTTCATCATGGAGGGAAGGAGCACGAGGTATGCCGCCGCGACGAGGGCCCCGGCACCAGCGGATATGAGGCCGAGCCACTTGACCCTGTCGGAACCGTAGGCGGCCGTCGCGTAGAGGACCGCGAGTATCGACAGATTCGCGAGGTCGGGCGGAAAACCGCCGAACATCTGGACGACGGCACCGAGCCAGGCAATCACCAGCGCGATGGGCGGGCTGAGCCGCCGTGTTGCGAGCGCCGCGCCCATGCAGAGCACGAAGGTGATCTCTGCGAGGTTGAACTCCACGGTCATGGCCAAGCGCACGAGCACGCAGAACACCGACACCACCACATCGAAGGTGAGTTGGCGAGCGGTCAGGCGACGAAGCATCATCCAACGCTACGCGGTGCTCGGCCGCGCTGGCGGCCAATCATTCCAGGGTGAGCGAAGATCATCCTGAGGATGTACGCGGTCAGAACCCGAGGCGGCCGAGCTGCTTGGGGTCGCGCTGCCACTCCTTGGCAACCTTGACCCGCAGCGACAGGTAGACGGGTGAGCCCACGAGCGGTTCGATCTGCGCGCGTGCCGCTGCGCCGACCTCACGTAGTCGCTCGCCCTTGTGTCCGATGATGATGCCCTTCTGGCTGTCACGCTCCACGAAGAGGTTCGCGTAGATCTCGACGAGGTCCTTGTCCTCGCGTTCGATGATGTCGTCGACTGTGACGGCAATCGAATGCGGCAGCTCGTCCTGCACACCCTCGAGGGCGGCTTCACGGATGAGCTCTGAGATTCGATCTTCGAGCTGTTCCTCCGTGACCGACTCGGCCGGGTAGAGCGGCGGTGACTCGGGCATGAGGGCGACAAGCTCGTCGACGAGCACGTCCAATTGCACGTTCGTGAGGGCGGAGACGGGGATGATCGTGTCCCAGTCACGGAGGGCCGACACCGCAAGGAGCTGCTCCGCAACGGCCGCCTTGGAGGCCTTGTCGACCTTCGTGACGAGGGCCACACGGCGTGCGCGCGGGTATGCCTCGAGTTGCTCGTTGATGAAGCGGTCGCCCGGGCCCAGCTTCTCGTCGGCAGGAACGCAGAAACAGATGACATCGACCTCGGCCAGCGTGTCCTGCACGACTGAGTTGAGTCGCTCGCCCAGGAGGGTGCGCGGGCGGTGCATCCCGGGGGTGTCCACGAGCACGAGCTGTCCGTGCTCGCGATGGACGATCCCTCGGATCGCCCGCCTCGTCGTCTGCGGCTTGCTGCTCGTGATCGCGACCTTCTCGCCGACGAGCGCGTTCGTGAGCGTCGACTTCCCGACATTCGGCCGGCCGACAAAAGTCACGAAGCCCGCCCGGTGGGCGGTCGACTCCTTGGGTGCATCATTCATGACTCGTCTTCTCTCTCATCGTCGTCGTCGGCCTCGGGTGCGAGGCTCTGGTCTCGTTCCACAATGACCGTGGCGAGGCGTCGGCGCCTGCCCTCAGTGCGGTCGGCCGTGAGCAGCAGCCCCGAGACGCTCGCGGTGTCGCCGCTCTCCGGGATGCGGCCGAGTCCCTTGGTGAGGAGGCCACCCACCGAGTCGACATCGTCATCGTCGAGGTCGAAACCGAACAGCTCCCCGAGCTCATCGACCGCGAGGCGTGCCGAGACACGGTATCGCCCCTCGCCGAGGTCCTTGACGTCCCTCAGCGTGCGGTCGTACTCGTCGGAGATATCCCCCACGAGTTCCTCGATGAGATCCTCAAGCGAGACGAGACCAGCGATTCCGCCGTACTCATCCACCACCATCGCAAGGTGGTTTGACTCGAGCTGCATCTGGCGAAGGAGGTCATCGACGTTCTTGGACTCCGGCACGAAGAGCGCCGGGCGGGCGACCTCGGCAACCGTCAAACTCTCGTGGCCACGCGGCTGTTCGTGAGTGAGCCGGGCAACGTCACGCAGGTAGAGCACACCGAGCACCTCGTCGATATCCTCACCGGTCACAGGGATGCGCGAGACACCCTTTCCGAAGAACAGCGCAAGCGCCTCACCGATGCTTGCTGTGCCGTCGATCGTCACCATGTCGGTGCGCGGCACCATGACCTCACGCACAACCGTCTGGTTGAACTCGAAGATCGAATGGATGAGTTCGCGGTCCTGTTCCTCAAGCACCTCGAGCTCGGTCGCCTCGTCAACCATGCTGAGCAGCTGCTGCTCGGAACTGAAGGTCACCGTGCGCGGCCGGCCGGGGGTCACTCGATTGCCGACCGCCACGAGGGCGGCCGCGAGGGGTCCGAGCAGCACCCGAAGCGCGTGGACGAGTCCCGCGGTCAACTGGATGATCGGGGCCGCATGCTCCCGCCCGACCGAGCGCGGGCTCGATCCGACGAGAACGAAGGACGCCACAATCATGACGAGCGCGGAGCACAGGAGGGCCCACCACCACTCCTCGAAGAGCGTCGCGAAACTCATGGTGACGAGCACGGCCGCGGTCGTCTCCGCCACGACTCGCACGAAGTTGACGACGTTGACGTGGGCGCCCACATCCGCTGCAAGTGCGAGGATCGCGTCTCTGCTGCGCGAGCGCTGGGCGAGCTCTTGCAGGTCGTTGCGCGAGAGCACGCCGAGCGCGGAGTCTATGGCGGCCAGGAGACCACCGAACGCGATGAGCAGGATGGCCGCAATGACGAACGCCGCGGTCACCTGCGCACTCCCCGCATCGGCGGGGTGGCACTCGGGCCGTCGCTCACCGTCGTCGACGCTCCTGCATGGTGAAGCCCACGAGGATGTCGCGCTGCAGCCCGAACATCTCGCGCTCCTCCTCAGGCTCGGCGTGGTCGAAGCCGAGGAGGTGCAGGATGCCGTGCGTCGTCAGCATGAGGAGTTCGTCGCCGAGGCTGTGGCCGGCGGTCTCCGCCTGTGCCTGTGCCACCTGGGGGCAGAGCACGACATCGCCCAGCAGGCCGGCTGGGGTGATCGCATCCTCAGTACCGGGCCGCAGTTCGTCCATGGGGAAGCTGAGCACGTCGGTCGGACCCGGCTCGTCCATCCACTGCACGTGGAGCTGCTCCATGGCTGCCTCGTCGACCAGCACGATCGAGAGTTCCGCGTCTGGATGCACGTGAAGCTCGTCGAGCGCATAGGTCGCGAGCCGCTGCAGCGCGGCCTCGTCGACCTCCACAACCGACTCGTTGTTGATCTCGATGCTCACCTGGAGCGCCCCCGTCTCTCGTAATCATCGCGCTGCTTCTCGGCGTCGTAGCGCGTGTAGGCGTCGACGATGCGTCCGACGAGGCTGTGACGCACGACGTCGTCGCTCGTGAGCTCCGCGAAGTGGATCTCATCGATCGAATCGAGCACGCGGGTCACAAGCTTGAGACCGCTCGCGCCCGTCGGCAGGTCCATCTGCGTGATGTCGCCCGTGACAACCATCTTGGAGCCGAAGCCGAGCCGTGTGAGGAACATCTTCATCTGCTCGGGCGTCGTGTTCTGCGCCTCGTCGAGGATCACGAAGGAGTTGTTGAGGGTGCGACCTCGCATGTAGGCGAGCGGCGCGACCTCGATCGTGCCGATCGCGAGAAGCTTGACGACGACCTCGGGGTCCATCATCTCGTTGAGCGCGTCGTAGAGAGGCCGCAGGTAGGGGTCGATCTTGTCGGTGAGGGTGCCGGGAAGGAACCCGAGGCGCTCCCCCGCCTCGACCGCCGGCCGCGTCAGGATGATGCGCTCGACCTCCTTGCGCTGCAACGCCTGCACCGCCTTGGCCATCGCGAGGTAGGTCTTTCCGGTTCCCGCGGGACCGATCCCGAAGACGACCGTGTGGTCATCGATCGCATCAACGTAGGCGCGCTGTCCCATGGTCTTCGGGCGGATGCTCTTGCCACGGCTCGTGAGGATGACCTGGCCGAGCACATCCGACGCCCGTGCGCCCGAGTCATCCGCGATGATCCGGGCTGCCTCGGTGACGTCGCTCGCGCTGAGCTCGACGTCGTCGCGAATGAGGGCTACCAGTTCGTCGACGAGCGATCGCGCAGCCCTCACGTCGTCATCGGGGCCTTCGAGGGTGACCTCGTTGCCCCTCACGTGCACCTCGACGAGTGGATGCTGCGCCTCGATCGTGCGCAGCAGGCGGTCGTTGGGGCCCAGCAGCCGCACCATGGCGACGCCGTCGACGTAGACGGTCTCCCGCTTCACGGGGGCTGGTGTTCCTATCGGGTCGTCAGTCACCAATGGTCTCTTCTGTCAGGCGGCCCCCGAGAACGTGGGCGTGCACGTGGAATACGGTCTGGCCTGCCGCCGTGCCGGTGTTGAACACGAGCCGGAACTCACCGCCGCAGTGCTCCTCTGCCAGCTTCTTCGCGGTCGCCACCATCTCCGCCAGGAGGCTGGGGTCGGCCTCCGCCAGCTCGACGACGTCGCGGTACTTCGGCGTCTTGGGAATCACGAGGAGGTGCACGGGCGCCTGCGGCGCGATGTCACGGATGGCGATGACCGCGTCGCTCTCGAACAGGATCTCTGCGGGGATCTCCCTGTTGATGATTCGCGTGAAGATCGAGACTTCGTCTTGGCCTGGCATGAGTCCAGCTTAAGCGCTTCCGCTCTCGCGGGTGAGGCGCTACCAGCGTTCCGTGAGTGCGCTGAGCACGGCAAGTGCCGCCGGGCCCGCAGTGCTCGTGCGCAAGACACTGCTGCCGAGCCTCACGGGCACACAGCCAGCGGCGGCGAGCATGTCGAGTTCCTCCGGCGCAATGCCGCCCTCGGGACCGACGACGAGCACGATGTCCCTTCCAGATGCCTCCACCGAGGTCAGCGGGGTCTGCGCCGTCGGCTCGAGCACGAGCACGAGTGCCGACTCGGCGAGTCGAGCGATCTCCTTCGTGGTCACGGGCTCATGCACCTGCGGCAGATACGGCCTCATCGACTGCTTCGTGGCCTCACGCACGATCGCGCGCCAGCGTTCCCGCCCCTTGTCCCGCTTGTTGGCGTCCCACTTCACGACCGACCTGCTGGCCGCCCAGGGCACGACCGCATCGACGCCGAGCTCTGTCGATGCCTGCACGGCCGACTCGTCGCGCCCGCCCTTCGCCAGCGCCTGCACGAGCGTGATCCGAGCGGAAGGCGGCGGATGCCTCACGACCTCGTCGGCCCGGATGCTCAGCCGTGTGGGCGCGGCCTCCTCGACGGTTCCCGTCGCGACGAGGCCCTCCCCGTTGCCGATCGACAGCACCTCGCCCACGCGCACCCGGCTCACCGAAACGGCGTGCTTCGCCTCGGCACCCTCGATCGTCACCAGCGACCCCGGCGCGGTGTCGCTGAGGCCGTCCGCGAGATAGAAGTGCGCCATGCGCGCTAGATGTTGAGGAAGCGGTCGCGAAGCTTCTGGAAGAGTCCCTGCTGGAAATGCGAGAGGTGCGGAGGCACCGCATTCTGCACTCGTGCCAGTTCCTGGATGAGGTCCTTCGCCTTGCCGTTGAGCTTCGTCGGCGTCAGCACCTGCACCCCGATCTTGAGGTCGCCGCGGCCTGAGCCGCGAAGGTGTGTGATACCACGGTCCTTGACCGTGATGACCTCGGCGCTTTGCGTGCCGGGCTTGATCTCCACCTCGACCGGGCCGTCGAGGGACTCGAAGACGGCGCGCGTGCCGAGCACGGCATCCGTCATCTGCACCTCGAGCGTTGCGAGCAGGTCGTCGCCGTTGCGACTGAAGACGTCGTGGTGCCGCACCTTGATCTCGAGGTAGAGGTCACCGCTCGGCCCGCCACCCTGGCCGACCTCACCCTGGCCGGGCATCTGCAGGCGGAGGCCCGTGTCAACCCCGGCCGGGATGTCGACGGGAATCTTGCGCCGCGCGCGCACGCGACCCTGGCCTGAGCAGGTCTGGCACGGGTGCGGGATGACCGTGCCGTAGCCGCGGCAGGTGCCACACGGGCTCGAGGTCATGACGTTGCCCAGCAGGCTGCGCACGGAGCGCTGGATGAGTCCCGATCCGCCACAGATGTCGCAGGTCTGGAGGTCGGTGCCGGGCGCACAGCAGGAGCCGCCACACGTCTTGCACACGACAGCCGTGTCGACCTCGACCTCACGGGACGTGCCGAAGATGACATCCGCGAGCTCGACCTCGACGCGCAGCAGGGCGTCCTGGCCACGCTCTGTGCGCGACCGGGGCGGACGAGTGCCGCCCCCGCCACCGAAGAAGGTCTCGAAGATGTCACCGAAGCCGCCCCCGAAACCGGCGCCGAAGCCAGCCTGGTCGCCCAGGTCATATTCCTGCTTGCGCTTGGGATCCGACAGCACGTCGTAGGCGTGGGTCACGTCCTTGAAGCGGTCGGCTGCATCGGCTCCCGGGTTCACGTCGGGGTGCAGTTCGCGCGCGAGGCGGCGGTACGCCTTCTTGATCTCTTCCGGCGTCGCGCTGCGGTCGACGCCGAGCACCTCGTAATGGTCAGCCAATGCAGTTCCTCAATATTGTTCTCTCACGGCTCCGTCCACCCTGCGGCGTGCGGATGTCGCGGGCTCCCGCCCTCGACCGTCGATCTGTTCTCGTCAGTTCTCGCTCAGCAGCTTGGAGAGGTAGCGCGCCACAGCACGCACCGCCGTCATGTTGCTCGAATAGTCCATGCGCGTCGGGCCGAGCACACCGAGCCGCGCGACCTCGCCGCTCGATCCCGCGTATCCAGAGCTGAGCACCGATGCCTCACCGAGCCCGAAGGACTCATTCTCGCGGCCGATCCGCACCGCGATGCCGCCCATCTCCTGTTCCATCTCGCTGAACAGGCGCAGCAGGGTCACCTGCTCCTCGATCGCCTCCAGCACAGGATAGATGCTGCCACTGAAATCCTCCTCGGTGCGGGCGAGGTTCGCCGCTCCAGCCATCACGAGCTTGTCGTGCCGGCTTGCGACAACCTGCTCACCGAGGCTGCTCGCGACGACCGCGACGAAAGGTCGCCGGTGCGGCTCGAAGGATTCGGCCAAGCCCTCCAGCTGCTCCGCGGCATCCTTCAACACGAGGCCCGCGAGTTCGCTGTTGATGCGGGTGCGGAGCTCCCCAAGGAACTCCTCGTCGATCCCCATTGGCACGTCGATGATGCGCTGCTCAACCCGGCCCGTGTCGGTGATAAGCACGGTCATGAGGCGCACCTGGTTGAGTGGCACGAGCTCGACATGACGGATGCGTGATCGCCCGAGCGTCGGGTACTGCACGAGGGCCACCTGGTGCGTCAGCTGCGAGAGCAGTCGCACGCTGCGCGCGAGCACGTCGTCGAGATCGGTCGACTCACCCAGGAAGGCCTCGATCGCGTGCCGCTGCGCTGCAGACAGGGGCCGGAGATCGGCGAGCTGATTGACGAAGAGGCGATACCCCTTGTCTGTCGGCACCCGTCCGGACGACGTGTGCGGCGCCGTGATGAGGTCTTCCTCCTCCAGCTGCGCCATGTCGCTGCGGATCGTGGCCGCGGACACTCCGAAGGAGTGACGCTCGACGATCGACTTGGAGCCGACCGGCTCCCGTGAGGCGACATAGTCCTGCACGATGACACGAAGCACCTCAAGGCCCCGATCGGAAACCATCCCCATCACCTCCACCGTCTTGGCACTCGCATCAAGTGACTGCCAATTCTACCGCGATGCACCGCCCGCGAAATCATTGCCCCCCGGAGTGGGTGGCGCTAGGTTATGCAGTGCCTGCGCTACCCTCAGCTTTTTCTCAGGCAGACAGAACACTCGATCCCCCACGTCGGGGATCGCCCAGAGAAAGGCATGACATGACCGACCAGACTCCTCCCGCAGCTCCGCTGAGCCAGGCCGAGGACCGCCAGTGGGCCTCGTTCGCTCATCTTGGCGGGATCCTCTCCTTCCTGCCCCCGCTCATCATTTGGCTCGTGTTCAAAGACCGCGGGTCGTTCACGGACCAGGAGGCGAAGGAGTCCCTCAACTTCCAGATCACAGTGGCCATCGCACAGATCGCCTGGTTCGTCGTCAACCTCGTGCTGACCGCCATCACGTTCGGGTTCTGGAGCATTTTTGGGCTCTTCCTGCAGCCACTCATCGCGTTCGCGATCTGGGCCGGAGCAGTCGTGTTCTGCATCATCGCCTTCACGAAGACGAAAGACGGCATTGCGTACCGCTACCCGCTGACGCTCCGGCTCGTCAAGTAGTCGTTGAGCCGAAGGAGAAGGCCGGGACTTCGTTCCCGGCCTTCTCCTTTGCCTCGGGCGCTTGGTTTAATAGGCGCATGACCAACGCAGCCCCGCCCCCTCCCGGGCAGTACCAGCCGAACCAGCCCATGAGTCCCGCCGATGAGAAGCTCTGGGCGACGCTCGTGCACGTGGGCGGGATCTTTTTCAGCTTCATCCCGGCGCTCGTCGGCTACCTCGTGCTCAAGGATCGCGGCCCCTTCGTGCGCGAACACACCCGTTCGGCGCTGAACTTCCAGATCTCGTACACGATCTACTCGATCGCTGCCGCCATCATTCTTTTCATCGTGGCCATCCCGCTGGCGGTGTTCACCTTCGGCATCGGATTCGCGATCGTCTACCTGGCCATGATCATCCCGATCGCGATGGTCGTCTTCATGATCATCGCGGCGGTCAAGGCCAACCAGGGCTTCTACTACCGCTATCCACTCACGATCGAGTTCATCAAGCAGTAGGAGATTCGCGGCCGCCGTCACTCAAGCAGTCGCCGCACGACAGCATCCGCAAGGAGCCGCCCTCGCAGGGTCAGCACGACTGATCCGCGCAGGGCGGCTTTGGCGTCCAGCAGCTCATCCGCGATGAGCCCGGCTACCGCAAGCCTGCCCGCCTCGGAGAGTTCCGTCGTGCGGAGGCCATCGCGGACGCGAGCGCCGAGAAGCACGCGCTCAACAGCCTTCGTCTGGTCGTCGAGTACCTCGCGTCCGGCCGCTGGCGAGTTCCCACCAAGCACGCGCTCTGCATAGGCGGCTGGATGCTTCACATTCCACCAGCGCACGCCCCCGACATGGCTGTGGGCGCCGGGCCCGACGCCCCACCAGTCCTGTCCGCGCCAGTACGCGAGGTTATGGCGGCTGCGATGATCACCGCCGTCCGTCGGCCTGGCCCAGTTACTGACCTCGTACCAGTCGTAGCCGGCATCGGCGAGCAGGGCATCCGCAAGCTCGTACATGTCGGCCTCGAGGTCATCGTCGGGCTCCGCCACCTCGCCGCGACGGATCTGCCGCGCGAGCTTGGTGCCGTCCTCGACGATGAGCGCATAGGCGGAGAGGTGGTCAGGTTCCTGCGCGATCGCGTGCTCCAGCGAGCGGCGCCAGTCCTCGAGAGACTCCCCCGGCGTGCCGTAGATGAGGTCGAGGCTCACGTCGAGGCCGGCGTCGCGCGCCCACTGCACGACGAGCGGGATGCGCGCGGGGTCATGCGTGCGCTCCAGGGTGGCGAGCACGTGGGGAACGGCCGACTGCATGCCGAACGACACACGGGTGAATCCTGCCCGTGCGAGCTCCTGGAGATAGGCGGCATCCACTGAATCTGGATTGGCCTCCGTCGTGACCTCGGCTCCAGCGGCCAGCGCCCACTCAGCGCGGACGGCGTCAAGCATGTGCACGAGATCGGATGCGGGCAGCAGAGTTGGCGTGCCGCCTCCGAAGAAGACGGCCGACACGGGCCGCGGCGCAAGCCCAGCCTCCCGCAGAACCCGCGCAGCGAAGGAGACCTCGAGCGCCGCCTGCCCGGCATAGTCGCGACGATGCACGCCGCGCAGCTCTTCGGCTGTGTAGGTGTTGAAGTCGCAGTAACCGCAGCGCACGCGACAGAACGGCACGTGCAGGTAGACGCCGAAATCGCGCGCGGCAGCGCCGCCAGCGACCGTCACCGGCAAGAGGCCGTCGAGGGGAGCCGGGTCGGCGAGGGGAAGGGCGGAGGGCATCGTCAGTCGACGGGACCAGAGAGCGCCGAGAAGTACCGGCGGCGAAGCGCGCGCTGCGCGAGCAAAAGGAGGGGGCTAACGGCTGTCCACTTGCCGGGTGCCGGACGGGAAAGCGACCTCAGCATCATCCAGACCGAGCCGTCATCCTCAAGGTCGACCACGAAGAGCTCCTCGCCGCTGAGGGGGTGGCCCGGCAGCGTGCCGTAGGCGAAGCCCTTGCGATTCGGCTCGTCGATCACGTAGATGACGCGCACGGGTTCGCGCAGTGTGAAAGGGCCGACCGAGAACACGAGCCAGACCGAGTCACCGGGGGTCACGAATGGCAAACCGTCGGGCCCGTAGGTCACCTCTTTGCGCTCACCCGTGCCGGCCGCGGCGACGGGCGCTCCCGAGTCGTTGAAGGTCACGGGCGTATAGCTGCCCTCACGAACCTCGCGGGGCGTCTCCGTGAGCTCAACGTCGAAGCCACTGCGAACCTTGATGCCCCACGACATGGTCGCCCGCCATGCGAACTCCCACCGCGCCGGTCCCGTGCCGATGCGCACGCGCTTCTCGAACGCGCGGTACCCCTTCGGCGGAAACGCGATCGACTCCTGCGACTGCGTCGCGCCTACGGCCGCGTAGTTGACGGGGAGGCTCCAGAGCGCCTTCTTGGACACCTAGCTCGCTCCGAGGCAAAGGGATGCGGCAAGCGTTTGCGCCTCACAGCGCAGGAAGGAACGGCACGACAGAGGCATCCGGCAAGGATACCGCGCGCGTCTGAGTGCCTTCCGCGCTACCAGACGCCGCGCGCCCGAGCGTCAGCGCAGACACGTGAACCCTCGAGCAGGCCGCATGCGCCGCTCAGATTGTCATCGGCGAGCTCGTCGTCATTCGCGATGCCGACAACTGATGGCTGCTGCAACACTCCAGCCAACCAGTCCGGAGCGTCTTCGCACGCCCGTAGGGTCTCCTCTACTGCCCTGTTGAAGGCCTTGTCGGCGAGCCGGTTCACCTCGCGCAAACGCTCGAGCTCTTCGTCCTTCCGAGCTTCGTCGTTGTGCTTGGCATCGAGCGCATGATGTGACCCTAGGACGGGGTGCTACCGGAGATCTACGACTTCTTGTCCTTCTTCTCCACGTCGCCCGACAGCGCGGCGATGAACGCCTCCTGCGGCACCTCGACGCGGCCCACCATCTTCATGCGCTTCTTACCCTCCTTCTGCTTCTCAAGGAGTTTGCGCTTTCGAGTGATGTCACCGCCGTAGCACTTCGCCAGCACGTCCTTGCGCATCGCCCGGATGCTCTCGCGAGCGATGATGCGCGCGCCGATGGCGGCCTGGATGGGCACCTCGAACTGCTGCCGCGGAATCAGCTCGCGCAGGCGGCCCGTCATGAGCACACCGTAGGCGTAGGCCTTCTCGCGGTGCACGATCGCGCTGAAGGCGTCGACCTGCTCGCCCTGCAGCAGGATGTCGACCTTGACGAGGTCTGCCTCCTGCTCCCCCGCGGGCTCGTAGTCGAGGCTCGCGTAGCCGGCCGTCTTGCTCTTCAGCTGGTCGAAGAAATCGAAGACGATCTCGCCGAGGGGGATCGTGTACTTAATCTCGACGCGGTCCTCGCCGAGGTAGTCCATGCCGAGCAGCGTGCCGCGGCGGCTCTGGCAGAGCTCCATGATGACGCCGACGTAGTCCTTCGGCGCGAGGATGGCCGCCTTCACGACCGGCTCGCGCACGCTCTGGATCTTGCCGACCGGAAACTCGCTCGGGTTCGTGACCGTGACGGTCTTCTTGTCGTCGGTCGTGACCTCGTAGATCACGCTCGGCGCCGTTGTGATGATGTCGAGATCGAACTCGCGGCGCAGGCGTTCTGTGATGATCTCGAGGTGCAGCAGGCCGAGGAAGCCGCAGCGGAAACCGAAGCCGAGGGCGACGGATGTCTCGGGCTCATAGTTGAGCGCGGCATCCGACAGCTTCAGCTTGTCGAGCGCCTCACGCAGCACCGGATAATCGCTGCCGTCGATCGGGTAGAGCCCCGAGAAGACCATGGGCAGCGGCTCGGTGTAGCCGGGCAGTGCCTCGGTCGCGGGCTTGGCGGCCGTCGTCACCGTGTCACCGACCTTGGACTGTCGCACGTCCTTCACGCCCGTGATGATGTACCCCACCTCGCCCACGCCGAGGCCCTTGCTGGGGATCGGCTCGGGAGAGCTGACACCGATCTCGAGCACCTCGTGGGTCGCGCGGGTCGACATCATCTGGATCTTCTCGCGTGGGTGCAGCTTGCCGTCGATCATTCGCACGTAGGTGACCACACCGCGGTAGCTGTCGTAGACGGAGTCGAAGATCATCGCGCGAGCGGGAGCATCCTTGACGCCCTTGGGCGCGGGGATGAGTTGCGTGACGCGGTCGAGGAGCTCGGGCACGCCGACACCGGTCTTGCCCGAGACGCGCAGCACGTCATCAGGCGACCCGCCGATGAGCCCCGCGAGCTCGTTGGCGTACTTCTCAGGGTCGGCCGCCGGCAGGTCGATCTTGTTGAGGACCGGGATGATCGTGAGGTCGTTCTCGAGCGCGAGATACAGGTTCGCGAGGGTCTGCGCCTCGATGCCCTGGGCGGCGTCGACCAGCAGGATGGCGCCCTCACAGGCCGCCAGGCTGCGCGACACCTCGTAGGTGAAGTCGACGTGGCCGGGGGTGTCGATCATGTTGAGCGCGTAGGACTGCCCGTCGAGTGCCCACGGCATCCGCACCGCTTGGCTCTTGATCGTGATGCCGCGCTCACGCTCGATGTCCATGCGGTCGAGGTATTGGGCGCGCATGTCACGGTCGGCGACGACGCCGGTCTCCTGCAGCATCCGGTCGGCCAAGGTCGACTTGCCGTGGTCGATGTGGGCGATGATGCAGAAGTTGCGGATGAAGGCGGGGTCGGTCGACGCCGGCTGGAGGGCCTTCTGGGCTTTGGGACTCACGCGTTCCTCTGTGACTGGGTCGGCGCCGCGGACGCGGCACGAAGATGGACGCCACGATTGTCCCATGACGAGGCCCGGCACTCGAATCCCGCCCCGCACCCACACGGCAATCGAATTGTCGAATCGCCCCGCACACTGGTAAAGTTGCCTGTTGGCTTGCGCACCGCGTTCATCCCCCACGATTCACCCGGTGCGAACTGCAGCCCCGCCACCGCTCGTTGCCCTCTACAACGGCGCTGGGAATGGCTGCCACACACCGTCCGGAACAACAGAAAGAACTACCTTGGCAAACATCAAGTCGCAGCTGAAGCGCATCCTCACCAACAAGAAGGCGACGGAGCGCAACAAGGCCGTCAAGAGCGAGCTCAAGACCGCCGTGCGCGCCACGCGTACAGCCATCGCCGCCGGCGACAAGGAAGCCGCCACGACCGCGCTCCAGCTCGCCAGCAAGAAGCTCGACAAGGCTGTGAGCAAGGGCGTCATCCACAAGAACCAGGCCGCCAACAAGAAGTCGGCGATCGCCAAGCAGGTTGCGGCGCTCTAAGCAGCAAAACCTCGAACGCCCCGTCTCACACTGTGAGGCGGGGCGTTTTCGTTGCGGAAGTGTGATTTACGGCCCTCCATAGTTGAGTTCGGCTTCGATATCGTCGGCATCATGCCGACGCGTTCCCGCATCCTCGTCCCGGCTCTGGCTCTGCTCGCCTGGGTGCTCGCGCTGAGCGGCTGCGTGATCGCACCCGGCACAGTGGCAGCGCCTGTCCCATCGTCCACAGCGCCAGCGCCGGCCCGCACGCCCGAGCCGCCGAGCGAACCGCCCGAGCCAGCGCCTGAGCCGACCCCGAGTGACGACCCGTGGGCACTCACACCGGGGGGCATCGGCGACCTCCGCGTCGGTAAGCCCGCCGCTAACTCGACGCTCGTCACTTACGATCCAGAGTTCTGCACCCGCGGTACACCGAAAGGCTGGTGGGATGAGGCCTGGAACCCCGGCCGGTGGATCACTGTCGACCCGAACCTAGGGCTGAGCCTTTGGGTCGATGATGCTGGCATCGTGCAGGTTATCGACGTGCGTAATCCCGCGCTGAGCACACCCGAGGGCTTCGCCGTTGGCAAACCTGTCGGCACAGAGATACGAATGACCCACCACGGTCTTCGGCAGGGGCCCGGGGCAATCGACTCGACGATGGAGTACCTGTCAACTCCTGAGGGCAACCTCGGCTTCGAGATCGGCACAGATCCGAGCTTAGGCTCTTACAACGCCGTGGATCTCGTGCTCAACATCCAGATCACTGCTCCCGGTCGTGAGCCCTACGGCTGGAACTCCTCCGACGCGATCGCGGGTGGCTGCCTCTGACCAAGCTGCTTACCGCCGCTCCAAGCGATACTCTCCGCGTGAGGCGATCACGCCGACCATGCGCTCGAGCGCGAAGACGGGGTCGCGCTCGGCACCCTTGACCGCGGCATCGGTCTCGGCGAGCACCTCGATGCAGCGACCGAGGCCATTGCCGCTCCACCCCTGCAGGTCACGCTTGGCACGGTCGACCTGCCACGGCGCCATCCCCAGCTGCTGCGCGAGCTGGCCCGAGCCTCCCCTCGCACCCGAGACCTTCGCCATCGTGCGGAGCTTCATGGCGAAGGCTGCGACGATCGGCACGGGGTCGGCACCGGATGCCAAGGCGTGGCGGAGCATGACGAGGGCCTCGCCGTGGCGGCCGGCGATCGCGACATCCGCGACCTTGAAGGCCGTGGTCTCGACCCGGCCCGAGTAGTACTTCTCCACCGTTGCCTCGGTGATCTCGGCGCTCGAGTCCGAGATGAGTTGCTGGCAGGCGGATGCGAGTTCGGCGATGTCGTCGGCGAACGCGGCAACGAGCGCGCGGATGGCGCCCGCCGTGGCCCGGCGCCCCGCGACTTTGAACTCGGCGACAGCGAAGTCTGCCTTGTCAGACTCCTTCTTGAGCTCTGTGCAGGCGACCTCGATCCCGCCACCGGCGCCGCTCCGGATGGCGTCGAGCAGCTTCTTTCCGCGCACGCCGCCCGCGTGCCGCAACACAAGGTAGGTGCCTTCGGCGGGCGACTCGAGGTATGAGAGCGCCTCCGCGATGAAGGCGTCCGTGCACTTCTCGACGCCCGTCACACGGATCATGCGGGGCTCGCCGAAGAGCGACGGGCTTGCAACCGTGAGGAGCTGCCCCGGCGCATAGCCGGCCGCGTCGATATCGCTCACCTCAAGGCTCGGGTCCTCGGCCTTGAGCAGGTCGCGGAGCATCCGGATGGCACGGTCAGCGAGGAAGCCCTCCGTGCCCGACACGAGCACGATCGGGGCCGGACGCACCTTCGACCAGTCCAGTTGCGGGATGGCGACCGACGATTTCGCGCTTCGCGCTGCAGGCCTTGCTGCCACGGTGCTCCTACTCACTCAAGGTCGTCCGAGGCATGACGCTCGGTCTCGTGACGACGAATGACAGCCTAGCGTCGGGCGGCGACATCCTCGTCTGAAGCCGACGCTGGTGCCACCTGCCCCGTCTCGCTCCACACCCCGATCCTGCCGTCGTCCCGCGCCCACGAGAGCACGAGGCCGTGCTGATCGGTGCGGGCCACCGCCGTGCCGAGGCGCCCGAGGAGCGACAGGATGCTCGGAGTCGGGTGCCCATAGGTGTTGTCGGCGCCGACGCCGATGACCCCGATGGTGGCGGGAACAGACTCGTAGAGGCGTTCGTACTGGTCGGCGGAGCCGTGGTGCGACACCTTGACGATGTCCACACCGCCCAAGGCGCTCAACTGCGAACGGGCGCCCGCGAGCATCCGGAGCTGTGCCTCGCGTCCGAGGTCACCAAGGAGGAGCGTGCTCAGGCACTGGCACGCACGCCCGTCGACCGCGAGCACGACGCTCGCATCGTTGCCGGGCGGCATGGCCGGCGTTCGCGCCGGCCACAGGACCGTCCACCGCAGTCGCCCGAGCTCGCCCGCGAGGCCACGTGTGGCCGGGAGAACCTGGGCGCCTGCGTCGGCGAAGTCTCGAAGCATCCGCTCGTCCTCGGCCGACGCCGGCGGACCAGCCACGACCGTGCCGACCCTACCGACGACCGCCTCGACGCCGCCCACGTGGTCGAGGTCGAAATGCGAGAGCACCAGGATATCGACGTGTGAGATGCCGAGCCGTGAAAGGCAGTCGTCGAGCGCGGCGGCGTCGGGGCCCGCATCGACGAGCATGACGGTGTCGCTGTCGCGGAGGAGCTGGGCGTCACCCTGCCCTACGTCGCACGCTGCGAACTGCCACTCCCCGGGAGTGTGGAGGGCCACGCGGATCCGGTCACCGGCGACGAGGCCGCCCGCAATGACGAGCACACCGCACAACCCGAGGGTCCACCAGCGCCTCCTTCGCGCGAGCGTCACTCCGAGGCCGAGCACCGTCAGAGCAACCGCGAGCCCGAAGCCGAGTGCACCCTCCGCCCACGGGAGCTGGGCGCCGGGGAGCCCGCTGAAGAACGCGGCCACTGCGGCAATCCAGGCGGACGGAAGCCATGCGAGCCACGCGATCGCCTCGGCGGCCCACGGGGCGAGCGGATTGACCACGCAGGCCACGAGCCCCAGCACCGTCGCTGCCGGCGCCGCCGGCGCCGCAAGGAGGTTGGCGATCACCCCGTAGCTGGGAATGGCGGGCGCGAGCAGGATGATGACCGGCTGGCAGGCGAGCTGCGCCGCAAGGGGCACGGCGATCACGGCGGCAAGCGGTGCCGGAAGCACGGTGGTCATGCGCGCCGCCAGGGGCCCGGCGAGCACGAGAAGCCCCGCGGTCGCGAGCACCGAGAGCACGAAGCCATAGCTGCGCGCCAACCACGGGTCGATCGCGAGCAGGACGAGCACGGCGAGGGCCAGCACCGGCACCCCGGCCGCACCTCTCCCCCACGCCTTGGCCACGAGCACCGCGACGGCCATGGCAGAGGCGCGCATGACGCTGGGTTCCGGGGTCACGATGAGCACAAAGAGGGCCAGGGCGGCGAGGGAGGTGAGCACGCGCATGCCTCGGGGAACCCGCAGGGCTGCTCCCAGCGCGAGGACCAGGCCGACCACGATGGCGCAGTTCGCGCCAGACACGGCGGTGAGGTGCGTCAGCGAGGAGGTCTTCATCTCCTCCTCCAGCGCCTCGTCGACCGCACTGGTGTCCCCGATCGCCAGGCCCGGAAGGAGACCGGCGCCCGGCTGCGGCATTCCTGCCACGAGCGTCCGGAACCCCTCGCGGAGCTCGCCCGCCCATGCGACCGGCCCCGGCTGGACCTGCTCGACGGAAGCCTGACTCCTCGCGAAGACGAGGAACGCCGAGGCATCGGCCGGCGAGGTCACGGCGAGTGTGCCCGACACCGTGACGCGGTCCCCCACCTCGATCGGCTCCGTGACCCTCGCGAAGATCGTGACCGGCACGGCGGCATCCATCCGCAACCCCGCTCCTTCGACGTGATCGATTCGCGCACCGAACCTCGCGGTTGCTGCCGGTTGCACGACCGCCTGGGTGGCGGTCGCCTCGAGCGTGACGTGGCGCGAGTCCTCGGCCGCGGCGACGAGTTCGGCAGGGCGTCGCTCATCGACGGATGCGGCGGCGCACGCGAGCAGGAGCGCCCCGGCTGCCGAGGCCAAGGCAATTGTCATCAGCACCCCGCGCCGCCGACCCCGGCCGGTCAGGAAGAGAAGGACGGCGAGCAGCGCGGCGGCAATCGCCGCCGGAGCGGCGGCTCCCTCGACGCCCAGCAGGATGCCGACGACAAGCCAGGAGGCCGCGACGGGCACCGCGAGACGCAGGTCGAGCGGCGGACGTCGATCGGTCATTTCGTCGGCGCGGTCATACGGTCACGAGGCTCCGCATGCCTTCCAGGGTCTTCTCGCCGATTCCGGTGACCGCAAGGAGATCGTCGACGCTGGAGAAGCGGCCGTTGGCGTCGCGCCATGCGATGATGCGCGCCGCCATTGCCGGCCCCACGCGCGGCAGGGTCTCAAGCGTCGCCGCATCGGCCATGTTGATGTTGACTCGTCCATCCCCGGCCGTACCCGCGGCTCCGACGGGGTCACCGACGGCGCCGATCACGGGCACTGCGATCTGCTCACCGTCGTCCACGAAGCGGGCGAGGTTGATGGCGCCACGATCGGCATCCGGCGCGAATCCACCCGCCGCCGCAACGGCATCCACCGCCCGCGACCCCTCCGGGAGCTCGAACAGTCCCGGACTGGCAACGGCCCCGAGGACGTGGACGTAGATGGCCGCCGCGGGAGCTTCGGTCGGCGGGACATCCTGCCCGAGCGTGCCGGTCTCGCCCCGGGATCCCAGCGCCGAGACCAGGACCGCGACCCCGAGCCCGAGAAGCAGCAGGATGACGGCCGCTCCCGCGCCGACACGCAGGCGCGCCGGCCCGGGTGCGGCCAGCATCGCTGCAGCCGCCGACGACATCCCTGAGGATCGCTGCGAGCCCATGGCGGCACGCTACGCACGCCGCGACCCCCGGCGACGGCGGGCGGGATGCCCTGTGAGGGCATACCGCGGGCGCATGCCGTGGAGGACGTTACTTCTTGGTCGTGATGCTCACGATCTTCGGTGCGCGCACGATCACGCGGTCCACCTCGCGGTCGCCCAGGGCCCGCACCGCGCCAGCCGACGCGAGCGCGAGTGACTCGAGCTCGGCGGGGTCGATCGTGGGGCTGACCTCGAGCTTTTCGCGTACCTTGCCGTCAACCTGCACGACCGCCGTCACCGACTGCTCGACGAGCAACACGGGGTCAGGCTTGCGCCAGCCGTAGTGAGCCACCGAGCCGGTGTAGCCGAGCCGCTCCCACATGTCCTCCGCCGTGTAGGGGGCGAAGAGGCTGAGTCCGAGGGCGACCGTCTCGGTCGCCTCACGCACCGCAGGGTCCGCACCGCCTGCGCCACCGTCGATCGCCTTCCGCGTCGCGTTGACCAGCTCCATGAGCCGCGCGACGACGACATTGAACTTGAAGGACTCCGTCAGGCCGGGGGCGTCGGCGAGGAAGCGGTGGGTGACGCGCCGCAGCGACTCGTCCCCCGTCTTCCACTCGACATCCGGTGAGCTCGTCACGTCGCCCGCGAGGCGCCACGCTCGCGCCAGGAACTTCGCCGAACCGGCGGGCGAGACATCCGCCCAGTCGATGTCATCCTCAGGCGGACCTGCGAAGGCCATCGTGAGGCGCACCGCGTCGACGCCGTGCTCCTCGAGCTGCTCGCTCAGCTGCACGATGTTGCCCTTGGACTTGCTCATTGCCGAGCCGTCCATGAGCACCATGCCCTGGTTGAGCAGCGCCGAGAAGGGCTCCGTGAACGTGACATAGCCGAGGTCGTAGAGCACCTTGGTGATGAAGCGCGCGTAGAGCAGGTGGAGGATCGCGTGGGTCACGCCACCGACGTACTGGTCGACGGGCGCCCACTTCTCGGCCTCGGCCGGGTCGAAGGCCCGGCTGTCGTCCTTCGGGTTGAGGAACCGCAGGAAGTACCAGGAGCTGTCGACGAAGGTGTCCATCGTGTCGGCGTCGCGACGCGCGGGCGAACCGTCGATCGGATGCGGCACATTCACCCAGTCCTCGGCCGCACCGAGCGGCGACGAGCCCTTGGGCTTGAGGTCGAGACCCTCGGAGGGCGGAAGCACGACGGGCAGCTGGTCCTCGGGAACGGGAACCATTGAGCCGTCCTCCCCGTGGATGATCGGGATGGGCGTTCCCCAGTAGCGCTGGCGCGAGATCAGCCAGTCGCGCAGGCGGTAGTTGCGAGCCGAGCGCCCCGTGCCGGCGGCCTCAAGCTGCTCGATGACGCGCTTGATCGCGTTGGCCTTGCTCAAGCCGTCGAGCGGACCGGAGTTGATCATTCGCCCCTCGCCGCCGAGGGCCTCACCAGTAACGGCCGGGTCGACCGGTGGGAGATCGGGAAGTACCGGGTCGCCATTCTCGTCGGTCTCGATGACGGGGATCGCGCCGGTCACGGGCGCGTTTGTGTCGACGACGACCCGAACGGGCAGGCCGAACTTGAGTGCGAAGTCGAGGTCGCGCTGGTCGTGTGCGGGAACAGCCATGATGGCGCCCGTGCCGTAGTCCGAGAGCACGTAGTCGGCAGCCCAGATCGGCAATCGCTCGCCATTGACGGGATTGATCGCGAAGCGGTCGAGGAAGACGCCCGTCTTCTCACGGCCAGCATCCTGCCGGTCGATCTCGGACTTCTTTTGCACCTCGGAGAGGTAGCCGGCGAACTGCTGCTTGACCGTCTCGTTCGAGTCCGAGACGAGCTCTGCGGCGAGGTCGGAATCAGGGGCCACGACCATGAAGGTCGCGCCATAGAGCGTGTCGGGACGGGTCGTGAAGACGGAGACCTTCTCGCTCCTGCCCTCGATCTCGAAGTCGACTTCGGCACCGATCGAGCGGCCGATCCAGTTGCGCTGCATCGCGATGACCTTCGAAGGCCAGTTGCCCTCGAGCTGGTTCAGGTCATCGAGCAGGCGGTCGGCGTAGTCGGTGATCTTGAAGTACCACTGCGTGAGCTTCTTCTTCTCGGCCGCGGCACCGCAGCGCTCGCACGTGCCGTCGACCACCTGCTCGTTGGCGAGCACGGTCTGGTCCTGGGGGCACCAGTTGACCCACGATGCCTTGCGGTAGGCGAGGCCCTTCTCATACATCTTGAGGAACAGCCACTGGTTCCACTTGTAGTACTCAGGGTCGCTCGTGTGAATGACGCGGTCCCAGTCGAACGATGCGGCATAGAGCTTCATGCTCCGCTTCTGCTGGTCGATGTTCTGGTACGTCCAGTCGCGCGGGTCGATGCCGCGCTTGATCGCCGCATTCTCGGCCGGCAGGCCGAAGGAATCCCAGCCGATCGGGTGCAGCACGTTGAAGCCCTGCTGCCGCCAGTAGCGGGCGATCACATCGCCGAGGGCGTATGCCTCCGCGTGGCCCATGTGGAGGTCGCCGGAGGGGTACGGAAACATGTCGAGCACATACTTGCGCGGCTTGTTGTCGTCGTTCGAGGTGCGGAAGGGCTTGGTCTCCTCCCAAACGGCCTGCCACTTCGCCTGGATGGAGTGGAAGTCGTACTCGGTGCCGTCATCGTGCTGCTGGGCCACTGGTGCTCTCTATTCGTTGCGTGATTCGGTGCAGACCTCCCAGATTAGCGAACTGGGCGCGCCGCCGAGCTACCCCTCGTCTGGCGCGACCGGCCGCAGCTGCGGCCAGCGAGGTGCGAGCCCGTCGCCAGAGGAGCGGCCGGTGAGCCGGCGGCCGAACCAGGGCCCGAGATACTCGCGTGCCCACGCGGCATCCGCGCGCGCCGCCTCCAGCCGGCTCCGCCTGGGGAGCGGCTCAAGTGACTCGGGCTCGACCATGTGGTCCTCACGAAGACGGGCCATCACACGCTTCGCCATGGTGATATGGCCCCTTGTCGACATGTGCAGCCGGTCGACATCCCACATGCGCGGGTCGTTGTACTCGTCGAAGCGCCAGTAGTCGACGATGTGCGCACCGCGCTCGTCGGCGATCTCGCGGAGCAGTTCGTTGTAGATCGCCGTGCGCGGCCGGGTCTTGCGGAAGAACGCTGACTTGGCCGTGTCGAACCCCGTGAACAGCACGACGTCAGCCCCTGCATCCCGGATGCGCCCCACAGCGTCGTCGTAGACCGCCATGAGCGCATCGATGTCGACGGAGGGGCGCAGGATGTCGTTGCCGCCCGCATAGATCGTGACCAGCGTCGGCGCCATCTCGATTGCGGGTTCGACCTGCTCCTCCACGACCTGGAGCAGTTTGCGCCCGCGGATCGCGAGGTTGGCATAGCTCGTGTCGGCATCCGTCGCCGCGAGGAGTGCTGCGAAGCGGTCCGCCCAGCCCCTGACGCCGTTCGGCAGGCTCGGGTCAGGGTCGCCGACGCCCTCCGTGAACGAGTCTCCCAGCGCCACGTATCGAATGGTCACGCCAACACCCTACGGTGTCGCTCGCTGACCGAATCCTCCGACTGCCCATCGCGCCTGAGCAGCACCCCCAGGAGCGCGGCGGCCTTGAGCTTGACCTCCGCGAGTTCCTCGTCCGGGACGGAGAGCGCCGTGATACCGCCGCCTGCGCCGACAGTCGCCCCGTCTTTGTCCATCACGATCGTGCGGATCACCATCGCGAGGTCGAGACGGCCATCGAAGCCGAGATACCCGAATGTCCCCGCATAGATGCCGCGCGGGCGGACCTCGAGGCGGGTGAGGATGCGCACGGCCTCACGCTTGGGGGCACCCGTCATCGAGCCGGCGGGGAAGCACGCCGCGATGGCGTCGATCGCGGACAGGCCGGCGCGAAGCCGGCCACGCACCGTGCTCACGAGCTGGTGCACGTGCGGATAGGTCTCGACACGAAGGAGCGAGGGCACCGCGACTGTTCCGAGCTCGCAGACGCGAGCGAGGTCGTTGCGCATGAGGTCGACGATCATGAGGTTCTCGGCCTGCTCCTTGTCGCTCGCCCTGAGTTCGCGCGCCAGGTCGCGGTCGGCCTCGGGTGTGCGGCCGCGCGGCCGCGTGCCTTTGATGGGCTGGGTCTCGACGGTTCTCTCAACAGGATCCACCGCGAGGAACTGCTCGGGCGAGGCACTCAGCAGGGCGGTGTCGCCGATGCGCAGGAGGCCACCGTGGTGGGCGGGGCTCGACCGCCGGAGCGCGAGGTAGGCGGCCACCGCATCCGTCGCGCCCTCGACGCGCGCCGTCGTCGTGAGGCACAGCTGGTAGGCATCCCCCTGCCTGATCGCATGCTGGCACTCCGCGATCATGCGAAGGTACTGCTCGTCGTCGTGCGCCCACACGACTGGCCCGCCGTGCGGCACCTGCGCAGGGACGGTCGGCGGGTTGGCGGAGGCGGCCCGGAGCGTCCGGCAGGTCGACTCCCGCCACGCCTCGAGCTCACCGCTCCACTCCTCGCCGAGGGCGAGCAGCGTCACCGTGCGGGAGGCGTGATCGAACACGAGGGCTCGATCGACGCGCAGCATGGCGGCATCCGGATGCTGACTGCCCTGCCCGAAGGACTCCCCCAGCGTGTGGGCGCTGTAGTCGTAGCCGATCCAGCCGACCCAGCCGAGGCGGAAGCCCTGGGCAGCGGACACCTCGACGTCGCCGTGGGCTGCAAACTCCCGCCGGAGGGTATGCAGCAGTGGCTCGCCTGACTGGGGAGAGACCCGGGCGGATGCCCGTCCCATGGCACTCACGCCGGCGGTCGCCGCCGGGCCGCAGTCGAGCCAGAAGGAGTCCTCATCCTGCGAATGCAGGGTGAGGTATGCGCTTTCAGGGTCCAGCCACAGCCCCAGTGGAGCTTCGAGAACCCGTCGACGCATACGCTAACAATATGAGTGCTCACGCGATCCTGCGGTGGACCGGAACCGGACTCGACGCTGCCCTGCAGGGTGAGGCCGATGACGGAGACATCCTCGTCGCAGACTCGTGGCTTGTCACACATGGCGCTGCCCTTGCGATCGCCCTGCACCGGGACCGCTTCCTCGCGACCGCGAGCGAGCTTGTCAAGGATGCGGAGGCGTTCTGGGACGCGGTGATCGCGACCATCCCCCGCACCGGCGAATGGTTCCCCCGGGTCGAGCTGCGTCGCACCGGCCGTCGCGTCGAGGCCTTCCTTCGCGTGCGCCCGGCGCCCGAGCGACGCCTCAGCACGACGCTGCTGACGCACGAGGGCGAGGATCCCCGCGACCGGCCCCGCATCAAGGGTCCGTCGCTCGCGGCGCTCGAGACCCTCCGAGCACAGGCCCGCGACAGGGGGGCGGATGACGTCGTGATCGTCGATCCGCTCGGTCACGTCGCCGAGACGGCGTCGTCTGCGCTCGCCTGGTGGCGCGGCGACATACTCTGCCTTCCCGCCCAGGAACTCGATCGTGTCGACAGCGTGACGGCACGCGCCCTCCTCGCGCTCGCGACCGCCACGGGCACACAGCTCTCGTGGGAGACGACGACTCCCGAGGAGCTCGACGGCCTTGAGGTCTGGACCCTGAATGCCCTCCACGGGGTGCGCATCGCCACGAACTGGGTGGATGGGCCCGCGACGGCGGAGAAGCCCGGCAGGCTCGGCGAATGGCGTGCCCGGCTTGAAACCCTATGTCGCCCGCTTCCGCAGATGACGGTGACCCCCGCGTGAACGAGGTACTCACCTGGCTCCTCGACCTCGTGCAGTCGGTCGATCCCGTGCTGCGCACGATCCTCGCAGGGGTGGGCATCCTCCTCGAAACCTCGGTGCTCGTGGGCCTGATCGTGCCGGGCGACTCGATCGTGATTGTCGCGTCCACCGCCATTGACTCCGTCGTCGAGTACGTCGCGATGCTCGCCGCGGTCGTGCTCGGAGCACTCGGCGGCGAGAGCATCGGTTTCATGCTCGGCCGCTACTTCGGCCCGCGCATCCGCGCCAGCCGCCTGGGACGGCGCATCGGCGAGAAGCAGTGGGTGCGCGCCGAGAACTACACCGACAGGCGCGCGGGCGTCGCGGTCTTCATCTCGCGCTTCCTGCCCGTGCTGCACTCGCTCGTGCCGCTCACGGCGGGCATGAGCTCCATGCGCTACCGCACCTTCATGGCGTGGACTGTGCCGGCCTGCCTGCTCTGGGCTGGCGGGTACGTGACTGTCGGATGGCTCGCCGCAGGGTCATACCGCGAGCTGGCCGACCAACTGCACTACGCCGGGTACATCTTCGTGGCCGTCATCGTCGCGTTCCTGCTGCTCGTTGTGCTCGCCAAGTACCTGCTGGGACGAGCCGAGGCGCGCTACATGCGGCGCGCTGGTGACGGGGACGCGTCGACGATCGACGACTGATGGTCGACGACTGACGCGAGCGGCGATCAGGACGTGAAGGCGCTCGCCAGGTAGGAGTGCACGAGGGCCCGGCCCTCCGCGATGATGCGCTCGTCGCCCGCCGGGTCGAAGGCGAAGGCGCGTGCGAGCAGCGAGTCGACGAGCTGCACGGCGACCTCGACGCGCAGCGAAAGATCGTCGCCCGTCACGTCGAAGCGGTTGGCGAACACCTCCGCCAGGACGGACGCGACGACCGCGTTGTGCGTGCGGTCCTCCTCGCGCGGGCGCACGTCAATCACGTCGCCGAAGCGGAGCGAGCGAAAGCCAGGCTTGGTCGCGAAGGAGCGCACAGCCGTGTCGATCACGGCGTCAACCGCCTCCTGCCACGAGGTCACCGACTCCGCCTGGAGCGCGCTCGACACCTCCTCGATGAAGTCGTTGAGGAAGCGCACGCTGAGGCTCTGCAGCACCGCGATGCGGTCGGGAAAGTAGCGGTAGACCGTGCCGATGGAGGCGCCGGCCCGCTCGGCAACCATGGCTGTCGTGAGGCGCTCGTATCCGATCTCATCGATGACCTCGGCCGCGGAATCCAGCAGGCGGGTCAGTCGGGCGGCACTGCGGGCCTGGACGGGCTCATTTCGAAGGGCAGCCGTCGTGGCGTGCAGGGCGTCCAGATCGGAATTGGGCAAGGCGGGGGCTCCTCTATTAACGAAAGTTCAGCTTGTAATCCTACGCCCCGCCCCCGTAGCGGGGGCGCGGGTCGAGCGCGGGCGCCAGCATGTCAAGGCAAACTGTCAGACTGCATGGCGGGGCGACTCCGGGCATCCGCTCATCGAGGCGGCGCGCTCATGCCAGACTGGAGCAATGGCGAAGCCCCACAACGCGCCGGATCGCGGCAGTGCGGTCTCGCCGATTCCACATTTCGCCTCACGGCTCGAGGATGCATTCCACGACTTCCGTGAACGCAGCGCCCGCCGCCGGGGCCACCAGCCGACAGTGATTCCCTACGCCGGCTACGGTTCCACCGGCTGGATCCGCGTGCTCGGCCGCGTGCTGCTCTCGAAGCCCGGCACCGCGACCAGGTACAAGAAGATCCGGGGATGGCGCAGCTTCACGAGCGTGCCCCTCAACGACGTCGCAGTCACGATCCGGATCGGAGACGAGGAGCATCCAGTCCACGCAGACCGCGGGGGTGTGATCGACGCGGTCGTGGCCGTCCAACTCGAGCCCGGTTGGAACACCGTGCACATCCGCACGGAGGGCTCGGAGGAGGTCGAGGCACCCGTCTTCATCGTCGACCCGGCCGTGCGCTTCGGGCTCATCTCCGACATCGACGACACCGTCATGGTGACGGCACTGCCCCGGCCCTTTCTCGCCGCCTGGAACACCTTCGTGCTCGATGAGCACGCCCGCCGACCCGTGCCCGGCATGGCCGTGCTCTATGAACGGCTCCTGCACGATCATCCGGGTGCCCCCTGCTTCTACCTCTCGACGGGCGCGTGGAATGTCGCACCGACCCTGAGCCGGTTCCTGCTTCGCCACCTGTACCCGAGCGGGCCGCTCCTGCTCACGGACTGGGGGCCGACGCACGACCGCTGGTTCCGCAGCGGACGGTTGCACAAGGAGGAGACGCTGCGCCGCCTCGCGAAGGAGTTCCCCGACATGCGCTGGCTGCTCGTCGGAGACGACGGGCAGCACGACCCCGAGATCTACGGCGGCTTCGCCGAGGAGCACCCCGAGCAGGTGCAGGCGATCGCCATTCGCCAGCTCTCGACCGGCGAGGCTGTGCTCGCGGGTGGACGCAAGTCAGACGACGAGCGTGCCGAGAGGACCGCGACCCCCTGGTACTACGCCGCCGACGGCGCCGGCCTCTCGGAGCAGTTGATCGGGCCAGACCCCCTCTGAACACCCCATGGGCTAGCGTGGGATGCCGTATGCCGACGACGTCTCATCGACGGCCCTGGACCATGGAGAGCAATGATCGAGCACCCGCCCGTTGAACGCCACCCGATGGCGATCCGCACGCTGACGGTTGATTCTGTTGCCCGGCTCGGAGCCTCCTTCGTGCGGGTGACCCTCACGGGCGACGACCTGCGAGGCTTCACGAGCACGGGGCCCGCCGACCACGTCAAGGCGTTCTTCGCCGACCCCGTAACAGGCGAACTCGCCGTGCCCACCATGACCGCCGAGGGCATGAAGCGTCCGGAGCACGGCACCGTCATCGCTCGCGACTACACCCCACGCGCCTTCAGGCCCGCGACGGAGGGCTCCCCTGCACAACTCGACCTCGACTTTGTCATCCACGGCACGGATGCCCCGGCCAGCACCTGGGCAAGCTCGGCCGCGCCCGGCGACACGCTCGTCGTTGGGGGCCCCCGCGGATCGCATCCGGTGCCGACAGGGATGACGCGGGTCATCCTGGGTGCCGACCTCAGTGCTCTCCCGGCCGTAGCCCGCTGGATCGAGATGCTGCCGGAAGACGTCGAGATTTGCGCGTTCGTCGAGCTGGAGCATCCGTCAGACGCCGGATACCTCGACCCCGAACTGGTGCACCGGGCGAACGTCATCTGGCTCGATGGCGGCGCTGGCTCGCTCGAGCGCGCCATCCGTCGCCTCGGTGACATCGGCGACGACACCTACCTCTGGCTCGCAGGCGAAGCGGATGCCCTCGTGCCCGTGCGCCGCTACCTCCGCCGCGAGCTCGGCCTGCCCGCCGAGCAGGTGAAGGTCGACGGCTACTGGCGTCGCGGTGAGCAGGGACGTGACCACCACGCGCCAATCGACCCGAGCGACCCTGAGGACTGACCGACAAGTCAGCGACGCCTCCGCGCGCCCGGGCATACGGTGTTGACATGCGCCCGATCACCGCTGTGAGAGCCGCCTCGCGGAGCCCCCTGCTGCAGGTGGTCAAGACCTCACTCGCCTCGGTGATCGCGTGGGTCGCAGCGTGGTTCCTGCTCGACCAGCCTCTCCCGATCTTTGCGACGATCGCGGCCCTGCTGGTCGTGCAGCCGAGCCTCAACCAGTCGCTCGCGAAGGGGATCGAGCGCAGTCTCGGGGTGCTCCTCGGCGTGCTGCTCGCCTATGGCGCGAGCCACCTGTTCGGGGATTCGAGCTGGGGCGTGCTCGGGATCATCGTCGTCGCGCTCTTCCTCGCCTGGGCGTTGCGCCTCACGCCCGGCTCCACCAACCAGATCCCCATCAGCGCCATGCTCGTGCTCGCGATCGGGGCCGGCAACACTGCCGACTACGCGCTCGAACGCGTCATCGAGACCGTCATCGGCGTGATCGTGGCCCTCATCGTCAACTTCGCCATCGTGCCGCCCGTGCTGCGCGAGCCCTCGCGACGCGCGGTCCGGGAGCTCGCCAACCGCATCGCCGACACGCTCGACGAGCTCTCGCAGGTACTCACGCGGGGCACCGATCGCGCAGAACTCCAGGACATCCTGACGCGCGCGCGCCGGTTGCGTGCCCTCCAACGGGATGCGGCCGAACAGGTCACCCGCGCTGAGGAGAGCCTGCTGCTCAACCCTCGCCGCGGCATCCACCGCGAGGAAATCGCCTGGGACGCGGAACTGCTGCGCCGGCTCAACGTGCTCGTGACGCGCGTGCTCGGCATGACCAGGGCGGTGCACGACCACTACGACGAGACACTCCGCGCGGAGCCGATGGTGCGGGCGATCGGCTCCGAACTCGACCGTGCCGCGCACGACCTGCGACTGCTCGCCGCACCGCGCCGCGAACCGGATGCCGAACCCCTGACGTCTGATCTCCCGGCGCTCACGGCCCCGCTCGCGATCGCCGTCCCCCACCCGGAACACTGGATCCTCATCGGTGCCCTGATGGAGGACCTGCGGCGGGTGCGTGAGGAGATCATGGGCGGCCGCGAGGACGCGTGACCCGCCGATGCAGGCGACCGCGCCCGCGTGGATAACGCCCGCAATGATTGACCAGCACGGGGCCCGCTGCTAACGTTCGACCACTGCACACCCGAAGGCAGTTCCTTTACCCGAAGGCCTTACCCGCCATGTCCGTGCGCACCTTCGCGCTCGTCTTAATCGAGCCTGCACTCGTCACCCACGACGAGACGACATTCAACGTCACCGGCCTCGTCAGCGTGCCCGTGCTCCTCGTCATCGCCGCCGCCTGCGGCATCCTCATCGTGCTGGTGGTTGACCTGCTGCGTCTTCGACGCGAATCACGACTCACCGCCCTGCACACAGTCGCGAGCGTCATGCTCGCAGCGGCGGTCGTGTCGCTCGCGGCGGTCTTCGCCGCCGGGATCGCGACGGTGCCAGCGGCGCGCGCGGACACGGTCGGGAATGGCATTGCCGATGTCTCACCCGACGCCGTGCAGGACCCGCTCCTCGGTGTGCAGCTCCCCACCCTCCCCGCGGAGTGACGGCAGGATCAGTCGTTCCGTCGGATCCAGGTGAGCGAGGCGAAGTCCTCCGGTGAGATCCCCAGTTCGGCAGCCGTCGATGCGACGATCGTGCGCAGCTCGCCCAGTTCTGCACCCTCGCGCACCAGGATGTCGATCCCGCTCGCGACGGCACGCGTGCGCCGGTTGCGCATGACAAGGATCGACCCCGTCTCGTCGACGCCAGCAGCCGACCAGCGGCGAGTCACGAGAGCGTCGGTGCCCGAACCCCTCCACGCGAACTCGTCACGGACCCAGCGCGTCTTGCCCGACAGGGTGCGCGGTCGGCCGTCCACGCCCGCGAACTCGATCGTCTCGGTCAGGCGCAGCGGCGAGGTGCCAGCGACACGGAAGGTGAAACGCGGCTCGCCGTGTCGCCCGTCAAGCCAGAAGAGTTGGCTTGTCGCACCGAGGCCCCATGAGCCCGGGAGCACCTCGGCGAGACGGTGGGACGTCGGCCGCGTGCGCATTCCCCCACACTAACGAGGCTGTCTGGGAGGCTTTCACCCCAGTCCGGGAGGGTTGCGATCCCGACCGGATGCCGTCAGAGGCGATCGACGGCCGTCACCGCGATGATCGCCTCGCCCGCCTCATCCGAAGCATCGAGGTCTACGACAGCGCTGATCCCCCAGTCGTGGTGCCCCTCCGGGTCGTCGAGGATCTGCCGCACGCGCCACTCGCCCGGCACGCGCTCGACGAGCAGGAGTGCGCTGCTGCGAGCATCCGCGCCCGTCAGGATCTCGTCGTGCTCCTGCCAGTAGGAGTCGAGTGCCTCCCGCCAACGCTCGGCCGTGAAGCCTGCGTGCGCGTCGAGTTCGCCCAGGTCGTCGTAGCGTTCGAGCGCCGCGAGCTGCACTCGCCGGAACAGTGCGTTGCGCACGAGCACCATGAAGGCCCGCTCGTTCGACGTCACGCCGCGCGGCGCCGGTGGCGTCACGGGTGCGTCAGAATGCCGCTCTGGATCGGGGTGGCTGAGTTCCTCCCACTCGTCGAGAAGGCTCGAGTCGACCTGGCGCACGAGTTCACCCAGCCACTCGATGAGGTCGCGCAGCTGCTCGGTCTTGAGCTCCTCGGGAATGGTCTGCCGGGCCGCCCGGTAGGCATCCGAGAGATAGCGCAGCAGGAGGCCCTCGCTCCGCGCGAGCGAATAGAAGCCCACGTACTCATTGAACGTCATCGCGCGCTCGTAGAGGTCCCTGACAACAGACTTGGGCTTGAGCTCGAAGTCGCCGACCCAGGGCTGCGAGGAACGATAGGTCTCGAAGGCCTGCTGGAGCAGCTCCTCGAGCGGCTTGGGGTAGGTCACCTGTTCGAGAAGCTCCATGCGTTGCTCGTACTCGATGCCCTCCGCCTTCATGGCGGCAACGGCCTCGCCTCGCGCTCGGGATTGCTGCGCGGAGAGCACTGGACGAGGGTCCTCAAGGATCGCCTCGAGCACCGAGATGATGTCGAGCGCGAGTGTGTCGGATGGCGGCGCAGAACCGTCCTCGGGCGGGCTGATGAGGTCGAACACGGCCAGCGCGAATGGCGAGAGCGGCTGGTTGAGGGCGAAGTTCGGTTGCAGGTCGACCGTGAGGCGGATCTGGCCGTCGACCTCCTCGACGACCCCGGCCGTGCGCAGCGTGCGGTAGATGGCCAGCGCTTGTCGCAGCAGCGCGCGCTGTCGCGGCCGAGGCTCGTGATTGTCCTCCAGCAGGCGCCGCACCTCGGTGAAGGGATCCTGCCCGCGTGCGATCACGTTGAGCACCAGGGAGTGACTCACCGACATGGTCGAGGTGAGGCGTTCGGGGTCAGCCGAGATGAGGCGCTCGAAGCTCGGTTCACCCCACGACACGAAGCCCTCCGGCGCTCGCTTGCGCACGATCTTCTTGAGCTTCTTGGGGTCGTCCCCCGCCTTCGCGACGGCCTTCGCGTTCTCCGACTCATGCTCGGGCGACTGCACGACGACGGTGCCCGCCGTGTCGAAGCCCGCACGCCCGGCCCGCCCTGCGACCTGGTGGAATTCCCGTGCCGAGAGCTGGCGCATCCGGATGCCGTCGAACTTGGTGAGGCCTGTCAGGAGCACTGTGCGAATGGGCACGTTGATTCCGACGCCGAGCGTGTCGGTTCCGCAGATGACCTTGAGCAGGCCCTGCTGGGCGAGCTGCTCGACGAGGCGGCGGTACTTGGGGAGCATCCCCGCGTGGTGCACGCCGATGCCCGCACGCACGAGGCGCGACAACGTGCGGCCGAAGCCCGTCGTGAATCTGAAGTCGCCGATCGCGTCGGCGATGCGATCGCGCTGTTCGCGAGTCGCGACCCGGATACTCGTGAGCGCCTGTGCCCGCTCGAGAGCTGCTGCCTGGGAGAAGTGCACGATGTAGATGGGCGCACGGTGGGTCTCGAGGAGTTCCTCAACCGTCTCGTGCACGGGGGTCGTGACGTACTCGTAGGAGAGAGGGACCGGCCGTTCGACACCAGTCACCGTCGCGGTGCTGCGACCGGTGCGCCGGGAGAGGTCGTCGGCGAGCCAGGCGACGTCGCCGAGCGTTGCGGACATGAGCACGAACTGCGCGTGCGGCAGGGCGAGCAGCGGCACCTGCCAGGCCCAGCCGCGTTCCGGGTCGGCGTAGAAGTGGAACTCGTCCATGACGACAAGCCCAACCTCGGCCTGCTCGCCGTGGCGCAGCGCGACGTTCGCGAGGATCTCTGCCGTGCAGCAGACGATGGGCGCATCCGCATTGACACTCGAATCGCCCGTAACCATGCCGACGTTCTTCGCCCCGAAGATCTCGACGAGCGAGAAGAACTTCTCCGACACGAGCGCCTTGATGGGCGCCGTGTAGTAGCTGCGTCGCCCCGAGGCGAGCGCCGCCGCGTGCGCGGCGACCGCAACGAGGGACTTTCCCGTGCCGGTCGGCGTGCTCAGCACGACATTGGCGCCCGTGACGATCTCGAGCACCGCCTCCTCCTGTGCCGGATAGAGCGTCAAACCCCGCCCCGACGCCCACGCTTCGAACGCGGCGTAGACCCCGTCAGGGTCACCCCCGAGCCCTTCGACGGCAGCGGCGAGGTCCACGGGATGTGTCGGCATGATCTCTCGATCCTGCCCTAGTCGCGGCGTGCCGGCTGACGAGGCGTCACACGTCGGGCCGGGGCGACGCGCGGCAGCCTGCCCACGTGAGGCGCCACGAGCAACACGAGCGAGACGGCGCCTGCAAGCAAACCGGGGGCCGCGCCCCGCCACGAGAGCGCAGCGGACGTCGTGAGCATCGCAAGCAGGATGGCCCTGTAGACGAGGCCACCCAGCCACAGGCGCGGCGGGCGCGGCACCCGCCGCCAGGCGATCCTGGCAGCGTGCTGGCGCCAGAGCGCCTCGTTGATCCACAGCCCCAGCACCGCGAGCGCGACGGCCGCGACGATCCAGGCCGCATTCTCCCCGAGCAGGTCGGTGAGGGCCGGAGGCGTCCATTCGACCGGGCCAAGAAGCGGCGGGCCAGCCATCAGTACGGTCGCCGAGAGTGCGAGCACGAGCATCCGTTGCAGTCCCAGCGCGCGCACGCCACGGGAATGCCGGATGCGACGCAGTGACGCGTGCGGATCCGCGGCGGGCGTCGGAAGGTCGAGCAGCAGTCGCGCGACCGGGTCGACGACCTGGGGAATGTTGCCGGCATAGGCGAGGTGTTCCGTGAACGGCCAGCCCGTGTTGAGCACGGGACGCTCCTCCGGCCCGGGCGCCGAGCGCCGTGGCGTCGTGCGCTCGAAGGACTCCCGCCAACGGTGCAGGCGGTTGACGGCGGTCGTCGAGATCGGTCCCGAGGGGAAGGGATCGAAGACGCCCCAGAAGTTGCTCCAGCGCACGGGTGGTTCGTGCCGCGACCAGCCCACAACCGGGTTCTCCATCGCGGGAAGGTCCTGGGCCGCGCCAGACCACCTGGCGCGCCCGAGAAGCGTGACGGCGGCGCCGACCGTGATAAGCGAGTCGACGCGGGGCGGCCTGCGACCGTCGGGCCGATTGAAGAGCACGTCCGCCGCGATCGAGGCGCCCTGTGAATGCCCAAGCACGACGAGCCGGCCCTCGCCGCCGTTGGCAGCGACCGCACGCTCGAGCCGCCCCTCCGCCTCATCCAGGGCCTCCGCCACGACGCGGCGCATCGCAGCGGCTCGCACAGGTCGACGAGTCCACGCGGCCGCATCACCGATGAACTCCACGACAAGCTCCACGATGGGCCCGAGCACGCGGGAGACACCGGGAATCAGCAGCACGGGGCCGACGAGGATGAGCGCGGCGTACCCGGCGAGGAGGAGCGCGGCGAGCGCAAGCCCGAGGATCACCAGCGCAGCCAGGGTGGCCACCGCGGTCGCCACGGACAGCGGCAGCAGCAGGATCGTCCACACGGCGCGTGGCACGGGCGTCCTCGCGGCGGCCCAAGCCGGAAGCGCGACGACGTCGAGCATCATCTGCACAAGGAGCCGAGCGATGAAGCCACCGAGACGAGCGATCGTGCGGCGGAGGAAGCTGAGCCCCCACACGAAGGTCTCACCCCTGCCGATCCCGGGGAAGGCCTCGGCCCAGCGGGCCTCCGTGATCGTCACCTCGACGAGCCGCTCTGCCCCCGAGTCATCCGCCACCTGCGTCGCCACGACGACTCTCGGATCCAGGTCGACATCGAGGTCGACCGCGACGAGGCGAGCGGAAGCTTCGTCTCCCGCAAGCCAGTCGATGCGCCGAACCAGCGGCTCGGCCCACCTCAGGAGCGTCTCTCGCGGTCGCTGCCGACCGATGCCGTGCACGAGCACGAGTTCGACGAATGACACGTGCGGTGGCGCGTGCTCCCCGTGGCCGACGTCGTTCATGCTGCCGAGGATACGAGCAGCGCATGACAATGTGGCGGGCGACTCCATGCCTGTGCCGGGTAGAATCGGCACAATGAGCACCGCCCCAGAATCGTCGACCGACGTGTCGCCCGCGACAGGCCACGACGGGATAGACCCCGACGATCTCGCCACGACCCTGCGGGTGCTCGCGGAACTCGATCGACTCGACGATGAGCATCCCGATTTCGTGGCCGTGCGTCGCGCGACGGCACGGATGTTCAAGGCCGTCAAGCGCAACCGCAAGGTTGAGAAGCGCAGTGCCGTCGCGGAGGCCGACCGTGCCGTCGTCGCGGCGACCGCGACGGGTGCGCCTGACCGCATCGATGACGAGACGCGGGGCGTGCCGCTCGCGCCGGGCACGACCGCTCCCATCGCCGGTCATCTCATCAAGTCGCGTGCCTGCTACATCTGCAAGCAGCACTTCACGCAGGTCGACGCCTTCTACCACCAGCTCTGCCCCGACTGCGCCGCCTTTAGCCACGAGAAGCGGAATGCCCGCACCGACCTCACGGGCAAGCGTGCCCTGCTCACCGGTGGCCGCGCGAAGATCGGCATGCACATTGCCCTCCGCCTGCTGCGCGATGGTGCCCACACGACGATCACGACACGCTTCCCTCGCGACGCCGTGCGGCGATTCTCCTCGCTCGAGGACTCGGCAGATTGGCTCCACCGCCTGCGTGTCGTCGGAATCGACCTGCGCGACCCGGCCCAGGTCATCGGCCTTGCAGACTCCGTCGCCGAGCAGGGCCCGCTCGACATCCTCATCAACAACGCCGCCCAGACGGTGCGCCGCTCCCCCGGCGCGTACAGCGCGCTCGTCGAGGCCGAAAGGGCTCCGCTGCCAGACGGCCCCCAGGTCGAGCTGGTGACCTTCGGGCACACGAATGACCAGCATCCGCTCTCCATCGCCGCATCGGTCACAGCGCACCCGCTGCTCGCTCGCACGGCCGTCGACGCCGACCAACGCACGGCGGCAGAGGCACTCGCGGCCGAGGCGATGACGGCCGGTTCGTCGTCACTCGAGCGACTGGCCGCCGGCACCGCGATCGACGCCGGCGGGCTCATCCCCGACGAGGACCACATCAACAGCTGGACCCAGCACGTGCAGCAGGTCGAGCCGCTCGAGATGCTCGAGGTGCAGCTCGCCAACGCGACCGCGCCCTTCCTCCTCATCAGCCGCCTCCGCGCCGCGATGGCCGCGTCACCGGCCCGCCGCAAGTACGTCGTCAACGTCTCGGCGATGGAGGGCCAGTTCTCGCGGCGCTACAAGGGCCCGGGGCATCCGCACACCAACATGGCGAAGGCCGCCCTCAATATGCTCACCCGCACGAGCGCGGGCGAGATGCTCGAGGCCGACGGAATTCTCATGACAGCCGTCGATACGGGATGGATTACGGACGAGCGCCCGCATCACACGAAAGTGCGCCTGGCCGAGGAGGGCTTCCACGCTCCCCTCGATCTCGTCGACGGCGCGGCGCGGGTCTACGACCCCATCGTGATGGGCGAAGCGGGGACCGACCTTTTCGGCGTCTTCCTCAAGGACTACAAGCCCGCCGCCTGGTGATGCAGATGTGGACCCCCGCGCAGCCCGAGGACTACCTCGCGCGCTGGGGGCTCACGGTTGTCGGCGAGACCCTCACGACGCCGTCGTCAACGCTCATCCCCGTATCGTTCGACGGCAGGGAGGGAATGCTCAAGGTCGCCCGGATCGACGAGGAGGCGCGCGGCAACAGCGTGCTGGCGTGGTGGCACGGCGCGGGCGCCGCACCCGTCTGGCGCGTCGATGAGCACGCGGCACTCCTGGCGCGGGCCACGGGGCGCACGCTCGCCACCATCTCCGTCGACGGCGACGATCATGCCGCGACGCTCGAACTCTGTTCACTGGCGCAGACCCTACATGGGGCATCCGCGCTCTCGTCGCCGCCGGCAGGGCTCGTGGCGCTGGCTGACTGGTTCCGTGAGCTGTTCGAGATGGCCGAGCACCATCCGCGCGGCGCCGGCGGCGTCTGGAGCCGGGCAGCAGGGCTCGCCTCAACGCTCCTCGCGGATGCGAGCCAGGACGTCGTGCTGCACGGCGACCTGCACCACGACAACGTGCTCGATTTCGGCGACGGTGACTGGCGTGCGATCGACCCGAAGGGCGTGCACGGCAACCGGCTCTTCGACTACACGGTGCTGCTCAGAAACCCACGGAGGGATGTCGCCCTCGCCCATTTCGCCGAACGCGTGCAGCTCATCGCGAAGTCGAGCCGTGCTCCCGTGAGCACCGTGCTCGAGTGGGCTGTCGCATCGTGCGCGCTGAGCGCGGCTTGGTCGACGAATGACGGCGACACCGAGGCCGCATCCACGAGCTTGGCGCTCGCGAGCCTTGCCGAGCGGATGCTCGGCGAATCCTGATCCTGCGGGCTCAACCCGTGAGTGCGACGGTGAGTGCACCCGCACCCAGGAGCGTCACGAGCGCCGACACGAGGACCACATTGCCGACGGATGCCTGTGTGCGAGCCTGCACGATGCCGAGCGACTGTCGCGTGTAGCGGCGGCGCTGCGACATGACGATGACGACGCCGATGGCAGTGCAGAGCGCCAACGGGGCAACGAGTGCGGCACCGAAGTGGGGTGTCCAGCGCAGCATGATGGCGGCGGCAACCAGAAAGGAGACGGCGGTGCGCGACCATGCGAGGGCCGTGCGCTCCGGCTGGAGGCCATCGTCGGAATGAGGTCGGCACGGGCCGGCAACAGCGCTCACGATGCAAGGACGACAGCGAGGGTCACGATGGCTGCGGCCGCGACGCCAAGGGATAGCAAGGGCACGATGGATGGGATCGGCAGCGCCCGCCCGTGGCGCATGCTGAGCTCGACACGGCGCCAGCGCGCAGCTGCCCCGATCGCGATCAGGATGCCCAGCAGGATGACCAGCAGCACGAGCGCCTGGCGCAGGGGCGCCGCGAAGCTATCCGCCGCGAAAGCCTCGAGCGCCAGCCCGCCCGCAATGAAGGCGAGGGCCGTGCGGATCCAGGCCAGGAAGGTGCGCTCGTTGGCGAGCGTGAATCGCGGGTCGGGCTCGACGCCGCCCGGCAGCACTGCCTCGGCGACCCGCCCGCGCTCCCCCATCCGACTACGCCCCGAGCGCTGCCGCGGTCGCACGGTAGGCCGTGAGGCCGCCGTCGACCCGCAGGTCGGCACCGTTGACCCAGGCGGAGTCCTGCCCGAGCAGGAACACGATGACCCGTGCGATGTCGAGCGGTTCACCAAAACGTCCGAGCAGCGCGGCGGCGCTGTCGACCCTGTCGCGGCCGTGGTCGTTCTTGAAGTCCTCGAGGATGGGGGTCTGCACGGGGCCGGGGCTCACCGAGTTGACCCGGATGCGCTTCGGCAGCAGCTCCCCCGCCAGGTACTCGGTCAGCAGGTTCACACACTGCTTCGAGAAGAGGTACGACTCCTCGCGCAGCGGCTCGGCCACCGCGTTAAGGGCAGCGGCGCGATCCTCGGCGAGGGCGAAGGCCGCGCACTGTTCTGCGTGCGAACGCCATTGGAAGGCGACGGACGAGGCGAGGTTGACCACGCTCGAGCCCGGCTGCAGCGCGGGTTCGAGCGCGCGCGTCAGGTCGCGCAGGCCGAAGACGTTGATGCCCAACACGAGCTGCCACGGTGCGGTGCCCGGGACCCCCGCGACATTGGCGAGGCCGGCGATTCCGCCAGGAGCCGCTTCCCGCACGGCTGCCGCGATCGCGTCGATCCCCTCAGCACTCGAGAGGTCGCCCTGCACGAAGTGGCCGTCGAAGGACGCGGGGACGGCGCGGTCGATCCCGATGACGGGGTGTCCAGCCTCAGCCAGCAGCGCGGCGGTGGCGGCACCGATCCCCGAGGCGACACCGGTGACGACGATGGGCAGTGGCTTGGGCATCCAGGACTCCTTCGGTTCGGGGTGCGTGCCTCACCATGCTGCGCCCGGCACGGCCCTGCGCGCACACCGACTTCCATTCAGTGAAACCGACATCGGCGGAAGGGGCTCCCGTCGCGATGCTGGAGGGGAATCGCTCCGAGGAAGGACACCCATGACTGCCGTGTACGAGGTCATCGACCCCGCAACCCTCGAGGTCATCGGCGTCGCCCCCGACCACAGCGAGGCGGATGTCGCGGCCGCCGTCGACCGCGCGATCCGGGCCGAACGGTCCTGGGCCTCCGACCGCGAACAGCGGCGAGGCGCCCTGCGAGCCATCGCCGGCAGCATCCGCGCCGATGAGGAGCGCCTCGCCCGCCTGCTCTCGCTCGAACAGGGCAAGGTCATGGCGGACGCCGTGGGTGAATTCCGCGTGGCCGCCGGTCTCTTCGACTACTACGCCGAACTCGATTGGCCTGAAGTCGAGACGCTGCCCGACCGCGCCGACCGCTCCCTCGAGGTGCACAATCGCCCCGTCGGGGTCGTCGGTACCATCACGCCCTGGAACTTTCCCATCTCGCTGCTCTGCGTCAAGCTCGCTCCCGCCCTCGTGGCTGGCTGCACCGTCATCGCCAAGCCCTCCGCCACGACGCCGCTCTCGACCATCGCGCTCGTGGAGCTCGCGGCCAGGGTACTGCCAGAGGGCGTGCTGCAGGCGAGCACGAGCCGCGGACGCGCCGTCAACGTCGCCCTAAGCACGCTGCCCGGGGTGCGCAAGATCTCCTTCACAGGATCGACGGAGGTCGGTTCCGCGATCGCGCAGCAGGCCGCCGCGACCGTCAAGCGGGTCACGCTGGAGCTGGGCGGCAACGACCCCGCCATCGTGCTTGACGACGCCCACATCGAGACCACTGCCCGAGGCATCGTCGGCAGCGCCTTCCGCAATTCCGGCCAGGTCTGCATGGCCGTTAAGCGCGTCTACGCGCCCCGCAATCGGGTCGACGAACTCATCGACGCCATCGCGGCCGCCGCCGCCGCCCACGTGCTCGGTCACGGTGTCGCCGAGGGCACGACCATGGGCCCCATGCACAACCGCTCGCAGCTCGACATCGTGAGTGGCCTCATCATCGATGCCGAGGCATCCGGCGCACGCGTCGTGACCGGCGGGGCACGCGGATGCGAGCTGCCGGGCCACTTCCTGCAGCCCACCGTCATCGCGAACGCCGAACCCGGCATGCGCATCGTCGAGGAGGAACAGTTCGGCAACGCGCTGCCCATCGTCGCCTACGACGAGCTCGAGACGACGCTCGAGCTCGTCAACGCCGGCGAGTTCGGCCTCGGCGCCTCCGTCTGGAGCCCCGACCTCGAGCGCGCCCACACGATCGCCTCCCGCATTGACGCGGGAACCGTGTGGATCAATCAGCACACGCTCGTCGAAGTCGACGCGCCATTCGGCGGCTGGAAGGCCTCAGGCATCGGCCGTGAGCGAGGCCGCTGGGGCCTTTCGGAGTACCTCCAGACGCGCACGCTCAACGCCCGGCCACACGGCTAGACCACACGGAAAGACGTCATGACCACAGAACTCATCACGCTCGGCACCGCCGCCGGGCCCGCAATCCGGGGCACCGAACCCGGCATCTCGAGCGCCCTCATCGTCGACGGTAGGCACTACATCGTCGACTTCGGGCTCGGCTGCGTGCGAGCCGCGCACGCTGCGGGCCTGCGGGGTCGTGACTTCGTGGCGGGCTTCATCACCCACCTGCACTCCGACCACGTCATCGAACTGCCCGGGTTCCTGCTGTGGAACTGGGGCGCGCCCGTTGACGGCTTCGAACACCCCATCGCGATCCTCGGCCCGGGGCAGGACCCAACGCACGCCGACGGCGCGAGCCTCTCCGGCACGGCCCAGATGGTCGCGCACACGCTGCAGGCCTACTCCTACGACCTCGACATCCGGGTGAACGACGAGGCACGGCCCGAGATGTCCCGCCTCGTACGGGTCTCCGACATCACGACACCGGAACCGGATGCTCCCGATGCCGCGCTCCCCTTCGGTGTCTACAGCGACGACCGCGTCGCCGTGACTGCGGCCCTCGTGGAGCATCCGCCGGTCTTTCCCGCGCTCGCGTATCGCTTCGAGACGGCCGCCGGCTCGGTGACCTTCTCCGGCGACACCGCTGAGTGCGACGCGCTCGCGACCCTAGCGGATGGCACGGACGTGCTCGTCCACGAGGCAGTCAACCTCGACTACTACACGGCACGCGGCTTCGATCCCGCCTTCATCGCGCACCAGGCCGAGTCCCACACGTCACCAGAGGGCGCCGGGCGCATCGCGAGCAGGGCGGGGGCCCGGATGCTCGTGCTCTCCCACCTCGCTGGCGTCGCCTCCGCTGAGGAATGGCAGGAGCGGGCCGCGACGACATACTCGGGCCCGATCCATGTTGCCAGCGGCGGCGACCGGATCGCGCTGCGTGAGGTCGCTTCGGCCACGATGGCCTGACAGCAACAGAGGAAGGGGCCCCGCTCACTGAGCGTGGCCCCTTTCGTGTGCCGGGAGTCAGGCGATGTCGAGTCCGAGCTTGCGACGGTCGCGCTGTTGGTTGATGAACAGGCAGGCCGCGAGACCGGCGACCGCGAGCATCGCGCCCGTGAGCAGGAAGGCGTTCGAGTATCCGATCGCGGCCGTGGGTGCCCCGTCGACCAGGAATCCGACGACCATGGGCGCGCAGAGGCCGCCGGCCGTGAGGAAGGCGTTCGTGATCTGCAGCACGGCGCCACGTTGCGACACGCTAGAGGTCTCGGCTGCGATGAGGTAGGTCATCGCGAACAGCGCGGGCGAGGTGCCGAAGCCGAACATGAAGCAGATGGTGGCGAGCGTCGGGTCGGCGACGACCGTGCCCGCGATGACCATGACGCCCGCAAACAGCGCCGCACCCCCGAGCACGAGACCGCGCGACTTGCGGGTCGCGAGACCTCGAGCGCTCAACACCTGTGTGAACCAGCCGAGACCGATCGTCGCGATCGTGCCCCAGATCGCCGGAAGCGCGATGAGCGAGCCACCCTGCTGGGTCGTCGTGCCGAGCACCGTCTCGTAGTAGGCCGGCAGCCAGGTTGTTGCGACCGTGAACGTCCAGTAGCCAAGGAACGAGCAGAGCACGGCGAGGAGCCAGGTCGGCGTGAGGAAGGAGCGCAGGTAGGGCACCTTGGTGTCGGCGGCAGCCGCGGCACGCTCATCGACGATCGTCGCCGCGGTGCCCTCGATACGGGCCTCCTCCCTTGCTGAGGTGTAGGGGCCCTCTCGGCCGACGATGACCCAGATGACCGACCACACGACACCGATAATGGCGAGGAAGACGAAAGTCGACTTCCACCCGAACTCCGAGCTGATCCAGGCCAGCACGGGCGCGAAGGCGACGATCCCGAGCGTCACGCCCGACGAGACGATGGATGCGGGGGTCGCCGACTTCGCGGCGGGGAACCACTTGTAGGCGGCATGCATCGAGATGGGCGCGAGCGGCCCCTCCCCTGCGCCCAGGAGCAGGCGACTGAACCACAGCGCCGGGAGGGAGGCGAAGACGAAGATGGGCACCTGCGCAATAGACCAGATCAGGCAGAGCGTCAGCAGGATCCACTTGGACTTGACCCTGTTGGCGATCGGTGCTGCGACGAACTGGGCGATGCCGAACAGCATGAAGACGGCGCTGCCGAGCAGGCCGAACTGGCTCGGCGTGATGCCGAGGTCGTTCATGAGCGGCACCGCGACGATGCCGAGGATGGCTTTGTCTGCCCAGCTGATCATCATCAGGACGAGCAACATGGTCGTCATCGACCAGCCGATCATCCTGCGACGACGAGGGGTCCAGGTCGCGGGGTCCTGCGATGCCGGAGCGACGGTCTGGGGTGGTGGCACGGTGGCAGTCATGGGTCTCCTGAATCGCGCGCTCGGCGGTGAGGGCGCGATGTCGTGTGCGAAATTGGTTACGCGGCCCTAATGGCCACGGGCAGCGAGGTGAATCCCCGCAACACGTTGTGGACGAGGGGCACGGGTTCTCCGGCCGGCTCGATCGTGAGCACCCGCTCGAGCAATTGCTGCAGCACGATCTCGATCTCGAGGCGGGCAATGGGCTGGCCGACGCACTGGTGCAGGCCCATCCCAAAGGCGAGGTGCCCCGAGGAGTTGCGGTCGAGCCTGAACTCGTCGGCGTCGTCGCCCCATCGGCGGGGATCGCGATTGGCGGCGCCGATGAACACGAGCACCTTCGCTCCCGCTGGCAGGTGTACGCCGCCGAGGACGGTGTCTACCGTGACGGTGCGGTGGTACTTCTGGAAGGGCGATTCGAGCCGCAGCGCCTCGTCAATCGCGAATTTCGCGAGCGATGGCGTCTCGCGAAGCTGCGCCCACACCTCTGGCAGCCGCGCCAGCACCGAGAGGGTGTTGCCGATGCCGAAGATCGTGGTGTCGATTCCTGCCGACAGGAGCGCGCGCACGAGCAGCGTTGCCTGCTGCACAGAGATCAGGCCATCCTCGACCCGGTCCCAGATCTTGGCGCCGAAGCCGTCGGCGTCGAGGCTTTCGCGCTCGCACGCACGCATGACGACCTCCGCGTGTGCCTCTCCCTCGGCGAAGGCCTCCTCGAGGATGGCGTTCTTGGGGCCGAAGGCGTTGAAGACCATGTTGCCGTAGGGCAGCAGGTGCTCCCGTCCCTCCTGCGGAATCCCGACCGCATCCGGGAAGACGCGGATCGGGTACTGCTCGGCAAGGTCGGTCACCGCGTCGAAGCGGTCCAGTCTGGCCAGCGCAGAGGTGATCTCAGCGGCCGGCGGAGTGAACGGGCCACGCAGCGACCGCACCGTGCCTGGGTTAATCACGCCCGTGAGGGCACGACGCATGACGGTGTGCGTCGGCGGGTCGGATTCGAGGATGCTCGGCGGGCGCCATCCCTCGTCCTCGCGGATGTCATGGGGGCCGAGGCCGCCGGAGGAACAGTAGGTCTCGAAGTCTGTGAGGATCTCGTAAACCTCCTCGTGGCCCGCGACCGCGAAACAGTTGTACTTGGAGAGCCACGTCACCGAGCCGGCATCGCGAAGTCGCGCCAGGAGCGGATGCGGGTCCTGGATGTTCTCGATCGAGAACGGGTCGTCGTCGAGCACCATCGCGTCGATCATCGTCTTCGTCATCGGAGATTCCTGTTCGTCGGCACGGGTCAGGGTTTGAGCAAGGGTCGGGGTTCGAGCACGGTCAGAGGTCGAGCACGAGACGTGGGCAGCCAGCCGCCGCGCGGGAGACGCAGACGAGCATGACGTCGCCCGCATCGCGGTCGGCCTCGGTCAGCACAGCATCGCGGTGTTCGATGTCACCCGAGACGACCCGGGTCTCACACGTGCCGCAGAGGCCGGTGCGGCAGCTGGAGAGCACGCGCGCTCCGACCGCTTCGACGGCCTCGAGCACGGTCGTGCCCACCTCGACCGTCACGGTCGTGCCCGAGCGCACCAACTCGACCTCGAAGGGTTCGGTCGAGCCGCCCGCGTCGAGTGCGGCGGCCACGAACCGCTCGGTGTGGAGCGCGCCGGGGGGCCAGCCCATGCAGAACTCCTCGATCGCGGCAAGCATGCCGGCGGGGCCGCACGCGTAGACGAGCATGTGGGCCCTCGGCAGGGCGAGGAGCGATGCTAGGTCGAGACGGCCGCTCTCGTCCTCGGCCGCGACTGTCAGCCGTTCCGCGCCGTACGTCTCGACGAGCTGGCGGGCAAAGGCCATCGTCGAGCGGCTGCGACCGCCGTAGATGAGGCGCCAGTCCCTGCCGTCGCGCTCGGCTGCCTCGATCATCGGGATGATCGGCGTGATGCCGATACCGCCGGCGATGAAGAGGTACTTGCGCGAGTCGAGGAGGGGAAAGTTATTGCGTGGCTCAGAGATCGTGACGGGCGCGCCCTCGACCAGGGCCTCGTGGACCCGCCGGGAACCGCCGCGGGAGTCGGGTGTGTACAGCACAGCGATGCGGAGGTGGCTCAGGTCGCTCGGACTCGAGCAGAGCGAGTACTGCCGCACGATGTCGTCGCCGACGTGGACGTCGATGTGTGACCCCGGATCCCAGCCGTGGAAAGGCTCTCCGTCGGCGCGGCGAAGCACGAGCGAAACGACCCGGTCAGCGACGGTCTCGACGCGGTCCACGATCGCGTCGATCGCCCCGGTCGTGCCGCTGGCCTCGGCCGGGCCGGTCTCGATGGTCATAGCCCTCATGCTCCATTGCTCCTAGCTCGTTCGCGGTCGACGCTCGCGTGACCTTGACGAGAGCGATGCTAGGGCTGCCTCCAGCGCCACTCGGCGCGGTTTTTCGTCTAATGGAATTCGCTCGCCACGAGGCCATCCTCTGGAAAGGAGCTCGAGTCGCTGTAGAGGCGACGAGCGACGCTGCGGGCCGCAATGCGGAGCACGGGGATGACCGTGCCGCGGGCAGGCGGACGGTCCTGCGTCACCACGCCGAGTGCCCCGACGAAGGTGCCACTCGCGAGGATGATCGGCACTGCGAGGCCATAGTTCGCCGGTCCCGCCTCCTCCGCCGTCGCTGCGTACCCCCGCGACTTCACGGCAGCGATCTCGCGAGCGAGTGCGTCGGCATCCGTGATGGTGTTGGCGGTGTGGCGCTCGAGACGGCGAGAAACCCGCGACAGCATCTCGGGGTCACCGAAGGCGAGCATCACCTTGCCTGCGGCACTCGCATGCAGCGGCATCCGGGCACCCACCTGGCGGAAGGGAGTGCCAGCGCGCGTGCCGGAGATGCGTTCGACGAGGAGGGCCCGGTCGCCGTCGGGCACGAAGAGATTCACGATGTTCTGCGTGACGAAGAGCACGTCCTGCATGTAGGGCGCGGCGACCTCGGCGATGTTCTGGCGCACGGGCGCGAGCAGGCCGAGCCGCCAGATCTCGCGCCCGATGACGAACTCCCGGCCCACCTTCGCGAGCGCTTCGGCGTGCACCAGTTCGCCAGCGATGCGGTGGGTGGTGGCGACGGGGAGCCCCGCTCGCTTGGCGAGTTCCGTGAGCGCCAGGCGCGGATGCTCGCTGTCGAAGGCCGCGAGGATCGCGATTGCCTTGGAGGTGACGGAGGGTTGCGCGCTGGGGGTCGCGTGCGGGTCTCTGGCCTGACGGGGCCGCGGGTTTACCATGATCTCTCCGTGCATTCCAGCGATGCGTCGCCGTGCGCTCTCGCCGGACGCTCAGTGCACGGTACCGCAGGCGGCTGGTAGAGATCTTCGCCCCGGGAATTCGCCCGAGAATCGGGGGGCGCACCCTCTTGGACTTCTCGGTCGCCTATCCCCCTGGCCTGTCCCGATCCTCGTCCCCAGGATGGCCGTGGTCCCCCACGAGCGGCACGAATGCCACCCCCAGGAGTGGCGTCTCGGTGACCCGGCCGTCGACGTCCTTGCGCACGAGGAGCAGCTGCTGGTGACCGTAGGAACCTTCGACCGGCATGACGAGCCGGCCGCCCGGCGCCAGTTGTTCCAGGAGCGGCGGGGGAACCGAGTGCCCCGCCGCCGTCACCACGATCGCGTCGAAGGGTGCCTCCTCCGCCAGTCCCCACGTCCCGTCCGCCGAATGCACGTGCACGTTGGCGTAGCCGAGTCGAGCCATTCGCTCCGCCGCCTGCTCCGCGAGGCGGGGATGGCGCTCCACCGTATCGACACGGGCGGCGAGCATCCCCAGCACGGCGGCACCGTAGCCCGACCCTGCGCCGATCTCGAGCACCCTGTCGCCCTCCTCCACCCGGACCGACTGGGCCATGAAGGCCACGATGTAGGGCTGCGAGATGGTCTGGCCCTCCTCGATCGGCAGGGGACGGTCGGCATAGGCATACCTCCGCGCGTGCTCGGCAACGAACTCCTCGCGCGGCACCGTCGCCATCGCCGCGAGCACCCGCTCGTCATCAATCCCCCTCGCACGGAGGTGGCGGGCGAGCATGACCTCCTTGTCCCTGTCCAGGCCGTCCATGCCGCAATCATGCCGCCGCCTTCCTCACCCGCCAAGGCCTCGCACGCAATACACTGTGAGCGATGCCTTCCCACACCACGCCGCCGTGGTTCGACCCGGCGCCGCTAGCGTTCTTCCCATGAGCACTCACCCTGAAATCGCGACACGGCCAGGCGACACCTGATGGCACCGCGCCCCGAGCACCTCAAGTGGGCACCGATCGGGCTCGTCTTCGTTGGCGGCGCGTGTGGTGCAGCAACTAGCGAGTGGCTCTCGCTGGTCATCCCCAAACTCGGCGAAGTGCCTGTCTCCATCGCCATCATCAACGTCATCGGTGCCTTCCTCCTCGGCTACTTGTACGAAGCGTTGACCCGCCTCGACAACACGAAGCCGACCGGCAAGAACCTCAAGCTCCTTTTGGGCACCGGATACTGCGGCGGTTTCACGACCTACAGCTCACTCGCCACCGACACCGGCGTGCTGTTCCGCGATGGCTTGCCGGTTGAAGCGACTATCTACTCGCTGGGCACCGTTCTCGTCGGAGCATGTGCCACCTGGCTCGGCATCGTCATCGCCAACGCGGTGAACAAGGCCCGCGGGCCCGAAACGGAGCAGCCCGCTGACCAGACCTGGAAGGCATCATGACTCCCATGATCTTTCTGCTCCTCGCCGTTGGCGGCGGCGTAGGCGCTTGCATCCGCTTCACCGTCGACGGGCTGATCCGCTCACATATGAAGACCAAATTCCAGTGGGCGACAACGATCATCAATGCCTCAGGATCACTGGTGCTCGGCTTCCTCACCGGCCTGACCATGGTGCATCTGCTGCCCACCGACCTCGGCATCGTCATCGGCACCGGATTGCTCGGCGGGTACACGACCTTCAGCACCGCCAGCTACGAGACCGTGCAACTCATCAAGGAGAAGCGCTACGGCCACGCGTTTATCAGCGGCGTTGTCATGCTCGTGCTCTGTGTCGCACTCGCCGGACTCGGACTCTGGATCGGCGCCTCCATCTGACGAAGAAGCCCGCGCCCCGGTATCGGCAGACTTGCACCCGCCCATCGCCTGCGAGTCCGACGACACGATCGAGATCACGCCTTCGTCGTGCAGCACCGTTTCTGCCGCGATCGTCTCGGCGTGCACCCGCGAGTCGGCGAACGACACGTCTTCGGGGATGTCGAGTGCGTGCCCGCCTCCCGCGCCTTCTGTGCCCACTGGCCCCTCGGCTGCGCTATGTCCCGGCGCGATCCAGCCGGATATCGCCGGCCTGCGGCGCAAGGTCGACGGCCATGATCGCGACCGTTTGGTTGGCCCTCGCGAGCGCACGGAGCGCCGCCTCGGCCGAGTGTGGCTCGTCCGTATCCCCGAGATCGTCGATGCCGATGTCAGGGCGCACCGGACCGGAGGCCCGACCTTCATAGGCCGCAATGAGGGCATCAAAGTTCTGAGCGGTCGCCGTCTCGAGCTGCTCCCACTGGTCATCGGTGAGGCGCGCTTTGGCGCGATGGCCCTGTTCAGCGGATGCGATGAAGTGCCTGGTGTAGTACAGCAGCTCCCAGAATCCGGTGAGGCGGTTCTCGATCCCGCCGGGCGCGAATGCACCGGAACCGTGACGCAGCGGACCCGCCGTTGCCTGAAGGTCTCGCAGCCGGCTCGTCATCACGACTTCCTGCTTCGACAGCGCGGCAATATCGTCGGCCGACGGCTGTCGATTGCGCTTCCACAGCTCCAGGGTCGCCGTCGTGATCGACTCAACAGTCCTCGCGAGCTCGACCGCCTGCCTGGCGAACTTGTCGCTCGTGCGTGTCGGCAGAATCAACGCGGCGACGATCAGGGCGACGCCGGCTCCGATGATGGTCTCGACGATGCGCACACCGATTGTCTCAGTGTTCAAGCGGCCCATGAACTCGTACATCTGCGCGAACATCATCGTCGTCCAGAACGACGTGAGCGGTGACGACGCCCCGCGGAAGTACGTCGTCGCGAAAATGCTGACCGCGAGCACCGGCACGAGCACCGCCGGATTTGATCCTGCCGCAATGGCAATGCTGAACCCGACGATCGCACCGAGCACGGTTCCGGCGATCCGCTGCGAGCCCTTCACGAAGGTTTCGCCATCGGTTCCCCCGATCGCCTGGTATGCGGGCATGGCTGCCCAGTACTGGTGGGTTGTCGACACGAACGACCCGAGGGAGAGGGCAACGGCTGTTGAGACACCGGCCTGGACGGCTCTGCGCCAGATGGGTGCGGTGTCGGCGGAGACAGGAGCTTCCGCGGCTGCGGGGACGCCGTCCGTCGCCCTTGCATCCCCGTCGGCGGTTGTCGCCGGAACCGCGGTCTCGGGCGCGGGGGACGATTGCGTCGACAGGTCGGCCCACGCAGGCACGGATGCGAGGTCAACGGCACGCGCCGAATGCAGCACGTCGACCGCGTGCTGCAACTCGTGCGCAGCGCCGAGAACGCGACGTGCGGCTCGTGGCCAGTGGGCAGCCGACTTGAGTGACGGCAGCGATTCCAGTGAATCGGCTGCGGAGACAGCAGCGGGCGGGTTCGGGGTCGGGGCCTCGTCACCCTTTTTTGTAGGCGAAACCCACGCCGGAGCATCCGGGTAGCCGGTGATGTGCTTCTGCACCGACTGAAGGGCTCCGGCAAGGCGCGCGCGAACGTCGACCGGCACACCGGCTCCCGTCGCCAATCGGGCTTCGGACGACAGGTTCACCAGCGCAAGTTCAGCCTCGTGAACGCGGATGCGCAGCGCACTCGCCTGCTCGGCCGTCGACCCGATGTCGGGGTCATCACCCGTCAACTGACCAGCCAGGAAGGAGGCCATCTGGTGCGTTCGCCGGAGTTCACTCCTGGTGCGGTGCATGAGATCGGGGTCCCATCGCGCCGCGGACACCGCATCGATCATCGGATCGAGCGCGCGCACCAGGCGGTTCTCAAAAGCGACAACCCCGCCTTTCACCACCCGGGCGTGTGCGCCCTTGTTCGGCACCAGCTGAAGCACGACGGAACTGAGGACGCCGACAACCGCTGCGCCGGCGAACGGGAGGAGTTCGTCGACCTGGAGGTCGAGGATCAGCGTGAAGTAGTACGTCATGAACGCGAGCTGGCCCAGCCCACCCAATTTCGGACCGAAACGAGTGACGGCGATCCCGATAAAGGCCAAGGCGACAAGGGCCGCGCTCGCCGGAAGCGGCTCGCGCGGAATCAGTGCATGAATTCCGAGCGAGACCAGCACGGGCACGAGGGAGATGAGCGCGGCGAGCCGCCGGATCCCGTGCCCACCCCCGGATGCCGCACTGGTGAACATGGCGATCATTCCGCCGAAGATGGCGGCCGGGAACGCCGGGAGGCCAATCTGGGGCAGACTGACGGCAAGAACTGCCACTGCGAGCGCCGCAGCGAGGAGTCCCCTGATGGCCCCGATGAGCCGAGTGAAGCCCGGGTCGACGAGGGTGATTCTCCGGGACAGGAAGCCCCAAATTCCTCCGTTGCCGTCCTTCCGCTCGGTTTCATCTGGCGCTGGCGCCAGGATCGCCTCCGGCGCTTCATCCTGCGGGTTGGAGTAGATCGGCTGGTAGTCCAGGTCGCGACTGATCGCCGCGCTGAACTGCTGGGCACGGTAGGCGAACGGCAGCCACGCCAGGTAGCGGGAGTACGACTCGTTCAGGTCTGTCAGGGGTTCAATACCCACGAGCCTGGCCATCTCTCGGTTGACGAGGACGAAGCGGCTCACCCAGTAGTCGACGTCGTCCTTTCTCCTGACACGTCGACGCAACGTGGTCCGTTCCTGCGCGAGTTCGGCGCGTACCTGCCGAGAGAACTCACCGGCCGTCACCGTCTCAGGCACATCGGTGCTCGTCCAGTTGAGCAATGGATGCATGTAGGTCTCGAACTCTTCGAACTGGTCCGTCAGCGGCAGGAGCATTGGCTGAGCGGTGACCGGGTTCGGCGCGGGGAGGCCCCAGCGCAGACCGCCGATAATCCCGGCCAACATCTGGATCGAGTACGGCAGCGAGAACGTATCGCGACCGCTTTGGAAGTAGTAGGCGGCGTGGTACAGACGCACCCCGTCGGTGTATGAGCTGAAGCTGTCAGACACGCTCTGCAGGTGTGAGTCGAGCCCTGTCTCAGTGCCGCCGGGGAAGTACGGTTCGAGGCTCGAGATCGGGGGCCCGATCCCGTCTCCTGCGCTGTAGAACTGCGACGACAGAGACCGAAGATTGGAGATCACGTCATATACGCCGAGCAGGAAGGTGAGAATGAGCGAGACCAGGACAACCCCGCTCACGGTCTCCACGACCGAAAGGATTCGGAGAAAATCCGTGTTCGGCGTCAGTTGTGATGTCCCGACGGCAGACAGTTGGGCGGTGCTGAAGTACATCGCACCGAACAAATCGCCGTGCACGCCGTCGTACGTGAAGTTCTTGCCCTGCATCGAACCGAGGTAGATCAACCCGAAACCGATGATGGTTCCGCCGATCCAGGTGATCACGGCTCCCAGAACCTGCAGCCCGATCACCTGACGGAGAACAACCGGCCGCCAGCGCCGCGAGAGGCGTCGGGTGAACCGTCTCGTCAGCCCCCACTGCCAGCGGGCAACCCGCCCGGCTACGAACCCCGCCTCGTCATAGTTGAGCGCGCTGAGGAACACATCGATGAGCGTCACCGCTAGAACGACGAATCCGAGTCCTACCCACAGGGCATCCATGCGGTCAGCCTAGAACTCAGCCTGCCGAGCACAAGATGCCTAGGACCATTGGGAATCGCGGCCGACTCGGCGGCGAACGCTGGTCAGTCCGTACGTGCCGATGGCCACTGCGTGGGCGGTCGGAGTGTCTGCCTCGCTACGAGACGTGCCGCCAGATCGAGAGAGACCGAACCGACTCGAAGGCGCTGGAACGAGAAGCCTCACTGGCCCTACCTACGAGGGTGTGCAGACGATTCCGAAGCGCCCGGGCATTCGATGAGGCGACTACGAAAGCGAAACGCGTCGAATACACGTCAAACGGCCATTCCAAATCCCTCGCTCGGGTTCTGGAATGGCCGTCTGACCAGTGCTTTCTGTGGATCCAAGGGGATTTGAACCCCTGACCCCCTGCATGCCATGCAGGTGCGCTACCGGGCTGCGCCATGGACCCTCGGTGTTTGTCACTCCGTGAAGCAACTTCTCAAGATTACTACATTCCTGCCGAGCGCAAAATCGAGTGCGCCCAGAGAGCCTTCATTCCACGGATGGCGGAGCGAATCTCCTGCAGATGCTGCTGCGCGCCGAAGTGCTGCGTGTACTCACCGAGGTCGTTCGACTGGGCGTCCGCCCCAACCGTCTCGACCGCCATTCCTGCCTCGATCCCCAGCGTTTCCACGGCAACGGCGGCCTGGTACGGCACGTAGACAGGCGTGGTCACGACGAGCACCGACCTCGTATCGGCGCCGCTCGACCGCGCCCAGTGCCGGAACGTGTCGGCGGTGTCGGCGCGCCGGGCATCCGGGTCGCTGGACGGAGCCGCGACCACCTCGAAGCGCACGCCCGGATGCGCGTCCCACGCGAGACGGGTCGTCCGCGCGTTGCCTGCACCGCCATGGGTCAAAGCGGGTGCGCCCAGGTCGAACGCCCGCCGCATCCCCTCGGCCATGGCATCCACCTCGTCGTGACCGGGAACGCCCAGCGCTGTCGCCAGCGCGGCTTCGTCGCCCTGGAATGCCCTGTGCGCCCCCAGGAACACGATCCGCCGCGCCGCGACTCCCGCATCGAGGAGCGAGCGCACAAATCGTGGTTTCACTAGGCCGGCGCGCACCATTCCGCCGGTCATCACGATCGCGTCATACGTTCGCGCCGTGGGCCACGATGCGACGAGGCCGAGTTCCGGGGCGGCCTCGAACACAGCGGCAGCCTGCGCCGGGCTCAGTGCAGCGGATGCCGCGAGGTTACGCTCTCTCCCCTTGCGAAAGTCCCAGTGCTCAGCCGAGAAGGCGTCGAGCCACTCGAGCAGGGAGTCCGTGTCTGCCGCGACGGGGCGCTGTTCGCCCCAGAGGCGCACAAGTCGCCCGAGCGCGTCGGAACGTACCCATGCCGCGATGCCGTCAGCTGTCGCCTCGGCGGCACCAACACCGCCGCGCCACGACGGCACCCAGGCGGTCATGCCCGCGCGTCGGCTCCTGCACTGCCGTCACCGGGCGCTTCAGGCAGGTCGAGAGGAATCGCAGGGCAGTCCTTCCAGAGGCGCTCGAGCGAGTAGTAGATGCGCTCCTCCTCGTGGAAGACGTGCACGACAAGGTCGCCGAAGTCGAGGAGCACCCACCGTCCCTCACTGCGGCCCTCACGGCGCAGGGGCTTGCTTCCAGCCTCAATCAGCTTGTCCTCGATCTCGCCAGCGATGGCGAGCACGTTGCGCTCGTTCCGACCGGATGCAAGCAGGAACACGTCCGTGAACGGCAGCGGCTCCGAGACATCGAGGGCGACGAGGTCGGACGCCTTCTTCGAGTCGGCCGCCGTGGCGGCGATGGTGAGAAGTTCGAGGGCGTGCTGGGATGCGGTCACAGATTCCTAAAGGGTGGGTACTGGCATTCGTGGGGACGAGTCTAGAACGTACCGAACACGAATCCCACGACAACGAGCACAGTGACGCTCACCATCATCGCTCCCGCGGTGATCGCGAGCACGACGGGCAGGCGGTTGCCGCTGCCGGAGTTGCGCGACATCGCGATGACGTCGCGCGGTGAGGTGTGCGTGCTGACGGCACGGATCGCTCGGACGGGAGCGGACTCTCCCTCGATGTCGTCACGGTCGGCAGCATCGATGATGGCGTCGAGTTCAGAGTGGTCGTAGCGCGCAGGATGCGCACCCGTCGTGCCAAGCGTCGTCGGCAGCGTGATAGACCCTGTGATGAGCACTTCGCCCGTCGCCGTCGCGAAGGGAACGGCGAGGTCGGAGCCGTCCGGAACCGCGGGCAGCACGAGGGCATTGCTCGTGATGGGACCGGTCGACGCCGCGACGTCGCGAGACGTCACCGATTCGGCGGACTGGCTCGCGTCGTCGAGCGCCTCCTGGGTCGACCAGTGGCCGACGGGGGTCACCTGCTGCTGCGGCGCGAAGTCGATGCCTCGAGCGGACTCGGGCGACCCGGGCAGCATGGTAGGCGGCGGGTACTGCGCAAGCGAGTACTGGGGAACGAACTCGCCCATCGGTGCAGGGGGTGGGGGCAGCTGTGGTGCCGGCAGGTCCGCAAGAGTCGGGATCTCAGTCGGCGACGTGCCGAACGGCATCCCGGCGGGCGGAGCAAGCTCAGAGAGCGGTACCGCCGTGTCGGACGGTGTCTCGACTGCGTCTTCAGCACGCGGCTCAGCGGGCGCGACCCCGGTCACATCGAGCGAGGACGGGATGTACTGGGGGCTCGCGAGGGCCGCGTGCGGGGGCTCAACCAGGGGCGGCGGCTCCGTCACCGCCTGCGGCTGTTCGGGGGCCGCCTGCGCCTCGGCCAGATCGGCCAGACCTGTGCTGGGCTGCACTGTGCTGGGCTGCGCGACGTCAACGGAGGACGCATCGAACTGCGGCGGAGCTGCCGGCGCAGGGAACGGCGCACTAGCGGGCGCGGCATCCAGCGCCTCGACAGCGGCTTCCGGCTCGGCCTCGCGAGCCCGAGCGGCCTCGAGCGCGCGCAGTTCACGCCGGGTGAGCGGCCGACCGGCCGCAGCTGGCGAAGCGTCGCCCACGGCTGGCGCCGACGGCGGGGCGACCGCCGCAGCGGCGGACCCGGCGGGACGGAAATCCCGGAGGCGGTACGCGTGGGCGTCCGAATCGGGCTCGGACGCGGGAGCCGGAGCCGGAGCCGGAGGAGCTTCCCGAGTGTCAGCCGCGGGGGTGAATGCGGCGAGGTCGGCAAAGGAAAGTGCGCCCGTCTCTGCAAGACGCTGCGCACGACGCGATCCGGGCCGGATGGCGTTCGCGGAGGTCGAGGGCGCACCATCGAATCGGGCGGGGGTCGCATCCGAGGCGGTGGGAGCTGCTGGCGGGAAGGTATCGAACGGAACAGAGTCCTCGTGGCCGGAATCGCCCATGGTCGCCTCCGGGTTGTCGAGATCGATGCTGCCCGTCTGGCCCCGGGCGCCGGAGAACTCGCTGCCACCTTCGTGGGCACGCTCGTTCATCCTGACCTGCCTCCGCGAAAGCGGCGGCTGGTCACCCCAGGCTGTCATTACTCACTCCGATACAGATGATGTTTGGCGATGTACTGTACTACCCCGTCCGGTACGAGATACCAGACGGGAAACCCCCGACCCACCCGGCTACGACAGTCCGTCGAAGAAATCGCCAAGGCAGGCACCTCAAGCAAGCTTACGTCGTGCTCCGGCAAACCGGAAACGTTGAGGATGTGACCTGGCCGTGAAACTGCTACGAAATGAGCAAGTTCGAAGAGTTCGTCGACGTTCTTCCAGTCCACGATCTGGGCGATGGCGTCCGCTCCCGTGATGAAGAAGAGCTCTGCCTCCGGCCGAAGGCGCCGCATGTCGTGCAGCGTGTCGATCGTGTAGGTGGGCCGGTCTCGATCGATGTCGACTCGGCTCACCGTGAACGACGGGTTCGAAGCCGTCGCAATCACCGTCATGAGGTAGCGGTGCTCGCTGCCCGTGGCATCCGGCTTCTGGTACGGCTGCCCGGTCGGAACGAAGACCACCTCGTCCAGGCCGAAATGCTGGGCAACCTCGCTGGCGGCGACGAGGTGACCGTTATGGATGGGATCAAATGTCCCGCCCATGATGCCGACGCGAGGACGACCGGAGTCGGGGTCCACCGCCGTCATCGAGGCGCCGTCAGTCGTGCGTGCCCGCGCCGGGGCCCGCGTTCGTGGACTGACGCTTGTTGCGGTGTGCCACGTCGCGGAAGCTGTAGGTGACGAGGCCGATCGTCACGAAGAAGGCCGCAGCGATGACTGCGAACCAGATTGGGTCCATGATCATCGGGGCGAGCTCGTGGTGGCCCTCTTCGGCAGCGATGACAGCAAGCAGTGACATTAGTTCTCCGTTCGACGCGACTCTAATCTACCGTGCGTGGCGGCTCAGCCGCGCACCTGCCCGGAACCGCGCACAATCCACTTGGTGCTCGTCAGTTCAGGGAGCCCCATCGGGCCGCGCGCGTGCAGCTTCTGGGTTGAAATGCCCACCTCAGCGCCAAAGCCGAACTCTCCCCCGTCGGTGAATCGGGTCGAGGCGTTGACCATCACGACGGCCGAATCCACCTCAGCGAGGAATCGTTCGCTGCTTGCGAGATCCGCGGTGACGATCGACTCGGTGTGGTGGGTGGAGTACCGACGGATGTGGTCGAGTGCGCCGTCGAGGTCGTCGACGACCCGCACGGCGAGGTCAAGGCTCATGTACTCGGTCGCCCAGTCCTCCTCCGTCGCGGGCACGACATCCGCGAAGATGCCCGCAGTGCGCTCGTCGGCGTGCAGCGTGACGCCGCTCTCGCGGAGCGCGTAGAGCACGGGAGGCAGCAGTCGCTCTGCCGCATCCGCGTGCACGAGCAGGGTCTCGGCGGCGTTGCAGACGCTGGGGCGGTGCGTCTTCGCGTTGTGCACGATCTCGACCGCAGCGCTGACGTCAGCCGAGGCGTCGAGGAAGACGTGCACGACGCCAGCGCCCGTCTCGATGACCGGGACCTGGGATTCGCGCACGACCGTCTGGATGAGGTCTGCACTGCCGCGCGGGATCAGCACGTCGATGAGGCCACGCGAGCGCATGAGCTCGGTCGCACCCTCGCGGCCGAACTCGTCGATACCCTGCACGAGCTCACCGGGCAGGCCCACCGAGGAGACGGCATCCTGGATGATCCGCACGAGGGCCGTGTTGGAGTGGATCGCCGCCGAACCCCCACGAAGCACGACAGCGTTGCCGCTCTTGAGTGCCAGCGACGCGATGTCGATTGTGACATTGGGCCGGGCCTCATAGATGGCGCCGACCACGCCGAAGGGAACGCGCACCTGCGTGAGCGCCAAGCCGTTCGGCAGGCTCGAGCCCTGCACGACGCGACCCACGGGGTCGGCCAACGCCGCAATGTCGCGCACCGCGGCCGCGAGACCGCTGAGTCGCGCCTCGTCGAGCCGGAGGCGGTCTTGCAAGCCCTCGCTCAGCCCGTTCTCACGCCCATTGGCGAGGTCGAGCTCGTTCGCCGCGAGGATGCGATCCGCGTTTCCCAGGACGGCCGCGGCGATTGCCTCCAGCGCGTCATTCTTGAGCTGCGTCGTCGCCGTGGCGAGAGCACGGGAGGCGTCTCTCGACGCCACCAGCTTCTGCTGGAGAGTTGGGGTCGCAAGGGTCTGCTCGGGCATGGGCCCAGTCTATCGACTGCCCGACGGCACCGGCCCGTCAGCCGAGGGAGTGCTCGACGAGGCCCGCCGCGAACCACGTGCCGACGGGTGCGCCGCCCAGCGCCTCGCTCACCTGCGCAGTCGAGGTGAGCAGCACAGGGGTTCCGGCACCGGCGGCGAGCCGCGCGGCATCCACCTTGGTGCGCGCTCCTCCCGTGCCGACCCCGGCCGCTCCGATGCCGCCGAACTCGACCGAGTCGAGCGGCTCACCGAAGGGAACGTCGACGATGCGCTCCGAGCCCTCGACCCACGGCGGCTTCGTGTAGAGGCTGTCGACATCGGAGAGCAGTACGAGCACATCCGCATTGAGGAGCTTTGACACGCGAGCCGCCAGCTCATCGTTGTCGCCGAAGCGGATCTCGGCGGTCGCGACCGTGTCGTTCTCGTTGACGATCGGCAGGATCCGCAGATCCAGCAGTCGTTCCATGGCGCGTCGTGCGTTGGCCCGATTGACCTTCGCCTCGAGGTCTCCCGCGGTCAGGAGCACCTGGGCAGCGACGATCTTGTAACGAGCGAGGCTCTCCTGGTACCGATAGATGAGCACGTTCTGACCTACGGCCGCGGCGGCCTGCTTCGTGGCGAGGTCTGCGGGCCGGTCCTGCAGGTTCAGGAACGGCAGCCCCGTTGCGATCGCACCGGACGACACGAGCACGATCTCCGCACCGCGCGCGTGGGCGCCTGCGAGGGCATCCATGAGGGGGGCGACCTGGCCTGCGTTCTCGCCGCTGATCGACGACGAGCCCACCTTGACGACGATCCGGCGGGCGCGCGGGATGTCCGCTCGCGACGTGACGGGGCTCAGCGTGGGAATCGTGCTTGTCGTGGGCTGCGCTGTCATCGGTCCTGTCAGTCGTCTGAAACGGATGTTTCGCCGGAGGTCTCCTCCGACGCTGCAGCGTCGCGGCGATCCACCGCGAAGCCCTCATCATCATTCCAGAGCCCGGCCTCGCGTTCGCGAATGAGTTCGGCGCGGGCGGCCGCCTTGGCGTCCATGCGCTCGAAGTACGCTTCTCGGCGCGCATTACGGGTCGGCCTTGCGGACTCGCCGAGGCGAGCATCCGTGCCTCGAGGGCTCGTGATGAGTTCGGCGGCGGAGGTCAGCGTCGGCTCCCAGTCGAAGACGACACCCTCGCCCGCCCCGATGATGACGGTAGATCCGGCGACGGCGCCCGACTTGAAGAGCGAATCCTCGACGCCGAGCTTGGCAAGGCGATCCGCGAGGAAGCCGATCGCCTCGTCGTTCGTGAAGTCGGTCTGGGCGACCCAGCGCTCCGGCTTGGCTCCGATGATGCGGTAGATGTTGCCGTGCGTACCGCCTTCGACGCGCACGTCGAAGGCCGCCTCATTGACTGCGCGGGGTCGAAGCACGATGCGCTCGCGAGGAGGCTCTGCTGCCTTGGCGGCACGCTCCTCCTCTACGAGCTCTCCGAGGGCATAGGAGAGCTCTCGGAGCCCGGCGCGACTGACGGCCGAGACCTCGAAGACGCGGTAACCCTGCTGCTCGAGCTCGGGGCGCACGAACTCGGCGAGGTCGCGCGCATCCGGCACGTCGATCTTGTTCAGGACGACGACCTGCGGGCGCTCCAGCAGTGGCGTCTGCCCCTCCGGCACCTCGTAGGACTCCAGTTCGTGACGGATGATCTCGAGGTCGCTGAGCGGGTCGCGGCCCGGTTCCAAGGTCGCGCAGTCGAGCACGTGCACGAGCGCGGAGCACCGCTCCACGTGACGGAGGAACTCGAGCCCGAGCCCCCTGCCCTCGCTCGCGCCCTCGATGAGGCCGGGGACGTCAGCGACCGTGTAGCGACTCTCCCCCGCCTGGACGACGCCGAGGTTCGGGTGCAGCGTCGTGAAGGGGTAGTCGGCGATCTTGGGCTTCGCAGCCGACACTGCCGCAATGAGGCTCGACTTGCCCGCCGAGGGGTACCCGACGAGAGCGACATCCGCGACGACCTTGAGCTCGAGGACGACGTCGCCCTCCCAGCCGGGGGTGCCGAGCAGGGCGAAGCCGGGGGCCTTGCGCTTGGTGTTGGCGAGGGCTGCGTTGCCGAGGCCCCCCTGGCCACCGGGCGCGACGACGATGCGCATGTCCGGCTCCGTGAGATCGGCGAGGACGGTGCCGTCTGGGTCCTTCACGACGGTGCCGACAGGAACCGCCAGCTCGAGGTCGGATCCCGTCGTGCCCGCACGGTGGTCTCCCATGCCGGGCTGCCCGTTCTCGGAGCTGCGGTGCGGCGAGCGGTGGTACGACAGCAGCGTCGTGACCTGCGGGTCGCTGACCAGCACGATGTCACCACCGTGACCGCCATTGCCGCCGTCGGGGCCCGCGAGGGGCTTGAACTTCTCGCGCTTGACTGACACGCAGCCATTGCCGCCGTGCCCCGAGCGCAGATGCAGGGTCACGTGGTCCACGAAGGTTGCCATAACCGTGATCCTTGTCTCGAAACGGGCCGAAAGCGGCCGGGGTGAAAACACCGAAGGGCGAGCCGAAGCCCGCCCCACGAGTGAAGTGATTGTGCCTAGGAGGCAGCCGCCACGATGTTGACGACCTTGCGGCCGCCCTTCTGGCCGAACTCGACGGCGCCAGCCTCGAGTGCGAACAGCGTGTCGTCGCCGCCGCGCCCGACGTTCACGCCGGGGTGGAAGTGCGTGCCGCGCTGGCGGACGAGGATCTCGCCGGCGTTGACGGTCTGGCCGCCGAAGCGCTTGACGCCGAGGCGCTGCGCGTTGGAGTCGCGGCCGTTACGGGTGGACGATGCGCCCTTTTTGTGTGCCATTTGTCAGCCCCTAATGCTTTCGATGCTTACTTGATGCCGGTGATCTTGACGCGCGTGAGCTCCGAGCGGTGGCCCTGGCGCTTCTTGTAGCCGGTCTTGTTCTTGAACTTCTGGATGACGATCTTGGGGCCGCGCAGGTCGCCGAGGACCTCTGCCGTGACCGTGACCTTCGCAAGCGCCTTCGCGTCGTGCGTGATCTTGTCGCCGTCAACGAGCAGCACGGGGGCGAGCTCGATGTTGCCATCCTTGTTGGCCGCGACACGGTCAAGGACGACGACCGAGCCGACCTCGACCTTTTCCTGCCGACCGCCGGCGCGCACGATTGCGTAAACCACTTGGGAACCCTAACTACTTGAAGAAAAGCTTCATGATTTCACCGCGACTGATGCCCGGCGAAGAACTTGGCGTTGAATGCGGGCTTGGCCAGCGCACGCCAAGGGTCAATACTAGTCGACACCCGGGCTGGCGGTCAAACCTCGTCAAGCATAGCCGCTCCGCGAACGACGCCGGGCCATGAGCCGGCCGTGCGACGTTCGCAAGGCTTCCAAGTCTAGACTCCACACATGGCGGTTCTGATCGACACGCCCATGTGGCCGGCGCACGGCACTCTCTGGGCTCACCTCGTGAGCGACGAGGCGATCGACGAGCTCCACGACTTCGCCCGGCGCGCCGGACTCCCCCGGCGGTCGTTCGACCTCGACCACTATGACGTGCCCGCCGAGCGGGTGCCGGCGCTCGTTGAGCTGGGGGCCACACCCGTGAGCAACCGCGAACTCGTGCGGCGCCTCGCTGCGAGCGGCCTTCGCGTCAGCCAACGTGAACGGCGCGCGGGAGACTCATCCCGCTGAGGCGCTCCACTGCGTTCCGAATCCCGGGAACTCGGCGACGACCTTGCCCTCGGCGACCGAGATGATGCGGGTGACGATCGACACTGCCCTAGCGTGCGGGAAGTATGCGTCGGAGACCATGCCCGCGACATCCGGAACCACTTCGACCGCCACGTGCCGCCCGTCAGGGGCAAGCTTGAAGCCGTCAACACCCTCCTCTTCGCTCGCGCGGTAGAGCACGCGCGGCGACTCGCCGTCGTCGACGACGATTGCGCTCGACACGCGCCCGCTGTCGCCCGCAGGAAGCGCAAGCTTCTGCACGCGCTCGGGTCCATCGACAAGGAACACGACGTCACCACCAAAGGGAACCGCGCCGTCTACCGGGGTGGGACCGAACGGGGTAGCCGTGCCGTCGTCGAGCGACAGTGCGACGGTGTCGTGATGGTCCCGCACGATGGCGGTGCCGCCGTCTGCCGAGACGGCCTCGATGCCCTCCCACTCCCCCAGGCCCTCAGCGTTCTCCGGCGCGTCGGGAGAGAATCGGAGCAGCTCTTCCTCCGTATCGATTGCGAGCATCTCGCCTGTTCCTGGGACCCAGGACCATGCGGCCGCCTCGAAAGGAGCGCCGTCGCGCTCGACAACCTTCACGGCGTCGTCGCTAGCATCGAGCCAAAGCAGGGCATTCGAGAATTTGCGCACCTGAGGATCGCCCACACTCGTGAACCGGAACGCGGCTCGTTCCCCCTCCGACGCGAGCGAATCGACAGAACCCACCGCGGGCAGAGCGACCTCGCTCGAGGTACCGTCCGCCGTGTCGACGGTCGTCACAGAGTGAGCGTCCGGCGTGCCACTCACGACGACCAGGCTGCTCTCCGTGGCGGCGAACGCTACGATCCTCTCCGCCGAGTAGACGACCGTTGACTCGCCGGTCTCGAGATCGAACTCGATGACTGCGTCCGGACCGCCCACGGCCGGATCCGCGCGATCGAGCACAAAGCCCGTGCGCACCTCAGGAAGCGGGGTCGCAGACTCGCTGCCGCCCACGGGGCTGCCGCCCCGCAGGAACGTGAAGAACACGACTGCGGCAACCCCCACCGTGAGCACCGCGACGCCGACCCAGAGGGCACGACCTCGCGTCGTCTTGCTCATGGCTGTTCGTTCCCCGATCAGTCGTCGAGGGTGATCGACGTGCCCGATCCCGCCTGTACGACGCCGGCGCTCGACGCGCGGCGCGAACCGCGGGAGCGACCCTGCCCGGGCTGCTTCGGCTCCGGTAGGGCGTCCAGCACGGTGCCGAGGATCTGCTCCGCGTCCTCCGAGCTGATCTTGCGCGCGGCACGGGGTGCCTTCACGACGGGAATGTCGAGGATCTCAACGACCTCTTCCTGCGCTTCGGCAGTACGGTCTTCCGCAGCGCTGTCGCCCTTCACGCCCGCCTGCGGGGTCGCGTCGGCCTTCGCGGCCGCGTCTCCGGCATCGGCATCCTTCGACTCCGCGGCACCCTTCGAACGCGAGCGCCGGGAACGCGACTTCGAGGGCTTCTCCTCGGCGCTGGCACTCCCCGCCGTGGCATCGGCCGTGGCCTGCGCTCCCTCGGTGTCCGACTTCTCCGCGCTCTCCGACTCCGCCGTCTGGTTGGCAATCGTGCTCGCCGCGATCTGTGCGAGCGCGTTCTTCACGTCCTCCGTGATGGCGTGGGTCGCGGCCGCCTTGGGAGCGGCGTTGGAGCCGCCACCGCTGTTGCTGTTGCCGCTGCCGCTGCCATTGCCATTGCCATTGCCATTGCCACCCTTGCCGCCACGGCCGCGGCGCGATTCGGGCTGCGGCGTCTGGCGGTGCTTCGTGACGGGGTCGTGGTGCACGATGATGCCGCGGCCGGCACAGGTCTCGCAGGGCTCGCTGAAGGACTCGAGCAGGCCGAGTCCGAGCTTCTTGCGCGTCATCTGCACGAGGCCGAGCGAGGTGACCTCGGCGACCTGGTGCTTCGTGCGGTCACGGCTCAGGCACTCGACGAGGCGACGAAGCACGAGGTCGCGGTTCGACTCGAGCACCATGTCGATGAAGTCGACGACGATGATGCCGCCGATGTCACGCAGGCGCAGCTGGCGCACGATCTCCTCGGCAGCCTCGAGGTTGTTCTTGGTGACCGTCTCCTCGAGGTTTCCTCCCGAGCCGACGAACTTGCCCGTGTTGACGTCGACGACGGTCATGGCCTCGGTGCGGTCGATCACGAGCGAGCCACCAGATGGCAGCCAGACCTTGCGGTCGAGCGCCTTCTCGATCTGCTCGCTAATGCGGTACTCGTCGAAGGAGTCCTTCTCACCGACGTGAGCCTCGACCCGGTCGACGAGGTCAGGTGCGACCTGACGCAGGTAGCTCGTGATGGTCTCGCGGGCATCCGCACCCTCGATAACGAGCTTGTGGAAGTCCTCGTTGAAGACATCGCGCACGATCTTGACGAGGAGGTCCGGCTCGCTGTGAAGCAGGGCGGGCGCGTTGACCGATTCAATCGCGGCACTGATCGCCGACCACTGCGACGTGAGTCGGTTGACGTCGAGCGTCAGCTGCTCCTCCGTAGCACCCTCGGCAGCCGTGCGCACGATGACGCCGGTGTTGTCGGGGAGCACCTCCTTGAGAATCTTCTTGAGGCGTGCCCGCTCGGTGTCGGGCAGCTTGCGGCTGATGCCGTTCATCGAGCCGTTTGGCACGTACACGAGGTAGCGGCCGGGGAGCGAAACCTGGCTCGTGAGCCGGGCACCCTTGTGTCCGACGGGGTCCTTCGTCACCTGCACGAGCACCTTGTCGCCGGGCTTGAGCGCCAGCTCGATGCGCCGCGCTTGGTTCTTGCCTTCGGCGGAGTTCTCGGCCGCAGCATCCCAGTCGACCTCGCCCGAGTACAGCACGGCGTTTCGGCCGCGACCGATGTCGACGAAGGCGGCCTCCATGCTGGGGAGCACGTTCTGCACGCGACCGAGGTACACGTTGCCGATGAGCGACGACTCCTGCGACTGGGCAACGTAGTGCTCGACAAGCACGCCGTCCTCCAGCACGCCGATCTGGATGCGGTTGTTCTTCTGGCGCACGACCATGACACGGTCAACGCTCTCGCGACGCGCCAGGAACTCGGCCTCCGTGACCACGGGACGACGACGGCCAGCGTCACGGCCGTCGCGACGGCGCTGCTTCTTGGCCTCGAGCCGCGTCGATCCGCGCACCTTCTGCGGTTCATTCGAGGGCTCGGGCTGCTGCTTCGACTGGCGAGCCTGGCGGCCGGAGGATCGCTCCTGCGGCCCCCGGTCCTGGGAGCGCTCGGACTCAGCCTGCTCGTCATCACCGGAACGGCGACGAGTGCGACGGCGGCTCGACGAGGACTCGTCCTCGGCATCGTCGGATGGCCGTGGCGGCACCATGGTCGGCAGGTCGGGGGCACGGAAGAGCAGGGTCGTCGTCGACGTCGCAACGAGCGGCTCAGGCGCAGCGGGAATCTCCTGTGACTCGGTCGTGGCCGAGGTGTCTGCAGCGGCGTCCTCGGCAGGCTCCGTCGCGGCGGCAGCCTCACTGCCTTCAGCGGCACGGGTCTCTGCTGCCGCGGTCGAACCAGCAGCGGGCTCCACCGAAGGAGTCACGGCCTCGGCACCCGAATCCGTTCGTTCCTCGGAAGGTGCAGAGACGGCACCCTGCGAGGCCTCGGCCTCGCCGCTCTTCGCCTTACGGCCACCGAAGAGCCTCACACGCCTGCGCGAGCCTTCCTTCTGCGTACCACCGTCATTGTTTTCGTTTGTCTCCACCATCGCTGGTGCACTCCTAAGCCGGTGTGGCAAACCGCGCTGCCATCCGGAACTCTCTCGCGGGGCCCGCTATCGGCGGTCCCGCTAATCCTTACGACGCGTTTCGCGGGGATACGTGCAGCTGTGCCCTGCGGCTCCTGCCCTTGACGCTTTCGTCCTCAGGCGAACTCACGGATGCTGCTGTAGCGGTATCGGCCCTGTCTCGCTCGTCTTCTGTCATTCTGTACTGCACGCCCGGCGTGCCATGCCTGTGACGACCTCGTCGTCACTGTCGCGAACGACTCGGCTGGCAGGCCGGAAAGCTTCTTCTTCGTCACCGTGAGCGCGGCTCGCGGTGAACATCTCACAAATTATCGCATGCATCCGCGAGAGTGCCGCATTCGGGGGTGCAAGTCGCCTGCGACTGCCAACCTGGAGGGATGACAGGATGGCCTTATGGTCGATGTCCAGCGTGCCCGCCGTCAGGTCTGGGCGCTTCTCGCAATCGCCGCCGTGGCCCTGTCCATCGGGATCGCATGCTTCTTCTTGACAGTGCATGCCTTCGGCGGCATGTCCCCCGAGTCGCGGGTCGAAGCGCTCCTCCTGGGGGTGCCCGCGCCGACCGCCGCCCTTCCGCTTGCGACCTTGGTCATCGCCCTCGCGATCATCCGCGCGGCGGCCCTGCGCTCGCCCGGGGGCACCCGAACGGCACCGCGGCGGCTGGCTGGAGCGTTGCTCGTCATCGCGGGCGGGATCGGCTTGCTCGCCGCATGGGCGCTCACGGCGGACAAGGTCGTGACGCTGACCCAACCCGAGGCACCTCTCGAATGCAATTTCAGCCTGCTGGTGCAGTGCGGCGCCAACCTCGAGTCGTGGCAGGGCTCACTGCTCGGCTTTCCCAATCCGCTGCTCGGCCTGGTGGGATGGTCGGCAGCGATCGCGGTGGGCGTCTGCCTCTTCGTCGGCATCCGCATCACGGACTGGCTCTGGGTCGCCTTCACGGTCGGTGTCGCGGCAGCGATGGCATTCGTGCTGTGGCTCATCGGCCAGAGCGTCTACGTGCTCGGCACGCTGTGCCCATGGTGCATGGTCACGTGGATCGTCACGATTCCCGTGTTCTGGTGGGTCTCGGCAGAACTCGCGCGGCGGGTCGGAGGCCCCCGGCTCTCAGCCGGGGGCGCCCGCGCTGCAGGGTGGTGGCCCACCCTGACGGTATTCAGCTACCTCGTCGTGGCCGTCCTCGCACAGCTACAGCTCGACGTGATCGCTCGTCTCTGAACTGGGCTCAGTCGAACCAGAGCGCGAGTTCCCGCGCTGCAGACTCGGGCGAGTCGCTGCCGTGCACGAGGTTCTGCTGCACACGAGCACCCCAGTCGCGCCCGAGGTCGCCGCGGATAGTGCCTGGCGCCGCCGTAGTGGGGTCGGTTGTCCCGGCGAGGGAACGGAAGCCCTCGATCACGCGGTTGCCCGCGAGGCGGATGGCGACGACCGGTCCGCTCTCCATGAACTCGACCAGGGGCTCATAGAAGGGCTTGCCCTCGTGCTCGGCGTAGTGCTTCGCCAGCAGCTCACGATCGGCCTGCACGAGGCGCAGGTCGACGAGCTGGTACCCCTTCGACTCGATGCGGCGGAGGATTTCCCCCGTCAGGCCACGGGCAACGCCGTCGGGCTTGACCAGGACGAGTGTTTCTTCGATTTCCATTGACATGGTGCTCCTTTTGCTGGGGACAAAGGTCAGGCGGGGGTGATGCCCATCGCGGCATTGCGTCGGTCGAGCTTTCGACCGGTGACGAAACAATAGATCCAGATCGCCACGAAGATGGCGCCCGAGACGTAGAGGGCCGGCAGGAGTAGGCCCAGCGCGATGAGGCCGACCTGGAGCGCCCACCCCAGCCACTCGGCCCACGGGAAGCGCAGGTACGCCGCTGTGACCAGGAGCAGCGCGATGAGCAGCACTCCCCCGCCGAGCGCCACGAGGGGCGGCAGGATGTCGAGCCCGAAGATCGTGAGCGCGACAAAGAACACGAGGGCCGCCTCGAGGCCGAGCACGATCGAGAGCAGGCTCTCGGTCACGCTGCGGATACGGCGCTGCCGGGGCGCGCGGGCCATCATGCCTTCCACCCCTCGCTCCTGGCCAGGTCCATCGCTTCACCCACGAGCGTGATGGACCCAGTCACGATGACGGCGCGCTTGGGCGCTTCTGAGGCCCAGCGCCGCGCGGCATCCATTGCCTCGGCGAGCACGTCGTACTCCCAGGTGGCGTCGGCTCCCGCGAGGTTGCGCACGACATAGGCGAGGTCGTCGGATGCCACGGCTCGCTCGGATTCCGATTGGGTCACGTAGAAGCGGGTCGCCATCGGGGCAAGCCTCGCCACAATGCCGTCCAGGTCCTTGTCCTCGAGCACGCCCAGCACGACGGCGATTTCGTCGAAGTCGAAGTAGTCCCGCATGGCAGCGACGATGGACTCCGCGCCCTGAGGGTTGTGGGCGGCGTCGACGATGACGGTGGGGTCCACGCCGATGAGTTCGAGCCGCCCGGGTGACGTTGACTCGGCGAGGCCCTGTTCGATCACGTCGCTGACGATCGCCTGGGCACCGCCGCCGAGGAACGACTCAACAGCGGCAACCGCCAGCGCGGCGTTCTGCGCCTGGTGGGTTCCATACAGCGGCAGGAAGACCTCGGAGTAGGTCGCCGCGCGCCCCCGCACGGAGACAAGCTGTCCCCCCACGGCAACAGTCGAGGCGGCCACATCGAAGGCCTCACCCTGGAGCACGAGCTCGGCGCCCGCCTCGCGGGACTTCGCCTGCAGCTCCGCCAGGGCCGTCGCATCCTGTTGGGCCGAGACGACGATCGCGCCGGGCTTGATGATGCCGGCCTTCGTGCGCGCGATCTCCTGCACGGTCGAACCGAGGCGGTGCATGTGGTCGAGGGCGATGGGGGTGAGCACGGCAACCGCGCCGTCGGCGATGTTGGTCGAATCCCACTCGCCGCCCATGCCGGTCTCGAGCACGACGACGTCGACGGGCGCATCCGCAAAGCTTGCAAAGGCGAGCAGGGTGAATGCTTCGAAGAATGTCAGCGGCGCTTCACCCTCCTCCTCGAGCTGGGCGTCGGTCATCTGGAGGTAGGGCTGGATGTCACGCCAGTTCGCGATGAACGCCTCATTGCTGATGGGTTCACCGTCGATGAGGATGCGCTCATTGACGCGGCTGAGGTGCGGGCTCGTGAGGAGCCCCGTGCGCAGGCCGTGTGCCCTGAGCAGGCTGTCGATCATGCGGGCCGTGCTCGTCTTGCCGTTGGTGCCCGCGACGTGGATGACGGGCGCGGCGGCCTGCGGATCACCCAGGAGGGCTGCCGCACGCCGCGTCGGCTCGAGTCGCACCCGCGGTGTCGCCTCGCCCACGCGCGCGAGCAGTTCGGCGTAGACGGTGTCGGCGTCGCCCTGCAGCAGGGCGTCGTCCGACAGCTCGGGATCATTCGTGAGTTCAGACATCGATTCCCTCTCCCCAGCGCGCAACATCGAGCACGATGCGGCCCGCATTCGAGTACTGCCCGGCGCGAATCTCGGCACGGTGCCCGCCGGCGTCGCCCTGCAGTAACGCTCCGCCGCCGTGATGCACTCGCATCTCGCGTGACAGGGTCTCTCGCGACACGAGTTCCGTGAACGACTCGAGCGCGTCGGCATCCGCGTCCGTCTCAGCGAAGACGTCAAGGCGGATGCGGTCGCTCACGTCGAATCCGGCGCCACGGCGAGCGTCCTGCACGGCCCTCACGAGGTCACGTGCGAGTCCCTCCGCCTCAAGCTCAGGCGTCGTCGCGGTGTCGAGCAGCACGAAGCCACCGCCGGGTAGAAAGCTGATGGCCTGCTCGGAGGACCCTGCCGTGAGCTGCAACTCGAACTCCCCCGGCAGCAGTTCGACGCCGCCTGCGATCACATTGTCGCCGGCGGGAGTCCAGTCGCCGGACTTCGCCGCCGCGATGACCTGTTGCACGGCCTTGCCGATGCGGGGGCCTGCCGCGCGGGCGTTGACCGTGAGCTTGCGCTCGATGCCGAAGGCACTGAGGCTGTCCTCCTCCAGCGGCACAAGTTCGACCGATTTGACGTTGAGTTCGTCGCGCACGATCGCGCTGAACTCCGCGAGGCGTGCGCCGTCGTCGCTCACGACCGTGAGGCTCGCGAGCGGCAAACGCACGCGGCGACCAGTCGCCTTGCGAAGGGCGAGCCCGGCGGAGGCGATCTCGCGCACGCGGTCCATCGTGGCTGCAAGAGTCGCGTCAGCCGGGAACTCCTGCGCGTCTGGCCAGTCGGTGAGGTGCACGCTGCGCCCGCCGGTGAGGCCCTGCCACACCTTCTCGCTCACGAGCGGTGCGAGCGGGGCGGCGAGCCGGGTCAGGGTCTCCAACACGGTGTAGAGCGTGTCGAAAGCGTCCTTGTCGGTGCCCGCCCAGAAGCGGTCGCGACTCCTGCGCACGTACCAGTTCGTGAGCACGTCGGCGAAGTCGCGGAGCGCATTGGCGGCGAGCGGCGAGTCGAGGGCGTCGAGGTGAGCCGTGACATCCGTCACCAGCTGTCGGGTCTTCGCGAGCAGGTAGCGATCGAGCACGTGGCTCGAGTCGGTGCGGCGGCTCGCCTGATAGCCGCCCTCCTGCGCCGCGTTCGCGTAGAGGGTGAAGAAGTAGTAGGTGCTCCAGAGCGGAAGGAGGAACTGGCGCACTCCCTCGCGGATGCCTTCCTCCGTCACGATGAGGTTGCCACCGCGGATGACCGAGGACGACATGAGGAACCAGCGCATGGCATCCGCGCCATCGCGTTCGAAAACCTCGTTGACATCGGGGTAGTTGCGCAGCGACTTCGACATCTTCTGGCCATCGTTGCCGAGCACGATGCCGTGGCTGATGACGTTCTTGAAGGCCGGACGGTCGAAGAGCGCGGTCGAGAGCACGTGCATCGTGTAGAACCAGCCGCGCGTCTGGCCGATGTACTCGACGATGAAGTCGGCCGGGTTGTGGGTGTCGAACCAATCCTTGTTCTCGAAGGGGTAGTGCACCTGGGCGTAGGGCATTGAACCGGAGTCGAACCAGACGTCGAGCACGTCCTCGATGCGACGCATGGTCGACTGGCCCGTCGGGTCATCCGGGTTCGGGCGCGTCAGGTCGTCGATGAAGGGGCGGTGCAGGTCGGGCTCGCCCTCGGCATTGCGTGGCAGCGTGCCGAAGTCGCGCTCGAGCTCCTCGAGGGAGCCGTAGACATCGACGCGGGGGTACTCGGGGTTGTCGCTCTTCCAGACCGGGATTGGCGAACCCCAGTAGCGGTTGCGCGAGATCGACCAGTCGCGGGCGTTCGCCATCCACTTGCCGAACTGGCCGTGCTTGACGTTCTCCGGCACCCAGTTGATCTGCTCGTTGATCTCGACCGCGCGGTCGCGGAACTCGGGCACGCGGATGAACCAGCTCGAGACCGCTTTGTAGATGAGCGGCTGGCGGCAGCGCCAGCAGTGCGGGTAGCTGTGCTCATAGCTCTTCTGCTGCACGAGGCGTCCGTCGGCCTTCAGCAGCTGGGTGAGCGGCTTGTTGGCGTCGAAGACCTGCAGGCCGGCGACCGGCTCGACGGCGGGCAAGAAGCGACCACCGTCATCGACTGAGATCACGACGGGGATGCCCGCCTTGGCGCACGTCACCTGGTCGTCTTCGCCGTAGGCGGGGGCCTGGTGCACGATGCCCGTGCCCTCGCCCGTCGCGACGTACTCGGCGACGAGGATCTGCCACGCATTCTCGTAGCCCTCCGCGTCGGCATAGAAGTCCCAGAGCCGGTCGTACTTCACACCGCCCAGATCGGCGCCCTTGAGGGTGCGGGCGACGGATGCCACGGCATCCGCTGCGCTCTCGTAACCGAGGTCCTTCGCATAAGCAGCGACCGTATCGGCAGCGAGGAGGTACTGGGAGACCGCCTCGGCCGAGCCGTCACCCGCGCCGAGCGGACCGCTCGGGATCACGGCGTACTCAATCTCGGGGCCAACGGCGAGGGCCGCGTTGGTGGGGAGCGTCCAGGGGGTCGTCGTCCACGCGAGGGCGCGCACGCCCGTCAGCCCGAGCGCCTCGGCCTTCTCCCCCACGAGCGGGAAGGTGACCGTGACGGTCTGGTCCTGGCGCATCTTGTAGACGTCGTCATCCATGCGCAGCTCGTGGTTGGAGAGCGGCGTCTCGTCGTTCCAGCAGTACGGGAGCACTCGGAAGCCCTCATAGGCGAGGCCCTTGTCGTAGAGGCGCTTGAAAGCCCAGATGACCGACTCCATGAAGGAAATGTCGAGGGTCTTGTAGTCGTTATCGAAGTCGACCCAGCGAGCCTGCCGGGTGACGTACTCCCGCCACTCGTTCGTGTACCGGAGCACTGACTCGCGCGCCGTCGCATTGAATGCCTCGACGCCCATCGACTCGATCTCGTCCTTGCGGGTGATGCCCAGCTGGCGCATCGCCTCGAGCTCGGCTGGGAGCCCGTGGGTGTCCCAGCCGAAGCGGCGGTGCACCTGCTTGCCGCGCATGGTCTGGTAGCGCGGGAACAGGTCCTTCGCGTAGCCCGTCAGAAGGTGGCCGTAGTGCGGCAGGCCGTTCGCGAAGGGCGGGCCGTCGTAGAAGACCCACTCATCGCATCCCTCGCGATTGTCGATCGACGCCTGGAAGGTGTCGTCGCCCTTCCAGAAGGCGAGGATGCCCTTCTCGATGGCCGGGAAGTCAGGGCTCGGCGTCACGGGGCCTGCGGGCGTACCGTCGTGGGAGGGGCGCGGGTAGGTCAAGTCTTCTCCTGGCAGTGTTGAATCTGCACGAGGACGACGGATGATCTGCTCACCCTCCGCGGTACCACCTCGCTTGCCGCATCCGGTTTCGGCGAGCTCAACCCGCGATGCGACCGCTTGTTCCTTGGCTGTGACGGGCCATACCCGTTCGGTTCTACTGGGCGGGTGCCGGGGCATCCGCTGTTCTGCCGAAGACTCCCCGGTGATGGCCGGATCAGTGCCTTTGGCTCAAGGATACCGTGCGGCTCGGCGCGACACGAATGCCTCCGGCGTGCGCGCTGGTGCTGCCCTCAGTCCTCGAACAGGATGCGCAGGTAGCGAGCCCCGTCAACCGCCGTCGAGTAGTACCAGCCCGCGTTCGTGACGAGGTGCGATGCGGCTGCGCCACTCGGGTCGGTCATCTCAGTGCCGCCCTCGCTGTCTCGACGCTCGTATCCCGCGGCCTCAAGTTCGGCGATCGCCTGCTCCCGCTGCTCCTCGTCGATGGGCAGCCAGGCGAACGCCACATGTTCACTGGCCTGGCCGGGCGAGAGTAGGCACACGAGCGGATCGTGGTCGATGAGGGGTGCCATCCACTCCAGTTGCCCGCTGTCGGCCAACTCCTCGACGTCGTCCACGATAGTCAGGCCGCCAAGGTCTGTCCCGGTGAACGCCGCGAAGCCCTCGCCGCCCTCTCCGATGAGGAAGGGGCATGCCTGCGATGCCGGAGGCATGTAGTCGGGATCGCCCGGGGTTTCGGAGGTCGCCGTCGGTCTCAGGCTGGATGGCTCGGGATTGCCCTGCTCGCTCGCCGTGCAGGCACTGAGAAGGAGGCACCACGCCAGCCCGATCGCGACGCTGGCCTTCGCGCCCGAGCGGCGCATCCGATGCTCCCTGCTCATCCTTCTCCCTTCAGGGGGCCACCAGTACGGGCGTGCCGAGTGGCAGGGCCGCGAGGTACTGTGCCGTCGCCGCGTCGACGCGGACGCATCCGTTGGAGATCGGGCCGGAGCGGGCGTCGTGATAGTGGAATGCCGTGACGGCGACGGATGCTCCCCCAAAGCCATCGAGGGTCGGCGACTGCACCGCGAGGGCAGTCGTCGGGTTGCCCCGCGTGTACGTGGCTGCCGGGTCGGTGAACACCGTCATGACGAAGGTGCGGCCGAGCGGGGTGGGCGTCGCCGGCGTGCCGAAGCCGAAACCGGAACTCTCGTAGACGCTCTGCCCCGACTCCGTGACGGAGATGGTGCCCACGGAGAGGCTCACGCGCACGAGGTAGGGGTTCTCGCTGAGCGTCACGTCGGCGGCACGAAGCCACCCCGTCGTCTGGCCCACGACACCGCCAGAGGGAAGGCCGGCCCGCGCTGGCAGGAGCACCCGAACCCAGTGCGCGTGCTGCTCGATCACGGGGACCGCGGTGCCATCATGGGCCTGCGCCTGAGGAAGCTGGGCGACGGGCAATGCGCCGGGTTCGGCGAAGACGGGGATCGCCGGGGCAAGCGCCGATGCGGTCAGGGGCAGCACGGGCGCATCCGGCTCGGGGTCGAGCGGCAGCTCGGGGATGACCGAGTACACCTGTGTCGCCGGCAGCGCCGCGAGGTCGTAGGTGGAGGGATCCGCCGGGTATTGCTCGACAGGACTGGGGCTTGGAGTGGGGCTGGGGCGCGCTTTCGCGGTGCTCTCGGTGCTCGTGGACGCCTTCTCGGCGGGGGCGTCGTCATCGCGCGGCCAGAGGAGCACGGCACACAGCCCCGCCACCGCGATCGCGATGCCCGCCCCCGCGACGTGCGTCGTGCTCCGCCTCTCCACTTGGGCCCCTTCCTCGACGACGCCACTGTTGCGCGACTCCCACGCTCTCACATCGTGCAGCCACTCTCGCTGCGATGCGGTGCATGCGCAATGCTGGACGCATGACGATCTCGGTTCCGTCCCTCGAGCAACTCCGAACCCGTTCGAGCGCAAAGTGGCGCACATACCCCGACGACGTGCTCCCCCTCTTCGTCGCCGAACTCGACTTCGCGCTCGCCGCACCCATCGCAGAGGCACTGCACGACAGCATCCGTCGCAGCGACACGGGGTACGCATCGGGCGACGCTGAGCTTCCCGAGGCCTTCAGCCGCTTTGCCGCCGAGCGCTGGGGCTGGAGCGTCGACATCCAGCACGTGCGTTCGACGGCGGACGTCAGCATGGGCATTGTCGAGTGCCTGCGCCGCGTCACCGAGACAGGCGACCGGGTCGTCATCACGCCACCCGTCTATCCGCCGTTCTTCGACCTCGTCCGCGAATCGGGAGCCGCCGTCGTCGCGGTGCCGCTTCGAGATTCGGATGCCTCGGACCACTCCGCATGGAGCCTCGATCTCGATGCCATCGAGGCCGCGTTCCGCGACGGAGCGAAGGCCATGGTGCTGTGCAACCCGCACAATCCCCTCGGACATCCGCACCCGCGGAGCGAACTCGAGGAACTGGCCCGCATCGCCGACCGCTACGGCGTCACGATCGTGAGTGACGAGATCCATGCTCCCCTCACGCACAGCGATGGCGACTCTGTGCCTTACCTCACGGTGAGCCAGGAGGCCCGCGACCACGGCATCGCGATCACATCCGCGAGCAAGGCCTTCAACCTGGCCGGGCTGAAGTGCGCCGTCATGGTGACGGCAAGTGCGCGCATGCGTGCCGTCGTGTCCGGCATGTACCAGGAGGTCTTCTGGCGCACCTCACACCTTGGTGCCATCGCGAGCGTCGCGGCGTTCCGCTATGGCAGCGCGTGGCTCGACGATGCCATCGCGACGCTCGAAGGCAATCGCTCGCTGCTCACGCGCCTACTCGCTGAGAAGCTCCCCGGCGTCGCCTATCGCGAGCCCGCTGCGAGCTACCTCGCGTGGCTCGACTTCAGGGCGCTCGGGCTCGGCGACAACCCGGCCGAGCGCCTGCTCTCGGATGCCCGCGTCGCCCTCAGCCCGGGCCCGGACTTTGGTGGGCAGGGCACAGGTTTCGCCCGCCTGAACTTCGGATGTTCGCCGGAAGTGCTAACGGAGGCGATCGAGCGCATCGCCGCCGCTACCATCGGCTCCCATGACCGCCAATGACGACGCCAAGAACTCGACCGTACTGCTCAGCGTGACCGACGGGCTCGCCCGGGTCACCCTCAACCGTCCCGCTCGCCTGAACGCGATCGATGCCGACGCGGCAGATCGCTGGCGCGACGTCGCCCGCGAGGTCACGGAGCGCGACGACGTGCAAGCGGTGCTGCTGGATGCCGCGGGGCCGGCATTCTGCGCGGGTGGCGACGTGCAGGCGATGGCGACCGCAGACTACGACGCCGCATCGATCGCCGACCACGCAGACGTGATCCACGAGGGTCACGCCCTCCTGCGAGCGGGCACGAAGCCGATCGTCGCAGCGGTCCAGGGCGCGGTCGCGGGCGGCGGCCTCGGATTCATGCTCTGCGCCGACTACATCATCGCCGCCGACACGGCTTTCTTCGCATCCCGCTATGCCGCGATCGGCCTCACCCCCGACTGCGGCGTGAGCACGCTCCTCACGGAGGCGGTCGGCATGCGCCGCGCACTCCAGTTGGCCCTCAGCGACGTGCGCCTCACGGCGGACGAGGCGAGGGAGTGGGGGCTCGTCACCGAGGTCGTGCAGGCAGACCAGATCGCGACTCGAGCCGAGGAGGTCGCGACACATTGGCTCGCGGGGGCGGCCGGCGCCTACGGAGAAGCGCGACGCCTCCTCAGGGCCGCACCCCTCCGCCCGGTGCAGGAGTCCCTCGACGATGAGGCGCGCACGATCGCGCGGGCGTTCAGCACCCCGGATGCGCAGCGTCTCATCGCCGCCTTCACCGCCCCACGGAAGCGCTAGCTCCCCAAAGCGGAACGCTGACTCCCCGTCAGGACATGACGGGGACGTCGACCATGTTGACCCGCTCGTTGGGAACACAGTGGGTCATCGTGAGGCCCTCGACATTGCGGTGACCGTTCTTGCCCAGATTCTGCATGCGCTGGCTCTCTTCGGCGTTGAGCGTCTGCGTCGCGAGCGGACCGAGATCGGCCACCTCCTCGAGCCCGATGCCCAGGCCCTCACCCACCCGCGCGCCGAGTTCGTCGTCGCACATGTAGAAGTGCCACAGCATCCGTTCCTGCACGGGCCGCGCGGCCTCCCCGATGAGGGTGACGAAGTTGAGCACGAGGTCGTCCTTCTCCCAGTCCTCCAGGAGCTGGTAGCGCTGTCCGGCCTGCATGTAGTCGTTCGTGCGCGGGATGCGGGCGCGCACGAGTCGCGCAGTGATCTCGGGGCCGATCTCGGACTGGTGCTCGCGCGGCGCTTCTGCGAGGCCACCCGTGATCGACGGCTCGTAGTTGACGTGGGGGTTCTCATCGCCGCCGTCAACGAAGTAGGTCATCTGGCCGTCACGCTGATTCGTCGCGACCTTCGCGTTCTTCGCCCGGTTCACCGGCAGCTGCAGGTAGTTCGGGCCGACGCGGTACCGCTGCGTGTCACTGTAGGAGAAGGTGCGACCGACGAGCATCTTGTCGTCGGAGAACTCGAGTCCGTCGACCAGGACCCCCGTGCCGAAGGCGATCTGCTCGTTCTCTGCGAAGAAGTTCTCGACATTGCGGTTGAGCACCATGGTGCCGACGTGCCGCGTGGGGAACTCGTTCTCGGGCCACACTTTGGTGTCGTCGAGCGGGTCGAAGTCGAGTTCGGGGTGCTCGTCATCGCTCATGAGTTGCACGTAGAGCTCCCACTCGGGGTAGTCGCCCTCCTCGATCGCTTGGAACATGTCGTGGGAGGCGTGACCGAGGTCGCCCGCCTGCACGGCCGCGGCATCCGCCTCGGTGAAGCTCTTGACCCCGGCCTTGGGAATCCAGTGGTACTTGACCAAGTGGCTGACGCCCTCCGCGTTGACCCAGCGGTAGGTGTTGACTCCGAAGCCCTGCATCGTGCGGTAGCTCGCCGGGATGCCGCGCGGGCTGAAGAGGTTCACGAGCATGTGCATCGACTCCGGGGTCTGCGACATGAAGTCGAAGATGCGTGCTGGCTCCTGGCGGAAGGTCACCGGATCGGGCTTAAGCGAGTGGATGACGTCAGGGAACTTGATCGCGTCACGGATGAAGAAGACCGCGAGGTTGTTGCCCACGAGGTCCCAGTTGCCGTCCTCCGTATAGAACTTGACGGCGAAGCCGCGCGGGTCGCGCGCCGCCTCGGATGAATCGCGACCGCCGATGACGCTCGAGAGGCGCACGGCGACATCCGTGCGCTTGCCAGCCGTGTTGAAGAGCTTCGCCCGCGTGTACTTCTCAATGGGTTCGTCGCCGACTTTGCCGGTCGCCTCGAAGTAGCCATAGGAGACGAAGCCGCGGGCATGCACGACGCGCTCCGGGATGCGCTCGCGGTCGAAGTGGCTGATCTTCTCGAGGAACTGGTAGTTCTCGAGCGTTGCCGGCCCTCGCGCGCCCACCGAGCGCGTGTTCTGGTTGTCGACAACCGGATGCCCCTGCCTGGTGGTCAGTGTGCCCCGCGCCGTCGACGTCGCCTGCTTGTCGGATGCCATGTTCCACTCCTCTTGTCGAACTGCCGGTGTCTACAGACCCACTCTGCATCGCTTGTGCGGGTCGTGCACGGATGCTCGGGGAACGTGGAGGATGCTGGTCTGGCCCCCATAGGATGGCACCACTCGTCGAAAGGATGTCGCGTGTCGACTCTCACTCTCAGCCCCGGTCGCCCGACCCTCGCCGACCGTCTCGTCTCGCGGAGCCTCGCGATGGACGTCGTGCTCATCACGGCGGGCGCCGCCGTAGTCGCGGTTGCATCGCAGCTTTACATTCCGATCCAGCCCGTGCCGATCACGATGCAGACGCTCGCGGTGTTGCTCGTCGGCAGCACGCTCGGAGCGCTCCGCGGTACGCTCGCGATGGTGCTCTACATGGCGCTTGGCCTCGTCGGCCTCCCCGTCTTCAGTGAGGGCACTTCGGGCGCGGCGGTGTTGTTCGGTGCGACCGGCGGATACATCATCGGCTTCGCCTTTGCGGCCGCGCTCACCGGCTGGCTCGCCCAGCGCGACTGGGACAAGAAGTTCCTGGGCGCCGCCCTCTCCTTCAGCGCCGGCACGGTCGTGATTTTCGCCTTCGGTCTCCTCGGCCTCGCGGTCACGCTCGGCGGCACGCTCGAGCAGACGCTTGCATGGGGTCTCTACCCCTTCATCATCGGCGGCATCGTCAAGGCCGGCATCGCCGCGGCTGCCGTCCCTGCAACCTGGAAACTCGCCGACCGCATCGCGAAGGCGGGCGACTGACACCGCTCCACCGTCAGCGACGGCCCGACCGCACTGCGGTCGGGCCGTCGTCGTTTCCGGGTCTATGCTGGTCGCAGGGGTTTGTTGCACTCAGACCAACAATCCCAATCCCGACCGCTCCCCAGCTCAAAGGACCCCATGCGTCGCGCCCAAAGAACCCTGACCTTCGTCGGCGGGTCCGCCCTCGCCCTCAGCCTGCTCGCGGGCTGCGCCGCCGCAGCTCCGTCTTCGGAGGAACCCGTCGCAGGCGGCACGCTCGTCTATGCGACGGGTGACGCGGAGCCCAGCTGCCTCGACCCGCACGTCGGCGGCAACTACCCGCAGGCGCTGCTCGCCACGCAGTACATCGAGTCCCTCGTCTCGAAGAACGCAGACGGCGACATCATCCCGTGGCTCGCGGAGTCATGGGAGGAGAGCGACGACGGCCTCAGCTGGGAGTTCAGACTCCGCGACGACGTGAGCTTCACCGACGGCACGCCGCTCACGGCTGATGCCGTCGCCGCGAACATCGCCCACCTCAAGGACCCCGAAACCGCGTCGTCGACCGGCTACCTCGCGGTCGGCAAGATCGAGTCGACGACATCCCTCGATGAGCACACCCTCCGCATCGACCTCTCGGCTCCCGACAGCGCACTGCTCGATTCCTTCAGCATGCCGTGGGTCGGCATCCAGTCCCCCACTGCCCTTGAACGCGGCGAGGACGCGAACTGCGAATCCCCCGTCGGCACTGGCCCCTTCATCGTCGAGGAATGGACGAGGCAGCAGGGCGTGCGGCTCGTTCGCAACGAGGACTACAACTCATGGCCGCAGGACGCGGCGCACGAAGGCACCGCATGGCTGGAGGCGATCGACTGGCGTTTCATTCCGGATGCCGCGACGCGCTATGCCGCCCTCCAGTCCGGCGAGGTCGACGTGATCGACAACCCCCAGCCCAACGCCCTCGCGGCGGCCTCCGAAGACGGGCCGATCACCGCGGTGGCCGCGCCGCGCCCCGGAGCCTCCAACCGCATCGAACTGAACGCGGGCAAGGCGCCCTTCGACGATGCGCGTGTTCGCGAGGCGTTCATCCGCGCCGCAAAGGTCAACGACGGCATCGAGGGGCTCTTCTTCGGCACCGTGGCCCGCTCATACTCCGTGCTCTCGAGCGTCGAGGCTGACTCCCTCTCCACTCCCGAGTACTTTGACGCTGATCTCGACGCCGCCAACGCGCTCCTCGATGCCGCGGGATGGACGCAGCGTGACGCCGATGGCTACCGCGTGAAGGATGGCCAGCGGCTCGTGTTGGAGTTCCCCGTGAGCACGAACCAGTCGGTGCCGGCCGAGCAGTCGCTCTTCGAGCAGATCCAGGCGACGGCGAAGCAGGCAGGGTTCCAGGTGATCCTTGAACCCCTCGACCTGTCGAGCTGGTACGGCGCCCTCGCTGCGCACGAGTACAACCTCGTGAGCGCTCCCTACACCAAGGTCGGGCCCGACGTGCTGCGCATCCTGTACCACAGCGACTCGACCGTGCCGGCGCCGAGCGGCTACTTCGCCAACCTCGCCCAGTTGAAGGACCCCAAGCTCGACGCGCTCCTGACGCAGGCCAGCGAGACGACGGATGCCACGCTTCGCGCCGAGCTCTACGAGGAGGCACAGGACATCGTGCTTTCCGGCTACCACGTGCTCCCGCTCTACGACCAGCAGAATCACTACCTCCATGGTGAGGACGTGGAGGGCATGCGCGCCCTGCCGACGGTGTCGACCCCGACGTTCTTCGACGCCTGGCTCTCGCGCTGACGCCGCGATGGGGGCCAGGGTGTTGCGGTGGGTCGCCGCGAAGGTTGCCGGTGGCGCCTTCGTGCTGTGGGCCATCGCGACGCTCATCTTCTTCGGCCTGCGGCTGATCCCGGGCGACCCGGCCCAGGCACTCCTTGGCGGGCCCGGGTCACAGGCCTCGGCGGAGGCCCTCGCCCTCGTCCGCCGCGAGCACGGCCTGGACCTGCCCCTCGCGGAACAGTACCTGCTCGCGATGGGGCGCCTCGCGACGGGTGACCTCGGCACGTCCTATTCACTCCGCCAGGACGTGCTCACGCTCATCGGGCAACAGTTCTGGGGCACCCTCCTGCTCACCGTGCTCTCGCTCGCGACCGCGTGGGCGATCGCGCTGCTCCTGGCGACGTGGGCGACGCGAGGCAGCCGGTCGGGGCGAGCCGTTGCATCCGGGCTCGAGGTCGTTGCCTCTGCCGTGCCGCACTTCTGGCTCGCATCGATGCTCATCCTGCTCTTCAGTTCCCTCCTCGGGCTGTTGCCGCCCGTGAGCGTGGAGGGGCCGAGCGGTCTCGTGCTACCAGTGCTCACGCTCGCGCTTCCCCTCGCGGGGTTCCTCGCGCAGGTCATGCGCGAATCGCTCGCGGATGCGCTCGAATCGCCCTTCGTGCTCTCGGCGCGCGCCCGGGGCGAGACCGAGACCGGCGTTCGCTGGCGGCACGCCATCCGGCATGCCTCCTTGCCCGCCATCTCGCTCTCCGGGTGGGCCTTCGGCTCGCTCATCAGTGGCGCGGTCGTCGTCGAGACCGTCTTCGCCCGTCCCGGCCTCGGCCGGAGCCTGCTCAGCGCGGTCACGGCGCGCGACATCCCCATGGTCACGGGCATCGCGCTTGTCTCTGCGCTCTCGTTCGTCCTCGTGACGATCGCGACCGACGCGATCGACCGTGTCGCCGACCCGCGACTGAGGCGCGCATGACCGCCCCCGAGACCGCGGGCACGGGCTACGGAACGGCACACGTCGCCGCCCGGCCCGGCGCCGGCCTGACAGCCGGAGAGGTAGTCAGCCTCGCGGTCATCCTGCTCTTGGCGGCCGCCGCACTCGTGCCCCAGTTGCTCGCGCCCGGCGACCCCCTCGCGATCTCACCGACGGAGGCGTTCCAGGCACCCTCGTGGCAGCATCCCTTCGGCACCGACGAATCGGGCCGGGATGTCTACACCCGCGTCATCCACGGCGCGGGCCAGTCCCTTCTCATCGGGCTTGCGGCGACAGCGATCGGGATCGGCCTCGCGCTCGTGCTGGGCACGCTCGGGGCCGTCGGCGGACGCGCCCTCGACTTCGCCACGACCCGCATCAATGAAGTGCTGTTCGCACTCCCCGGACTGCTGCTCGCGCTCGTGTTCATCGCGATCGTCGGCCCGGGGGTCACGACGACGACGATCGCCGTCGGGCTCTCGACAGCGCCCGGCTACGCGCGCATCATCAGGAGTCGCATCCTGGCTGTGCGGCGCTCCGGGTACGTCGAAGCTGCGGTCGTCCTCGGCCACCGCCCGCTGACCGTCCTCGGGCGGCACATCCTGCCCAACGCAGTGGCACCGGTCTTCGTGCTCGCGACGCTCGGGGTCGGCCAGGCCATCGTGTGGGCCTCATCCCTCAGCTACCTCGGCCTCGGTGTCGTGCCTCCCGCGGCGGAGTGGGGTGCGATGCTCTCGGCGGGCCGCCCCTACATCTCCGTCGCGTGGTGGCTCACGGTGTTCCCGGGGCTCGCGATCGTCGCCACCGCAGCATCAGCGACGGCGCTCGGCCGCAGCCTGCAGTCGCGCACGAGACAGGAGCAGTCATGACGGTTCCGCTGCTCACGGTCGACCGGCTCTCGGTCGCCTTCTCGGGAGGCACGGTCGTACGCGAGGTCTCATTTGAGATCAGCCCGGGAGAGTGCCTCGCGATCGTTGGTGAATCCGGGTCTGGCAAGAGCGTGACCGCGCGATCACTCCTGGGCCTTACGGGTGGCCACGTCTCGGCCGAGCGCCTGCGCTTGGGCGAGCACGACCTCCTGGCTGCTGGACCGAAGCAGTGGCGCTCCATTCGCGGCGGCGAGGTCGGCCTCGTGCTGCAGGATGCGCTCGTCTCGCTCGACCCCCTGAGGCCGGTCGGCCGGGAGATCGACGACACCCTGCGCCTGCACACCTCGCTCTCCCCTGCCGAACGTCGCGACAGGGTCATCGAGGTGCTCGAGTCGGTGAGCATGCCGGATGCCCCGTCCCGCGCGTTGCAACGCGCGGGTGAACTCTCCGGCGGCCTTCGCCAGCGGGCACTCATCGCGAGTGCGATCGCGGCGTCACCACGCCTCATCATCGCCGACGAGCCGACGACCGCGCTCGACGCGACCGTCCAGGCCCAGGTGCTGCGCCTGCTCGCGCAACTCCGCGCCGACGGCACCGCCCTCCTGCTCATCAGCCACGACCTCGCCGTCGTCAGGGAGGTGGCCGACCGGATCGTCGTCATGCGCGCCGGCGAGATCGTCGAGACCGGCAGCGTCGGCGAGGTGCTGGATTCTCCTCGGCATGACTACACGCGCGCACTCATCCGTTCAGTGCCGTCGGGGGTCCCTCGGGGCGCACCGCTCACCGCGCCGAGCGATGCAGGCGGCACACGGAACACGGCGGCGCCGTCGCCCTCGACCGGGCCGATCGTGCTGGAGGCGCGCGGACTCAGCAAGTCGTTCCCACGCCGGCATCAGGCACCGCTCCTCGCGGTGGACGATGTCTCGATCTCGCTTCGGCGCGGCAGCACCCTCGGTCTCGTCGGAGAGTCCGGCTCGGGCAAGACGACCGTCGCGCGCATGCTCCTCGGCCTTGCGACGCCCGATGAAGGCGCGGTCGACCTCGCCGGTGAGCGGTTCAGCGGCATCCCGGAGCGCCTACGACGGCCACGACGACGGATGCTCGGCGCCGTCTACCAAGACCCACTCAGCTCCTTCGACCCGCGTCACACGGTGCAGCGCATCCTGCGCGACGCGCTACACCCGAGGGATGCGAATGCGCCCCATCGGGTCACGGAACTGCTCGACTCGGTCGGCCTGCCGAGCTCCGTGCTGACACGCCGACCACTGCATCTCTCGGGCGGGCAGCGCCAGCGGGTCGCGATCGCCCGCGCCCTCGCTCCCCGGCCCGAGGTGCTCATCTGCGACGAACCCGTCTCGGCCCTCGACGTCTCGGTGCAGGCGCAGGTGCTCGACCTGCTCGATGAGCTGCAGCGCGAACACGGGCTCGCCTACCTCTTCATCTCACACGACCTCGGAGTGGTGCAGCACATGAGCGACCGCATCGCCGTCATGCGTGCGGGCATGATCGTGGAGGAGGGTGACGCGACGACGGTGTTCGCCTCGCCGCAGCACGAGCACACAGGGCAACTCGTGGAATCCACACCCCGTCTCGAGAGGAATCAGCGGTCATGACGAGCGCACGCGCAACAGGCAAGGGTCGTCCGCCCGCGGCCTCGCGGGAGATGCTCCAGGACGCGGCATTCGAGCTCTTCCTCGAGCAGGGCTACGCCGGCACCACCGTTGAGCACATCACGCGGAGGGCGGGCGTCAGCCGCAACACCTTCTTCAACTACTTCGACGCGAAGGGCGATGTCTTCTGGGTCGAGCTCGACGATGCCCTCGCTCGGCTTGCGGAGGAGCTCGCGGCGCATAAGCCGGGCAGCGAACCGCTGCCCGCGCTGCGTGACGTGCTGCTCACGCTGGGCGCGGATTACGGCGCAGACGCCGTGCCTTTCGCGCTGACGCAACGGGAACTGATCGGCGGCGTGCACGAACTCCAGGCCTCCGCCGTCACTCGCTTCGTGGCCGCGGCCCGCGGCATCCGCACCTTCCTCGTCGAGCGCGGGGTCGCGAGCGACATGGCGCAGGCCGTCGCGTACGCCGTCATGGCCGCGTGCGTCGCCGCGACCCAGTCGTGGGCCGCCGCCGGGCCGCAGAGGGGCGCCCTCTCGACCTACATCGATGCGACGGTCACACCGATTCTCGCGGGGTACCAGCACGGCCGCTGAGGCGGGGCGACGCCCGCAGCACGAAAGGGCCTCCGATAGCATGGGATGACCTGACACTCAGGCACCTCAGCACAGACACGGTGCCGCACACATCGAACCGGAGCATCCCATGGCCGACGCCATCCCCGACAAGCCCGCCCTCGAAGGTCTCGAGCAGAAGTGGGGCCCGCGCTGGGAGGAGAAGGGCACCTACCGTTTCGATCGTGACTCAGCGACGCGCGAGAACATCTTCTCGATCGACACTCCCCCGCCCACGGCGTCGGGTTCACTCCACATCGGGCACGTCTTCAGCTACACGCACACCGACGTCGTCGCGCGCTACCAGCGGATGCGTGGCCGCACCGTCTTCTACCCCATGGGCTGGGACGACAACGGCCTGCCGACCGAGCGCCGCGTGCAGAACTACTACGGCGTGCGCTGCGACCCCACGCTCCCCTATGACCCGGACTTCACGCCGCCCTTCGAGGGCGGGGACAACAAGAGTTCCAAGGCAGCCGACCAGCTGCCGATCAGCCGTCGCAACTTTGTTGAGCTGTGCGAGCGCCTGACGGTCGAAGACGAGAAGCAGTTCGAAGACCTGTGGCGCAAGCTCGGCCTCAGCGTCGACTGGAGCCAGACCTACCGCACGATCTCGCCCGAGGCGCAGGCCACCGCACAGCGCGCGTTCCTGCGCAACCTTGAGCGCGGCGAGGCCTACCAGGCTGATGCGCCCACCCTCTGGGATGTCACCTTCCGTACCGCCGTCGCCCAGGCCGAGCTTGAGGACAAGGAGCAGCCCGGCGCCTACCACCGGCTCGCGTTCCACGGGCCCGAGGGCGACATCCACATCGAGACGACCCGGCCGGAACTGCTGCCGGCCTGTGTCGCCCTCGTCGCGCATCCGGACGACGAGCGCTACCAGGCGCTCTTCGGCACAACCGTGCGCACGCCCCTCTTCGACGTCGAGGTTCCCGTCGTGGCCCACCGCCTCGCGCAGAAGGACAAGGGGTCTGGCATCGCCATGATCTGCACCTTCGGCGACCTGACCGACGTCATCTGGTGGCGCGAACTCGACCTGCCGAACCGCGCGATCATCGGCTTCGACGGCCGCGTCGTGAGTGAGGCACCCGACGCGATCACGAGTGCGGCTGGACGCGAGGCCTACGCGCAGCTTGCCGGCAAGACAGTGTTCAGCGCCAAAAAGACCATCGTTGAGCTGCTGCAGGCATCCGGCGAGATGATCGGCGAGGCCAAGGCAATCACCCACCCCGTGAAGTTCTTCGAGAAGGGTGACAAGCCCCTCGAGATCGTGTCGACGCGACAGTGGTACATCACCAACGGCGGGCGCGACGAGGCCCTTCGCGACGCGCTCGTCGCCCTCGGCAAGCAAATCGACTGGCACCCCGACTTCATGCGGGTGCGCTACGAAAACTGGGTCAACGGACTCAATGGTGACTGGCTCATCAGCCGCCAGCGCTTCTTCGGTGTGCCGATCCCCGTGTGGTATCCGCTCGATGGCGACGGCAACCCCGTCTTCGACTCCCCCATCGTGCCGAGCGAGGCGCAGCTCCCCGTCGACCCCTCGTCGGATGCCGCCCCCGGCTTCGAGGAGTCACAGCGTGGCGTGCCCGGCGGCTTCATCGGCGAGATCGACGTCATGGACACCTGGGCCACCTCCTCCCTGACCCCGCAACTCGCGGGCGGCTGGGAAACAGACCCCGAGCTCTTCAACCTCGTGTTTCCCTACGACCTGCGCCCCCAGGGCCAGGACATCATCCGCACCTGGCTGTTCTCGACCGCGCTGCGTTCGCACCTCGAGCATGACGGCGTCGCGCCGTGGAAGCACGCCGCGATCTCGGGCTTCATCGTCGACCCCGACCGCAAGAAGATGTCGAAGTCGAAGGGCAACGTCGTCACGCCCGCGGGCATGCTCGACGACCACGGTTCCGACGCGGTGCGCTACTGGGCTGCCTCGAGCCGGCTCGGAACGGATGCCGCGTTCGACCCGCAGAACCCCAAGCAGATCAAGATCGGCCGCCGACTCGCGATCAAGGTGCTCAACGCATCCAAGTTCGCCTACTCCTACGAACTGCCGGGCGGGGAGCACGACATCACGAACCCGCTCGACCGGGACGTGCTGGCGGAACTCGACCAGGTGATCGCCACAGCGACGCATGCGTTCGATGAATTCGACCACGCGCGTGCGCTCGAGACGACCGAGCAGTTCTTCTGGACCTTCTGCGACGACTACCTCGAGCTGGTCAAGGAACGCGCCTACGGCGCTTCGACGCCCGAGGGGCAGGCCAGCGCGGTGCTCACGCTCCGCGCCGCCGTCGACACGATGCTGCGCCTGCTCGCGCCGTTCCTTCCCTTCGCAACCGAGGAGGTGTGGTCGTGGACGCACGAGTCCTCGATCCACGCAGCCGAGTGGCCCGCGCCGCGCGGCACTGAGGCTCCCACCGGAATCCTGCCCGCCGTGAGCGCCGCCCTGATCGGCATCCGGCGCGCGAAGACGGATGCCAAGGCCTCGCAGAAGACGCCCGTCACCTCCGCGACGATTGCCGCACCGGAGGAGCAGCTCTCGCTCCTGCGACTCGCGGAGGACGACCTCAAGGCCGTTGGACGCATCGCCGAGTTGAGCTTCGTGGTCGGCGAGGAGCTCGCCGTCATCGACATCGTCCTGGAAGAGCAGCCGTCCTGATGCAGCTCGGCACACGCTGGTCGGTCGGGGCTGAGAGCCCCGACCGGCTGCCTGCGCCCGTGCGCGACGCGATCCGCGGAGTGGACGAGGAACTCCTTGCGCTCGCCTCCGAGACTTTCGACCCCACGACGTGGCGCTGGACCCTCACCTGGCTCGAGGGCCGCCCCATCGCCGAGCTCGACGACGGCACGGTCGTGATGCTCGACGCGGCGGGCGGGGTCCTCGTCACCCCGGCCGGATAGCCAGCGCGGAAGATCAGCCGCGGCAGAGCACCTCGCCGTGCGGCATTCCCATCCACCCGTCAGGGTCAACGGCCCAGGCAGCCCATGCCTCCGAGATTCCCTTCAGGTCAGCCGGACTTGCCAGGCCGTGCTCCAGTGCGCTCACGGCGAAGGCGGACTCAAGTGCGCGATCTCGCCACAGGCCGCCCCACCACTCGCGCTCTTCATCGGATGCGAAGCACCAGATCGAGGCCGAGCTCTCGATGCGCGTGAAGCCCGCCGCGCGAGCCCATTCCTTGAGGCGTCGGCCCGCGTCCGGCTCGCCTGCGTTACGGCGGGCAACACGCTGGTACAGCTCCGCCCACGCCGTGAGCCCTGCCGAGCTTGGGTGCACCACGGTGCCCGCATAGTCCACATCGCGAGCAGCGACGACACCGTCCGGCGTGACGACCCGCCGCATCTCCCTCAGGGCGGCGATCGGATCGGCCAGGTGCTGCAGCGTCTGGTGCGTATGCACGACCTCGAAGGATGCTTCGGGCAAGCCCGTCTCGTAGGCACTCCCGACCACGAACTCGACATTGTCGACGCCCTGTTCGCGCGCGAGCGCCCTCGCCTGCTCGACGATCTCAGGCGCCGCGTCAAGCCCAACGACCCGGCCAGGAGCAACCCGACGGGCCAGGTCGATTGTGATCGTGCCGGGACCGCTGCCGATGTCGAGCACCGACATGCCTGGACTCAGCTCGGGCGCGAGATACGCGGCAGAGTTGTCGACCGTGCGCCAGGTGTGCGACCTGAGAACGCTCTCGTGGTGTCCATGGGTGTAGCGCTCGCGCGCTGCCGTGTCTTCGCTCACACCGTCAGCCTATTTGCGCCCTCGACCCCAGGAGAACCAGGCCATAAGCGCCGCGCCCACCAGGAGGCCCCAGAATGCGGCCCCGATGCCGAGGAAGGTCAGTCCCGACGCCGTCACGAGAAACGTCGCGATGGCTGCCGTGCGGTGTCGCGCGTCATCCAGCGCCGAGCTCACGGAACTCACGAGCGCCCCCAGCACGGCGAGCCCGGCCACAGCGATGATGAGGATGGCAGGGGCGGCAGAGACGACCGCTGTGGCGACCCCCGCGCCCAGCCCCAGCGCGATGAACACGGCACCGCTGCTCGCAGCCGCGACCCAGCGCCGGTGCCGGTCCGGGTGCGCCTCGGGGCTCGCGGCGATGGCGGCCGTGATGGCGGCGAGGTTGATCGCGTGACCCCCGAGCACGCTCCCGGCCACCGTTCCGAGGCCAGTCGAAATGAAGACCGCACGCGGCGGGGGCTCGTAGCCGAAGCTCTTCATGACCACGAAACCGGGAACGTTCTGTCCCGCCATCGTGACGATGAACAGGGGCAGGCCCAGGCTGACGACGACGAGCGGATCGAACTCGGGCAGCACCGGCACGAGCACGGGTGCCAGGCCGTCACGCGAGAGCCACTCCGTGCCCGCGCTGGCAAGGATGACCGCGACCGCGACTGCCATTGCGGCCGGCACCGCCCACCGCGGCGCCAAGCGCAGCAAGAGTGCCCAGACCAGCACGATGGGGCTCGCGAGGAGGGGGTGTTCCACCACGGCTGTGATGGGCGCAAGGCAGATCGGCAGCAGGATCCCGGCCAGCATCGCGCTCGCGAGGGGCGTAGGGATGCGGGTCACTGCACGCCCGAGCCAGGGCCAGAGCCCACACAGTGCGATCAGGACTCCGCACACGATGAATGCACCGACGGCACTGGCAAAGCTGACTTCGCCACCGCTGGCAGCGATCAATACTGCCGCGCCGGGGGTAGACCAGACGACCGAGATGGGTTGGCGGAAACGCCACGACAAGAGGATGGTGATGAGCCCGGATGCGACGCAGAGGGCCAGCAGTCCAGACGACGCCTGCGCATCGCTGGCGCCGACGGCGTGCAGTCCGGCGATCACCAGTGCGAACGACGATGCGAAGCCACTGATCGCGGCGACGAACCCGGTGGAGACCGGCTGGAGCAGGGGGACTCCCGCTCCCGCCGTACTAGGCAGACTTCTCCTGGCGCCTCTGCGTGCGCGGCACGATCGTCGGCGCTGCTCCACTCAGCACTGCGTCGCGCGTTACCACGACGCGGGCGATGTCATCGTCGGAGGGCACGTCGAACATGATCGAACCGAGCACCTCCTCCATGATCGAGCGCAATCCGCGGGCGCCCGTCTGGCGCAGGACCGCGAGATCGGCGATCGACTCGAGCGCGTCGGGCTCGAACTCGAGCTCGACACCGTCGAGCTCGAACATGCGCTGGTACTGCTTGACAAGCGCATTCTTCGGTTGCGTGAGGATGTCCATGAGCGCGACCTGGTCGAGCGGCGTGACCGTGGTCACGACGGGCAGGCGCCCGATGAACTCGGGGATGAGGCCGAACTTGTGCAGGTCTTCCGGCAGCACCTCGCTGAAGAGGTTGACCTCGTCGCCCTTGCTGTGCAGGGGCGCACCGAAGCCGATGCCCTTCTTGCCCGCGCGCTGGGAGATGATCTCCTCGAGGCCTGCGAACGCGCCCGCCACGATGAAGAGCACGTTGGTCGTGTCGACCTGGATGAACTCCTGGTGCGGATGCTTGCGCCCGCCCTGCGGCGGAACGGAGGCGACGGTGCCCTCGATGATCTTCAGCAGCGCCTGCTGCACGCCCTCGCCAGAGACATCGCGCGTGATCGAGGGGTTCTCGGCCTTGCGCGCGATCTTGTCGATCTCGTCGATGTAGATGATGCCCGTCTCGGCACGCTTGACGTCGTAGTCGGCGGCCTGGATGAGCTTCAGGAGGATGTTCTCGACGTCTTCGCCGACGTAGCCCGCCTCGGTCAGCGCGGTGGCATCCGCGACCGCGAAGGGCACGTTCAATCGCTTGGCGAGCGTCTGCGCGAGGTAGGTCTTGCCACAGCCCGTGGGACCGATCAGCAGGATGTTGGACTTTGCGATCTCCACATCGTCGACGGCGGCGTCGGCCGGCGCGATGGTGTTGCGGGCGCGGACGCGCTTGTAGTGGTTGTAGACGGCGACGGAGAGTGCCTTCTTGGCCTTCTCCTGGCCGATCACATACTCCTCGAGGAAGCCGTAGATCTCGCGCGGCTTGGGCAGGTCGAACTCACTCGTGGCCACCTCGCCGGCTTCAGCGAGGCGCTCCTCGATGATCTCGTTGCACAGTTCGACACATTCGTCGCAGATGTATACGCCGGGGCCCGCAATGAGCTGCTGGACCTGCTTCTGGCTCTTTCCGCAGAAAGAACACTTGAGCAGGTCGGCACTCTCGCCAATTCGCGCCATGCGCCCCCTCCTCCATCGATCGGGACAGTGGATACGAGCCTAACCCGATCCAGTGACATCCCGCTGCATCCGTCGTCATCCGCGCGCCCTGAGACGCCGCGGGATGCGAAGGGCCCCGCCGCGACTGCGACGGGGCCCTCACGGTCGATACCTACTTGGTGATCGCCGGCAGGTTCTTGCGCGACGTGAGCACCTGGTCGACGAGGCCGTACTCGAGCGCCTCATGTCCGCTGAGAATCTTGTCGCGCTCGATGTCCTGGTTCACCTGCTCCTTGGTGCGGTTGGAGTGGCTTGCGATCGTCTCCTCGAGCCACTCGCGCATGCGGAGGATCTCCCGCGCCTGGATCTCGATGTCGGAGGCCTGGCCGCGACCCGCGTCACCCGCCGAGGGCTGGTGGATCAGCACGCGCGCGTTCGGCAGCGCGAGGCGCTTGCCGGGGGTGCCCGCCGCGAGGATGACCGCCGCCGCCGACGCGGCCTGCCCCAGGACGACAGTCTGGATCTGCGGGCGCACGTACTGCATCGTGTCGTAGATCGCCGTCATGGCGGTGAAGGAGCCACCCGGCGAATTGATGTACATGACGATGTCGCGGTCGGGGTCCTGGCTCTCGAGCACGAGGAGCTGCGCCATGATGTCATCGGCCGAGGCGTCGTCGATCTGCACGCCGAGGAAGATGATGCGGTCCTCGAAGAGCTTGGCGTAGGGGTCCTGGCGCTTGTAGCCGTAGGCGGTGCGCTCCTCGAAGGTCGGGAGGATGTAGCGCGACTCAGCCGGGCGAGCCATGCCACCTGGTGCATTGAGCATTGATGCGTGTCCTGTCGGTGTCGTGAATTCCATGGTGAGCCCCTATTCCTTCGACTCGGCGATGGACGCCTCGACGTCGGTGCCGCCGCCGCCGGCGACATCCGAGGCGAACTCGCGCAGGTGGTCGACGAAGCCGTACTCGAGGGCCTCCTGGGCGGTGAACCAGTTGTCGCGGTCGCCGTCCTTAAGGATCTGCTCAACCGACTTGCCGGTCTGCTCGGCCGTCAGCTCGGCCATGCGCTTCTTCATGTCGAGGATGACCTTGGCCTGCGTCTGGATGTCAGCTGCCGTGCCGCCGAATCCACCGGAGGGCTGGTGCAGAAGGACGCGGGCGTTGGGCGTGATGTAGCGCTTGCCCTTCGTGCCAGAGGAGAGCAGGAACTGCCCCATCGATGCGGCGAGGCCGATGCCCACCGTGACGATGTCGTTTGGCACGAACTTCATGGTGTCGTAGATCGCCATGCCGGCCGTGATCGAGCCACCGGGCGAGTTGATGTAGAGGTAGATGTCGCGCTTCGGGTCCTCTGCCGCGAGGAGGAGGATCTTTGCGCAGATCTCGTTCGCGTTGTCGTCGCGCACCTCTGACCCGAGCCAGACGATGCGGTCCTTGAGGAGTTGGTCGAAAACACTGCTGACCAGTGCCGGTTGGGCCATTGGCTACGCTCCATTCCAGTTATCGCGTATGTCGAATCTACCGTTAGGCAACCCACCTCCCGGGCCGCGTTCGCTGTCGGCAGATCGCGCGTCAGAATGTCGCGTCGAGGGCGGAGCGCAGGTCATCGATGAGGTCGTCGGCGTCCTCCAGGCCGATCGAGAGCCTCAGGTGCCCGTAGCGGCGGAACTCCTCCGGATAGTGGGCGACGCGAGGGCCCGAGGTGCCGACGTGCACGATGAGCGATTCGTCGTGCCCGAGCGACACCGCGGACGTGATCACGCGGAGCTGCGATACGAAACGGTTCTGCGTGTCGGCGTCGCCATCGACCGCGAAGGCCATGACACCCCCGAAGCCGTGCGGCAGCACGCGCCGGGCGAGCTGGTGCTGCGGGTGCGAGCTGAGGCCCGGGTAGTACGTGTACGCCACGCGCGGGTCGGCGTCGAGGAACTCCGCGACGCGAAGAGCGGATGCGACGTGCTGCCGGATGCGCAGGGGCAGCGTCACCGAACCCCGCGTGATGAGCCACGCGTTGAAGGGGCTGATGACTCCTCCGACATCGACCATGGCATCCGCCTTGATGCGGCCAATGAGCTCGGCGGCGCCCGCGACGGAACCGCCCATGGCGTCGCCGTGCCCGTTGATGTACTTCGTGAGCGAGTGCACGACGAGGTCGGCACCGTCATCCAGCGGCACTGAGAGCGGTGGCGGCGTGAAGGTCGAGTCGACACTGAGGAGGGCGCCGGCGTCATGTGCGATGTCGGCGAGGGCCGCGACATCCGCCAGCCGTGTCGTGGGGTTAGCGATCGTCTCCGTATGGATCAGCTTCGTGTTGGGCCGGACGGCCGCGCGAACCGCCTCGAGGTCGGAGGTGTCGACGAAGCTCGCCTCGATGCCGTACTTCTCGGGGAGCAGCTCGTCGAAGAGCCGAAAGCTCGCCTCGTAGGTCTGGTCGGCGATGATCGCGTGGTCACCCGTGCGCAGGAATGTGAAGAACACCGCGTGGAGGGCGGCGACCCCGCTCGCGAGCACCACCGAATCCTCCCCGTGGTCGAGGAGCGCAAGCTTCTGCTGGAGCAGCTTCTGGTTCGCGGCACCGTTGCGGGTGTAGATGGTCGCCTCGGCGGACGACCAGCTGATCGAGCTGGGATCCTCGGGCAGCGCATAGGAGTTCGCCATGACGATCGGGGTGCGCACCGCACCCGTGCCCGCGTCGACCGCATTGCCCGCGTGCACCGCCCGGCTGAGGTCTCGGAGGGTCGATGGCTCGTGTTTATCAGGGCGTCGCGTCATCCCAACAAACTACGTGGCGAAACGCAGCCTCGCTCGGAATATGACACGGGCCCGCGCGATCACTCGCGCGGGCCCTCGGCTCAAACTATTCGCGATCAGGCGTGGCTGTGCCCGTAGTGCTCGTGACCCGGCTCGCGGCCGTGGCTGTCGGTGCCACCCTCAGGCATCGCAGGGAACTCGACGTCGTCGCCCGCGTCATCGATTCCAGCGGTGAAGGCCGAGAGGTCGACCTCCGCACCGTTGCTGTCGACGACCTTCGCCTTGGCCAGGACCTTTGCGAGCGCCTTGCCGCGCGCGACCTCACCGATCATGCCGGGGATCTGACCGTTCTGGTCGAGGATCTGGATGAACTCGCCGGGCTCCATGTTGTACTGGGCGGCACCCTGGATGAGGTACTGGGTCAGCTCGTTCTGGCCGACCTTGACCTCTTCGGCCTCGACGACCGCGTCGAGCAGGATCTGGGTGCGGAACGTCTTCTCGCTCGACTCCTTGACCTCTGCGCGGTGCTCGTCGTCCTCCAGGCGGTTCTCGTTCTCGAGGTGACGGTGCACCTCGTCTTCGACGAGCTTCTCGGGGACGGGGATCTCGACCTGCTCGAGGAGCTTGTCGACGATCTGGTCGCGAGCCTGCGTGCCCTGGCCCATGGCCTTGCGCTTGCCGAGCTGCTCGCGCAGGTCTGCCTTGAGCTCGTCGATCGTGTCGAACTGGCTCGCGATCTGCGCGAAGTCATCGTCGGCTGCGGGCAGCTCGCGCTCCTTGACGGCGTTCAGCGTCACGGTGATGAGCGCGTTCTGGCCGGCGTTGTCTCCGCCGAGCAGGGGTGCCTCGAAGGTCGTGGTCTCGCCAGCGGTCAGCGTGTCGAGGGCCTCGTCGATGCCCTCGATGAGTTCGCCGGAGCCGACCTCGTACGAGATGCCCTTGGCGGTGTCCACCTCGTTGCCATCGATCGTGGCCACGAGGTCGATCTGGGCGAAGTCACCCGTCTTCGCGGGGCGCTCGACCGTCACGAGCGTGCCGAAGCGAGCGAGCAGGCCATTCAGCTCCTCCTCGACCTCCTCATCGCTGACCTCGACGGCGTCAACCGTGAGCTCGAGCCCTTCAAGGCTCGGCAGCGTGAACTCGGGGCGCACGTCGACCTCGACGGTGACCTCGAGGTCGCCGGAGAAGTCCTTCAGCTCGGGAAGCGCCGTGACATCCGCCTCGGGACGACCGAGGGGACGCAGCGAGTGCTCCTCCGCAGCGGTGCGGTAGAAACCGTCGAGACCCTCGTTGACCGCCTGGTTGAGCACCTCGGCACGGCCGACACGCTGGTCGATGATCGCCGGGGGAACCTTGCCCTTGCGGAAGCCCGGGATGCTGATCTGCTCCGCGATGGCCTTGTACGCCTTGTCGATGCTGGGCTTGAGGTCTTCGGGGCTGATCGAGATGACGAGCTTCGCGCGCGTCGGGTTCAGCTTCTCCAGCGTGGTCTTCACGTTGCTGCTTTCTCCTGGGTGTTCGTTGTCGACGAGTGAAACGTGGGAAATATGTCGGGGCGACAGGATTTGAACCTGCGACCTCTCGGTCCCAAACCGAGCGCTCTACCAACCTGAGCTACGCCCCGGGATTATGCCGGCATCCCATAAAAGGGCCTCGGCAAGTCTAGCCGACGGTGTCCCGGCCGACGCACAGGGGCACAAATGCGCCGACGCGGATGTATTAGTATTGCTGGGCGCACCCGGATTCCGGGGGCCGCGGGGATGTAGCTCAATGGTAGAGCCTCAGTCTTCCAAACTGATTACGCGGGTTCGATTCCCGTCATCCCCTCCAATAGCGCGGTGGCTCGCCTATGCGTCGGCTCCCTTCGAGGTGGCTCGCCACCCTGGCCCGTCGCGTTCGACGAGTCCGAGACGCTCGAAGCCCTCGAACCAGCCCTCCATGGGCCATTCTCCCCAGCGCTCCGCGTAGATCGCCCCGTTGCGAAGGATGTCGTCGAGGTGGCGCACGGGAGGGGATTCCACGGCGTGGTGCTGGTGATAGGCGCGCGCTGAGCCGAGCCACGCGATCTCGACGCCCCGCTCAGCGGCCACCCTCGCGAAGTCGGTGTCCTCTCCCCCGTAGCCCACGTAGTCGGCGTGGAAGCCGCCGATCCGACGCCACGTGTCTCGCGTCACCGCGAACGAGAGCGACCAGAACAGCCGGTGGTCGCCGCCCCGCTCGACCGTGCCCGGCGCAGGAGCGGGGCGTGCCGGATGCGGGGGCGCCATGGCATCCAGCTCATCGAGGCGGTATCCACCGGGTGGAGGGGGAGGAAGATATGCGACCGGCCCGCACAGGAGGTCGTTGCGGGTCTCGCCATTGAGCGCAGCCAGAAGGTACGCGGGCACGAGCTCAGGGCCGGGAATGCAATCCACGTCGAGGAACACGAGAACGTCGGCCCCGCGGGCGATTGCGACCTCGGCGCCCAGGTTGCGTGCGGCCGCGAGCGGAAGCCCGAGCCGGTCGCGGGCAATGGGCACGACATGCGGTGCCGGGGCGCGAACAGGACGCCAGCGCAGAAGATCGGGATCGTCCATCGCGACCACGATGTGGTCATCAGGAAGGCGATGGCTCGCGGCGATGCCGAGGTGCTGCATCCGGAGGTGGTCATGGCGCCCATGGGCGATCGTCACGACGGCGAGTCGCGTCACGTTCCCAGTCCCGCAACGGAGCGGATGACCTCGGCCGCGCCTGACGCCCCCGAGCCGTCGGTCCATTCGCTCCAGAGCGCGCCGTCGAGGCCCTGCGTGGTCGCGAGGAGTTCGTTCCAGCCCGTGCTCGGGAACTCCCGGATGACGGTCGCGGGCCATTCATCCCGAGCCAGCACGCGTGCGGTGGCCGCCTGCTCGTCATGGGGCCGCCGCTGCGGCAGGATCACGGCGGGCCGGCGGGCCGCTGCGACATCCGCCACCGAGTTCTGGCCAGCGTGGGTGACAACGACGGTCGCGCGGCAGATGAGTTCCCACGGGTCATCGACCCACGCTCCCCCGTCGCCGCCCACGATCTGCCACTGCCAATCCGGAGTCTCGCGCTGGGCTGCCTCAAGTGCGGACACATCGACGGAATCGCCGCCGCGACCGAGGAGCACGAGCACGCGCCTCTCATCCGGCTCTCCGGCGATCGGCCGGCCAGCGAACCTGGAGATTCCACCGACGGGCCTCACCTTCGCCTCTGTTGAGTCTTCGGAGCTGAAGATGCCCCTCGCGCTCGCCGGCCAGGCTCCGATCAGGGCGGATGACGCAGCGTAACCGAGCGCGTGCGGCACGTCGCTGCGCTCCCCCGGCATCGCAACAGTCACGACCGGCACGCCGTGCAGGCGGCAGAGCAGCGCCACCTCGACCGAGACATCGACGACGACCGCCCGCGGATGCGTCCGGTCGATCCAATGGGAGACGGCGGCCATGCGGGCCGCGAGTCCGGCGTCGTGCAGCGGCACCCAGTGCAGCACGCCACCGGCGGTCGTTTCGACCGGGTTGCCGCCTTCATCGTCCCGCGCGAGTTGCACCCACTCGCCCTGCCACTCGGCGGGACGCTCCAGCGACGACAGCCCCGTGACGGGCTCATCCAGTTCGGCCGAGATCGCGAGGGCGCGGTGCAGGTGTCCACGACCCTGGTGGTGGATGTAGTAGCCGATCATGCCGCAGCGAGACGGGCGGAGTTACGGTAGATCTCCTCGTACTCATCGACCATGCGCGTCATCGAGCAGAAGTCCTCAGCACGTCGGCGCGCGTCCGCCCTGCTGAGTCGAGTGGCCGCGACCATCGCGTGCGCGAGCGAGTCGACGTCGCCCGGCCTCGCGAGGCATCCGCTCGACTCGTCGACGATCTCGGAGATCGCGCCACGCTCGAATGCGGCGACGGGGGTCCCGCAGGCGAGCGCCTCTGCCACGACGAGACCGTAGGGCTCGTCCCACTCCGGCGTCGCAACCGCAAGCGACGCTGCCCCGATGGCGGAGGCGAGTGCATCGTGCCGCAGATGACCCAGGTACCGGATGCGCCCGCCGAGCAGCGGCTCGACCTCGACCGCGAAATAGTCCGGGTCGGACAGCGGCCCGACGATATCGAGAGCGAGCCCGGCCTTCTTCGCCGCCACTGCTGCCAGGTGCGGCGCTTTCTCGGGCACCATCCGGCCGAACCAGATGGCGGAGTCCCCGCCCGGTCCAGGGGTCCATCGGGTGAGATCGACACCGTTGTGCACGACAGTCGCGTCCGCCACGTGAGACCACTGCCGCGCGGTGTGAGCACTCACCGCAGTGAAAGAGGCGTCACCCTGCGCGAACGCGGCAGCCGACTCCAGCCACGGGGTGGGCGGCGTGTGGAGCGTCGTGACGATCGGGCATCCGGCGAACTCTGCAAGCGCGACCGGGAGGTGATGCAGGCTGTTGTTGTGCACGACATCGAAGGGGCCGAACTCTCCCCTGCCGAGCCTGAGCATGAGTCCGAGGTAGGCGTGATGCTCCCTCATCCAGGCATCCGGCATGGCGTTCGCATCCCGACGCGCCACCTCGCTCGGCGTGAACGGCTCGACATCGAGGAGGCGCACGTTGAGGGAGTCGTCGGACCCGGGCGCGGCAAACATGCAAACCTCGTGGCCGCGAGCGATGAGCTCGCGCGCCAACAGGTGTGTGTGGGCCTCAAGCCCGCCCGCGAAGGGCTCCGCGACGGGATAGCGGCTCGACGCGACGAGGCACACCCGCAGGGTTGCGCTCATGAGAGGAGCTCCGAGTAGATGCGCGCGTGCTCCCGCGCCAGCATGTTCCTCTGCTCACGTCTCGAGTCGAGCGACGCGCTGAAGTCGGGGCGCTCCGCGTATGCGAGACGGATCGCCTCCGCCAGCGCCTCGCCATCGAATCCCGAGCGGTCATGCCCATAGCTGAGCACTGGCCCCTGGTCTGCGTAGTAGCCACACGTCGGCGCCACCACCGTGGTGCCCAGATCGCGGCACGCCTCAAGCCAGCCGGAGTGCGTGCCGTGTCGGTACGGCAGCACACTCACATCGAGTGACGCGAGGTAGTGCCACAGCTCGTCGTCTGAGAAGTAGTCGTGGATGCGAAGGTCGACCCGCCCAGCGTCCGCCTCCGCGCGGAGAAATTCTGCGAGCTCCCTCGAGTATCTCGCTCCGTCAGCCTCCAGCACGTCACGGTGGCCGTCGACCTGCAGCACGGCGTCGTCGAGTCGAGCAACCGTGGCGGAGAGCGTCCTTATGACTGGAAGCGGGTCCATCCCCGCCCGCAGGCTCTTGACGTGCACGCCCACCCTGAAGTCCCCATCGCTGACAGGCTTCTCCAGGCGCAAGCGCGCCGCCGTGCCCAGGTCGACGACATGCGGATGCGGCAGCACGTGGGCCGTGCGCCCCCATCTGGTCGCGATCTCCTTGGCCGCGCCCTCTGTGAGAGTGATGAGGGCATCCGCTGCCGGGATGAGCGCGTCGAGCTGCGCGTCATGCTCCGTGGTGGTGTCGTGATGCGGATTGCGAAGGTCATGCACGGTATAGACGAGCGGGATGCCCCTGCGGCGCAGTTCGGCGACGAGTTCGCGGAGGGCGGCGGGCGAGCGCGAGTCGAAGCCGAAGTGCACGTGGAAGATGTCAACCCCCTCGGCGTCCCGCACCCAGGCGGGATCGAGCATGACGGGAGGCCACCACGTCGAGATAGTCGATCGCTGGGGGTCAGAGGGATCGGGATCGGGCAGCCTCGTCACATTCGGCACCCCGGCATCCTGGCTCCCCTCCGGGGCGATGTGCCGAACATAGACGTGGTTCGCCGGAACTGAAGCCACCCGGATTTCGCGCTCCGACCGCTCCGGGGTCGAGACTGCGGTGGCGTCGAGCATCGGCTGCATTCCGGCATCCCTTTCCGGCAGCCCAGCGGCGTGCCGGTCACAGGCGACCACAGCTTGCTCAAAGGTGGCTGCGAGCGGATTTCACGAAATCGTGGCCCCCGTCCGCGGGGCAAAATGTACCCCTCCGCATATTGCAATGTCCCCCCTACTGGGGGCTAGCATCGAGCTACCCCACCCGAGCTCGGCAAGGCCCCGAACCTGCCCGAGCAATGCCCTCAGGAGCCACCCGATGTCTTCTACCGCAACATTCGACAGCGCCGTCACCTCGACCGCCCCCGCTGGCTGGTACCACGACCCGCTCGGCCTCCCCCAGGTCCGCTGGTGGAACGGCCTCATGTGGACCAATGAGGTGCAGCCTCCCCGCCCGGAGATCCAGGTCTCGTCGACCTACCGCACCCCGCTCGTGGGGCGCCCCTAGCTGCACCTCTCCACCGCACGGGTTCCACGACGTTCTCCACATTCGTGTGCGGGATCGCTGCCGTGACCTTTCCCCGCCGCTAGGGTCAGACCAGTTGACGCGGAAGGCATCAGGTGGAAGCAACAGAACAGAACCACGGCGCGCTCAGGCAGGACTTGTCGGCAGCTCGCGCTTTCCTGCGGGATACGACGAGGTGCCCTTCCTGCTTCGCCTCCCTTCGATCCGCCACCTGCCACCGCTGCGGCCTTGACCTCTCCCACGAGCGAGCGGCAGAGCTCGCCGAGCTCTCGTTCCGGGCCGCCGCCCTGCTCGACGAGCGTGCCTCCCTCATCGCAACGATGCGCGCGACGCCGAGGCACGACGTCGAACCCGCGCCGCCTCCCCTGACTGCGGCGCCGGCGACGCTCGTCCCGGCCCAGGCGGATGTCCCGTTGGCGCCGGCCCCGAGAATTGGCCCCTCCGGTGACCGCGAACCGGACCGAGACCCGCGGGCCGGCGACCCGGACGCCCGTGGTCCGCGCCGCTCAGGCGTGCAGGTGGCCCTGCTCGTGACGGGGATCTCGCTCCTGTCGGTCTTCGCCATCTTCTTCATGGTGTACGCCTTCATCAACTACGGCTTGGTCTGGCGCTCGATCATCATTGCGAGCGTGACGGTGGCTGCCTTCGCAACCGCTGGCATCCTGCGACGCCGATCACTCCGTGCAAGCAGCGAAGCCGTCGCCGTCTTCGCCCTCGTCCTCACCTATCTGGACGCCTTCGCCATCCGGGCCAACGACCTCTTCGGTGTCGCCTCAGTCGACGGGGCTCGATACTGGGGAATCGTGCTCCTCGCGAGCGGTGTCGCGTTCATCGCCTGGTATCGCCTTTCGCGCCTCCGCGCAGCGAGCCTCGTCGGGTACCTCGCGATTCCCATCGGCACCGCCGTGCTCGCCTCGAGCCTCGTTGCCTCCTTCGAAACCGGCGCGGCCATCTTCGCGGTTGCGATCGTGACCTCGCTCTCCGGCGTCGTGCAGCATACGGCCTGGCTTCCTGCGGCAAGCGGTCGTCGCCCAGCGCAGCCCGAACGGCTCCTCGTCACACTCGTGAGCGCTCCCGCGCTGCTGGCCGCTATCGTCAGTTCCTTCCTGGTCGCACCGGAGCTCACCGTGGGCGCGAGCCTCGCGCTTGTGGGCAGCGCTCTGGTGGCCACGCTGCACGTCTTCCTCCATCTGCGCTCCGCCAGCCCGTATGACCGGGTGGGAGCGGCACTGTCCGGCGCTGCCGCGGGAGGCGCGATCGCACTCGCGGGTGCGGCCTATGGCCTCCGCGTCTTCACGACGAGCGATCTCCCCCTCGTCTCCGTCGCGGTCCCCACGCTCGCCGCGGCCCTGCTCGTGACACTGCTCCTGCGGCCGGAGAACTCCACCTACCGTCTTCCGCTCCGTCTGGCCGTCTCAGCTGCCGCGGTCGTCGCGCTCCTGGCGACAGCGCCGGCCGTGACCATCGCCCTCGCAAATGCGGCCGCAACCATCGCCGAATCGCTCCTTGGCGGGCGCGGCGATGCTTCCGAGATGCATGCGTGGACCCTCGCCGAACTCGATGCCGCGGCGGGGACACTCGCGCTCGTGATCGCAGCTGTAGCGGCGGCGGCAATCGTCCGCTCCTTGGCTCGCGTAGCGCCCGCGCTCGGCTTGGCCGCGAGCGTCGCTGCCCTCCTGCTTCCTCCCGTGCTCCCCAGTCTCTGGCTCACGATCGCGGGCTGGATCCTGCTCGGGGCAGCAGGACTCCTGCTTCGGCCGCGCAGGCCTCGCCTAGGTTCAAGCCTCACCACCGTCGCGATCGGCGGCCTTGGGCTCGCGTGGCTCGCGGGATGGGGCTCCGACTCGACGTGGCCGGTCACGACCGTCGTGACGCTCGCCGCGATCATCCTGACGCTCCGCACGGCGCAGGTCGCGCTGACGAGGGGGTCACTCGCTACTGCAGGGACGGGTGTCGTAGTGCTTGCGGCAGCCGCAGCGGCCGAACAGTTTGCAGACGGCACGGGGACGGACGCCGTGGGCGCCCTCGCCGGCGCGGCGATGCTGTTGCTCCTCACGGCCGCGTTCCGCGCGCCCTCCAGGTCCGTTGAGGCCCGGGGCGTGTTCTGGGCGGCCCTGGCATCCGCCCTCGTCGCCGCAGCGGCTGTGGCAACGCGGTGGAGTTCCGACATGCCGTTGCCCGTGCTCACGGTGACCTCTTCCGTGCTCATCGCCGCCGCTGCGTGCGCGTGGCTGGCGCTGAGGAAGGACTACCGAGCGGTCCCGGAGCAGTATGCGGCCGCCCTCACGGTCGCGCCCGCCCTCGCTTTCGGCCTGTCCGCGGCAGCCACCGTCTGGTTGCCCTCCGGGTCGATGCCGAGCTTCGCCCCCGCCCTCGTCGCCGCGGTCGTGACGGCCGGTGCACTCCTGCTCCACACGTCGAGAGACGCCGGCCGCCGAGTGAACAGGCAAGCCCTCGAAGTCGGTGCTGCACTCTCCTTCGTCCCGTCATTGCTCGCCACTCTGTCAGGGCGAATCGGCGACGGATGGATCGTGCTCGCGCTTGCCGCCATCGCCATCGCCCTGGCGGCGACGAGTGACGACGGTCTCGTGGGGTCTCTGTCACGACGTCGCCATCTCGGCTGGCTGGCGCTCGCGTTCGCGACGGCCGCCTTGTGGTGGGCACTCGACGGCGGCGACGTCACGCACCCCGAACCCTACGTCTTGCCGCCGGCGCTCGCCCTTGTCGTCGTCGCCCTGCTCATCCGGCGTCGCGAAGCGCGCTCCACCGACGGCGACGCGGCGCGGGTATCGCCCTGGGTGCTGCTCTTCGCCCTCGCGCTCGCCATCCTCCCGCTCGTGTTCAGCAGCGCGGCTCCCACCGCGGCCGAGACGCTCCGCGCCGTGCTGACGCTCGCCGTCTCCGCAGCATTGCTCCTCGGCGCATGCGTCCTGATATCGCGAAGGGGCGCCGTCGGTGCCACGGCTCGGCTTGCTGGGGCGGCGGCGGTTGTCGGCCTCATCGGGACCGTCATCGTGACCGTCATCCGTTCAGATACGGCGTTGACTGAAGGAGCCCTGCTGGAGCCGTGGCTGCTTCCCGGCGTCGCCGCCCTCGCTGTGGCCGGCACCAAGCTTGCGCGGGTACGAAGCGGCATGGCCAACAGACCAGCTCGAATCGCGAGCACGACAGGCCACTGGGTATTCCGCGGTGCGATCGCGCTCCTGGCCGGCGCGGAAGTCGCAGCTGCGAATGAATCGGATGCCGGGTACGCCGCGCTGCGCATCCTGATCCTCGTGTTCGCGCTCTCTGCCCTCCACGTCATTGCCCTGGCATGGACGGCTCCCCCACTCGGCACCGTCACCTCGTGGACGAGCCTCACGCTTGCGGTGCTCGTCGCGGTGATTGGAAGCTGGACGGTCGACCACGTCGAGTTGCTCAGCGTCCCGATAGCGCTCGCGCTCATCGCGGGCGGGGCGATCACGCTTCGCCGGGTGCCGGAATCACGCAGTTGGCCGCAGCTCGGACCGGGAATCGCGCTCCTGCTGCTTCCCACGCTCTTCGCCACCTTCTTCGAGCCCGAGGTGTGGCGACTCGTCGCGCTCGGTATCGCCGCAGTGGTGACGATCGTCGCCGGAGTTGCGTTCCGCCTGCAGGCGCCCTTCGTCATCGGCACCGTCGTCGTCCTGGCGCACGCGCTGCGCACCTTCTCGCCGCAGATCCGTGCGGTCTACGAGGCGGCCGACTGGTACGTCTGGGCGGGAATCGGAGGCGCGATCCTTCTCGCCCTCGCGATCCGTTACGAGCAGAGAGTGCGCGACGTCGCGCGCATCGCCACGCGGATCGGCTCCCTGCGCTGAGGAAGGCTGGCAGCGGCTAGAGGTCGAGGAAGGTCCAGCGACCGTCGAGCATGGTTGCCGCGACATCCATCGTGCGAAGCGAGACCGCCTCCACCTGAAGCGGGTTCTCGTCCGTCACAGCGAGATCTGCCGGTTCACCACTGCTCACGGATGAGCGCACGGAAGACGCGAGTGCCTCACTGCTCGAGATCGCCTGCTCGGGATGCCACGGGAGCCGACCATCCCGCGAGCGGCTGACGGCGGCGGACATCGTCACCCACGGGTCAAGGGGCGCAACCGGTGCATCGGAACCGAGCAGCAGCGTCGCGCCCGCATCGAGGAGCGAGCGCAGCATGAAGGCGCGCTCCGTGCGACCATGCCAGTGCCGCTCGGCGATGTCGCGGTCATCCATTGCGTGCTCGGGCTGCACACTCGCCTCGATACCCAGGCGCCCAAACCTCGCGATGTCGGCCTGGGCGAGCAACTGCGCGTGCTCGACGCGTCCCCCACGCACCCCGAGCTGCTCGAAGACGTCGAGCACGTGGGAATTGGCGTGGTCGCCGATCGCGTGCACTGTCGCGAGGATGCCCGCATCCGCCGAACGACCTAGCAGTGGCAGCAACTCCTCCGGTGGCACCGTCAACAGCCCGTGCGGATGCTGGTCCGCGGGCACTCCCGGATAGGGATCGAAGCAGTAGGCCGTGCGAGTGCCGAGTGAGCCGTCGGTGAGGATCTTGTGCCGCCCGACCGTCAGCAGGTCGCCGACGCGCTGCCCCGTGCGAAGCCCCATGCCGATGGCGCGGTCGATGTCCTGGGTGTAGATCCCGAACTCCACGCGGAGCGCGTCCACCCCGGCGCCTTGCCGGCGCAACCAGGCGTCCATGGTCCAGCTCATCTCGAGGTCGACGACCCCGACGACGCCGCGGGCCGCGGCCGCGGCCGCGGCTTCCGAAACCCAGGCGTCGAGCACCGCGTCGGGAACCTCGTTCACGCGTCGTTCGATCTCGAAGGCCGGGTCCTCCCTCAGCAGGCCGCTCGGGTGCCCCGCGAGACCGTATCGTTCGAGCGCGGGGCTGTTCAGCCAGACTGCGTGGAGGTCGAAGCTCACGAGCACGATGGGGATGTTCGGGCTCGCTGCATCCAGGTCTTCGAGATTCGGCGCATCCGGCCACACGCCGTCGCGGAAGCCATTGGCCACGAAGGTGAGCGGGCGTCCATCGTGGTCGAGGGCGGGTGGCGAACTCCTGAGTGCCTCGGCGACGAGCCCGGCGGCTTCGCGCGCCGACATCGCGGACGAGACGTCGAGGCGGTGCGTGGCGAGGGCCCACTGGTTCATATGGATGTGGTTGTCCCACAGGCCCGGCGCCACCCAGCGCCCGTCGAGATCCGTGACCTCGGCACCGGCATCGGCATCGGGCGCGGGCTCGCCCGCAGGGAACACCGCTTCAATGCGTCCATCGTTGATCGTTATGTCGACCGCGTCGCCGTGATCGGAGCCCACCACGCGCGCATTCCTGAGCACGCGCGCGGAGCTCATTCGCCGCCCCCGTGCACTCTCCGCATCTCGTCCACGAGCTGCGGGTCCGCGTACTCGCCCCCACCTTCCAGCCCGTGCATGACCGACTCGACGACCTCGGCCGGCTTGTTCTGGCTCAGCTTCGCACGCGCCTCAAAGCGTTCGACGACGAGGCGGAACCCGACCGTGCCCGACATGATGCTGCGCCCGTACTCCTCGTTGTCTTCGAGCAGTTTCGGATGCGGCATCGCGTCTTCGAAGCGATGCACGAGGTCGGTGAGCACCTGCCAGTTCTCCTCGTCGCTGAGGATTTGGGGCGTCCCATAGAGGTGCGCGGTCACGTGGTTCCAGGTCGGGACGGCGGGTCCGTCGCCATACCAGCCGGGCGAGACGTAGCCGTGCGGCCCCTGGATGATGACCATGACCTCGTGCTGGCCAAGCTCGAGCGAGCGATCGTCGGGACGGCCGACATGGCTCACGATGCTGATCTCGTCGCACCCCTCTTCGAGCACGACGGGATAGTGGGATGCAACGAGCCCCTTGGCGGTATGGGAAACGATCGTCGCCCACGGATTGTGCCGGATCAGTCGCTTGACCTCATCGGGGTCGGTGACGATGAAGTCGGGTGTGTGCCGCATGGGGAAATCATGGCAGACGCGCTACTTCTGACAGCGCGGACACCAGTAGAGCTTGCGCCCAGCGGCCATCTCCATCGCGATGTTGGTGCCGCACACCCGGCATGGCTCGCCAGCGCGGTGATAGACCCAGTGGCGGTCATCTCGGCTCGCGAGCGCAGCGCGATAGGCCTCGCCCTCGAGGCCGTCCATCGTCATCATCTGGCCGGTCTCGACGCCCACGCCGAGCAGGTACACCCAGTCGCGCCAGAGTTCGCGTACGAGCTCCTCCGGCACCTGCTTGCCAGGCGTGTGTGGGTCGAGTCGCGCGCGGTACAGCAGTTCCGCCCGGTAGACGTTGCCGATGCCGCTCACGACCTTCTGATCCATGAGCAGGAGGCCGATCGGCGTCGTGGTGCGGCGAACGGCGGCGACGAAGCGCTCCTCGCCCTCGCCGGGGTCACCCACGAGCGGGTCTGGGCCGAGCTTCGCCATCGACGCGGCGACCTCGTCCGGCGTCTGCACCTCGCACGCGGTCGGGCCCCGCAGGTCGGCGACAGCAACGTCCGTGAGGAGGCGCACCCGCACCTGTCCAACGGGTTCCGGGGGAAACACCGCGATGTCGTCACCGAGCTTCTCGTTCTCGGCCATGCGGAGGCGCGTGCGGCGCGGGGCGCCGATGCTGCGCAGGCTCGCCTCGTTCTCACCGCGTGCGCCCGCGGCATCCGGAACCTCGCCTTCGACGTCGTCGATGATCGTGCCGCGCATGTTGGTCTGGCCCATACGGCCGTCGGCGGATGCTGTAGTCGCATCAGCGGTGATGTCGCCCGCGAAGTCCCAGGCGCCATAGAGGCCGAGGTGCACGCGCATCCAAAGCCCGTGGTCGAACTCGAGGAACATCTGCTTGCCGACCGCGACCGCGTCGACCATGCGGTGCCCGTCGAGCTGGGCCGCCCCAGACGCGAAGCGCCCCTGCGGGGACGACACAGCGACCACGTGGCCGACAAAGTGCAGGGAGAACTGCCGCGCGATGCGGTGGACGGAGTGACCCTCGGGCATGGGAGGAGCCGGGCCTCAGACGATCTCGTGGCCCGCGATGTGGCCTGTCGTCTCGTACTCACCGAGCTGCGCGATGCGACGGGCGTGCCGCTCCTCGCCGGGGAACGGTGTCGCGATGAAGGTGTCGATGAACGTGACGGCATCCTCGACGGGGTGCTGGCGCGCGCCGATCGAAATCACGTTGGCGTTGTTGTGCTCGCGGGCGAGTTCGGCCGTCGCAGTGCTCCACACGAGTGCGGCACGGATGCCCGTGACCTTGTTGGCCGCGATCTGCTCACCGTTTCCCGAGCCACCGAAGACGACGCCGAGCGCCTCGACACCCGCCTCCTGGTCGCGCGCGACCGCCCGGGCCGCGTTGATGCAGAACGAGGGGTAGTCGTCAAGGGGGTCGTAGTCGCTCGGACCGTGGTCGATGACCTCGTGCCCCTGCTCGGCGAGGTGCTGCTGCAGGTGGCGGCTGAAATCGAGGCCGGCATGATCGGTGGCGATGTGGATGCGCATCCGTCCAGTTTAGGAGCGGTGCGCACCCCCAGAGGTCAGTCGAACTGGGGGCCCCGAGTGCGTGAGCGCTTGAGTTCGAAGAAGCCGTCGTAGGCGGCGACGGCCACGACGCCATCCCACAGCTTCGCGGCTTCCTCGCCCTTGGGGGCGGGCGAGATGACGGGGCCGAAGAAGGCGGTGCCCTCGACCGCGATGACAGGCGTGCCGACATCCTGGCCCACGCGACCGATGCCCTCGGCGTGACTCGCCCGCAGCTGCGGCTCATATTCCTCGGTGTCGGCGTAGGCGATGAGGCCGGCGTCGAGGCCCACTTCGGCAAGCGCCTCCCGCATGACGGTGTCGGCGTCGGTCGACCCGCCCGGGTGGATGCGCGTTCCCAGCGCATCGTAGAGCGGCTTGACCGCCTGCTCTCCCTCCATTTCGGTGACGGCCGCGACGAGGCGGGCGTAGCGCAGTGCGCGAGGGAGGAACTCGCGGTAATGGTCCGACAGGTCGTCACGGTCCTCGTTGAGCACGGCGAGGCTCATGATGTGCCAGTGCACATCGAGGTCCCGGAGCGCTGCAACCTCATCGATCCAGCGGCTCGTCATCCAGGCCCACGGGCAGGAGGGGTCGAACCAGAAGTCGACTCGGGTGGGCGTGGCGGCGGTCATGTCAGTCATAGCTCCACGGTAGCCGTGCTTGCGCGCTTGGCTCTGGTAATCGCCGAACAAGGAGCGCACACTGAAGGGACACAAGCGTCTCAACGTGGAGGTGTCTGATGACTATCGGAGGACAGCGCGACCGGTTCTCGTGGGAGGCCCCGGGCGGCATGCCCGTGTTGTCGAGGGGACGCCACCGGCGTCCTCGGCAGGGCGCCTGCTTCATGGAATTCGCCTCCTATCTCGCGGGTGAGGCGTGGAGTGACCATCCGCAGTGCACGCATCCATTCCTCGCATTCCTCGCCCGCGGGGTCAACGACTTCACGAGCGATGAGGGCCGCCAGCGCCTCGCGACCCATATCCCGAGCGTGGTCGGCCTGACGGGTGACTCACCGATCATCGAGCCCCTCGTGGCCCTCCGCGCCGCGGTCACCCCTATCGGGGTCGCCGCCGAGTCCGCCCAGCGCAGTCTCGCCGCGGGTGTGCTCGCGTGTGAGTCGGCCCTCGACGAACTCGCGTGCCCGACGCCGGACACCGCAGCGGAGCTCCTCGCGGAGGCACATTCGAGCGCACCGCTCGCCATGGCCTGGGCGAAAGACTTCGCTGCGAGCATTCCGCCGTCGCGGCGCCCTGTCTCGTTCTCGCGTCGGGGTCGGGCCATCGTGAGCACCGCGGTGCTTGCAGCCGCCGATGCCCTCGTCGACGACTCTGACGCACTGCTCCACGCGATACTCGTGGGTGCGATCGCGGACACGCGGGGCCTACTGACCAAGGCGCCGCAGCCGACGGAGGCCGCGCAGGCGGTGCCGACGAGAGATGGCATGACAACGAGCATCCACTGACCGTCTCGCGATTAGGCTTGCTGACGACGGCTGCCGCACCGAACGTGCGCAGCGTCGCACGACAACCGACTCACAATGGAGGAGCATTCGCATGCCCGGAGACAATCTCACCCGCCTCGAGGCACAGGAACGCAGTGCCCTCCTCTCAGTAGAGCGCTACGACGTGGCACTCGACCTGACGACGGGTGACGAGACCTTCCGCAGCACGACGACGATCGCCTTCACGGCCGAGGCGGGAACGTCAACCTTCATCGACGCGATCACGCGCACCGTGCACTCGATCACGCTCAACGGTGAGCAGGTCAATGTGTCTGCCGCCGACGGCATGCGCATCCAGCTCGAAGCGCTCACGGAGCGGAACGAACTCACGATCGTCGCCGACATGGAGTACACCAACACAGGTGAGGGCCTGCACCGCTTCGTCGACCCCGTCGACGGCGAGGTCTACCTCTACTCGCAGTTCGAAGTGCCCGACAGCCGCCGGGTGTTCCCCGTCTTCGAGCAGCCCGACCTCAAGGCGGAGTTCTCATTCACCGTGACGGCACCCGCCCGCTGGCAGGTCGTCTCCAACTCCCCCACCCCCGAACCCGAGATCGACGGGGAGGTCGGCACCTGGCGTTTCGCGCCGACGCCCCGCATCTCCTCCTACATCACGGCGATCGTCGCGGGACCGTACGACGTCGTGCGCACCGAGCTCACGAGCCGCGACGGCCGCACGATCCCCCTCGGCGTCTTCTGCCGCAAGTCGCTCAGCGAATACCTCGATGCCGACTACATCTTCGACATCACCCGCAAGGGCTTCGAGTACTACGAGGAACAGTTCGACTACGCCTACCCCTTCGAGAAGTACGACCAGCTCTTCGTGCCCGAGTTCAACGCGGGCGCCATGGAGAACGCGGGCTGCGTCACCTTCACCGAGACCTACGTCTTCCGCAGCAAGGTGACGGATGCCATCAAGGAGCGTCGCGTCGTCACGATCCTTCACGAGCTGGCCCACATGTGGTTCGGCGACCTCGTGACCATGAAGTGGTGGAACGACCTGTGGCTCAACGAGTCCTTCGCGGAGTGGGCTTCGACCATCTCGACCGCTGAGGCGACCGAGTGGACCGAGGCGTGGACGACCTTCCAGGCGATGGAGAAGAGCTGGGCCTACCGCCAGGACCAGCTGCCCTCGACGCACCCCGTCGTCGCGACGATCAACGACCTCGAGGACGTGCAGGTCAACTTCGACGGCATCACCTACGCCAAGGGCGGCTCGGTGCTCAAGCAGCTCGTGGCCTGGGTCGGCCGCGAGGCGTTCTTCTCGGGCGTCGCGGCGTACTTCAAGAAGCACGCCTGGGGCAACACGCAACTCGTTGACCTCCTCACCGAGCTCGAGGCCACGAGCGGCCGCGACCTGTCGACGTGGTCAAAGCTGTGGCTCGAGACGGCGGGCGTCAACACGCTGCGGCCCGAGATCGAGACGGATGCCGACGGCCGCATCACCTCCTTCGCGGTCGCGCAGACCGCTCCTGAGGACTACCCGACCATCCGTCCGCACCGCCTCGCGATCGGCTTCTACGACCACGACGCCGACGGCGCACTCACCCGCTCGCACCGCATCGAGATCGACGTCGACGGGGAGCGAACGGATGTCGCGGAACTCGTCGGCATGCAGCGTCCCGCACTCGTGCTCATCAATGACGACGACCTCGCCTACGCAAAGATCCGTCTCGACGACGCCTCGCTCGAGACGGCGATCGAGAACCTCAGCCGCATCTCGGACCCGCTCGCGCGAGCGCTCGTCTGGGGCTCGGCGTGGGACTCCACGCGCGACGGCGAGACGAAGGCGAGCGACTACGTGCGCCTCGTGCTCGGCAACATCGCGAGCGAGACCGAGTCGACCACGATCCGCACGACCCTGACGCAGCTCATGACGACGGCGCGCATGTACGTCGACCCGGCGACGCGCGAGGCGACGATCGAGAAGGTCGGCACGGAACTGTGGGCGCTCGCCCAGCGGGCCGAGGCCGGCTCCGATGCCCAGTTCCAGTTCGTGAAGTTCTTCGCGGCGATTGCATCGACGCAGGACCACGCCGAAGTGCTGCGCGGCCTCCGCGATGGCGAGATCACGCTCGAGGGCCTCGAGGTCGACACCGACCTGTCGTGGGAGCTGCTCGAGGGCCTCGTGCTCAATGGCGCCGCCGGCGTGGCTGAGATCGCAGCAGCGCTCGAGAAGGACAACACGGCGAACGGCCAGCAGGCGGCGGCGCGAGCCCGCGCGACGATCCCGACGGCCGAGGCCAAGCTCGCCGCGTTCTCGTCGATCGTGGACTCCGACACGGTGCCCAACATGATCGTGCGGCACACCGGCATGGGCGTGCAGCATGTCAATGACCCCTCCTCGCTCGAGCCGCTCGTCGAACGCTACTTCTCCTCCCTCCTGACGCTGTGGGAGTCTCGCAGCTACGGCATCGCATCCGCCCTCATCGTGGGCCTCTACCCGGCACCCCTCGCCTCGCAGGAGCTGGTGGATGCCACGCGCCAGTGGCTCGACGCGAACCAGGAGATCCCGGCCCTCCGCCGCCTCGTGGTCGAGAACCTCGATGGCGTGGAGCGTGCACTGCGCGTGCAGGAGCGCGACGCCCGTTAAGCGCTTGTGCCTGCGTGATCCTCCGGGGTCACGCAGGCACCCCGCTTAGACTTGGCGGCAAATGGACGACACTCCCTCCGCCTTCGACTGGACCGCCTTCTGGGCGGACGCACTGACGTTCATCGACACCTGGCAGGTGCCGCTCAAGGTGCTGCTCATCGTCGCCGGGGCCATCGTGGTTCGGTACGTGCTGCTGCGGATCGTCGCACGCGTCGTGGACCGCGTCGTGCGCGGCGTGAAGAAGCGGCAGAACATCGAGGACACCCAGGCACTGTCCGCATCCCCGCTCGCGGCCGCTCGCGTCGTGCAGCGTACGCGGGCGCTTGGAACCGTGCTGAATAGCGCCTTGACTGCGGTCCTGGTCGTCCTCGCGCTCATCCTGCTTGTGGGGGTGCTGTTCCCCAACGCCTCCGGTGCCTTCGCGATCATCAGCGCCGCCGTGGGAGCCGGCCTCGGCTTCGGTGCCCAGAACATCGTCAAGGACGTGCTCAACGGCATCTTCATGGTCGCGGAGGACCAGCTCGGCGTCGGTGACGTCGTCGATCTCGGACCCGCAACGGGCGTCGTCGAGGTGGTCGGCATCCGGGTCACGCAGGTGCGCGACGTCAACGGAACCCTGTGGTTCGTGCGCAATGGCGAGATTCTGCGTGTGGGGAACCTCTCGCAGGGTTGGGCGCGCGCGATCATCGACCTCGCGGTGCCCTATGAGGCCGATGTCGAGCTGGTGCAGGAACGGATGCTCGCGACCGCCGTCGACATGCACCAGAACTCCAAGTGGCGCAGTCGCATCCTCGAGAAGCCGGAGATCTGGGGCATCGAGTCGATCTCCTCCGAGGCGGTCGTTGTGCGCCTCGTCGTCAAGACGAGGTCATCGAGCAAGGATGATGTCGCCCGCGAGCTTCGCGCCCGGCTGAAGGCGACGCTCGACGAGATGGGCGTGCGCCTTCCCGCGCTCAACAGTGTCGTCTTGCAGGGCTACGACGGCGCCACGAATGTCACGGGAGCGCGACCGCCGAAGACGAGCCCTCTCGCGATCACGGAGCCCGCCGCCCCCAAGCCTGCACGAACCCGCAAGGAGTCACGATGAGCCAGTCCCACCCGGCAGACGTTCCCGCCGGCCCCGAGGGCGTGCGAAGCCCCGTGACGCTCCGTTCGACCGAGAACGGCCCGGCTGCCGGCGGAAGCTTCTTCGAGCAGGTCGGCGGTCACGACACCTTCGATCGCCTCGTGCGTGCGTTCTACGACGGCGTGCAGCAGGACCCAGTGCTGTGGCCCATGTATCCGGCGCACGACCTCGAGGGGGCCGTGCAGCGCCTCACGATGTTCCTCGAGCAGTACTGGGGCGGGCCAGGCACCTACAGTGAGCAGCGCGGCCACCCGCGACTCCGGATGCGTCACGCCGCCTACAAGGTCGGCCCGAAAGCGCGCGATGCCTGGCTCGCGAACATGCGCCGAGCACTCGACACGCTCGAACTCAGCCCGCTCGACGACGCGACCCTGTGGTCGTACCTGGATCGCGCTGCGCACAGCCTGCTGAACACCTTCGAGGACTAGTCCCGCACCTCGCCCTGCTGCGCCGCCACCGACTCGGCGTAGGAGGCTGCGAGTCCCTCGGCGAGCGGGGTCGTGGGCCGCCCGATGAGGGAACTGAGGGTGTCCGTCGCATCCGCCAGCGCACCCTCACGCGTGTTCGTATCGAGGGTGACGATGAATCCGGCCGTGCCGATGTCGAGCCCCGCCTTGGTGAGGATCTTGCGGTGTTCCCTGGGTGACACACGTTTGTATGTCACCTCCCTCTCGACGATCGAGGAGATGACCCGGGCGAGCTCCTCGTAGCCCCACGCGACATCCCCCGAGAACTCGTAGACCGCGCCTTCGTGCCCCTCGCCCGCGAGCACGACGGCTGCCCCCTCCGCGTAGTCACGTCGGTCAGCACTCGCGACGCGCCCGTCGCCGAGGCTCGCGATGATCAGCCCCGTGTACTTGGCCTGCTGGGCGACCTGCACGTAGCTCTCGGTGTACCAGTTATTGCGCAGGATCGCGAAGGGAATGCCCGAACTGCGCACCAACTCCTCCGTCGCCTTGTGCTCGGGCGCGAGCGCGAGGCTCGTCGTGTCGGCGTGCGGCGCGCTCGTATAGGCGATGAACTGCACCCCTGCCCGCTTGGCTGCCTGCACGACGTTGCTGTGCTGGGCGACCCGGCGACCCACCTCGCTGCCCGAGATGAGGAGCAGGCGGTCGACGCCCTCAAGCGCCGTGTCGAGTGTCGCCGGGCGCGAATAGTCGGCGGGGCGGACAACGACCCCCTGCTCGGCGAAGTCGGCGACCTTCGAGACATCCCGGCCGATCGCGACGATGTCACTCGGGGCCGCACCCCTCTCGATGAGGCTGGCGAGGACGAGTCGGCCGAGGTGACCGGTGGCACCGGCGACGGCAAGGGTGGTCATGCGGTGAGGGGCCTTTCGACGGGGTTGTACGTACGGTGGAGCTAACGCGCGGAGCGCTCGTGTGAGCCCGCGCGACGCAGGAGCGCCTCTGCGTGACGGATGACCGGCTCGTCGATCATCGCTCCGTCGACGCTGAATGCCCCCTGGGTCCCGGCGGCCCCGTCCACGACCCGCTGTGCCCAGTCGAGCTGCTCCTGGGTGGGACGGTAGGCGGCACGAATCGTCTCAGCCTGGGCAGGGTGTATGCAGGCGGTCGCGGAAAAGCCGCTCGCCGCGGCATCCGCTGCTTCCGCCGCGAGGGAGTCGAGCTTCGTGAAGTCGACGTTGATCGCGTCGATGGCGGCCTTGCCGTTGGCCCGCGCCGCGAGGAGGATGTTCGAGCGCGCGACCCGGACCACATCGCGGTAGCGCCCGTCCGCTCCGCGACTGCTCGTGCCACCGAGGGAGACCGTGAGGTCCTCCGCACCCCAGAAGAGGCCAACGACGTGCGGCAGCGCGGCGATCTCGGGCGCGGCGAGGACTCCCCGCGCGGATTCGATGAGGGAGACGACTCGGTATGGGGCGAGGAGCGCGAGTTCCTCCGGTGTCATGACCTTGGGCACCATGACGGTGCTGTAGCCGCTCCTCGCGAGCGTGTCGAGGTCTGCCTCGAAGTGATCGCTGCGCGTGCTATTGATGCGGAGGATCGTGCGGTCGGGGTCGAGTGAGGAGGCGATGACCGCCTCGCGCGCTGCCGCTTTGTGCGCCTCACCCACCGCATCCTCGAGGTCGAGGATGACGGCATCTGCTCGCTCAGCGGCCTTGGCGAAACGCTCGGGTCGGTCGGCGGGGCAGAAGAGGATCGCCGGGCCCATCGTGAAGGGGGTGCTCATCGATTCATGGTACCGAGCGCGGGCTAGAAGTCGACCAGCGCGATCGCGATGTGCACCTCGTCGCCCAGCTCCACGCCCTCCGCGGAGCGCACGGCCTTCTTGATCGGCAGGGAGTAGGCGCGATCGCTCGGAAAGATCGAGGTGCGCCACCTGCTCGCACCAAGCGAGACATCGACCCGCACCGAGCCGAAGCCTTTCTCCATCCCGGCGACGACCTGCTGGATCTCGTCGGAGACCTCCTCCGGCACCGAGGCGAACACCCAGGTCGAATCGACTCGGCCCTTCCACCGCCACAGCTCGCTCGTGAACTCATACCGCATGCGCGTCACCTGCCATCAGCGGGACGAGGTGCAGATGCAGGCCTCATTCCCCTCCGCATCCGCCACGACCCACCAGTCGGGCGCGAACTCATCGGTGACGAGCGTTCCTCCAGCCTCGAGCGTCGCCTCGAGTCGCTCCTCCGCATCCTCGGCGGGCACGTAGACATCCATGTGCAGGCGGTTGCGCTCGGTGCGCGCGACATCCATGCCCTGAAACCAGACCCTTGGGCCAAGCCGCCGCGGGTCTGCCAGCTCGACCCCACCGTCGCTCGCGGGCACCTCCACGTAGTCGAGCACGGCCTTCCAAAACGGCCGGATGGCGTCGGCGTCGCGTGCATCGATCGCGAGTTCGTAGAGGCTCAGCACGGCCTTGGCGGGCGTTGCACCGGCATCCGCCGCGGCAGCATCGATGCGGGCGGCGAGGTCGAGGTCGCGCTCCGTCACTCCCCCGGCGTCGTGCGAGGTCAACTCGAACGCCACACGCCCCCATCCGAGGCGCACCTCCGGATGGTGGTTCAGCTCGTCGGCGATCTCCGCCACTGTCGCGACCATCCGCGCGGCCGAGGCGAAATCCACCGTGCGGTAGGAGCCCCGGAGGGCACGTTGGAGGTGCGAGAAAGCGCTCTCGCGCAGGCTGTCGGCGGTCTGTTCAGGAAGCAGCGTGGCTGTGGAGTCGTTCAGCATGCGCCCACACTGGCCCGCCCGAGGGTTCGATGCAAGACCCCATCACCGATACGCCAGCACGCTCGAGGGATCGCCCAGGATGTCGCCGACCGCCGTCAGGAACTCGGAGCCCTGCCTGCCGTCGACCAGTCGGTGATCGAAGGAAAGCGTGAGGCTCACGACAGAACGCAGTGCCACCTCACCCTCGTGCTCCCACGGTCGCTTCCGCACCGCGCCGAGCGCAAGGATCGCTGCCTCGCCCGGGGGCAGGATCGGCGTGCCCGCGTCGACCCCGAAGACTCCCACGTTCGTGATCGTGAAGGTGCCACCAGCCAGCTGCGCGGGAGTCGTGGTCGCCTCACGCGCCTTCGTGACAAGTTCCGTCATCGCGCTGGCGAGCTCGACGAAGGAGAGCCGATCCGCGTCGTGAATGTGCGGCACGAGAAGTCCGCGGTCGGTGGCCACCGCGATGCCGAGCCCCACGTGGGCGAACTCCACCACCTCGTCGCGCTCAGCGTCCCAGCGGCTGTTGATCGCGGGCGAGGTGCGCAGCGCGCTGAGGCAGGCGGCCGCCGCGATCGTGAGGAAGCCCACGCGCGTTCCCTCCAGGCGCGGGTGCCGCTTGAGTCTCTCCACGAGGCCGAGGCTCTCAGTCACATCGACATCGAGGCGCAGGCTCGCGTGCGGCGCCGTAAACGCGCTGTGCACCATGGCCTCGGCCATGCGTCGACGCACTCCAGCGATGGGCACGCGCGTGTCGCTTCCTCGTGCACCGAGGGGCGAGCGGTTTGGATCCCGCGGCGCGGCATCCGAGGCACGCTGCGGCTCCTCGGCAGCGTCGCTGCGTGAGGCAAGCCACTCCTCCCGACGGTGGCGCCGGCGCGGTCGCTCCGCCGATGCGACCTTGGGGCCGTAGCCGACCAGCACCGAGGTGCGCTCGGGTGCTGGCGGCGTCTCGGGAGGTGTGGGCGTCGGCGGGGCAGGCGGCGGCTCCGGCGCGTCCGGGATGCTCTCGGCCGCATCGGGGGGTTCGGCCGAGATCGGCGGTACCTCCACCGTTAAGCTCAGCCCCCCAGCATCCGCTGTCTCGATCGTGATGATTGGCGTGCCGACCCGCACGGTCGTGCCCGGCTCGACGAGAAGCTGGGAGATCGTGCCCGCGAAGGGCGACGGCAGCTCGACAAGCGCCTTGGCCGTCTCGACCTCGGCAAGCACCTGGTTGAGCTCGACGGTGTCGCCGACGTCGACCTCCCACGAGACGATCTCCGACTCCGTCAGCCCCTCGCCGAGGTCGGGGAGGGCGAACTCCTGCACGCTCATGCCGGCCTCCCCGCGGGTGCTGACCAGCCGGTGAGCGAATTGACACGGCCGAGGGCGCGGTCGATGCCGTCGAGCAGCCGATCGAGGTCGGGGAGGAAGTGCTCCTCGAGTCGCGACGCGGGATAGGGCACGTCGTGCCCCGTCACGCGCACGGGCGCCGAACGCAGGTGTTCGAAACAACGCTCCGTGACGCTCGTGGCGATCTCTGCACCGAGTCCCCCAAACTGCTGCGCCTCGTGGGTGACGACGAGGCGCCCCGTCCGGCGCACGGATGCCTCGACCGTCTCGAAGTCGACGGGCGACAGCGAACGGAGATCGACGACCTCGACCGAGACGCCCTCATCCGCGGCGGCCACGGCGGCATCGATCGCCGTCGCGACGAGCGGACCGTAGGCGACGAGCGTGACATCCGCCCCCTCCATCACGACCCGAGCGCGGTCGAGCGGCGGCGCCGCCTGCATCGCGTCCTCGACCTCGCCCTTGACCCAGTACCGGCGCTTGGGCTCGAAGAAGATGACGGGATCGTCACTCGCGATCGCCTGGCGCACCATCCAGTGGGCGTCCTGCGGGTTCGAGCAGGTGACGACGCGGAGCCCGGAGGTGTGGGTGAAGTAGGCCTCGGGTGACTCCGAGTGGTGTTCGACCGCCCCGATGCCGCCTCCGTAGGGCACGCGCACCGTGATCGGCATGCGCACGACCCCGCGGGTGCGGTAGTGCAGCTTGGCCACCTGTGCCACGATCTGGTCGAAGGCCGGGTAGATGAAGCCATCGAACTGGATCTCGACGACGGGACGATAGCCGCGATAGGCGAGGCCGACCGCCGTGCCCAGGATCCCCGCCTCAGCGAGTGGCGTGTCCATGACCCGGTCGGCCCCGAAGTCGCGCTGCAGGCCGTCCGTCACGCGGAACACGCCGCCAAGCCGGCCGATGTCCTCCCCCATGATCACGACGCGATCATCCTGGGCGAGGGCGTGGCGCAGTCCCGAAGTGATCGCGGAGGCGAGAGTGAGCTCGGTCATGCCTCGTCGCCACCCTCGAACATCGCGAGGTATGCCTCGTACTGGCTCCTCTGCCGGTTCAGCCACGCGGTCGGCTCGGTGTACACATGGTCGAAGAGCTTGAGCGCTTCCGGGTCTGGCAGGCCGACGCAGGCGGCCCGCATGGCTGCGGCCGTCGCATCCGCCTTCTCCTTCACCGCGGCGCGATGCGCGTCCCCGAGCACCCCGAGTTGCTCGAGGTGCCGCTCGAGCCTGTCGATCGGGTCCTTCGCGGCCCACTCCTCGCGCTCGAGGGGGTCCTCATAACGGCTCGGATCATCGGAGGTCGTGTGTGGCCCCATACGATAGGTCACCGCTTCGATCCACGACGGCCCGTCGCCGGAGCGTGCACGCTCGAGCGCCCACCGCGTCGCCGCCATGACCGCGATCACGTCGTTGCCGTCGACGCGCATGCTCGGGATGCCGAAGCCCGGAGCGCGATCCGCGAGCGGCCGACGGGCCACGAGCCCGACGGGCTCCGAGATCGCCCAGTGGTTGTTCTGGCAGAAGAACACGACGGGAGCGGAGTAGGTCGCGGCGAAGACCATGGCCTCGTTGACGTCGCCCTGGCTCGTCGCGCCGTCGCCGAAGTAGGCGATGGCCGTCGAGTCGACGCCGTCCTTGGCGCACCCCATCGCATAGCCGGTCGCGTGCAGCGTCTGCGCCCCGATGATGATCGCCGGTGGCGCCATGCCGAACTCGAAGGGGTTCCAGCCGGATGCCGCCGTGCCGCGCCACATCGGCATGATGGTGTCGATCGCGATGCCCCGGCAGTACGCGACGGCGTGCTCGCGATAGCTCGTGAACACGAAGTCATCAGAACGCAGTGCCCTCGCCGAGCCGACCTGCGCAGCCTCCTGGCCGAGCAGCGGCGGCCAGAGGCCGAGCTGGCCCTGCCGCTGCAGCGCCACGCCTTCCATGTCAATGCGGCGCACCGTCACCATGTCCTCGTGCAGGGCGAGCAAGCGCTCGGGCGTGAGATCGGCGACGAAGTGATCGAGGGGAGGGTTCGGGTGCCGCGTGCCATCCGGGGCGAGCATCGTGACGAGCTGTTCCCCCGGCCGCTGGAGCCGCGTGGGCTCATCGTGCGGAGCGCCGGATGCGGCGTCGACCTCGCGGCTAGAACTGACAACGACCGAACTCATGCTGCCTCCTCGACCGGTGCCGACCGCAGCAGGTGAGCCATGGCGGGCACGATCCTCTCGGCTCGGGCTTGTGGCTCGAACCGACCGGGCCACTCTGCCCGGTGAACGCGACGCTACGCATGCGCAGCCCAGAAATCAAGCACCGCGATCAAGCACCCGTGCCGTCACGCGACGCCGGAGTGCACCGCACGCTATCGTGGGGCGCAATCGAGCGACTCATCGCCCCGGAGGGACCAACGGATGCCACAGCCCCACGCACCTTCGCACCTCGCCGCAGACGCGATCGTGATCGGCGCGGGACTCGCCGGCCTCGTTGCCGCGGCCGAACTCCTCGAGGCGGGACGGTCCGTCATCGTGCTGGAGCAGGAGCCCGAGGCCAGCCTCGGCGGGCAGGCGTGGTGGGCGTTCGGCGGCCTCTTCCTCGTCGACTCGCCCGAGCAGCGGCGCCTCGGGGTGCGCGACAGCCTGGAATTGGCTCGACAGGACTGGTACGCGAGCGCGGGCTTCGATCGAGACGATGAAGACCTGTGGGCGCGCCGCTGGGCCGACGCCTACCTCGAGTTCGCGGCGGGTGAGAAGCGGGCGTGGCTGCACGGCATGGGGGTGCGCTGGTTCCCCGTGGTCGGCTGGGCCGAACGTGGTGGCGGCACCGCCATGACGCACGGCAACTCGGTGCCGCGGTTCCACATCACCTGGGGCACGGGACCCGGTGTCGTCGCGCCGTTCATCGCCCGAGTCCGCGCGGCGCAGGCGACGGGTCGCGCAACGCTCGCCTTCCGGCACAGGGTCGACGAACTCATCTTGGAAGACGGCGCCGTCGTGGGGGCTCGCGGCGTCGTGCTGACGCCGCATCCGGCGGCGCGGGGTGCAGCGAGCGGCCGCGGGGTCGCCGGAGACTTCGAGGCGCGTGCGGCATCCGTCATCGTCGCTTCCGGCGGGATCGGCGGCAACCACGACATGGTGCGCGCGCAGTGGCCCGCGCGACTCGGCACACCCCCGGAACGCATGCTCTCCGGTGTGCCAGCGCACGTCGATGGTCGGATGCTCGCCATCAGTGAGCGCGCGGGCGGACGCCTCGTGAACGGCGACCGCATGTGGCATTACGTGGAGGGCATCGAGAACTGGGATCCCGTCTGGGCGAGGCACGGCATCCGTATTCTCCCTGGGCCCTCCAGCGTTTGGCTGGATGCGACGGGCAAGCGCCTGCCAACCCCGCTCTTTCCAGGCTTCGACACGCTAGGCACCCTCGAGTACCTCCGAAAGACCGGCCACGACCACAGCTGGTTCGTGCTGACGCAGAAGATCATCGAGAAAGAATTCGCGCTCTCGGGCAGCGAGCAGAATCCCGACCTCACGGGCAAGGATGTGCCGCTGCTGCTCGAGCGCATCAAGAAGGGTGCCCCCGGGCCGGTCGAGGCCTTCAAGCGCAACGGCGCCGACTTCATCGTTGCCGACGACCTCGACGAGCTGCTGCGCAGCATGGCCGAGCTCGAGCCGGAGGTTCCATTCGACGCCGAGCGGGCACGCGCTGAGATCGTCGCCCGCGACCGTGAGATGGCCAACGAGTTCACGAAGGACTCACAGGTCGCCGCCCTCCGCCAGGCGCGCAATTACAAGGGTGACAAGCTGATCCGTGTCGCAAGCCCGCATCGCATCCTCGATCCCGCCGCGGGTCCGCTCATCGCCGTGAGGATGCACGTGCTGACCCGCAAGAGCCTGGGCGGCCTGCAGACCGACCTCTCGGCCCGCGTGCTCGGCACCGATGGGGCACCCGTGCCGGGGCTGTATGCGGTTGGGGAGGCAGCCGGCTTCGGCGGCGGCGGCATGCACGGCTACCGTTCGCTCGAGGGCACGTTCCTCGGCGGCTGCCTGTTCAGCGGTCGTGTCGCGGGGCGCGCCGCAGCCGGGGCCTGATCAGGCGGGCTGCACTGTCGGCGCGATGCTGGGCAGCGCGTCGAAGACCGCGATCGGCCGGCCCGCCAGTTCGTGCACCTCGATGGGGGTGTCAAACACCTCGCTCAGGATGTCGTCGCGCATGATCTCTGCCGCCGTGCCGCTGTGGAGGATGCATCCGTCACGCATCGCGATGATGCGATCGGAGTAGGCGGCCGCGATGTTGATGTCGTGGACAATGATGACGATCGTCTTGCCGAGCTGGTCAGCCGCGTCGCGAAGCCTGCGCATCATGAGCACGGCGTGCTTCATGTCGAGGTTGTTGAGCGGCTCATCGAGCAGCACGTACTCGGTGTCCTGCGCGAGCACCATGGCGACGAAGGCGCGCTGGCGCTGCCCGCCGGAGAGCTGGTCGAGGAAGCGGTCGGCAAGTGGCTCGAGCCCCAGGAACTCGAGCGCGGAGTCGACGTGCTCGCGGTCGGCAGCCGTCAAGCTCCCCTGCGAGTGGGGAAAGCGCCCGTACCCGACGAGTTCACGCACGGTGAGCCTCGCCGTGACGTGATTCTCCTGCCGCAGGATCGACATCATCTTGGCGAGGTCGCGAGACTTGGCCACCTGCACGTCGAGCCCGCCGACCGAGACCGCCCCCGTGGTCGGCTCGAGGAGGCGACCGATGACGGTCATGAGGGTCGACTTGCCTGCCCCGTTGGGGCCGACGAGCGAGGTGATGCCGCCCTTCTCGATCTGTCCCGTGACAGGGCCGAGCACGGTGTCGTCGCCGTAGGACTTCGTGACGTCGGAGATCGTGATCACAGGGTTCCCTTTCGCAGGATCAGGATGAGGAAGAGGATGCCGCCGCCGAACTCGATGATGACGCTGAGCATCCCTGAGGCGTAGAAGATGTGCTGCAGCACGAACTGGCCCACGACCAGCGTCGTGAGGCCGACGAGGAACGCCATCGGCATGACGTAGGCATGCTTGTGCGTGCCCGTGAACTGGTACGACAGGATCGCGACGACGAAGCCGAAGAAGGTCATCGGCCCGACGAGGGCGGTCGACAGCGCGACGAGGAGGGCGATGACGATGAGCATGAGGGTGAGCTCGCGCTTGTACGAGATGCCGAGGTTCGTGGCGGTCTCCCTGCCCAAGAGCAGGGTGTCGAGGCGGTGGCGACGCTGCCAGAGGAACAGCGCCACGAGCACGCAGATGCCGGCCGCGATCGGCAGGTATCCCGCCTCGACGTTGCTCATGCGGCCGAAGAGCCTCGTCGAGAGCAGGTCGTAGTCGGTGGGGTCGAGCAGGCGCTGCACAAAAGTGCTCAGGCTGTCGAAAGCCATGCCGAAGACGACTCCGACGAGGAGGAGCAGGAAGAGGCTGCCGAAGCGCCCGGAGAAGAGCCAGCGGTAGAGGATCGTGGCGAAGACGACCATGAGTGCCGTCTGCGCGAGCAGCTTCGGGATGCCCTCCGTCTGTGCCAGCGCCGCTCCCCCGAAGAAGAAGACCATGAGCGTCTGCATGAGCGTGTAGAGGGAGTCGAAACCCATGATCGACGGCGACAGGATGCGGTTGCTCGTGACGGTATGGAAGATCACTGTTCCCACGCCCTGCGTGAAGGCGGCGATCGTCATCGCGCCGAGCATCGTCAATCGGCGGTCAAAGCTGAAGGCGAACGAGCCGCGGATGAAAAGCAGGAGGTAACAGGCGATCGCGACCACGAGGATGCCCGCGGCGAGGAGCAGCCTCGCCTTCGGCGACAGGGTAGGCAGGCGGCGTGCGCCGCGACGCAGGCGCATCCCCCGACTGACCCCGGCCGCTGCGGCGACCGCCTTCACGTCGGCACTAGACATGCGCCACCTTCCTCTGGCGCAGCACGAGGCCGATGAAGAGGGCAGCCCCAACGGCGCCCATGATGACGGAGGCGGGAATCTCCATGGGGGAGACGACCGTGCGGCCCACGAGGTCGCAGGCCAGCAGAAGCCCTGTGCCGATCACGGCGACCCAAGGCATGTTCTTGCGCAGGTCATCACCCATGAGCATCGAGACGAGGTTCGGCACCACGAGCCCCAGGAAGGGGATGAAGCCGACGACGACGGTCGTGACTCCGGTGGCGACGGCGACCATCATGACCCCGAGGAGCACGACCCGGTCGTAGTTCACGCCCGCGTTCGTCGCGAGGTCCTTGCCGAGGCCCGCTACCGTGAGGCGATCTGCGACGAGGAACGCGAGCACCGCGATGATCGCGACGACCCAGAGCGGCTCGTAGAACCCGCGGACGACGTTGCTGAAGCCGCCCGAGCGCCACGCGGTGAGCGCCTGGAGCAGGTTGAAGCTGTTGGCGAGGTAGGTGGTTCCCGCGCCGACGACCGCACCGAGCATGATGCCGACGAGCGGCACGATGAGCGATGAGCGAGAAGCGAGGCGCCGCAGCACGCCCAGGAAGATCGCCGTGCCGATGAAGGCGAAGACGCAGGCGATGAGCATCTTCAGCAGCGGCGGTGCCGAGGGGAAGAGAATGAGACCGACCAGCATCCCGAGTCCCGACCACTGCGCCGTGCCGGCAGTCGTAGGTTCGACGAACTTGTTCTGTGTGATCATCTGCATGATGACGCCGGAGATGCTCATCGCGATTGCGGCGAAGATGAGTGCGAGGGTGCGGGGCACCCTCGAGATGAGGAACATCTCCCACTGCGCGGGATCGGTCACAAGCCCGACCACCGAGATGTCATAGCCTCCGACGAGGAGTGAGGCCACGACAAGGGCGCCCGTCCCCACCGCGGTCGCGGTGAGGAGGGCGCGCCTCGTCGTCAGGGAAGTCACCGGGCGTTGAACGCCGCGACGATCTGCTGGTACACCGTCGTGTAGGCCTGGATGCCCTCGGTCACGTAGAAGTCGGGCTCGAGGTAGATCACCTGATCCTCGGTCATGAAGGTCGTCGCCTTCCATGCCTCCTGGGCCTCGACGACCTGCTTGGCGGGCGTGTACTCGCCCTCCGCCGCAATGGCGTCGCGGTCCATCACGATCATCCAGTCAGGGTTGGCCGCGGCGACCGTCTCGGGGGCGAGGCCCGAGTCCGCATGCACCGAATCGGCGTCGAGGTCCTGCTTCGCGAAGGCGTCGACGAGGTCGATCTCATCGAGGATGCGCGAGAGACGACCAGCGCCGTTGTCGATGCGCCCGCCGCTCGAGTTGGCGAGGAACACCGTCTCGCCGTTCGTGAGGTCGGCAGCGCCCTCGACGGCCTCATCCAGTTCCGCGATGAGCTCTGCTGCTTCGTCTTCGCGGTCAAAGATCTGCCCGAGGACCTCGGTCTGCGCGCGGAGTCCCGCCACGTAGCCGTCCTTGGACTCGTCGGACGGGGCAATGTCGATCACGGTCGCGATGGAGGAGAGTTCGTCGGTGAAGTCCTGGAAGCGCAGGCCTCCGATAATGAGCTCGGGCTCCGCCTCACTGACTGCCTCGAGGTTGGGCTCGCGGTGGCTGCCCGCATCAAAGATCTCCGCGTCGTCGTTCCAGGCGTCGAAGCCGCTCCGCGGAAGCAGGGGCTTTGGCACGGCAACAGGCTCGATCCCCCACGAGAGCAGGGTCTCGAAGGCGGTGTTGTCGAGCACGGCAACACGCTCCGGGTTCACGGGAACCTCAACGGCGCCCGTGTTGGTCTCGATCGTGATCATCTTCGCGGGGGCCGCGTCATCCGCTGCCGTGCTGTCGGAGGCGCAACCGCTCAGGAGTCCGACTGCGAGCACGGCAACGCCACTGAGGGCAACGACACTGGTGATTCTGGGCACGATGAGTTCTCCAGGAAGTGGGGTATTTGACGCCCCGCTTGGGCGCCGATCAGAAGGTTAGCATTGCCTAACCTAAGTTCCCAACTGGAGTGTTCCGCAGCGTGAAACGCGGCTCAGCGCTGCAGGGTCCAACCCCGTCGCCGCACGAGAACGTGCCCGCGCGGAGAGCTCAACCGCGTCCACGGCCCGGTCTCGAACACGCCGACAGGGCCCTCCGCGGGCTCTCCCAGGAACCCGAGCGAGAACGCACCAAATGCGGCACCAGCTGGCACGTACTCGAACCCAGGGATGCCACGGCCCCAGACCTCAGAGCGCACCCTGTGCACGAGCTGCTCCCCCATGCCCGTGGGAATCGCCTCGGCCACCTCCGCGATGCCGCCACGCGCGGTCGCATCCAAATGCGTCGCGTCGACCTCAGCGACCGAGCGCCAGCCCCCACGGGGCGGTGAGATCGCCGCCCACGTCGCCGTGTTCACCTGGATGGGAACTCCAACCGTCACCGCCGCCTCGCGGTCACGCTCGGCTCCCTGGAGGCGCACGAGCCGCTCCACGAGCGAGCGGATGGGAACGACGGCGTCGAAGCTTGAGTCGTCGTGGAGCGCGAAGGTGCGCAGGCCGAGCACGGTCGGGCTCTCATCGAGCAGTCCGATGGGAAAGATGACCCCCGTGTACACGGCAAGCACACCCGAGCCCGCAATGAGCCGGACCGCGCCGTCCTCGATGCGACTCGCGCGGCTCAGGTAGAGATGCAAGTCATCGAGGGAGAGGGAATCCGCAAGGGTGAAAGTATTACTCATCGCGGTTCTAAACTACTTGACAGGCTGGGCACCGCATGGCCAGCACCGGCATGCCGGGCAGCAGCGAAAAGGGAACGCCACTCAATGACTGACTCACCGATCGAGGAACTCCTCGCGACTCTCGATCTCAGCGACACGGGAGCCCGCACCTCATACGACATCTACACGGGCAAGAGCCAGTGGATGCACGGCGGACGCGTCTTCGGTGGCCAGGTGCTGGCCCAATCGGCGGTCGCCGCCATGCGCACGATCCCCGAGGGCCGCGTCATCCACTCGCTCCACGGGTACTTCCTGCGGCCGGGCGACGCGAGCAAGCCCATCACCTTCTCCGTCGCGCGCATCCACGACGGTCGCTCCTTCAGCGCCCGCAATGTGCAGAGTTATCAGGACGGTGTGCCGATCATGTCGCTCATCTGCTCCTTCCAGACCGAGGACACGGGCCTCGAGCACCAGGTGCCGATGCCGGAGAACATCCCGGACCCCGAGAGCCTCCCGACGACAGCGGCCGTGCTTGAGGGCATCGACCACCCGGCCGCCCGGCAGTGGTCGGAGGACCGCGCCTTCGACATCCGGCACGTCCCCTCCCCCATCTACCTGCGGGTCGAGGGCGAGCGAGTCGCGCACCAGGCGGTGTGGATGAAGGCCACCTCACCCCTCCCGGACGATCCCGAGATCCATCGCGCTGCCCTCGCCTACGCGAGCGACTACTCGCTGCTGGAGCCCATCCTGCGACGCCACGGCGTCTCCTGGATGACCCCCGGCCTCAAAATGGCGAGCCTCGATCACGCGATGTGGTGGCATCGCTTCGGGCGGGTCGACGAGTGGATCCTCTATGCGCAGGAGGCACCCAACGCGATCGGGGGTCGGGGGCTTGCCCTCGGCCGGTTCTTCCGGCGCGACGGCGCACTCATGGCGAGTGTGGCGCAAGAGGGCATGGTGCGGGTGCCCACGGCGGCCCTCGACTGAGGCTCAGCCGCGGCCGCTGAATGACACCGGCTCGCCGAGGTAGGGCGCCCAGGCGGCGTTCTCCTCGCGGGTCATCCGGCGCGGGCGATAGCCGTCCTCCTCGACGAACACCATCGTGCTCGACGCCCGGGCGTACACGGTCGGACTCGCCCCGTCGAAGAGCTCGTAGCCAATCGTCGCCCGTGCCCCGCTCAACGAGGTAAACCACAGCTGCACGTCGACGGGCGCGCGCTGGTATGCGAGCGGCCGGATGTACTCGATCCGATGCCCGGAGATGAGGCTCAGCGAGGAGCCGCCGGGCTCGAAGACTGCGGAGTCCAGCGGCTCGTCGCGAGAGTCATCCGATGCCCAGAAGGCCCTCACGCGGGCCTCTTCGAGGATGCGGAACACCTCGACATTGTTCACGTGGTTGTAGGCGTCGAGGTCGCCCCAGCGAAGGTGAACGGGCACATGGATTCGCACTACTGGACCTCCTGGCAGCATCCCTGAAACAAGTCGTGCACGCAGTTGGCGCATGACTTGGCCGAGGGTGCACGGGCGTCGGGCGACTCCACCACGACCGCATCAGGCTATTGCATTCCCCATCGACAGAGTCAGGGTCCACTCCGGGGGATGCCGGATGTCGGAGCCTCGCGCAGCGGCAAGGCTCGACTCATGGAGCAGGTGCCCAGTGAAACCGTTCTTGTGGCCGTGGCCGCCCTGGCCGCCGCAGGAACGGACGCGAACCTCGTTGCCGTCGCCGCGGCTGCCGCGATCGGGGCCCTGCTCGGTGACGCCACCACCCACGCCATGGGGAGCCGGATCTGCGTCGACAGGTTCCGCCGGATGCGGAGCCGCCGTGGGGCCTCCGCCGTCGGCTGGGCATGCCGAAGGCTGCAGGCGAGTGCAGCCATGGCCATCGGCGTGGCTATCGCCATTGTCATCGGCATTGCGATCGACCAGGTGCTCACCAAACGCTCGAGGGCGGCCGCCCGAAGGCAGGCCGCCCTCGAATCGGACGCGGTGGCGACTGGCGCTCAGTCGCGCGTGAGCTTGCGGTAGCTCGCTCGGCTCGGCTTCGCCGCGTCGGGACCGAGGCGCTCGATCTTGTTCTGCTCGTAGGATTCGAAGTTGCCCTCGAACCAGTGCCAGTAGCTCGGGTTCTCCTCCGTGCCCTCGTAGGCCAGGATGTGCGTGGCGATACGGTCGAGGAACCACCGGTCGTGGGTGATGACCACGGCGCAACCGGGGAACTCGAGGAGCGCGTTCTCAAGGCTCGACAGGGTCTCGATGTCGAGGTCGTTGGTCGGCTCATCGAGCAGCAGGAGGTTTCCGCCCTGCTTGAGCGTGAGCGCCAGGTTGAGCCTGTTGCGCTCACCACCGGAGAGCACGCCCGCCTTCTTCTGCTGGTCAGGACCCTTGAAGCCGAACTGGGAGACGTAGGCGCGCGAGGGGATCTCGGTCTTGCCCACCTGGATGTAGTCCTGGCCGTCGGAGACGACCTCCCACAGGTTCTTGTTGGGATCGATGCCGCCACGGCTCTGGTCGACATAGGAGATGTCGACCGTCTCACCGATCTTGAGATCCCCACCATCGAGCGGCTCGAGGCCCACGATCGTCTTGAAGAGTGTCGTCTTGCCGACGCCGTTGGGTCCGATGATGCCGACGATGCCGTTGCGGGGAAGGCTGAAGGAGAGCCCGTCGATGAGGACGCGGTCACCGAAGCCCTTCTTGAGGTTCTTCGCTTCGATCACGACGTCGCCGAGTCGTGGTCCCACGGGGATCACGATCTCCTCGAAGTCGAGCTTCCTGGTGCGCTCCGCCTCGGCAGCCATCTCCTCGTAGCGAGCAAGACGTGCCTTCGACTTGGCCTGGCGGCCCTTGGCGTTGGATCGCACCCACTCGAGCTCGCCCGCGAGGCGCTTCGCGAGCTTCTGGTCCTTCTTGCCCTGGATCTCGAGGCGCTCTGCCTTCTTCTCCAGGTAGGTCGAGTAGTTGCCCTCATAGGGGTAGAGGCGACCGCGGTCGACCTCACAGATCCACTCAGCCACGTGGTCGAGGAAGTACCGGTCGTGGGTCACGGCCATGACGGCGCCTGGGTACTTGGCCAGGTGCTGCTCGAGCCAGAGCACACTCTCGGCGTCGAGGTGGTTGGTGGGCTCGTCGAGGAGGAGCAGGTCAGGCTTCTCGAGGAGGAGCTTGCAGAGTGCGACGCGGCGCTTCTCACCGCCGGAGAGGTGCCCGACCTTCTCGTCGGCGGGCGGGCAGCGCAGGGCGTCCATGGCCTGCTCGAGCTGTGAGTCGAGGTCCCACGCGTCGGCGGCGTCGATGGCTTCCTGGAGCGTGCCCATCTCGGCCATGAGCGCATCGAAGTCAGCGTCGGGCTCGCCCATCGCGAGGGAAATCTCATTGAAACGGTCGATCTTGCCCTTGATTTCAGAGACGCCCTGCTGCACGTTCTCGAGCACGGTCTTGTCTTCGTCGAGCTCGGGCTCCTGCATGAGGATGCCGACCGAGAAGCCCGGCGTAAGTCGAGCCTCGCCGTTGCTCGGGGTGTCGAGCCCCGCCATGATTTTGAGGATCGTCGACTTACCGGCACCGTTCGGACCGACGACACCGATCTTGGCCCCGGGGAGGAAAGCCATGGTGACGTCGTCGAGAATCACCTTGTCGCCAACCGCCTTGCGGGCGCGGACCATCGAGTAAATGTATTCGGCCATGCCTTGAGTCTAGTTGTCGCTCAGCCCACGCGATGCGGGGTGCCGATGAGGCAGGTGCCACTTGAGAGCACTGGCACGACCGTGCTCGTGTACTCGCCGTTCCACTGGCCGACGATGCACTTCTCGCCCATCAGGGCGGCGAAGGAGAGAGCGTCCGTGGCATTGCCGAGGGGCGTGCCATCCGGGGTGACCTCGAGTTGCGCGGCGGTCCAGCCGGCCGAAGTCAACAGGGAGATGATCGTGGCATTCGACATGTCTCCCCCTGCCTCGATGTGACCCCGCACGACCTCGTCGAAGTACGCGCGGTTGTCGCTCGCTCCAGCCTCGGGGTCGAACGTGGGAGGCGGGGCCGGCTCGACGCTTGGACTCGCGGTGGGGCGCGGCGAGGGCGAAGGCGTTGGCGCTTCAGACGCGCAGCCCGCAAGCGCAAAAGCGACGGCAACTGCAGTGAGAGCGAGCACTCCGCGACGTGGCGTTCGCATGTTGCCTCCCCTGCGTCTGGTTGGTGGGCGCTCCCCCGGCGCCGGCTCCACCGATTCTAGGGGCACGCCGACGCCGGGAGGCTGTGCTCAGAACGGCTTCTCCGCACCCGCGTCCTGCAGTGCTCCCGCGGGTGCCGCCGCCCAATCCGAGGCGCTGTCGCCGAGGGGGCGGACCGGGTCGCTCGTCTCGGCCGGGGCATCCGCTCGCTCCTCTGGCGCCGAGACAACGACAGAATTGCGGCTGAAGCTCGCGGTGCCCCACATGAGGTCGTGCCCGATCGACTCGGCCTCGACCTCAACGGTCAGTCCGCTGCGATCACCACTCTGCCAATCACGCAGGCGCAGTCGACCGGTCAGGAGCACCCGCTGGCCTTTCTGGAGCGACACGGAGGCGTTGGACGCGAGTCGACGGAATGCCGTGACCGTGTACCAGTTCGTGTCTCCGTCGACCCAGGATTGCGCGGCGCGGTCATACCTGCGCTGGGTCGAGACGAGCCGGAAGCTCGTGATCGGCAGCCCCTCGCTCGTCGTGAGATGCTTCGGCTCGGTCGCAACGAGCCCTGTCAGGGTAATTGTGTCTGTCATGCCGCCATTCTTCGGCGCGCTCGACCACACGAGCAGGCTCACCTCCACGACTGTGGAGGGCACGCAGCCGGCCCCCGTGTGGAGGCAGAGATGACTCCTAGTGCTCGCGAAACTCCGGCCAGTCACTGCCCGGCAGCAGGTTCGAGTGCAGCGCACTCTTGGCCACGTCGAGGCTGGGATACACGCCCGTAGACCCGCCAGAGAGCATCCGCACCTCGTAGCCGTGGTCAGTCGAATGGATGGATCCCACGGCTCCCGCAGGCCCGAATGCGACCCAGGTCTTGCCGACAACGATGTCGCTCACGAGTGCTCCTTTCGTCGTGCCTCGACGATACGACGACTGGCTCTCGGAAGGCCAGAATTCAGGGCACTCCCAGACACAGTCGGCGCCAGGGAGACTCAGGAGGCGCGCACGTAGCTCGCGAAGCTCTTGCGCACCTTCGAGACCTTGGGAACCGCAACGGCCATGCAGTAGCCCTGGCCCGGGTTCTTTGCGAAGAAGTCCTGGTGGTACTCCTCGGCCTCGAAGAAGACCCCGAGCGGCGAGATCACGGTGACAACGCCCCCGCCCCAGGTCTCGGATGCCCGTTCGCGGGCGGCCTCGAAGAGTTCGCGCTGCGCGTCATCCGTGTAGAACATCTCGGAGCGGTACTGGGTGCCGACATCCGCGCCCTGGCGGTTCAGCTGCCGCGGGTCGTGAAGCGTGAAGAAGACGTCGAGGATGACCTCGGCCGGAATGACCGACTCGTCGAAGGTCACCGCAACGGCCTCTGCGTGCCCCGTCGCACCCGTGCACACGGCCTCATAGCTCGGCTGCTCGACGTGTCCGCCCGTGTAGCCCGAGACGACATCGTGCACACCCTCGAGCGTGCGATAAACCGCATCGAGACACCAGAAGCATCCACCGGCGAGTACGAAAGTCTGCATGTTCACCACCCTACGTCTGCAACGGTTGCGAGACACGAGGGACAACAGGCAGCATCCGCGCCGCATTCCCGTGGGACGGCCATATCCTTTAGCGGTGAACGCCGAGACCTACACCCCAGCCGCCGACCGGTACGACTCGATGCCCTACGCGCGGTCAGGGCGCAGCGGGCTCAAATTGCCCCGGATCTCGCTCGGCCTGTGGAACAACTTCGGGCACGATCATCCGCTCGAGACACAGCGGGCGATCGTGCGACGAGCCTTCGACCGCGGCGTGACCCACTTCGACCTGGCGAACAACTACGGGCCGCCCGCGGGCTCTGCCGAGGAGAACTTCGGGCGCATCCTGAAGAGCGACTTCTCCCGCCACCGCGACGAGCTCATCATCTCGAGCAAGGCCGGCTATGACATGTGGCCTGGCCCCTACGGCGAATGGGGATCGCGCAAGTACCTGCTCGCCTCGCTCGACCAGAGCCTCGATCGCCTCGGACTCGACTACGTCGACATCTTCTACTCGCACCGTCCCGACCCCGAGACGCCCATCGAGGAGACCATGGGGGCACTCGCGACTGCCGTGCAGTCCGGCCGCGCGCTCTATGCCGGAATCTCCAACTACAACCCGGAACAGACGCGGGCGGCACATCGCGCCCTCGCAGCCCACGGCATCCCCCTCGTGATCCACCAGCCGCGCTACAACATGTTCGACCGCACGCCCGAGCAAGGCCTGCTGGGCGTGCTGGAGGAACTCGGCATGGGCGGAATTGTCTTCTCTCCCCTCGCCCAGGGACTCCTGACCTCCCGCTATGCCGCCGGCATTCCCTCCGACTCACGCGTCGCCGAGGGCCGCTGGCTGACGGAGAAGAACCTCGACGCGGCCTACCGCGAGCGGATCGCCGCGATCTCCAAGGTGGCGGATGCCCGTGGGCAGAGCGTCTCGCAGCTGGCGCTCACGTGGGTGCTGCGGCATCCGCAGGTGACCTCGGCCCTCATCGGTGCCAGCAGCGTCGCGCAGCTGGACGACAACCTCGCAGCGCTGGAGGCTCCCGCGCTCACTGGGGAGGAACTCGCCGAGATCGAGCCCTACGCGGTGCACGGCACCGGCACCCGCTGACGGGCGTGGGGTACTTCTACGCGCTCCTCGCCGCGGTGCTGTTCGGCGTGAACGGGAGCGTCACGCGCATCGTCGTCGACTCCGGGCTCGACCCAGCCCAGCTCACGCTCTTCAGGGTCGCGAGCACGGCGGTCATCGCCGGGATCTACCTGCTCATCGCCAACAGGCGCGCCTTCCGCGTGACGCCACGCCAGCTGCTCGCCCTCGTCCTCCTCGGCATCTTCGGCATCGCGATGCTCCAGTGGACCTACGCCATGGCGATCCAGCGTCTGCCCGTCGGCATCACGCTCCTCCTGGAATACACGGCCGTGCTCATCGTCGCGGTCATCGCGTGGGCGTTCTTCAAGGAGCAGGTCAAGGCCCGTCTCTGGGTCGCGATCGCCTGCGTGCTGGGCGGGCTCGTGGTCGTGGCGCAACTGTGGACGGCTGAACTCGACCCCGTCGGCGTGCTTTTCGGCCTGGGCGCGGCTGCCTCGCTCTCGATCTACTTCCTCGGCGGTGAGCGTGAGGTGGGAAAGTCCTCGGCCATGGCCGTGGCGTTCTGGGCCATGTCGTCGGCCACCGTCTTCTGGCTGCTCTTCAGCGGGTGGTGGAACCTCGACCCGGCCCTCTTCACCGACGCCGTCTCGCTGCAGGGCAACCTCGCCCACGTGGAGTTGCCCCTCTGGATCCCCCTCGCATGGAACATGCTCCTGGGATCCTTCGCGCCCTTCTTCTTCTCGCTGCTCGCCCTGCGCTACCTGACCGCGACCGCGGCGGGGGTCGTGGCAACGGCCGAGATCATCTTCGCCTTCATCTTCGCCTGGCTTTGGCTTGGTGAAGGGCTCGCAGGGGTGCAGATCCTCGGCGCTGCGGTCGTCCTGATCGGCATCGTGCTCGCGCAGACCGCCCGCAAGGACAAGGTGGTCGACGCCGACCTCGCGCTGAGTGACAGCGAGACCCGCGCGATCGCCTGAGGTGCGGGCGACGGATGTCGGTGGCCGTCGATAGCGTTCATGTCACACCGATCGGGGCCGGCCGACGGTGCATTCATGACCGTCGACCCGGAGAGAATCATGCTCGCACCGACCTCTGTTCCCGACCGCCCGCGCCTGTACTCCGCCACCCAGCACTCTGCCACGGGGGCGGCTCGCGGCGCCGGCCCCGCAGGACCAACGCTTGTCCCCCTGCGGGGCGGACTCTGGCGCGTGACGCGCAGCGACGGCGAGGTCCTCGGCTATGTGGAGCGCTATCAGGATCCGCAGGGCGAGCGCTACCGGGCAAAGCGCGTCAGCAGCTCACTGCGCCGCTTCATCTCGCTCGGCGAGTTCTGGCGCATGGATGACGCGCTCGCCTGCTTCGGCGTCGCCTGAGCATCTCGTGCGGCCCCGGACGACACGCCCCACCACGCCCGGGATGTACCCCGAACTCGCATAGTATCTGCCCCATGCAATGGTGGAACGATCTCGTGGACTGGCTCAATTCTGACGATGGGTGGCGCGTCATCTCGACGGCTGTCATCCCCTTCCTCGCGATCGTTGTGGCCGGCGTCGTCGCCGCCCTCATCGGCCGCGGAAGCGCGCGCCGCGTGATCGCGCACGCCGAGCAGGAGCGACGCATCGCCACGGTGGCCGCGCTCATCAGCGGTGCCCGGCGGGCAGCGCGCTGGAATGCGCTCTCTCACCCGGAGCAGCAGCACGCCGAGCACCTGCTGCACGACGCCGACACTCGCCTGCGACTCCTCCCCCTCAACGGCAGCAGCATGGTCGCCGACTGGGCCGCGCACGAGATCGAGGAGATGAAGCGCAACTCGGTGTCGTTCAGCTTCCAGGCTGAGCAGTCACTCATCGAGTTCCGCAACCGGCTCGTGGACTGGCAGATGCGGCCGGGACGCGCCAAGAAGCTGTTCAAGGCCGACCTTGACACGTGGGCCTACGAGGCGGGTCAGGCCGACCAGGACCTCGTCAACAAGCAGAAGGAGTGGGCAAAGCAGCAGGTGAACGAGACCGAGCCGGTCTTGAACGCGAGCAACGCCGCGAGTTCCACCGTCTCCCCGACGCCGGAACGCGGCGACGCCGCGAGCACCCCCTCGTTCGGTGACGCAACGCCCAGCGCTTTCACCGCGCCGAGCTACGCGCTTCCGCAGTCACTTGCGAGCCGAGAAGACGACGCGCCGGTGCAGGACTGGGCTGCTGCCGCCCCGGCGGACCAGCCGACAGCTGCCGCCGAGACGCCGCGCTCGTCCGAGATGCCCGGCTCCGACGAAGACACCACCACCGGCGAGTCGCCCCTCGCCCCCGGTCCGGTGTCTGCTGGCACCGTGCGTCAGCGCATCGCTCCGGAGGAGCGCGACTACTAAGCCGCTGGCCTAGCCCACATGCCAGCAGAACCCATCGCCCTCGTGATCCGCCTCTCGAGGGCGATGGGCTGCGGATTGGGATGTGGGCGACGGTAACGCTGCGCATACAGCTCGACGGCCTCGGCGACCGAGTCCACCTCCTCAGCCACACTCCCCATGCCCACGCGAGCCAGCCAGCGCCCGCCGTCGACCTGACTCAGCGTCGCGTGGCCGCGAGTGCGCGTCCATCGAATCATGCGAGCGCGACAAGCAGCGCCAGTGTCGCAAGTACGAGCGCCACGGGGGTCATGACGTAGCGTTCGGGCTCGGATCGGGAGATCACGTTGAGCAGGACGCCAAACGCGAGATAGCCGAACACGATCCATGCGCCGGTGGTCGACCAACCGGGTGGGTACAGCTCGATGAACTCGGCCCGGTCAAGGATGACAGTGATGAGGAAGGCGTAGATCAGGATCGAGGCAGCCGACGCGATCCGGTAGCCGAGGGGCAGCCTGCCCGAGTAGTGACCTCCCCAGGCCCCCAGAATCGCACCTACGATGTCGTCGTTGATTGCGTCGGAAACGTGCCCTTCGCACGTATGGCGGCGGTCACGAAACCTGGCGGGGCGGTGCTGCACGTCGCTGCAAACCTCGCCGGGGTCGCCCTGTCAGGGTGGCGCGCTCGCCGCACCGGCAAGTTCTGCACCGCGATTGTGGGCAAGTATCGTGCTGAGGACCTCGCGAGGCCCGCTTCCTTTGCGTCGTTCAAGCCTCGGATTCCAGCGTCGGTCAGCGTCCAATGCTTGGCAGAGGTCGTGGAACGTCCATGCGTGCCCGAACCGGCGTGGCAAGCGACAAGTGCTGTCACTTGCCGGGCTAGTTCGGAAATGTTGACTTCGATGGAATGCCAGGTTTGCGGGCGACTCGATAGGAATTGCAGTCGGCGATTGCACTGCTTATTCCGGAATGTCCGCTAGTAGTAGCGCACCTCAATGGTGTGCGCCAGCGACGCATCCGCACCCACGATCATGACCGTGAAGAGAGCCGCGAACCCCACAACGGCGGTTGGGACGCGAACCTTGGGGGTCTGGCTCGTGCTGGCGTAGAAAAGCAACAGCACGCAAGCAGATAGCCCGACACTGGTTGCCGTAAGACCACTTCCCACAACCTCTACCGCCGGGCATTGCAGTGGATACGACTCCATGCAGGGGACTGCTGAAGGTTTAGGTGACTCCTGATCTGGGGCGAGATGCTCGCCTCTGGAAGGATGTTTGCCATGCCGAGAGCGTTTCCGAAGGAGTTCCGCGATGATGTCGTCGCGATCGCAAGACGCCGTGAGGCGTCGTTTGCGCAGATCGCGAAGGACTTCGGGATCTCCGAGTCCTGTGTCCAGCGGTGGGTCAAGATCGCCGAGGTCGACGACGGCGTCAAGCCCGGGGTGAGCTCGACCGAACATGCCGAGCTGCGAGAGGCGAAGAAGCGCATCCGTTTGCTGGAGCAGGAGAACGAGGTGCTGCGTCGGGCGGCGGCGTATTTGTCGCAAGGGGTTCTGCGCAGCCCAAAATGATCTACCCGCTCGTCCGCGAGCTGGCCGCGACCGGCGCCCCGATCAGGGTGCCGGTCGCGGTGACGTGCCGGGTGTTGAAGATCGCCAAGCAACCGTTCTATCGATGGTTGCGCAGGCCTGTGGCGGATCGGGATTGGGATGAGGCCCAGCTGATCAACGCGGCGATCGATGTGCATCGGGAGGATCCGGTGTTTGGGTATCGGTTCATCGCCGACGAGCTGGCCGACCTCGGCTTTGAAGTCTCGGAGCGGCGGGTGTGGCGGGTGTGCTCTCAGCAGCGAATCTGGAGCGTGTTCGCCAAGAAGAAGGGCGGCAAGAACCGCAAGGCCGGCCCGCCGGTCCATGACGACTTGGTTCGTCGCCGCTTCGCCGCGGCCGGACCGAACCAGCTGTGGTTGACCGACATCACCGAGCACTGGACCGCCGAGGGAAAGGTGTATTTGTGCGCGATCAAGGACGTGTTCTCGAACCGGATCGTGGGTTACTCGATCGATGACACCATGACCTCGCAACTGGCGGTGAACGCGCTGCGGATGGCGATCCAACGCCGCCGCCCGGTCGGCACGATCGTTCACTCGGACCGCGGCAGTCAGTTTCGTTCCCGGCGCTTCGTTCACGAACTCAGCGCCGCCGGGCTCGCCGGATCGATGGGACGGGTCGGTGCCGCCGGAGACAACGCCGCGATGGAGTCCTTCTTCGCACTACTCCAGAAGAACCTCCTGAACCAGCACCGATGGGCAACTCGCCAGCAGCTCCGCCTGGCGATCGTGTCCTGGATCGAGGCGACCTATCACCGCCGCAGGAAACAGCGAGCGTTGGGCCGTTTGACGCCGATCGAATTCGAGACCATCATGACCACACCGGCCGCACTCGCGGCCTAACCCGAAGAGTCACCAAGACCTTCAGCAGTCCCCAATGGTCAGAGTCTATGGTTCGGGGGGCCCACGATGCGGCTGTCTATCTGCCGCGGCTGACGTCTCAGAAAGTGCGTACAACGCAACGGCCAAAACTGACACTCTTCGGGAATCTGAGAGACTCTGAGGGCGTGCGCAACCGCACCAACGGTTTCAAGGGGAGCAACACACGTGGTTACAGGCGAGCTAAAATCCCAAGTCGACAAGGTCTGGAATGCATTCTGGTCGGGTGGCATCGCCAACCCGATGGAGGTGATCGAGCAGATCACCTACCTGCTCTTCATCAAGCGCCTCGACGAGCTGCACACCCTCGCCGAGAACAAGGCGAACACTCTCGGCAAGTCAATCGAGAACCCCGTTTTCCCCGACGGGATCGATGACTCCAGCGGATGGCCCCGCCCGTACAGCGACCTGAGGTGGTCCCACTTCAAGCATTTTGGCGCCGCTGACATGTACAAGGTCGTCAGCCAGAATGTCTTCCCCTTCATCCAGGGGATGGGCGAGGCCGGGTCGAGCTTCGCCGTCAATATGAAAGACGCCCGCTTCACAATCCCAACACCGGCGCTGCTGGTAAAGGTGGTGGAGCTGCTCGAGAACATCCCGATGCAGGACCGCGACACCAAAGGCGACGTCTACGAGTACATGCTGAGCAAGCTGGCCACGAGTGGGCAGAACGGCCAGTTCCGCACCCCTCGTCACATCATCCAGCTCATGGTCGACATGGCAGCTCCTACCCCGCAGGATGTGATCGTCGACCCGGCCGCCGGTACCGCCGGGTTCCTGCTGGTTGCTGGAGAATACGTGCGCGGGCGCCACCCTGAATTGTGGGCGGATGCGGCACTGCGGCAGCACTTCGACCGCACCATGTTCACCGGCTTCGACTCCGACGCCGCAATGAGCCGCATCGGCAGCATGAACATGCTGCTGCACGGGGTGGAGAACGCGACGATGGTGCGTCGCGATTCCCTCGCCGAGGAGCACACTGAGGCGGTGGGCAAGCACACCTTGGTGCTTGCGAATCCGCCGTTTGCGGGAAGCCTCGACTACGACACGACAGCCAAAGACCTGCTGGCGATCGTCAAGACGAAGAAGACCGAGCTGCTCTTTCTCGCCCTCATGCTGCGTCTGCTGAAGAACGGCGGGCGGGCCGCCGTGATCGTGCCCGACGGCGTGCTGTTCGGCTCCTCAACCGCCCACAGATCGCTGCGGCGGATGCTCGTCGAAGACCACAAGCTCGACGCGGTAATCAAGCTCCCGAGCGGTGCGTTCAAGCCGTACACCGGCGTCTCTACAGCGATCCTCTTCTTCACCAAAACAAGCTCGGGAGGCACCAACAGCGTCTGGTTCTACGATATAAAGACCGACGGCTTCACCCTCGACGACAAGCGCACCCCCATCGACGCCAACGATCTGCCGGACGTGCTGGCGCGTTGGCAGTCGCTCTCCGCACCCGGCAGCCCCGAGGCGGGCCGTCCCCGCACGGCCCAGTCGTTCCTCGTGCCGAAGGACGAGATTGCCGCCAACAACTACGACCTCAGCCTCAACCGCTACAAAGAGGTCGAGCACGAGCATGTCGAGCACCGCGCCCCCGGAGAAATCCTCGCCGACCTCTCCGCCCTCGAACAGAAGATAACGGATGCCACGGCCGTCCTCGCCGAGACCCTTAAATGACCCTGCCGCTCGTTGAGTCCGCCAAGACTGCTTCAGTCGTCGTCAGTCTGGGCTCCGTCGCGAAGTTCATTCGCGGCGTCACGTTCAAACCGGCGGATGTCTCCGGTGACGGCACAGGTGTCATCTGTCTCCGAACGAAGAATGTTCAACGCGAACTTGATCTGTCCGACGTTATTCGAATTCCAAGGCATATCGTAAGAAGGGCTGAGCAGTTCGTTCAGACTGGCGATCTAGTTGTTTCAAGTGCCAACAGTTGGAACATGGTGGGCAAGGCTTCGTGGGTCGGTGAACTGCAGGAACCTATGGCAGTAGGCGGATTCATTTCGGTCCTGCGAGCCGCCAGCTGTAATCTCGATTCCCGATATCTGTTTTGGTGGTTTACATCGGAATCTGTACAGCGCACCGTTCGAAGTTTCGGTCAGCAGACGACTAACATCTCCAACCTGAACTTCGAGCGATGCCTAGCACTGGAGATTCCCCTCCCACCCCTCCCCGAGCAGCGGCGAATCGCGGGGATCCTCGACCAGGTCGACGAGCTCCGCGCTCAGCGCCGCCGGTCCCTCGCCCTCCTCGATGAGTTCCTCGATTCGGCCTTGAGTTCACTTGTCGCCAAGTCCGATGGAACAGCACTGTTGGGCGAGTTGGTTCAAGAATTTCGCTATGGCACATCGGTCAAAGCTGGCGCAGTTGGTGCTCCGGTACTGAGAATTCCCAATGTCTCATCGCGTGAGCTGGATCTCACTCAAATCAAGTCGGTCGAACTGTCGGACGCGGAGAAGGCGCGGTTGCTACTCCGTCCAGGTGACCTGTTGATCGTGCGCTCAAACGGCAATCGGGCCATAGTGGGGGCAACTGTCGAGTTCCCTGACTGCCTTGTCGGGCGTGATTTCGTCTACGCCTCCTACTTGATCAGAGCGCGACCACGTCCAGGTATCAGTTCGACGTATCTCGCCAAGTATCTCGCTTCCTCCCGCGGGAGGGCCTCGCTCATGAGCGGGGCAACGACTTCCGCTGGTCAGTACAACATCAACACCAAGTCGCTCGCCGCCATCCCCGTCACTATGCCAACAATCGCTGAACAAGAGCGATTCACCTCTCTCGTGCGAAGTGTCGAAGAGAGCAGGGGCGAGATGCGTTCACACCTCGCCCGCCTCGACGAACTCTTCGCCTCCCTGCAGCATCGAGCGTTCCGCGGGGAACTGTAGCGGCGGCCGCTCGGTTTAGTGATTCGCTGACGGCCGTTGGAGTGACGGGCATCGGATATCGACACACATAGGCAGCGAAATCGACACGCTGTCGCTAGCGACGGATAGTCTGGCGACATCGTTAGCCGGCCGTGGGGGGAGAAAGCCATGCCGAGCAACTTCGACTTCGTGCGGACCGAGTGGCCAGCGATCGCCGACGAGGCCCGCCGCGCTGAGTTCTACACCCACGGCGACCCCCGGTCCGCGCTGTTCTACGCCCGCCGTACCATCGAGCTCGCCGTCACCTGGATGTATCGGGCCGATGCCACGCTCACCCAGCCGTACCAAAATGACTTGTCGGGCATGCTTCACGAGCCCAGCTTCAAGCAGCTCGTCGGCCCGGGCCTTCTGACCAAGCTGAATCTGATCCGCAAGCAGGGCAATACAGCAGTGCACAAGACCGCCCCGATCTCGGCGGTGGACAGCGTGCCCGTCGTGCGGGAACTCTTTCACGTGATGTTCTGGTTCGCGACCCACTACGCGCGCTCGCCCCAGCATCGGCCCGAGCCAGGGCTGCCGTTTGACGCCGCATCCCTGCCCCGGCCGCAGATGGGAGCCGCCGCAAAATCGCTGGCCCAGCTGCGGTCGCTTGCCGCCGAGCTTGCAGCCAAGGACGACGAACTCGCCAACGCCACCGCCCAAAACGAGCAACTCGCCGCGCAGCTGGCCGAGCTGCAGCGTCAGGTCGCGCTCGCCAAGCAGCAAAACGCCACCGTCGTCGACACCCACGACTACCGCGAAGACGAGACCCGCGACCTCTTCATCGACGTGCTGCTGCACGAAGCTGGCTGGACGCTCGACCAGCCGCGTGACCGCGAGTTCCCCGTCGCGGGAATGCCCAACGGCACCGGCGACGGCTTCGTGGATTACGTGCTCTGGGGTGACGACGGCATGCCGTTAGCGGTCGTCGAAGCTAAGCGCACCCGCAAGGACGCGAACGTCGGGCAGCAGCAAGCCAAGCTCTATGCAGACGCCTTGCACGTCGCCTACGGCCAGCGCCCGGTTATTTTCTACACGAACGGCTACGAGCATTGGATCTGGGACGACGGCTCCTACCCGCCCCGGCAGGTGCAGGGGTTCTACACGCAGGACCAGCTCGCCCTCATCATCCAACGCCGCACCACCGCTACACCGCTGGGGTCGCTGGCGATCAGCGACACCATCATCGACCGGCACTACCAGCAGCGTGCCGTGCGCAAGGTCGGTGAGGCCTTCGAGAAGAAAGAGCGCCGGGCCCTCTTGGTCATGGCCACCGGCAGCGGCAAGACCCGCACGGTCATCGCCCTGTCCGACCTGATGATCCGGGCAAACCGTGCCAAACGCATCCTCTTCCTGGCCGACCGGATTGCCCTCGTCAACCAGGCCACCAGCGCGTTCAAGGCGTTGCTTCCGGATGCCGCCCCGGTGAATCTGATCGCGGAAAAGGACACTGAGGGACGCGTATACCTCTCGACATACCCGACGATGATGGGTCTAATCGATTTGAGCGGTGACGGCCTGCGTCGCTTCGGCCCCGGGTACTTCGATCTCATCGTGATCGACGAGGCGCACCGGTCGGTTTACCAGAAGTACGGTGCAATCTTCGACTACTTCGACGCCCTGCTCGTGGGGCTCACCGCGACGCCGAAGAACGAGGTCGACCACAACACGTATGGGCTATTCCACCTCGAAGATGGGGTGCCCACCGACTCGTACGAGCTGACCGATGCCATCGCCGAGGGTTACCTCGTCCCTCCGGTGGGTCGCTCGATCGCCACCCAGTTCGTGCGGGAAGGCATCCGCTACGTCGACCTCAGCGAGGACGAGAAAGAGGCTTGGGATCTCCTCGATTGGGAGGACGACGCGATCCCCGATGAGGTGGGGGCCAGCGCGATGAACACTTGGCTGTTCAACCAGGACACCGTCGACAAGGTGCTGCAAACCCTGATGTCCGAGGGGCGGAAAGTTGCCGGCGGCGATCGGCTCGGCAAGACCATCGTCTTTGCCAAGAACAACAAGCACGCCGAGTTCATCGAACGTCGCTTCAACGCTAACTATCCGGAGCACGCTGGCCACTTCGCCCGCATCATCACCCACAAGACCACCCACCCGCAAAGCCTCATTGATGACTTCTCCGACCCGGCGAAACTGCCGCAGATAGCGATCTCCGTCGACATGCTCGACACGGGAATCGATGTGCCCGACGTGGTGAACCTCGTGTTCTTCAAGCCCGTGCACTCGCGCACCAAGTACTGGCAGATGGTGGGACGCGGCACCCGGCTGCGCACCGACCTGTACGGGCCGGGCGAGCACAAAACGGACTTCGTCATCTTCGACGTATGCCAGAACATCGAATACTTCAACGAGGACTACCCGGCGGCGGAAGCCTCTGCCGGACTCTCTCTGGGGGAGCGACTGTTCCGCGCCAGGGTCACCCTGCTGGCCAGCATCGACGATGCCCCCGACGATGCCGAGCTGGCTGCGGTACGCGAAGGCCTCGCAGCGCGCCTGCACAGACAGGTCAGCGGCATGAACCTGGACAACTTTCTCGTGCGGCCGCGGCGCCGCGCGGTGGAGCGCTTCAGCGAAGGTGCCGCCTGGTTGACCCTGCGGGACGACGACTACGAAGAGGCCGCCAGCCTGGCGGGGCTGCCATCCGCCGATGACGTGATCGACTCCGACGAGCAGGCCAAGCGCTTCGACCTGTTCGCCTTGCGCGCCCAACTGGGCGTACTCACCGCCGACGCCGGATTCTCCGCCGCACGCAAGCGCATTCAAGCGATAGCCAACGCCCTGGCCGAGCAGAAGAGCATCCCCCGGGTCGCTGTGAACCTAAAGCTCCTCGCGGACGTGGCTGGCGACGAATGGTGGCAGGACGTCACCGTGCCCATGCTCGAAATGATGCGCATCCGTCTGCGCGAACTCGTCGGGCTCATCGACCACCAGGCCCGCTCAATCGTCTACACCAACTTCACCGACACGACAGCGGATGCCGGCGAGGTCGAGCTCAAACACGTGTCCGCCGGGGTCGACCGGGCTCGCTTCCGGGACAAGGCACTCGCGTTCCTTCGTGACCACGCCGATCATCTGACGTTGGCGAAGCTTCGGCTCGGCCATCAGCTCACCGAACTGGACCTCACCGAACTCGAGCGGATTATGCTCGAAAGCGGTCAATTCGAGCGTAACGAGATTGCAGCAGCAGCAACCGAAGCGGAAGGGCTCGGACACTTCGTGCGTTCGCTGGTCGGCATGGACCGCGCCGCCGCGTCAGACGCCCTCAGCGCATTCGCTGGCGGAACTACACTTACGGGTAATCAGCTCGTCTTCATCGGTCTCATCGTCGATCAACTGGCCCAGCGCGGCACCGTTGATCCCGCCCTGCTCTATGAGCCCCCGTTCACCGGAATAGCCCCTACGGGGCCCGAGAGCCTCTTCAACGGCGCTCAGATCGCGGAACTAGTGGCCGCGCTACGGCGTATACGGGCGGCCGCAGAGCCCGTCGCCAGCGTGGTCGACAACCAGACGGCATAAGCAAACCACTCCGAGTGCTTTCCGGCACGAGAAGGCTTGGTGCCGAGGTTTTCCGAACTAGGTGGCAATTTTCCGAACTAGCGTGACAAGTGACAAGTGCCCCCGGCAGGATTCGAACCTGCGACCAAGAGATTAGAAGGCTCCTGCTCTATCCCCTGAGCTACGGAGGCTGGGCACCCCCCTAGGATACCGCGACGGGCACCCTCGAGGGTGCCCGTCGCGGCGTCTCTGCGTGGGGTCTGAGTCGGGTGACTCAGTCGCGGTCGATGGGGTCTTCGAGCTCGTCGCTGTCGCCCGGGTCAAAGGTGTAGGTCACGTGGTAGACGCCGCCGACCTCACGCCAGGAGGTGGCGTCGTAGTTCATCATGCTCTCGATGCCGCCCTCTGAGGCAAGGACGGTGAGCGAATCATCCCAGCTGCCGTCCGTGCTGATGCGACGGTCGGTCTGCCCGTCGCTCGGGCCTCCGCTGTAGATCACGATGTATTCGTCGCCGTGGGCGAGTGTGGGCTTCGAGTCAGTCATGCCTCATTGTTAGCACCACTGTGATGTCGCGTCACTGGGCGGCGATAGGATTCCCTAATGGCTAGCACCTCCGACCGACTCGTCTGGATCGACTGCGAGATGACAGGACTCGACCTTGAGAACGACGAGCTCGTCGAGGTCGCCGTCGTCATCACCGACTACGACCTGAATCCGGTCGACCCGGGATTCTCGATCGTCATCAAGCCCGACCAGTCGGCGCTCGACAACATGGGCGACTTCGTGCGCAACATGCACGAGGAGTCCGGCCTCCTTGAGGAACTCCCCAACGGCGTGAGCCTCGCTGACGCTGAGTTCGCCGTTAACGAGTACATCCTGAAGCATGTGCCATTGGCCGGCAAGGCTCCCCTCGCGGGCAACACGATCGGCACCGACCGCGCCTTCATCGCCAAGTACATGCCCCGCGTCGACAGCCACCTGCACTACCGCAGCGTCGATGTGTCATCGATCAAGGAACTCGCCCGCCGCTGGTTCCCCCGGGTGTACATCAACGCGCCCGTCAAGAACGGCGGACACCGGGCCCTCGCCGACATCCTCGAGTCGATCCGCGAGCTCGAGTATTACCGCAAGGCCGTCTTCGTCTCCGACCCCGGGCCGACGACCGAGGAGCTGCAGGTCATCTCCGCCGGCGTGGTGGAAGATTTCGCCTCGCGTCTGTAATAGAATCTTCTAGTTGCCATCGCCAGGTCGAGAAATCGGCAGGCGAGAACACATGGTGGGCGTAGCTCAGTTGGTAGAGCGCTGGCTTGTGGTGCCGGATGTCGCGGGTTCGAGTCCCGTCGTTCACCCCACAGTGAGCCTCCCCGGAGGCCCAGGAAAGGCCCGGCATTGCCGGGCCTTTCCTGTTTGCGCCCCCACGGACGACTGATCCCTCATGTGACAGGCTGGACTCATGACCCGCACGCTCGAGAGCACCGACACACGGCACGAGGTCGCCTCCGACTCGCCGTGGCAGACGGTCGTCTGGAACGATCCGGTCAACCTCATGTCGTATGTCTCCTACGTCTTCCGCACATACTTCGGGTTCACGCCGGTCGAGGCCGAGCGGCTCATGCTGCTCGTGCACTTCGAGGGCAAGGCGGTCGTCGCATCCGGGAGTCGCGAGGAGATGGAGCGACATGTCGAGGCGATGCACGACTACGGCCTGTGGGCCACCTTGACGAAGGCCGACGCATGAGGCGCTTCGAGCCGCAACCCGATGGTGCTGTCGTGGCGCAGATCGAGGAGGCCGAGGTGGCACTCCTGAGCACCCTGGCCCGCCAGGCGGCCGATGTTGTCGCCGCGGCAGACTTCGACGACCCGGCGGTCGGGCGAATCCTTCCCGATGCGTACCCTGATGACGCGGAGGCCTCCGCTGAGTTTCGGCGCTTCACCCAGGTGGATCTCGCCGGCCGCAAGCTCGCGAATGCCGGCGTCATCCTCGAAGCGCTCGACGCGGTGCGGGAAGGCGAACTGCGCCTCCGACCCGAGCAGGTGCAGGCGTGGCTCCGCAGCCTCACCGACATCCGGCTGATCCTGGCTACGCGCCTAGGCATCCAGGCGGAGGGTGACGAGGACCGTCCCGGCGTCGACCCCATGATGCGGGATGTCTATGACTGGTTGGGCTTCGTGCAGAACTCCCTCATCGAGGCGATCGATGCTTGAGCTGTCGGCCGAGGAGTTCGAGCGCCTCGTCGTCGATGAGCTCGACCTGCTGCCCGACGAGATGGTGGACGGGCTCGACAACCTCATCTTCGTAACCGAGGACCGGCCAGAGGACGGTTCGCTCGACCTGCTCGGCGTCTACGAGGGTGTCGCGATCACCGACCGCGGCCAGTACGGCTTCGGCGAACTCCCCGACCGCATCGTGCTCTTCAGGGAACCACTCCTTGCCGCCTGCCAAGACGTGGACGAGCTCAAGGACCAGATCCACGTGACCCTCGTGCACGAGATCGCGCATTACTACGGCATCGACGACGTGCAACTGCACGAGCTCGGCTGGGGCTGAGGTCGGCTAGGGCCTGGGCCGTTCCGCCCGCCGGGACAGCAGCGAAGCCGGGCGCAGGCTGTCGATACCGAAACGACGGGTGACGCCGTCGACCGTGCGCTCGGCGTCGCGCCATCCGTCATCCTGATCCCACAGCGTGAGGGCCGCTCCCCCGGCCTCGACGAGCTGCTCGGCGCGCACCCCGATGAGCCGGATGGGCGGATGCTCGCCCACCGAATCGAGCAGGGCACGCGCCTCGGTGAAGAGCGTGCGGGCGAGGTCACTCGGCGTCGACAGCTTGCGCGAGCGACTGATGGTCGTGAAATCCGCGTAACGGAGCTTGAGCGCGACCGTATTGGCCTCGAGGCCGTTGGCCCTCAGGCGGGCACCGACGCGGGTGCAGAGGCGAAGCAGTTCTCGGCGCAACTGCTCGCCATCCGTCACGTCCACCTCGAAGGTCACCTCATGGCCGACGCTCTTCTCGACACGTTCGGTCGTGACGCGCCGCGGGTCGATGCCGTTGGCAAGGTCGTGCAGCTTGCTGCCGAGTGCTGTGCCGAGCGCGCGCTGCAGGCTCTCGCGCGGGGTGGCAGCGATGTCACCGATCGTGCGGAGCGCGTGGCGCGTCAGCGCCTGCTCGGTCGCCTCGCCGACACCCCAGAGGGCCGAGACGGGAAGCGGGTGCAGGAACTCGAGCGTCTCTGCCGCCGGGATCACGAGCAGCCCGTCGGGCTTGGCGCGGCCCGACGCAAGCTTCGCAACGAACTTGGTGGATGCCGCCCCGACCGAGCAGGCCAGCCCCGTCTCGTCGCGCACCCGCTGCCTGATGAGCGTCGCGACCTGCGCGGGACTGCCGAGCACCTTGCCTGCCCCCGAAACATCGAGGAATGCCTCGTCGATGCCGAGCCGCTCCACCGTGGGGGTCATGTCATCGAAGATCGACATGACCATGCGCGAGTAGTGCCGGTATTTCTCGAAATGCGGCTCGAGCACGACCGCCGAGGGGCAGCGCCGCTTGGCCTGCGCGAGCGGCATGGCCGAACGCACACCGAAGCGCCGTGCCGGATAGTTGGCTGCTGTCACGACCGAGCGCGGCGAGTCGCGGGCGACGACGACCGGCCGGTTGGCCAGGTGAGGATGGTCGAGCAACTCGACCGAGGCGAAGAACGCGTCGAGGTCGACATGCAAGATCGGCGAGGTCGAACTGTCGACGGATGCCGCGCTGACCTGTCGCGCGCTGCCATCCTGCTTACTCACCGCATAAGGCTACGCGCAACCACCGTCATCCGTTTCAGCCGATGCGGGCGGCCAACCACGCGTAGGGATTGACGGAGCCTGAGCCGCCCGGGTGGATCTCGAAGTGCAGGTGAGCGCCGGCAGCATTGCCCGTCGCCCCGACCCTGCCGATGAGCTGGCCCACCGTGACGGTGTCGCCGACGCGAAGGCCGAGCGAGCCGGCCTGGAGGTGCCCGTAGACACTCGTCACGGGCACGCCATCGATCACATGGTCGATGTGCACGTTGACGCCCATGGCGTTGTCACCGGCGGCGTTCGCCTTGCTCACGACACCGTTGGCCATGGCGGCAATCGGCGTGCCTGCGCCGGGGAAGATGTCGATGCCGTGGTGGAAGTTGGAGTAGCAGTTGGAGCATTCCCGCGGGCCGTAGCCACTCGCGACGGCGCTACCCGGGGGCAGAGGATATTGGAGCTTCGGCGGTGCGACCGCAGAATAGGAGTCGCGGGCGAGCGCTGCGAGCGGGGATGCCGCCGCGATGGAGAGTGACTGCGCCGGGGGCTCGGGCACCGACGCGACGAGCGCCTCGGAGCCGGTGGTCGTCGGGAGCACGAGGGCGATAGACGCGGCAGCGAGGAGCCCTGCGGTCAGGACGCCCACGGGCGAGCGCAGCGCCTTGACCGTCCGGACCCCGCGCAGGCGGCGCAGGAGCGCGGGCGGCAGGCTCGGTGCAGGTGAGGCGAGGGCCGGTGAGGCTGGCGCCGCGAGGTGGCGTGGGGAATGGGATTCAGTATCGAAGGGAGTCACGAGAGCGTTTCCGGGTGCGTTCCCGGCAGGCGCCGGGCTGGGCAAGGCCACAACGCTAGACGCAGGACCCTCCGAGCCGCCTGAGAGCCCTCGGCGCCTCGTCAGGGATGCTGCAGGGGTTCCTGCTCCGCGTGCTCCGGAGGCTCGAGCTGGAAGGTCGAGTGTTCGACGTCGAAATGATCGGCCAGGCACGCATCGAGCCGGGTGAGGAGAGCGGATGCGCCGCCTCCCATCAACACCCCGCCCTCGACCACGACATGGGCCGAGAAGACGTTCTGCCCCGGCGTCACCGACCAGACGTGCACGTCGTGTACATCGAGCACGCCAGGCGTCGCGAGCACGTGCTCGCGGATCAGCGTGACATCCGTGCCCCTCGGCACCTCCTGCCCCAGCACGGCGACGACATCGCGCAGGATGACGAAGACGCGCGGCAGGATGAGCGCGACGATCAGGAGGGAGGCGATCGCATCCGCAGGCATGAACCCGGTGGCGAGGATCACGATCGACGAGGCGATGACCGCGATCGAGCCGGCCAGGTCGCCCAGGACCTCGAGGTAGGCGGCGCGCATGTTGATGCTCGATGTGGCGCCGCCCCGCAAGACGAGCAGTGCGGCGACATTCGCGAGGGCACCGACGATCGCAACGACGAGCATGGGCAGTGCCTGCACCTGCTCGGACGACGCGCCGAGGCGCGAGATCGCCTCGACCGCGACGGAGATCACAACCGCAGCGAGCAGGCCCGCGTTCACGAAGGCGGCGAACACCTCGACGCGGCGGTGGCCGAAGGTGCGCCGCTCGCTCGGAGGGCGCGCAGCGATGACGGTCGCCACGAGTGCGATGATGAGCGCGATCAGGTCGGAGAGCATGTGACCGGCATCCGCGAGGAGCGCGAGCGAGCCGCTCAGCACAGCACCGATGACCTCGACCACGAGCACCGACGCGATGATGGCGATCGCGATCACGAGGCGGCGGCGGTTCGCCGCTCCAGCCGCGTGGTCGTGATGATCGTGATTGTGGAAGCCCATCGGCTCCACTCTATGGCCGGCTCAGGCCGGGCTCACGCCGACTTGCGAGAGGAGGATTTCTTGGCCGCGGTCTTGGTTCCCGTCGACTTCTTGTCGTCAGATGTCCCCTTCGAAGCCGCCTTCTTCGGTGCCGTCTTCTGCCCCGTTGTCTTCTTCGAGACGGGGGATTTCGCGGTCGACGACCCTGACGTGCTCTTCGACTTCGACGACCCCTTGGCCGAGGACTTCGCGGGCGCCTTGCTGCCAGATGCTCCGCCCCCGCGACTCTTCTCGACGCTGCGGCGGAGCGCCTCCATGAGGTCGAGCACCTCGCCACCGCCCTCGCCGCCCTCGTCCGACTCGCCGAAGGTCGCATCCGTGTCGAGCGCGTCGCCCTGTTCCAGCTTCGCCTCGATGAGCTCGCGAAGCTGCTCCTGGTACTCGTCCGTGAACCGCGAAGGATCGAAGTCGGCCTCGAAGGATTCGACGAGGGCGGCCGACATGTCGAGTTCCTTCTGCGAGATGCGCACCCGCTCGTCAAGGGCGGGGAAGCTCGCCTCCCGCACCTCGTCGTCCCAGAGGAGGGTCTGAATCATGAGCACGTCGCCGCGCACCCGCAGGGCGGCGAGCCGCGTCTTCTGCCGCAGCGCGAACTTCACGATGGCCGTGCGGTCGGTCTCCTCGAGGGTGCGGCGCAGCAGCGCGTAGGCCTTGGTCGACTTGGAGTCGGGTTCGAGATAGTAGGCCCGCTCGAACATGATGGGGTCGATCTGCTCGCTCGGCACGAACTCGACGACGTCGATCTCCCGGCTGCGCTCGACGGGAAGCGCGTCGAAGTCCTCCTTCGCCAGCACGACGGTGCGTTCCCCATCGTCGTAGGCCTTGTCGATGTGGGCGTAGTCGACGACCTCGCCGCAGATCTCGCAGCGCCGCTGGTAACGGATGCGCCCACCATCGGCATCGTGCACCTGGTGCAGCGAAATGTCGTGGTCCTCCGTCGCGCTGTAGACCTTGACGGGCACATTGACGAGGCCGAACGCGATGGCACCCTTCCAAATGGCTCTCATGGCTCACATTGTGCGCTCCTTTCACAAGCATTCACAGGCTTCCCACGGAATCGAGGGCACTATGGGCGCATGGCCACGCGTGACCGGGAAGCAGATCAGGTCGTCAACATCGACGGCAAGCGCCTCAAGCTGACGAGCCTCGACAAGGTGCTGTATCCCGAGACGGGCACCACCAAGGCCGACGTGCTCGACTACTACTCGCGCATCGCGGAGGTCATGATCCCTCACGTCGCCAATCGGCCCGTGACGCGCAAGCGCTGGGTGCACGGCGTCGGAACGGCGGATGCGCCGGGCCAGGTCTTCTTCCAGAAGAACCTTGACAACTCCGCACCCAAGTGGGTCGCCCGTCGCGACATCCAGCACAGCGACCATGTGAACACCTATCCCCTCGTCAACGATCGCGCGACGCTCGCCTGGCTTGGGCAGATCGCCGCGCTCGAGATCCACGTGCCGCAGTGGCAGTTCGGCCGCACCGGCGTGCGCAAGAACCCCGACCGGCTCGTGCTCGACCTCGACCCCGGCGAGGGCGCCGGCCTCGAGGAGTGCGCGGAGGTCGCGCGGCTCGCCCGAGCCATCCTGAAGGACATGGGACTCGAGCCGTTTCCGGTGACGAGCGGCAGCAAGGGCATCCATCTCTATGCCGCCCTCGACGGGAGACAGGACTCCGATGCGGTCTCGGCCGTGGCACACGAGCTCGCAAGGGCGCTCGAGGCAGATCATCCGGGTCTCGTCGTGAGCGACATGAAGAAGGCCCTGCGCAAGGGGAAGGTGCTCGTCGACTGGAGCCAGAACAACGGCGCAAAGACGACCATCGCGCCCTACTCCCTGCGGGGTCGGCTGCGCCCCATGGTCGCAGCGCCGCGCACGTGGCGAGAACTCGCCCAGCCCGGCCTGCGCCACCTCGACTACACGGAGGTGCTCGATCGCGTGCGCCGTCGCGGCGACCCGCTCGCCTCGCTCACAGCAGGCCACCTCGCATCACTCGAGCCGACGCGCGAGCGGCTCGACAGCTTCGATGCGACACCGGAGACGGTCGAGCGGCTCGCGAAGTACCGCAGCATGCGTGATCCCGACAAGACGAGCGAGCCCATGGGCGGGTCCGCCTCCCCCTCATCGGATCGCCCCTCCTTCGTCATCCAGGAGCACCACGCACGGCGCCTGCACTACGACTTCCGGCTCGAACATGAGGGCGTGCTCGTGAGCTGGGCGATCCCCAAGGGTGTGCCCACGGACCCTGGCACGAACCACCTCGCCGTGCAGACGGAAGACCACCCGCTCGAGTACGGGGCGTTCGAGGGGTCGATCCCCGAGGGCGAGTACGGCGGTGGCGAGGTGACGATCTGGGACAGCGGCTGGTACGAACTCGAGAAGTGGCGAGACGGCAAGGAGGTCATCGCGACGCTCCACGGCGAGAAGCACGGCACGCACCGCTATGCCCTCATCCACACGGGCGGCAGGGACGGCAGGGAAGAGAACAACTGGCTCATCCACCTCATGGCGCCCAAGGGCTCCTCATCGGCGCGGTCGAAGAAGACAGAGGCGCCGGATGCCCGTGCCAAGACACCACGCGAGGCGCCCCCAGAGCCTCCCTCACCCATGCTGGCCTCCGCAGGTGACGACGGCGACAGGCTGCTCCTGCAGCAGGAACGGGACGACTGGGCGTTCGAGATGAAGTGGGACGGCATCCGGGCGATCGCCGTCGTCGATGACTCAGGGGTGCGCCTCACGAGTCGCAACGGGCGCGACCTCACGCACAGCTATCCGGAGCTGGAGGAGCTCGCCGAGGCATCCGAGGCATTTGCAATCCTGGATGGTGAGATCGTCGCGATCAATCGCGCGGGGAGACCCGACTTCGGGCGCCTGCAGGATCGGATGAACCTCACGAAGGCGAGCGACGTCGAGAAGGCGATGGAGCGCACGCCCGTGCACTTTATGGCCTTCGACGTGCTGTGGAGCGCGGGACGATCGCTGCTGAAGGAGCCCTACGACGAACGCCGGAAGGTGCTCGTCGACACCGTCAATGAAACGGAGCGAGTCAAGGTTCCGCCGGCATTCGACGGCGACCTCGACAGCGCCCTCGAAGCCAGCACGACGCTCGGCCTGGAAGGAGTGCTGGCCAAGCGCCGGGCATCGACCTACACCCCGGGCCGCCGTTCCAAGAGCTGGGTCAAGCTCAAGCACAATCGTACGCAGGAGGTAGTCATCGCGGGCTGGCGCCCGGGCTCTGGCTCCCGTAGCGGCCGCATCGGCTCCCTACTGCTCGGCCTGCCGGATGCGGAGGGCACCCTGCGCTACATCGGCCGCGTCGGCACGGGCTTCAGCGAAAAGCAACTCGACGAACTTCAGAAGACCCTGCGGCGTCGCGAACGCAAGACGAACCCGCTCAGCGACGTGCCAGCCGCCGACGCGCGCGACGCCGTCTGGGTGACGCCCGCCCTCGTCGGGGAGGTGGAATTCACCGAGTGGACGCGCACCGGACGCCTGCGGCATCCCGCGTGGCGGGGCCTCAGGGAGGACAAGACCGTGGACGACGTGCGGCTCGAATCCTGAGCGCTCAGGCGATACGTCGGCGCGCGCTCTCGTAGGTCGCGAACTCGCCCACGATCGCACCGTTCCGGTCGGTCACCCGATAGCCAGCACCCCACAGCTCCTCGATGAGCCCCATGAAATCCTTGCCGCGCTTCGCGACCCAGACCCCCTGGCCCATCTCCGTCCAGACGACAGCCTGTGCCTCGGTGGCCCGATCTCCATCCACCGTCCGGAACGTGCTCTTCTCCGCCAACGACGTCATGCCACTCACCATCACCCTCAGTGCATGCCGAGCTCAGCGGCCCCGCAGGGCCGGTGAAGGTCCCGGCGGTCGCGACCCGATTCGCGACGTTGCCGTCAACGTACCCCCGACTGGGGGGCGCATCAACAGGGAATCCGCTGGGAGCCTTGAAGTTCACGCGAGCGTAACCTCCCCGGCATGAGCGAGAACACCAAGAACCCCGGCCAGACGTCATCGCAGAACGGCTCGAATGAGGATCCCCGCTCCGCCCACCGCGAGGAGGGGTTCCCGGAACAGGATCTTTCCCAGCCGGGCACGAATGACGAGACCATGCCCACTCCCGACCATGGCGAGGACAGCTATGTCGGCACGGGACGCCTCGAGGGGCGCAGGGCCCTCATCACGGGTGGCGACTCCGGGATCGGTCGAGCGGTCGCAATTGCGTTTGCTCGCGAAGGGGCGGATGTCGCGATCACCTACCTCGAGGAGGAAGCGGAGGACGCCGAGTCGACGGCGGAGTTGATCCGTTCGGCGGGGCGTCGGGCGCTGCTCCTCCCCGGTGACCTGCGGGATGAACAGCACAGCACCTCGGTCGTCGAGCGCACGATTGGCGAGTTCGGCGGACTCGATACGCTCGTGCTCAACGCGGGCTACCAGAAGAACCGCGAGTCGCTCGCCGAGCTGCCCACCGAGGAGTTCCGCCGCGTGTTCGAGACCAACCTCTACTCGATGCTCTGGATCGCACGCACCGCGCTGCCGTCACTCAGCGCTGGTTCGACCATCACCGTGACCTCGTCGATCCAGGCGTTCAACCCCTCGCCCGAACTGATCGACTACGCGATGACGAAGGCGGCACAGGTCGCTTTCGTCAAGGCCCTCGCTCAGGAAGTGGGCGAGAAGGGCATCCGTGTCAACGCGGTTGCGCCCGGCCCCATCTGGACGCCCCTCATCCCGGCCACGGGATGGCCGAGCAAGCTTCCCGAGTTCGGGCAGGACACTCCCCTGGGTCGCGCCGGCCAGCCGGCCGAGCTGGCGCCCGCCTATGTGTACCTCGCGTCGGAGGACGCGAGCTACGTGTCCGGGGCCGTGCTGCCGGTGACGGGCGGCAAGGGGCTCTGAGCACAGCGGGTAGCGTGGGAGGGTGAGTCCCTCCCCCGCTGCCCCCGACATCCGTGCCTCGATCGAGTCGGCGGCACACGCGACCGGACACACGCTCGACGAGCACCAACTGCAGGCACTGCAGGTCCTCACCGACTTCGGCGCCGCGCTCGGCGAGACGGCGGATGCCCCGGCGCGAGGCCTCTACCTGTGGGGCACTGTCGGACGGGGCAAGACCTGGCTCGCCGATGCCTTTGTCGCAGCGCTGCCGGCGAAAGGCATCCGGCGACTGCACTTCCACTCCTTCTATCGGGAGCTGCACGCCGATCTCTACCGCGATGGCCGCCCGCGCGCGGGAGCGATCGACAGCGCGATCGACGCGCTGCTCGACGACGTGACCCTGCTGTACTTCGACGAATTCCACCTGCACGACGCTGGGGACGCGACGCTCGCACTGAGGGTGCTGCGGCGCATCACCGAGCGCGGGATTCCGCTGCTCGCCACCTCGAACTACCCGCCGAGCGGCCTGCTGCCCGCCCCGCTCTTCCACCACCTCTTCGAGCCGGGCATCCGCCTCATCGAGTCGAGCATGCAGGTCGTCTCGCTCGACGGCACGACCGACTACCGCCGGCGCGAACGGCCGGAGGAGCGCCGTCAGGGATTCGCACGCGGCAGCTGGGGGCCGCCCGGCCTGCTGGCAGAACCAGCGGCTGAGGAGGCGCGCGAACTCCGCAGCAGCGGCCAGGGCGTCACGGCACGACGAGCGGATGATTCGGAGCTCTGGATCACCTTCGCCGAGCTGTGTGAACGCCCGACCTCCCCCGGCGACTACCTAGAGTGGGCCGAACGCTGGTCGACGTGGATCGTGGAGGGCGTTCCCCGGCTCACGACGTGCTCACCACAGGCGCGCCAGCGGTTCCTCAACCTCATCGACGTGCTCAACGACCGCGGTGTCGCCACGAGCTTCCTGAGCAAGCTCTCGCCGGAGGAGGTGCTTGAGGGCACCCCCGTGCCGGCGGAGCGCGGTGCCGTCGCCGACCGGGAAGAACTCGGCCTCGGCGTCGACGGCCTGCCCATCGACGTCGCGCGGACCGCCAGCAGGCTCGCGTTGCTGCGCCGTCCCGTGGCATCCGCCGCCCATATGCCTGACTAGGCTGTCGGAGTGAACGCGCACTCCTCCCTTTCAAATCCCCCGCGCCCCTGGCTCGCGAACTACGCACCGGGAGTGCCGCACGAACTCGAACTCCCGAAGGGCAGCCTGCTCGACATCGTCGAGAACTCCGTGCGCGAGTTTCCCGAGGCGCCGGCCCTCGAGTTCTTCGGCTCAACGACGACCTACGCCCAGTTGGGTGAACAGATCGACCGAGCCGCTGAAGGGCTTCGCGCCCTCGGCGTGACGGCGGGCGATCCGGTCGCCCTCGTGCTGCCGAACTGCCCGCAGCACATCGCCGCCTTCTACGCCGTGCTGAGGCTCGGAGCAATCGTTGTCGAGCACAATCCGCTCTATACGGCGCGGGAGCTGCGCCACCAGTTCGAGGACCACCGCGCCAAGGTCGTGATCGCCTGGGACAAGGTGGTCGAGCACATCCAGGCCTTCCCCGCCGATGTCGCGGTGGATGCCATCGTGTCGGTCGACGTGACGCGGGCCATGCCAGCACTCACCCGGGCAGCGCTCCGCCTGCCGGTGCCGCGCCTGCGCGAGACCCGCGCCTCGCTCACGACGACCGTCTCTGGCACGACGCCGTGGCACGGACTCCTGACGTCGAACCGCATCAGCGGCGACGTGCCGAAGCCGACCATCGACGACGTCGCGGTCATCCAATACACGAGTGGCACGACGGGGCACCCCAAGGGTGCAACGCTGACACACCTCAACCTCGCGGCCAACGCAGCACAGGCCCGCGCCTGGGTGCCCTCCGTGCCACGCGGCGAGGGCTGCGTGTTCTACGCGGTACTGCCCATGTTCCACGCCTACGGGCTCACGCTCTGCCTCACCTTCGCCATGAGCATGGGCGCACGCCTCGTGCTGTTCCCGAAGTTCGACCCCGACCTCGTGCTGAAGGTCATGCGCAAGCGCCCCGCCACGGTGCTTCCCGCCGTGCCGCCCATCTATGAGCGACTCCTCACGGCCGCGAAGGAGCAGGGCGTCTCCCTCGAGGGCGTGCAGGTCAGCATCTCGGGTGCCATGCCCCTCTCGACAGCCCTCGTCGAACCGTGGGAGAAGGCAACGAGCGGCTACCTCAATGAGGGATACGGCCTCTCCGAGTGCTCCCCCGTGCTCATGGCCAATCCCGTCTCGGAAGCACGCCGCGCCGGCACGGTCGGCCTCCCCCTCCCCGACACGGAGGCGAAGGTCATCGACCCCGACGATCCCTCCATCGAGCGTCTTCTCGGGGAGCCTGGCGAACTCGTCGTGCGCGGCCCGCAGGTCATGAGCGGCTACTGGAAGAAACCGGAGGAAACGGCAGCCGTCTTCGTGCCCGACCCCGACGGCGGAGCGCCCTGGTTCCGCACCGGCGACATCGTGACGATCGACACGGGTGGCTTCGTCACGATCGTTGACCGCATCAAGGAACTCATCATCACCGGCGGCTTCAACGTGTCGCCGAGCGAGGTCGAGGAAGCCGTCAAGACCCACCAGGACATCGTGGATGCGGCCGTCGTCGGCATCCCGAACGAACGCAACGGCGAGGAGGTCGTGGCCGCCGTCGTGCTCCGCCCTGGCGCCACCTTCGACGCCGAAGCCGTGCGCACGCACGTTCGCCCGCTCCTCACGCCCTACAAGGTTCCACGGCGTGTGGTCGAGGTCGACGAGCTGCCGAAATCCCTCATCGGCAAGACGCTGCGGCGAGTGGTGCGCGATAGCCTGCTCTGATGAGCGACGACGCCCGGTACATTCTCGCGATCGACCAGGGCACGACGAGTTCCCGAGCGATCGTCTTCGACAGGTCCGGGGCAGTCGTGAGTGTGGGGCAAAAGGAGCACCGCCAGATACTGCCGCGCGCGGGCTTGGTCGAGCATGACGCATCCGAAATCTGGAACGGCGTGCGTGAGGTCATCGGCCAGGCGCTCGCTCGGGCCGACATCACCCGCCATTCGATCCATGCGGTCGGCATCACGAACCAGCGCGAGACAACGGTCGTCTGGGACGCCAGGACGGGGCGCCCGATCACGAACGCGATCGTGTGGCAGGACACCCGCACGCAGGGCATCGCCGAGCGACTCGCGGCCGACGGGGGCCTCGACCGCTTCAGGGAGGCGACGGGCCTGCCGCTCAGCACCTACTTCTCGGCGACGAAGATCGCGTGGATCCTTGAGAACGTCGAGGGCGCCCGCGAACGAGCCGAGCGCGGCGAACTGCTCTTCGGCACGACCGACACGTGGGTGCTCTGGAACCTCACGGGCGGCGTGCGCGGCGGAATCCATGCGACGGATGTGACGAACGCGAGCCGCACGCTGCTGCTCGACCTTCGCACGCTCGAGTGGCGGCACGACATCCTCGACGCCTTCGGCATCCCCGCTTCGATGCTGCCGGAGGTGCGCAGCTCGAGTGAGGTGTACGGCACAGCGGGGCCGTCGAGCCTGCTACGCGAGACGCCGATCGCGGGCATCCTCGGTGACCAGCAGGCGGCGACGTTCGGCCAGGCCGCCTTCGACGCGGGAGAGGCCAAGAACACCTACGGCACGGGCAACTTTCTGATCGTCGGAACGGGAACGGAACCCGTCATGAGCGCCAACGGCCTGCTCACGACGATCGCGTACAAACTGGGTGACGGTGAGCCGCACTACGCGCTCGAGGGGTCGATTGCCGTGACGGGCTCCCTCGTGCAGTGGCTGCGCGACAACCTCGGCATCATCTCGAAGGCGCCTGAGGTCGAATCACTCGCGCTCAGCGTGGAAGACAACGGTGGGGCATACTTCGTGCCGGCCTTCTCCGGTCTCTTCGCTCCCCACTGGCGACCGGATGCCCGTGGCGCCCTCGTCGGACTGACCCGCTTCGTCAACAAGGGGCACATCGCCCGTGCCGCACTCGAGTCGATCGCGTTCCAGACCCGCGAGGTGCTCGACGCCGCAACGGCAGACACCGGCACGAGGCTCGAGGAGTTGAAGGTGGATGGCGGGGCAACCGGCAACGACACGCTCCTGCAGTTCCAGGCGGACATCCTCGGCCTCCCCGTCGTGCGACCGGAGGTGGGCGAGACGACTGCGCTCGGCGCAGCCTATGCCGCTGGTCTCGCGACAGGGTTCTGGAGCGACCTCGATGAGTTGCGGGCGAACTGGCGCGAGAGCAAACGCTGGGAGCCGACGATGGGTGCGGCCGAGCGCGACAGGCTCAACCGCAACTGGGACAAGGCCGTGCTGCGCACCCTCGACTGGGTGGACGAGGACGTGAAGTGACCGCGCGCGGCGCGCGACACGCCACGTCGGGGCATGAGCCGACCATGAGAAGCCGTTCATGAACGGCGGGTCTACACTGGCCCCCATGGCCATCGGCACCGACGCTCCAGCGCCCACGAGATCACCTCGTGACGCCTCCGCACCGGCTTCCCGTTCGCTCTCCCGGTCCGCTCGTCTCGACCTCATTGCCACGTCGGCGCTGGCCCTCGGCGGCCTCGTCGCGACCATCGTGGTCGTGGTGGCGATCGCGCAGTCATAGCGCTGCCGCATCCGCCTCCCCAAATCTGCGGAGAACGTGACATTTCGCCGGTGTTTCCGCCGTTTCTCGCCCAAATGAGAACCGTCCGGGCGCCCCTAGAAAGCGGTGTCCACCCTCGTTAGCGTGGCCTTCTCAGCATCGATTCGATGACGGCCCGACCGCGGAGTCCCGCGGGTGGCGAGAGGGAGCGGCGTGACGGTAGCGATTGGCAGGACCGAGGTCGGGCACGCCGACTTCGCGGCAGCGCTCCAGCACGCGACGACCGCGAGCTGGGAGAAGCGCTTCGCCGCGCGACTCGCCCTCAGCGACCTCTTCGTCGTCGTCATCGCCGTCTTCGGCGCGCAGCTCGCCTGGGTGCACATCCACAGCATCGCGAGTGGCGACCCGGCCAGCATCAACGCCGCGCAACCCTTTGCCACCGTGTACTCGATCGGCCTCAGCGCGGCCTGGACCGTCATGCTCACCGTCGTGGGGAGCCGCGATAGTCGCGTGCTCGGAGTCGGCGCGGCGGAGTACCGCAGGGTGGCCCAGGCATCGTTTGCCACCTTCGGCGGCCTGGCGATCGTCGTCTACCTCTTCGACCTCCAACTCGCCCGCGGCTACTTTCTGGTCGCCCTCCCGATCGGCCTGCTCTCGCTCATCTTCGTTCGCTGGTCGTGGCGCACCTGGCTGCGCGCCAAGCGTCGCGAGGGCGACTATTCGAGTCGCGTGCTGCTCGTCGGGTCGCCAGAGTCGGTGCGTCACACCATGCGGGAGCTCGCCCGCATGCCTGAGGCCGGGTACACCGTGCTGGGCGCTTGTGTTCCCGTGGACCGCCGAGAGGCTGACGCGGGCGTTCCCATCGTCGGATGCTTCGAGACGGTGCTCGAGGCACTACAGTCGTCACTCGCCGACACCGTGATCGTGACGAGTTCCGACGAGCTCTCGGCCGAACGCATCCGTCAGCTCAGCTGGCAGCTCGAACCAGGGCGCCACCACCTGATCGTTGCCCCGAGCCTCACGGACATCGGCGGACCCCGCATCCACACGCGCCCGGTGGCGGGACTCCCGCTGATCCATGTAGAGACCCCGCGCTACGACGGTGCGAAGCTGTATCTCAAGCGGGCGCTCGATGTCGTCGCCACCTCGCTCGGGCTCGCCGTCCTCGCGCCGCTCATGCTGTTCGTGGCCGTCGCCATCCGGCTCGACTCCCCCGGACCGGTGCTCTTCCGTCAGCCCCGCGTAGGCCGCGACGGTCGGCAGTTCACGATGTTGAAGTTCCGCACCATGGTGCCCGACGCCGAGGCTGTGCTCGAACGGATGCGCCGCGAGGGTCGCCTCACGGCCGACGACGGCAATGGCGTGCTCTTCAAGATGCGCGACGATCCCCGCATCACCCGCATCGGCGGTGTGCTGCGGCGCTTCAGCATCGACGAACTGCCCCAGCTGTTCAACGTGCTTGTCGGCGCCATGTCGCTCGTCGGCCCGCGACCGCCGCTCGCCCGTGAGGTCGCCGAGTATGACGGGCACGTGCACCGCCGCTTCCTCGTGAAGCCGGGCGTCACGGGGCTCTGGCAGGTGAGCGGACGTTCCAAGCTCTCCTGGGAGGAGAGCGTGCGCCTCGACCTCTATTACGTCGAGAACTGGACGCTCACGGGCGACCTCCTGCTGCTCTGGCGCACGGCCCGAGCCGTGCTCGCGCGCGACGGCGCCTACTGAGCCGCCAAGCCGAGCCGACCGCCGGCTCGCGCCCGGGGCCAGCACCTCATGGTCAGCGAGCTGCCGCGATCGCGTAGGCCCGACGCAGTCCCTCTTCGAGTCGCTGGGTGCTGCAACGACGGCGCACGGCAGCCGTGCGCGCCTCAACATGGCGCCGATACTCAAGGTCGCGCGCGAAACGCCGCACCGCCCCCGCGAGCTCGGGGGCACTGCCACCCGCCGTCGCGTAGCCGAGCGAGCGCATGCTCGGGATCGTGCGGCTGATCACGGGAACGCCGAGGGTCGCCGCCTCGATGGCGGAGACTGGCCCTCCCTCCCACGACGCCGTGTGCAGGTAGAGGTTCGAGCGCGTGAGCAACTCCCGCACCTCCTCCGGCGGCCGCCACCCCGTGACGGCCGCGCCTGAGGCGCGCAGCATCTCGGGCACGCCCGCGGGGCCGTCGCCGATCCAGGTGAAGCGGATGCCGTCGTCCTGGCAGAGGTGGGCCACCTCCGCGAAGATATCGGGGGCCTTCTGGGCGCCCAGCCGCCCCACCATGGTCACGGAGAGGTCGTTGCCAGTGGGAGACGGACGCGCCTCGTCCGCGGGCGCGAGCGGCGAGGGGTTGGGGGCGACGACAACCGGATTCCCCCTGCTGAGCGAGCGACTCAGCAGGGCTTCGTGGGGGCTCACGCTGAGGGTCGTCTGCGGCCGACGGGCGAGCGCATACTCGAGCGCACCGAATGCCCAACGGACGGCGGAAGGCACGTCGGTGCGCTCGAAGGCGAAGCAGTGGGGCGAATAGACGATTCGCGTGCCGGGAGGGAGAAAGCCCCGAGCCACACCTGCGAAGGAGGAATGCAGGTGCACGACATCGGGCTGGATGCGTCGGACCGCCTTGTTGACGGCGCGGTAGAAGCCCGGCAGCCTGCCCGAGTAGGTCGTCGCCTGCACTCCCTCGGGCCACCCGTGGGTCGACTGGCCCTCGCGCGCCCGGGAGAACACGCGGTGCTCAAGGTCCGGCGTCACTCGCGCATAGTTGACGATCGCGCTCTGCAGGCCACCGCCGAGCGCCTCAGTCACGTGGAGTACCCGCATGGCCATCACGCGACCGCGACGGGTGCAGCCCGCCCCGCGGGGCGCACCACCCAGCGCTGGTTCTCGATGAGGTCGTCGAGCGTGAGTTCATCGGCCTCACGCACGAGGGCGAAACCGCGGGCGTCGACATAGTCGGCGAGGTCATCCTGGTGCCCGTCGACGTGCTCGCCATGGGCGGCCCTGCGCGGCACGACGATGGGTCGCTTCCCCGCACGCAGCACACTCAGGATGGACCCCGTGCCCGCGTGGGAGACCACGATGTCGGCCCGCTCGATCTCGTGCGCGAGCTCGGCTGCGGGCAGACTCGGGACGGCGTCGATGTCGAGGTCCGAAACATCCGTCGGCCCCACCTGCCACAGCACCGACCAGGTCGGCGGGATGATGGCGTGCAGCCGCCGGATGAGGCGCTCGAAACCGTAGTGGGCGTTGCCACCGACAGAGACCACGACCCGCGGCGTGTGCCCCTCGGGAGGCAGGGGCACCTCTTCGACGCTCAGGCCATCGAAGACCGAGAGTGCGAAACGCCAACGGTCATTCGTCGCGAAGGGGTATTGCACGTAGCGCTGCACCCCGGGGATGCGGTCGATCACGCGACCGGTCGCCGATAGCTCCCGCACGCGCGTGCCGCTCTCGATGTAGGAGAAGGGAACGCGGTGGAGCTTCGCCGCGAGGAGAGCCGAGAGCGCCATCTGCGCTCCCGTGCTGTAGACGTGCGTGATGCGTTCGCCGCGCATGCGCTTCGCGAGGGAGATGGCGTCGCGCACAACACCCAGATAGGCGCGCGGTGGGCGGTTCGGGAGGCCGAACACGCGCTCACCCCGCAGCAGCGATCGGCTCTGCGCCGTGACATCCGTCACCCACAGCACGTTCTCGGTGCCGGCGATGCGCAAGCGGAGGGAATGCAGCTGGGTGAGGTGCCCGCCGCTCGTCGCGACAAGCATGACTCGGCCGGACGGTGATGCCGCGTGATGCATCCTGGACTCCTTCTGTCGTGGGGCGGAAAGCACAGTGAGAAAGGCGTGGCGGGTGGCCTCGGCGATGTGCTGCCAGTCGAGCGCGGACAGGTCAGGATGCTCGGCACGCGGTTCGCGACGAAGCCATTCGAGGGCAGCGCGCAGGGTCGTCGCGTCGAAGTCGCCCGGGTAGGCGTGCACCCACTCGCGGCCCACCTCCCCCGCCAGCTCCTCCATCGCACCGAGGGCTGGCACGACGACGGGCCGTCCCGCCGTCAGGGCGAGGATCGCCGAGCCCGAGTTCTGGATGCGTCGATACGGCAGCACGAGGAGGTCGGCGGCGCGCAGCCACAGGGCCAGCCTGTCATCGTCGAGCGCCTCGAGTTCGAGCGTCGCGGCGCCCCCGGCCTCCGCATGCTCGGCGGCAAGCATCCGCAGTTCCCCTTCGAGTCCCGGATCCGAGGGCTTGCCCGCGACGACGACGCGGAGGCCGTCGGCTGCCGCAGCCCGCTCAGCCCGCAGTGCGGTCGCCGCACGCAGCAGGGCTCCCGCGTTCTTGTAGGGGCGCACCTGGCCTGCGAAGAGCACGATCGTCTCCGTCTTCGCGATGCCGAGTGCATCACGGGCCTTTTCGCGCGGGATGTCGAGGGGGTACTCGTGGCCGTAGTGCCCGTGGCGCGTCACGGCAGCGGGCCGGTGCGCGAGGCCCGGCCACTCCTGCCGCACGGCCTCGAGACCGTCGTGTGAGAGCGCCAGCACACCGTCGACCGTGCGCTCCAGCATCCGCCGGTACAGGCCGCGCACGATGGTGGTCGACCGTTCCTCGTGGGGGCGCGGATTGTGCACCGTCCAGATCACCCGCGTTCCCGCGACGCGGCGTGCTCGCGCGAGCGCCAGGCGGAACCCCATGAGCCGTGCCAGGTGGCGAAGACCACGATGACCCGAGAGGAAGGTGAGTTCTGGCCAGTGCAGGTGCACGATGTGGGGAGGCGTGCGCAGAAGCTTCGCGAGAGAGAATTCCTCGACCTCGACACTCGGCTCACCTGGGAGCGACTCGAGGGCCGTCGCAAGCAGGTGATTGTAGGGGTTCGCCTTCCGCGTCGACCGGGCGGGGGCGGATGCGACGCGCAGGATCTCCCTCACGATCGGCCGTCCCCTGTCACCCCGGCGCGTACACCGAGTGCGAGGTCGAGGATCTGCTCATGGCGCGACCGCCAAGAGTTCTCGCCCACGAAGCGCAGGCGATCATCCTCTCGCGCGGGGCCGTGGGCGAGCGCCTCATCGAGCCGCTCGGCGAAGCCCGCGACATCCTGCGTCAACAGCACCCGATCACTGATCCCTCGCACCGGTTCGAGGTCGATCGACAGCACGGGGGCGCCGCCCGCGAGGTACTCATAGATCTTGAGCGGGCTCATGGCCTCTGTGAGCCGCGTGCGATTGTGCGCGACGAGGCACATGTCGCTGTTGCGGATGGCGGCGACAAGGGGCGCACGCCCCACAGGCGGCCTCACGTGGATGTTCGGCACTGAGGCGATCGACGCGACGGCAGCCTCCTCGCCGACGACCCCGAGCAGCACGATCTGCAGCTCGGGACGCGCGTCGGCCAGGACACGGAGCCCCGCCGTGTCGAGCCGACTGTCGAGCGTGCCCACATAGAGCGCCCTCGGTCGGGGTATCGTCGCGAGCCAGTCGGGCTCGGCCGGCGTCTCCCCGGCCCATTCCGCAGGTTCGACGCCATTGGGCACCACCCGGGCGGGTCCGATCGGCTCGATACGGTCGATGATCTGCTGCGACACGGCGGCGACACTCGCGCCGCGCGTCGCGATCTGCCGGTAGGCCTCGCGGATGCCGGGCCACCACGGTCGCCTGGCGGGGAGCTCCGTCCAGTCGTCCCGCGCGTAGTAGGTCACGGATGCCGCCCAGTCGAGCGGCGCGAACCCCGCGACGAGCGGACTCGCGGTGATGACGTGCGGTGTGCGCAGCCCGAGTCGCGCCGCCGCGCGCCGGAGGGACGCGTCGTAGTCCTGTCCCGCCGCGCGCAGGCCACCGATGTCGACCGGGTCGCTTGCTCGCAGCCGGAGCGGTGTGTGCAGGCCGACGCGCTCTCGCGCCGGGAATGGCGCGTCACCGCCCCCCAGGAGCTTCTTGGCTCCCCGTTTGAGGAGGCTGCGGTGCGGGTTGGCGACGAGCAGCCCGTCCACACGGGGATGGTCGAGCAGAGTGGCCAGGAGCCGGTCAGGGGGTCGATTCATCCCCCTCGTGACGGCATCGTCGTAGGTCTCGAAGGTGAAGGTGAAGACGAAGTCGCTCATGCCGCTATCCCCTCCGCTGTCGGCACCTCGGTCGCCGATTCCCCGAAGAGGGCCTGCTTCGCCCGTGGATACCCCGGGGTCCATGAGCCGCGCAGGTGCCAGGCGCGCGCCCACATCGCATCCGGTCGCCGAGTGGCCCGCTCGAGCACCGCACGCAGGCGCACGCCAGCACGCAGCAACCCGATCGCGATAGCTGACCTCGGCCAGCGCCACAGCGTCCGGAACAGCGTCACCTTGCCCGCCAGCACCATCGCCATCTTGCGGCCGCGGTCGCCCGTCGATGCGCCAACCGAGTGGATGATGCTTGCCTCCGGCACGATGACGGGACGGTGCCCGTGTTCCGCGGCGCGGATCGAGAACTCCGCGTCTTCGCCGTAGAGGAAGAAGCGTTCATCGAGCCCACCGAGCTGCTCGAAGTCACGGCGGCGCATGAGCAGGAGGCATCCGGTCACGATGGGGACCTCACGAACCGTGTCGCGTTGCCACGAGCCGAGCGACTCCGGGTCGAAGACTCGCGATTGCGGGAAAGCCGTCGAGAGGCCCGTCGCGAAGCACAGCAGCGACCAGAGCGTCGGCGCACCCCAGCAGGAACTCGGATCGAGCGCTCCCGCGTCGCTGAGGGTGCGGCCGCCATAGAGCCCGTACTCCGGGTGCTCGAGCGCGAACTCGCGGAGCGTGGCCAGCGAGCGCTCCCGCACGAGCGTGTCGGGATTGAGCAGCACGAGGTGTTCCTCGGTGGCATGAGCGGCGCCGACGTTGACGGCGCGCGAAAAGCCCAGGTTCTCCCCGGCACGGACGAGGGTCGCTTTGGGAAACCGTGCCGCCACCGCATCGGCGCTGCCGTCGCGGGACGCGTTGTCGACCACGATCATCCGCACGGGCGTGTCATGCCGTGCTCGCACGATGGAGTCGAGGCACGCGAGTGTGCGTTCGCGGGTATTGAAGCTCACGACGATGACGGCCAGGCCGCCGGCCGCAGCGTGCACCGTCATGAGCGTCCCGCCATGGGAGTGACGACGGCGATCGCATCGTCAGCATCGGATGCCGAGGGCTCGGCGCCTTCGCCGCCCCTCCGGCCGATCACCCTGGCTGGGACTCCCGCGGCGATGCTGCCGGGCGGGAGATCACGCGTCACGACCGCGCCGGCACCAACGATGCATCCCGATCCGATCGTGACCCCCGCCGTCACGACGACATTGGCGCCGAGCCACACGTCGTCGCCAAGCATGATGTCGCGCTCGACCTTCGCCTGGTCCATGATCGGCACCCCGGGCACCGTCGAGTAGTTCGAAGCCGTGAGCATGACGCCAGGCGCGAGCAGGCACTTGGTACCGAGGCGGATCCGCCCCGTCGAGTCGCCGGCCCAGACAAGGCTGCGCTCGCCGATGTGCGTGCCGTCTCCCAGCCAGATCCGCTCCGCATTGCGAAAGGAGACGTTGGGGGCGAAGGTGACCCGCTCGCCCCTCCGCAGGCGGCCCAGCTGTCGAGCGTGGCTGTAGGAGTAGAAGTGCGCGATCCGCAGACCATGCAGGTAGGTGCGCACGCTCGTGATGGAGCGCACCGCGCTCGTGATGGCGCTCATTCGCGGTCCTTTCAGGGTCGTGTCCAACCCCCACAGGGCACCACTCGAAGATGAGCCGAGCCGGCTCTCCACATGAGGCTTTTCTCACGCCGATTTCGTTGATTTCGAAGCGAACGGCTGCCTAGGGTGAACTCCACTCCTGCGGCAGGGTCGCCGTCATCTCACCCCTATCCATGCCGGGTCTCGGGCACCCCGCCCGGTCGCCACGGCACCGAGGCGAACACTCATCGTCGCCGCAGACCATCACCAGGGAGAACAACCATGGACGTAGGCCTCTTCTTTGCGGCGCTGTTCCGGCACAAGATCCTCCTCGCGCTCGGCATCCTGGTCTCGCTCGGCGCCGCCCTGTTCTCGGGCTTCACCCTCGAGAAGGGCACCTTCGACCTTCGCGCGGAGCAGGAGCACTCCGCGTCGACGACCGTCATGCTGCAGACACCGCGCCAGTCGATCTTCTCGAGCGAGATCCCGCCCCGCCCGCTCATCGAGGGCCAGACGCCGGGCGACAGTCGCAGCCTCGCCGACACGGCCGTGATCTACGCCTACCTCATCAGCAGTGACGGCATCCGCGACCTCGTCGAACAGCAGGTCGGGCCCCTCAGCAACGACGAGACCATCAGTGGTGTGCAGCGCACCACGCAGCCTGACGGCAGCGAGCGCTTCCCGGGCGACTACAAGCTCCCCATCGTCGACGTGCTCGGCACCTCGACCTCGCCCGCCCGCGCCGAGGCCATCTCGACCGCGGGTGCCGAGATCTTCAAGCAGTACGCGACAGCCCAGCAGGATGCCCAGGCAATTCCTGCGAGCGACCGCGTCATCTTCGAGACCCTCCGCACGGAAGAAGCGGAGGTACTCGAGGGAAGCAGCCCCTACCTTCCCATGGTCGCGGTCGGCGTCGGCGTCTTCCTCGCCTTCGTCGTGTTCATCCTCATCGTCGACAACGCCGGACGGAACCGCCGGGAGGCCCGCGCCCGCAAGAGGCAGGAGGCCGAAGAGCCCACGGCCGAACAGCTCAGGGTAGCGGGCGTCGAGCGAGACGCCAGGGCGGATCGGGCCGGAGCAACGGCGGCCCCGCAGCATCCGCTGATCGAGGACCGAGCCGATGACCGTGCGCTCACGCACTGAGTCGCCGCTCGACACCGCGGCGGCACCCCCGCGCCGCTCGGGCTTCGTGCTCGGATGGTCGGGGCTCCTGCTCCTCCTCGTGACGATCATCATGATCGTGCCCGCGCGGCGGTACTCGCTGCCGATTCCGTCGTCGTTCGCGCTCGAGCCCTACCGCATCATGATCGCGCTGACCGTGGCGGCGATCGTCGTCGCGCTCCTGACCGACAGGGGCTTCCGCTGGCAGCGACTCAGCTTCGGCGGACTCATCGGTGTGTACCTGCTCACGCAGGTGGTGTCGATCGGCCTCAACGTGCCGGGCCTCGTCGCGGAGGGCCTCGCAGAGAACGCCGTATCGAGCCTCGGAAGCGTCGTGCTCATCTCCGCGGTCTTCTTCGTCGTTCGGATGCTCGCAAACACCGAGTCGGCCGTCGACAGGGTCATCGCCTTCGCGACCGTGCTCGGTGCGATCACAGGCGTGCTCGTGGCGCTCGAACGTGTCACGCGCATCAATGTCTTCATCCTCTTCGCGAACGCCCTGCCCTTCCTCCAACGCACGACGCTCGAGGAGAACGAGTTCGTCAAGGAGGGCACGGTGCGCGCCTTCGGCCCGTCCCAGCATCCCATCGCCCTCGCGGTCTTCCTCTGCCTGCTCATCCCACTCGCCATCTACCAGTCGCGCCATGCGCGCTGGCCCGTGACCCTCGGCAACCGGCAACTCTTCTGGCTCGGCTGCACCTTCTGCCTCGGCGTCGGGATGATCGCGGCCGTATCCCGCACCGGGATGGTGATGCTCGCCGTCATGACCATCGTCTTCGTGCTCATGCGGCCGAGTGCCATCAGCCGTGTGCTGGTCTTCGGCATCCCCGCAGCCCTTCTCGCCTACCTGGCCTCCCCTCGCAACGTGGGCGACATGATCCGCAATCTCGCGAGCCCCACGGCGCTGATCGAATCGCAACTGACGGCACCCGGGATGACCGGCTCCGGGCGGCTCGCCGACCTCGAGCCGAGCCTCGAGCAGGCATCGATCAACCCGCTCTTCGGCACCGGGCTCGGCAGCCGCATCACCACTGGACGCCTCGCGAACGCGTTCATCCTCGATAACCAGATGCTCAGCACGCTCCTTGAGTCGGGCATCCTCGGCGTCATGGGCGTGCTCGCGCTGATCCTCCTTCCCGCGATGCACCTCATCGGCCTTGCGCGACGCACTGGCGCGGCGGAACGCGGGCTGAGCGAGCGCCAGCGCGACCTTGCTCTCGCGGTCGGCATCGCCATCCTCGGCTATTCCGTCTCGCTCTTCTTCTTCGACGCCTTCATGTTCATCCAGACCTTCCTGATGTTCTTCGTGCTGCTCGGCCTCGGCTCGTGGGTGGCCTCACAGCGGCTGCCCCGTGCCCAGCCTGCAGAGCTCCCGCGAGAGGCTGTGGTGTCATGAGCCTCAGCGTGATCGTGCCGGCGCACGACGAAGAGACGGTCATCGGCCATTCGCTGCGCAGGATGCTCGAGGGCGCCCCTGGTGACCTCGAGGTCATCGTCGCGGCGAACGGATGCTCGGACGGCACCGCCGATCGCTGCCGGGCCGTCGCGCCCGAGGTGCGCGTGATCGAACTGCAGTCGGCGTCAAAGGTCGCTGCCCTCAATGCGGCGGATGCAGCGGCCAGCCGCTTCCCGCGCGCCTACGTCGATGCCGACGTCGAGGTCAGCGGCGAAGCCCTCGCGGCCCTCGCCGAGTTGCTTGCACAGCCCGGCGGGCCGCTCGTGGCGAGCCCTCGCATGGTGCTCGACCTCGAGGGCGCGAGCGGCCTCGTGCGGGCCTACTACCGCATCTGGGAACGCACCTCCTTCCGCACCGAGGGGCACGTCGGTTCGGGGCTCTACGCGCTGTCTCGGGAGGGGCGTGCCCGTTTCGGTGTCTTCCCCTCCGTCGTCGCCGACGACCGCTACGTGCAGCAGCTGTTCCGCCTCGACGAGCGGGCGACCCTCCACGACCACTGCTTCATCGTGCGTCCCCCGCGCACCCTGCGGGCCCTCATCACTCGCGGCGGCCGCATCGCAGCCGGCAACAGGGAGCTCGCACGACTCGGCCTCGCACGACGGCCCGAGAGCGCGGATGCCTCGCCCGAGCGATCCGGCGTGCGCAGCGTGCTCCCCCAGTTGCCGACGCGACCGCGGCTCTGGTGGCCCTTCCTCGTCTACTGCGCCACGCAGGCCGCGACGCACTTCGCGGCTGAGCGCAAGCTGCGCGCGGGCACGACGCATCACTGGGACCGCGACGAGACGAGCCGCTTGTGACAGACACCCTCGCGCGCGACACCTCCCGGGGCACCATGGTCACGATTGCGGGCCAGTGGTCGCGCACACTCATCCAGTTGCTCTCCACGGTCGTGCTCGCGCGGCTCCTCGCGCCAGACGACTTCGGGCTTGTCGCGATGGTGACGGCGATTGTCGGGGTCGCCGAACTCCTGCGCGAGTTCGGCCTCGGCAGCGCAATCGTGCAGGCCTCCCGCATCGATGAGCGGCAATGGTCATCGCTCCACTGGCTCTCGGTGCTGCTGGGCGTGGTCTTCGCGGGGCTCGCCGCGGCATCCGCCCCTCTCGTCGCGGCCGTCTACCAGGACGAACGGCTCGTGCTCCTCACCCTCGCACTCGCCCCGACCGTGCTCATCAACAGCCTCTCCACGCCCTTGCAGGCGCGCCTGCAGCGCGACCTCCGGTTCCAGTCACTCGCCACGATCGAGGTGCTCGCGATGGCGGCCGGGGTCGCAGCGTCCATCGTCGCAGCCTTCCTCGGCGCCGGCGTCTGGTCACTCATCGCGCTCAACGCCGTGACCTTCACCTGGCGGCTCGCGTCGCTCGCGCTCATCGTGCGTCCCCACTTCGGCTCACCGCGCATCGACCGCTCCGTGAATCCGCTCGTCTCGATCGGCGGGAGCGTCCTCGGCGTGCAGCTTCTCAACTACGCGGCCAGGAACCTCGACAACGTCATCATCGGGCGCGTGCTCGGCGCGAGCGCCCTCGGCATGTATTCGCGGGCCTACGCGCTGCTCATGCTGCCGATCAACCAGCTCAATGGACCGCTCGCGCGGGTCGCCCTCCCGGTGTTGAGCAGGCTCCGTGACGAGCCGGAACGCTACCGCCGCTACATCCGCGCCTCGCTCCTCGTGCTCGCGTATGTCTCACTGCCGAGCTTCGCGATCGCGGCGGCACTCTCCGTGCCCCTCGTCGGCCTACTCCTCGGCCCGCAGTGGGCGGAGGCCGCCCCCATCTTCAGCCTGCTGGCCATCGCGGGGGTCGCCCAGACCCTCGGAAACGTCTCGGGCTGGATCTACATCTCCCTCGGCCGGGCCCACGTGCAGCTCGTCTACTTCCTCGTGACCAAGCCCATCGTCATCGCCTCCTTCATCGTCGGCGTGCTCCTCGGCGGGCTCCACGGCCTCGCGCTCCTCTACGGTCTCGTGTCGCTCGCGCTGCTCGTTCCCGGCTTCCTCGTCGCGATTCGCGGCACCGCCGTGACGGTGACGGATGTCGCGGCCCCCGTCATCCGCCCCCTCCTCGTGTCGCCCCTCTGCTTCGGCATGGCGCATCTGGGTGCCTCACTCGTTGAACTGCACGACCTCCTCGAGCTCGCGATCGGCGCGCTCTTCGGGGCACTGCCGCTCGCTGCCGCCCTCCTGATCCCGGCCTACAGGGCCGACATCCGCCAATTGCTCGACTTCATCGCGCGGGCGCGGTCCCGGCGCGACCTCACGGAAAGGAGCACAGCATGACCACCACCACCTCGCGGCGCCGCAGCAGCCCGGCTGCCACGGTTGCGGGCGTCGCGGCAGTCGCTGCCCTCCTGCTCAGCGGCTGTACGGGCGACGACCCCGACGGCGGCGCCCCCGCGACAGGCCCGAGCGCGCTCTCGGTATCCCCGGAAGGTTCGGGAACCCAATGCTCGACTGCCGAGCCCTGCGCGCTTCACGACGCACTCGGCACGGCGATCGCTGGCACCGTCATCCAGTTGGGCGATGGTGAGTACGGCGAGATCGACATCGGGGAGGTCGGCACACTCGCCTCAGTCGCAGAGAACGTCGTCGTCGAGCCTGCGCCGGAATCGGCGCCCGTGATCTCGGCGATCAAGACCGACGCGCCGAACATCACGTGGCGCGACCTGCCGGTCGCCGGCGTCGTCTACCTCGATGAGGGAGCGAGCGGCACGACGCTCGACTCCGTGCACGTGACCGGCTCTGGCCTCTTCGTGCACGCGGATGACGTGGTCATCAGCTCCTCAACCTTCGAGGGTGGCAGCTCGATCGACGGAATCCAGTTCTCGGGCGCGTCGAATGTGCTCGTCGAGAACAGCATCATCCGCGACTACGACCAGACGGCAGATAATGACGTGCACGCCGACTGCGTGCAGATCTTCGACAGCTCGGCGCTCGTGCTCCGCGGCAACTACATCGGCAACTGCCACAACGCGAGCATCATCTTCTCCCCGGGCAACGGGAACGGCATCTCGGATGTGCTCATCGAGTCCAACCACGTGCAGGGCTGCGTCGAGAAGAGCGAGCTGTGCGGCAACGGCACCCTCCTCGACCTTCGGGAGACCACGGCATCCGACGTCATCGTGCGGAACAACACCATGATCGACGGCTCAGTGCTCGTCGAGGAGCTGCCGGGCCTCGTGTTCGACCGCAACGTGATCGACTACGTCTCCAACTGCGACATGCCGATGAGCAACACGATCGTCGCCAGGTGGAACACGGGCCTCTGCGACGAACCCGCCGCGATCGGCCGCGACGGCAACCGCGTGCAGGAGGTCGAGGTCGTCGACCGCACGGCGGGTGACCTCAGGCTCGCCGAACCCGCACAGGCGGAGGTGGAAGGCACCGGTGACGTGGCCCCCGCCGAGAAGTCCTTCGATGGCGAGAGCCTCGCCGAGACACAGGCGGGAGCGGGATGACCGGGTTGGCGGCGCGCCCGCTCCTCGGCGAGCGGCGGGGCCAGGTCGTGCTCGGCGACGCGAACGGCGTCGCCGTCGTGCACTGGGACCCCCTGCGCCGCACCTCCAGGTGGGGCAGGCCCGCGCGCCGGTCGAGGCCGCTGCGCAACTTCGGCGACCTGCTCGGCCCGCTCATCGTCTCCCGCCTGGCGCAGGGACTGCCACGGGCATCCGGCGACCCTCGCCTCGTCGCGATCGGTTCGATCCTGCACTTCGCGGAGCCGGGCGACGTCGTGTGGGGCACGGGACTCAACCCCAAGGGGCCGGCGGATGCCACGATCGCCGGCACCCTCGATGTGCGCGCGGTCCGCGGCCCCCGCACGGCCGAGTCGCTCAGGGCCCTCGGCGCCGAGGTCCCGGCGGTCTACGGCGACCCGGCGCTCCTGCTCCCAAGGGTGTTCCCCGCGCTGGCAAGCCGCCCGGCTCCCCCGCGGCACGAGTTGACGGTCGTGCCGAACCTGAACGAGCTGGCGCCCCGCGCGACGTTCCCGGCAGGATGGCGCCGCGACATCGTCAATCCGCGTTCGCCCGTGCGGGGAATCCTCCGGCGCATCCGTCACAGCCAGCTCGTGGTGGGTTCATCACTCCACGCAATCATCGCCGCCGAGAGCCTGGGTGTGCCGGCGCGTGCCGTTGCGACACGGCACGAGGACCCCTTCAAGTACGAGGACTACTACCTCGGCACGGGGCGGGACCCTCGGGGATTGCTCGCGGCATCCGTCGATGAGGCCATCGACATGGGAGGGGCCCCGGCCCTCAACTGGGACCCGGGGCCTCTCCTCGCGTCATTTCCGAGCGATCTCTGGCACTGATGGCCGAGACTGCGCTCGTGCTAGCGGTCGGCGCGCTTCATCACGTGAACGGGGATCGCTACCGCGAGGGAGACGGCGAGGATTCCGCCGAGGAACGACACGAGCTCGAGGCCCTCGATCTCCGGCGCGTACCCCATGAGTACCAGGCCACCGGCGAAGATGACGAAAGACAGCACGAAGGCGACGATGTTCATGCTTCGACTCTACCGCGCCGCAGGCCCCGAAGGCGTCAACGCTCCTTGGGAACGAAGATCCACAAGAGCAGGTAGATCAGCACCTGAGGGCCGGGCAGCAGGATCGAGAGCACGAAGACGAGTCGCACGATTCCGGCCGACCAACCGAAGCGGTTGGCGATCGCGGCGCAGACTCCCGCGATGACGCGGCCGTGGCGAGGGCGTTCAAGTTGTGGCATGCCTACAGCCTGACGCGAGTCCGCCCAGCGTGCCATGGGGGATCACCCCCATCCGACCCTGAATCTGGGGTCACTCCACCGTCACGAAGTCGATGAGTTCCTCGACTCGGCCGAGCAGCACTGGCTCAAGGTCTGCATAACTGCGCACGGTGCCCAGGATGCGCTGCCAGGCCCGAGCGATATCAGCCTGCTCCTCGTGCGGCCAGCCGAGTGCCTCGCAGATACCGTGCTTCCATTCGATGCCCCGGGGGATGACGGGCCACGCGTCGAGGCCGAGGCGGGCCGGCTTGACAGACTGCCAGATATCGATGAAGGGATGCCCCACCACGAGTACGTTCGCGCCGTGGGGTCCGCGCCGCACCGCGTCGGCGATGCGCTGTTCCTTCGACCCCGGCACGAGGTGGTCGACCAGCACGCCCACGCGCCGCTCTGCCGTCGGGCGGAAGTCGCGGATGATCGACTCAAGATCATCGACCCCCTCGAGGTACTCAACGACGACGCCCTCGACCCGCAGGTCGTGTCCCCACACCTTCTCGACGAGTTCCGCATCGTGGCGACCCTCAACGAAGATGCGGCTCGCTCGCGCGACGCGCGCCGTGTGGTCGGTCACGGCCACTGACCCTGAGGCGGAACGCAGCATTCCGCTCGGCGCCTTGCGGGCGGGTGCCGTGAGCACGACGGGCTTGCCCTCGAGCAGGAATCCAGGCCCGAGCGGAAAGAGCCGCACGGCCCCCTTGAAGTCCTCCAACTGCACGTGTCGGCCATCGATCCCGACGACGGCACCGCAGTATCCGGTGTCGCCCCACTCGATCACGAGGTCGTCGACTGCCTCGACCTGCGGCGGTGGAGCGGGACTCTTGCGTCGCGAGAAGTCGGCGAGCACATCGGAGCTGTAACGGTCGGGGCCGAAGGGGTCGTCACTCACCCAGAGAGGCTATCCCCTTGCTCCGCGATCGCTGTGAATAGGCACAGCCTTCAGCAAGGTGTGACTAACGTCCGAAGCCGGGAGCCACTCCCCATCCGAAGGCTCACCACTATCGAAGGAGCAGGATATGGCACAGGTAATCGAGACCATCGACGTGGACGTGCCCGTCAACACCGCGTACAACCAGTGGACGCAGTTCGAGTCGTTCCCTCACTTCATGAGCATGGTGAAGAAGATCACCCAGACCACCGACGAGGTCACCCACTGGGAGGTCGTGATCGCCGGTCAGGAACGAGAGTTCGACGCCAAGATCACGGAGCAGATCCCCGACGAACGCATCGCCTGGAACAGCATCGGCGGCGACGACAACCACGCCGGGGTCGTCACCTTCCACAAGCTCACCGACACCTCGACGCGCGTTACGGTGCAGCTCGATTGGGAGCCTCATGGCCTCCTCGAGAAGGCCGGTGACGTGCTCGGATTCGACGACCGCTCGGTCAAGGCAGACATGAAAAACTTCAAGAAGTTCATCGAGGGCCGCGGGCACGAGACCGGTGCCTGGCGCGGCGAGGTCGACAACTGACGACAGCGCTCAGAAGAGGGTTGGCTGGGCCATCGCCCGAGCGGCGAGGCCCGGCGGCAACTCCTCTGAGATGAGCGACGGCGGGCTCACCGCCGTCGCGCTGACACGGGCGAGTTCCTTCGGGAGCTCGCCCGTTCGTCGTGTCGGCACGCCGTCGCCCTCGAGCGCACTCGACATCACGCCGCCCGTGGCGGGGTCTTCGAGGCCTCGCTGCAGGCCGTGCGCCTTGATGAGCGGATGGATCTTGCTCGCCAGCCACTTGCGGTACTCCTTGGGCGCATAGGTGCCCTGCGAGTACATCGAGCGGTATCGCCCCAGCAGCTCGGGATGCTCCCGCTCAAGCCAGGCGAAGTACCACTCCTTGACGCCCGGCTTGAGGTGCAGCGCGGAGTAGGTGACCGAGGTGGCACCCGCCTCACGGATGCGCCGGAGCGCCTCGTCGAGGTGCGCGCGCGTGTCGGTGAGGAACGGCAGGATCGGCATCATGAAGACCGTGCAGTTGAATCCTGCCTCCCGCGCCGCGGTCACGGTCGCGAGCCGCGCGGCAGCCGTGGGCGTGCCTGGCTCGACCGACTGCTGCAACTCGTCGTCGTAGATCGCGATCGACATCGCGAGGTCGACCGGCACATGCTGGCGCGCCTCCGCGAGGAGCGGGAGGTCGCGGCGCAGCAGCGTGCCCTTGGTGAGCACCGAAATGGGGGTGCCGGATGCGGCGAGCGCCGAGATGATTCCCGGCATGAGCCGGTACCGGCCCTCAGCACGCTGGTAGGGGTCGGTGTTCGTGCCAAGGGCGACCGGATGCCTCCCCCACGACGGCTTCGAGAGTTCCTTCGTGAGCACCTCGCCCACATTGACCTTCACGATGATCTGCGTATCGAAGTCCCGGCCCGAGTCGAGGTCGAGGTAGTTGTGGGTAGGCCGGGCGAAGCAGTAGGTGCACTGGTGCAGGCATCCACGCATCGGGTTGATCGTCCAACCGAAGGGCATCTTGCTCTGCCCCGGAACCCGGTTGAGGGCGGATTTGGCGAGCACCTCGTAGAAGGTGATGCCGTCAAACTCGGGGGTGCGGGTCGTGCGCACCAGGTTGTTCAAGCGGGCAAGGCCTGGCAGGGCATCCGCCTCTTCCTCGTTGATCTCCTGGCCGCTCCAACGCATGCGCCCATTAGAACATATGTTCGAATCGCGCGCCACCACCCAGCCTGCTCGTAGGCGAGGAGGTGAGGATGGACGTATGAGCGACGCGACCGTGATCCCCAATGAGCAGGCCCACCACTATGACCTCACCCTCGATGGCAAGGTCATCGGCCACATCAACTACCGCGACGACGGCGATCGCCGCGTGATCCTCCATACGAAGGTCGACGATGACCAGACGGGCCAGGGCTACGGCACGAAGTTGATCGTCGCCGCCCTCGACGACATCAGGGCCAAGGGCAAGCGGGCCGTGACCCTGTGCCCCATGGCGACCGCGTATGTGACGAAGCACGACGGCTACCGCGACATCGTCGACCCGCCGCACGTGCTCGACAGCTAAGCGATGGACCTCAGCCGAAACGCAGGAAGCCGGTGAAGACGAGTTCCCGCACGCCCGGGAGCACCTCCGCGAGCAGGCTGTCGGCGTCGACCTCCAGGAGCTGGGCGATCGCAGCCGTGATGGCCCGGATGCTCAACTCACCGTCGCACGCCCCCACCACGGCCGCGAGCGCCGTATCGACCTGACGCGTCCTGCCGAAGCCTCCGCCCTGCCGCAGGGTCATGACGGTCGGATCCTCGTCACCCGGCCAGTAGTGCCGCTCCTCGGTGACGTCGCCCGCGAGCGTGAGTCGGGCATCCGCCAGCCGCTCGTCGCCAAGCGCGGTGAGGATGTCATGCGCGCGGAGCGAGGTGGCGATGGCCTCTCCCAGCGCGGTCGAGCCGAGCGGACCGTGCAGCCGCTCGAGCCTGCGGAGCGTCGGAGCACCCGCGCGAGGCCGGCGCAGGGTGAGATAGCCGAAGCCGACCCGGTCGACGCCACGCTCCGCGAAGTCGTCGAGCCATGCCGAGTAGAGGCGGTCGAAGTCGTCCGTGCCTGGGCGCGTGCCGCCGTCGCGGATCCATGTCTCCGCGTATTCCTCCACCGACTGCACCTCGCGCTCGACGACCCAGGCGTCGAGCCCGGACTCGTCGACCCACCGGCCGACGCGGTCGAGGCCGTCTTCGCCAGCCCGGTACTCCCAGTTGCCGAGCAGTTGCGCGATCCCGCCCGGTTCCAGGTGCTCGCCGACGCCGCGCACGACCCCCGCGACGAGGTCGTCGCCGACCATGCCTCCGTCGCGGTACTCGTAGCTCGGCACTCCCTCCATGCGGGGCGTGATCACAAAGGGCGGGTTGGAGACGACGAGGTCGAAGCGTTCGCCCACGACGGGCTCGAAGAGGCTCCCCTCGCGCAAGTCCACCGTCTCGATTCCCGCAAGGCGGCTGTTGAGGCGCGCGAGCTCGAGTGCACGGCTCGAGATATCGGTGGCCACGACGCGGTCCGCGTGCCGCGCAGCGTGGAGCGCCTGGATGCCGCATCCCGTGCCGAGGTCGAGCACAGCGCCGACCCGGTCGCGTACCGTGAGGCCGCTGAGCGTGCGCGACGCTCCCCCGACGCCGAGCACGTGGCCCTCCGGGATCGCGCGGCCGAGCGCGAGCTCCCCGAGATCGCTCGCGAGCACGAAGCTGCCAGCACCGTGCGCGTCGATGAAGTCATAGGGCCGCACGTCAAGGCGCGGCGTGACGTCGCCGCCGACGCGGGCGACGAGCCCGAGGCGTTCCGCGCCCTCCGCGCCAAGCGTGGGCAGGGCGGCGTCGAGCCGCTCGACGCTCGTCGGAAGGCCGAGCACGAAGAGCCTTGCCAGGGTGCCCGCACTCGATTCGTCCCTGTCGAGCGCGCGAAGGGCCGGCACGCGCTGTCCACGGAACAACGCGGCATCCGCTTCGGTTCCCCACAGCGCCGTGAGGGTGTCGACGGTAAACCGGGCGGACGCGAGGTCGGAACGCAGCGCCTCGATGAGTCGGGCGTCGCCCTCGTCAGCTGCCACGGGGTCCCGCGGCGTGCTTCTCGAGCAGCTCGACCATGTCACTGATGCCGAACTGGCGCGCGATCTCGAGGGCCGTGTGGTTGCCGACGTCAGGGTCTGCTCCCGCGTCGAGCAGCGCCTGGGCGATCTGCGCGTTGTTCCTGAACACGGCGCACGCCATGGCCGTCTGCCCCATGTCGTTGACCCGATCGGTGTCGGCGCCGCGCTCCAGGAGGGCCGCGACGGTCTCCGGATGCTGGTGATAGGCCGCGAGGATCAGGAGCGAGTCGCCCTTGGCGTTCGTCAGATTGGCGGGCACTCCCCCGTCGATGAGCGCCGCGAGCTCATGCGTGCTGCCGGAGCGAGCCATCCCGAAGATCGACTCGATGAGCTCGAGTTCTTCGGCGGTGAAGCTGGGTGTGCCCGCGCTGTCGTCCACGTGTCTCCTTCTGGTCGTCCTCTCCACGGTACTCGCGCTCGGTGATGTCGGCTGCACGCAATAGCCTGTCGTCGTGGTCGCACACAACGACAAGCCCGTGCTCTATCCGCACACCGCCGAGGCGTGGGAGGCGTGGCTCGACGAGCACGGCTCCTCCCACCCGGGGGTCCGCCTGCAACTGCGCAAGAAGGCCTCCACCAAGCCGGGCATCCGCTACCCGGATGCGCTCGATGTCGCCCTCTGCTTCGGTTGGATCGACGGCCAGATCAACTCCCTCGACAGCGACTTCGTGCTGCAGTCCTTCACACCGCGCCGGCCCAGGAGCGTGTGGTCGCAGCGAAACCGCGACTACATCGAGCGGCTCACGGCGGAGGGACGGATGCGCCCGGCCGGCATCGCCGCCGTCGAGGCCGCCAAAGCGGACGGCCGCTGGGATGCCGCCTACCGCGTCGCGACGGCGGAGGCACCCGCCGACCTCCGTGCCGCGCTCGACGCCTCACCCGTGGCATCCGCTGCCTTCGACGCCCTGAGTTCGCAGAACCGCTTCGCGATCATCTTCCGCACGAACGACGCGAAGCGTCCCGAGACGCGCGCGCGCCGGATTGCACGCTTCGTGGAGATGCTCGAGCGCGGCGAGACCCTCTACTGAAGCGCCGTCACCGGGGAGCCAGCACTCGCCGCAGGATGACCCGCTCGCCGAGCGTCCAGCTCGTGCTGACCGCGAGGTAGAGCGCGGCGGCGAGCGGCACGATCGCCGCGACGATCACGGTCGCGAAGGCCAGCCAGCTGAGCGGCCCGTCGGGTGCGAGAGCGCCGGGAATGTCACCGACGACGGGCGCAGAGGCGGCGAAGCGGATGGCGACGAGACGCGACATGAAGGCGGCGACCGCGATGACGCCCATCACGAGCGCGTGGGCCAGGACGCCCGCGCCCCCGGAGACGGCCGCGAGGAGGGAATCGCCGAGGGCGGTGCCAAGGAAGGACTCATCAAGTAGCACGTTGGCGTGGCCATTGATGACGCCGAAGGCGAAGAGGGCATAGACAGTCGAGAGCACGGGGGCCTGCAGGAGCAGGGGCAGACATCCGGCGAGGGGCGAGGCCTTCTCCTCTGCGTAGAGCGCCATCGTCTTGCGCTGCAACAGCTCGGGGTTCTTCGAGAAGCGTCGTCGCAGTTCCGCAAGCTTCGGTGCGAGACGACGCCGCGTGTACTCGGCGCGCACCTGGGACGCGCCGACGGGGATGAGGAGGGTGCGCACGATGACGGTGATGAGCACGACCGCCAACGCCGCCGCCATTGCCCCGGCGAGGGGGGCCAGCAGGTCGGCGAAGGCAAGCACGACCGAGTAGGCGGCGTCGAGCACGGTCGAGAAGGGGGCAATAGAGGTGAAGTCCATGAGAGTTTCCGTTCAGCATCGAAGAAGGGACGCGCCGGATTGGGCGTCGGTGGGCACGCAGGCATGCTGGCCGCGCGTCGCGGCACGCACCACGGCAGAGGTGGGTGTCCCGCGGGTTACGCGGAGAGGAACACTCCGGGGGCGCGACTGCGCGGACGACCATCGGTCGTCGGATGCTGCGGCTCAGGTGAACGGTCGAGCGCCTGACTGTGGGCCCTCGCGCGGCGGCCGATGCCGGGAACCGTGGCCTGCGCGCTCGGGCGTGAGGCCATGCGAAGCGCGACGTACCCCAGCACGAGGGTCGTCGTGATCGCCAGGACGACCGTCATCGGCTCGCTCGGCACGGCGGCGAAGGCGAGGAACGCGAATGTCATGGTCGCGACGAGTCGCTGCATGACGGCCGATTCCACTGTTGCCTCCGCGTGATCTGGTGACTCGAGGCTAGCGCACGCACCCGCGACCAGGTCAGGTGCCGCGGGCGTTCGGCAAGCGGTATGCCTCCTGCAGATCGTGACTGCTTAGACTGCTACGCATGCGAGCAACGGTGATCCACGGCGAACGCGATGTTCGCCTCGAAGAGGTTCCAGAACCCACCATCCTGACCCCGCGGGACGCGATCGTGCGCGTTGTCGCCGCCTGTGTGTGCGGCTCCGACCTGTGGTCCTACCGGGGTGTCGAGAAGGTGCGGGAGCCGCGACCGATCGGGCACGAGTTCATTGGTGTCGTGGAAGACACCGGAACAGAGGTCTCGAACATCTCCGTCGGAGACTTCGTGATCGCGCCCTTCTACCACTGCGACAACACCTGCGTGAACTGCCGAAACGGCGTGACGACATCGTGCCAGCACGGCGGCTGGTGGGGTGCCCCCGATCGCGAGGGCCACCTCGCCAGCGGAGCCCAGGGCGAGCGCGTCAGGGTGCCCAACGCCGACGGCACGCTCGTCGTCACCCCGCGGCATCCCGATGAGGACCTCGTCCCGAGCGTGCTGACCCTTGCCGACGTCATGGGCACTGGACACCACGCGGCAGTATCGGCCGGCGTCGGCCCAGGCAAGACGGTTGTGGTCGTCGGCGACGGGGCGGTCGGGCTCTGCGCCGTGCTCGCCGCCAAGCGACTCGGCGCGAGCCGCATCGTCGCGATGTCGCGCCACGAGGATCGCCAGGAGATCGCCCGCGAGTTCGGCGCGACCGACATCGTGGCGGAGCGCGGCGACGAGGGAGTCGCTCGCATCCGCGAGCTCTTCGACGGCGTCGGCGCCGACTGCGTGCTCGAGTGCGTCGGCACGAAGGAGTCGATGGACCAGGCGATCCGCTCCACGCGGCCCGGCGGCATGGTGGGCTACGTGGGGGTGCCCGCCGGTGGCCCCGAACTGCCCGTGCGGCGCCTCTTCCAGAGCAACATCGGCGTGCGCGGCGGAGTCGCCCCCGTGCGCGGCTACATCGAGGAACTCATGCAGGAGGTCTTCTCGGGCGCCATCAACCCCGGACGCGTCTTCGACCTGCAGCTTCCCCTCGAGGAGGTCGCGGAGGCCTACGCCGCGATGGACGAGCGCCGGGCCACGAAGGTGCTGCTCCGCCCCTGACGATGACCGCGCGTCAGCCGCGAAGCACCGTGATGGAGCCGTTCGAGGTGCGCAGGTCAAAGCGGATGTCGGCATCCGGGTCGCTGCCCAGCTCGTTTGAGGTGCCGCCATTGCTGGTCTCGACGTCGATGCGGTAGTCGCCCCTTGGTGCCGTGAGGGTGATCGATCCGTTCGAGGTGTGCGCCCTGACATCCGCCGTTCCGTCGGTCTCAAGCTCGATGGAGCCGTTGGATGACTCGGCCTCAACCGCGCCGTCGGTGAGCGCGCGCCCTTCGATTCGTCCGTTGCTCGTCTTGGCGTAGACCTCGCCCACGATGTCGTCGAGCGTGATGCGGCCGTTGGACGTCTTCACATCAACATCGCCGAGGTTGCTCACGTCGATCGCCCCGTTGCTGGTGGCACCGCTCACGGGGATGCGCGAGGGCACCTCGACCGTGTAGCTGACCGAGCACTGCGGCCCGCAGTCCTCGAGGACGAGCACGCCTCCCCTGACCCGGTGCGAGTCCTCGTCCGGCAGGTCGAAGCGGTACCGCAGATCGCGGTACACCGTCACCTCGTCGAGGTCATCGACTCCGCGGATCGTCACGCTGCCGGAGTCGCCATCGAACTCGACTGCGGTGATCTCCTCGTCGATCGCGATCGTCTCGTCGAAGGTCTTCTGCGGCAGGAGCACGCATCCGCTGAGTGTGACGAGGGAGGCCGCAACGAGGGCTGCGGCGGCGATTCGGGCGGGGCGGTGCATGGTGGCTCCTTCGGGTGCTGGCGCCGGTGGGCGCGACTCGAGCGTAGGGCGCGGCAGGGCAGGGCCGATATCGGGGTCTCCCCCGATTCTGGTCTCAGGGTCGCACTACTCGTCGTCGCTCGAGTGCAGTATCCTGCGCACGCTCAACAGTTCGAACTCCGGATGCTCGGCCACGACGTCTTCAGCCCGGTCGAGCACATCGCGCGCGTGTGCAGCGCTCGACGACACCGCGGCCGCACCCACGAGCGCCCGGCGATGCAGGTCGAGATGCCCCACCTCGGCGACGCTGATGTCGAAGCGGCGCAGTTCTGCCACGAGGGGGCGCACGATCGACCGCTTCTGCTTGAGGGACCGCACGTCCCCCAGCAGGAGGTCGAACTCGGCCACCGCAATCCACATGCCGGCCACGCTACGCGCCGACGTAAGGTTCTTGCTATGCACGCCTACCTCGCCTCCCAGGTGCGTGATGCCGAGGCTCCCTTCCTCGCGGCCGGCGCCCCGCTCATGGCGCGGGCTGCCGCCGCCCTCTCCGAAGAGGTGGCGAGGCTGTTGCCGCCGCAGGCAACAGTCCTGCTGCTCGTCGGCGCCGGAAACAACGGTGGCGACGCGCTCTTTGCAGGCGCGGAGCTCGCCCGCGCCGGCCACCGCGTGCACATCGTGCCCACCGCAGCGCGGCTCCATGAGGAGGGCCTCAGCGCGGCCCTCGACGCAGGCGCAACGGTCGAGGGCGCGGCTGCCGCGGATCGCCTCGCCCGCTCCTGTGACGCGCTCGTCGATGGGATCGTGGGCACCGGTTCAGCGGGAGACCCCGCCCTGCGGGGCGCAGCCCGCGCCGTCGTGGAGTCGGTGTTGCCGGTCACGCGCGAGCCGAAGCATCCGCTCGTCGTCGCCGTCGACCTGCCGAGCGGCGTCGACCCCGACGACGGCTCCGTGCCAGCACCCGCCGTGCTGCCCGCCGACATCACGGTCACCTTCGGCGTCATGAAGGCCGGGCTGCTGCGGCCACCCGCGCGCGCGTACGCGGGCCGCATCATCGTGGTCGATATCGGCATCGGCGCGGAACTCGCGAAGATGGAGCCGGCGGCGCACTACGACCTCGAGGAGGCGGAGACGGCATGACGACGCTTCTCCTGATCGCCGATACGCACGTGCCGAAGCGCGCGCTGCGCATTCCGGAGCAGGTGTGGCGCGCAGTGGATGACGCCGACGTCGTGATCCACGCGGGCGACTGGGTCGAGGCATCCGTGCTCGACGAGCTGGAGGCCCGCGCGACACGCCTTGTCGGGGTGTGGGGCAACAATGATGGCGCGGAACTCAGGCATCGACTGCCCGAGGTTGCCCACGAGACGATCGAAGGCATCCGTTTCTCGGTCGTGCACGAGACGGGCGCCGCGCAGGGTCGCGAGAAGCGCTGCGACGCAGCGTTCCCCGACACCGACGTGCTCGTCTTCGGGCACAGCCACATCCCGTGGGACACGACGACACCGCGGGGCATGCGCCTACTCAACCCCGGTTCGCCAACCGACCGGCGGCGGCAGCCGCAATGCACCATGATGACCACGGTCGTCCACGACGGTGACGTCCACGACGTCGAGTTGGTGACCGTCGACCGCGGCTGACCTATTTCTTGAGCGCGCGGATGACTCGACTCAGCGCCTTTCCGGCAACCCAGGTGAGCGGGATCGAGACGGCGAGGAGCGGTATGAGGGCTGGCGCGAAACGCGGGCCGTTTGGCCCCGGCACGAACATGCCGAGGGGAATGCTCGCGCCTCCTCCACCGCCGCCTTCGCCTTGTCCCGTGCTGTCGTCACCCCCAGACCCTCCCCCGAACCCGAAGGTGACGAGGGAGACGGGAACTGCGTCGACTCCGCCGATCTGCAGCTTCTCTCCGTAGTTGACCTTGGCGCCCAGCGACGATGTGACGCGCTCCGACAGTTGCTCCACGATGTTCGTCATGGCGACGACGATAGCCCTCGTTTGCCCGCAAGCCCAGCGCCGTGTGGTTCCGTCTCCCAGCCGGAGGCAGCAGACTGGGCCTATGCCTGAAACGACAGAGGGACGCGTCGCCGTCTACATCGACTTCGACAACATCGTCATCAGCCGTTACGACCAGATCCACGGGCGGGGGCACTTCAACAAGGAGCAGATCCGCAGCATTACGGCCGACAGCGTGCGCGACGACCGGGATCTCGCAGCACGACTCGAGCGCGCGACCGTCGACATCGGTGCGGTGCTCGACTACGCGTCCTCCTTCGGGTCGATCGTCATCAGCCGCGCCTACGCGGACTGGTCGATCGAGGTGAATGCCAGCTACAAGGGGCAGTTGATGGAGCGCGCCGTCGACCTCGTGCAATTGTTTCCCGCCGTCAAGTCGATGAAGAACGGTGCTGACATCCGACTCGCGGTCGACGTCGTCGAAGACCTGTTCCGACTTCCCGACCTCACCCATGTCGTGATCGTGGCGGGCGACAGCGACTACATCCCCCTCGCCCAGCGCGCGGCACGACTGGGCCGCTACGTCGTGGGAATCGGCGTCGCCGGTTCGACGAGCAAGTTCCTTGCGGCGGCCTGCGACGAGTTCGCTGACTACGACGCGCTCCCAGGCATCAGCGATGATGAGCCAGCCGAGGTGGAGGCACCCGAGCCGGAACCGAAGACGACGGATGCGACGGCCCCGGCCGATGCGTCCGGCAACGGTCGCGCTCGCCGGCGCGCCAACCCGAAGGCCGCCTCGGACAGCACGACCCCGTCTGCCCCCAGCAAGCGCGCGAAGCAGGCGGCGCAGCAGGCGGCATCCGCTCTCCTGATCCGCGCGCTGCGGCTTGGCCACGCGAAGGACGATGCCGATTGGCTCGTGAGCTCCTCGGTGAAGAACCAGATGCTGCGGATGGACCCCTCATTCCAGGAGTCCGCGCTGGGCTACAAGAGCTTCACCGAGTTCCTGACTTCGCGCGGGAACATCGTGGAGGTGAAGCAGGACGGCCAGATGCGCCTGCTTCGGCTCCGGGGTAAAGACGAGGCCGAATAAGCCCTCCCCTTATATTCGCTCGGAATTAGCTTTATGCTTATGGGATGGAGCTTCCCGAACGAGCCATCGCCGTGATCGCGGACGTCTCGCGTTCACGCAGCCACCCCGACCGGCGGGCGCTTCAAGACACTGTCGAGACCGCATTCGCCCGCGCCTCTCAGGAGCTCGAGTCGATCGAGCCCCTCCATGCGACCATCGGCGATGAATTCCAGGCCATCCACCGCGACCTCGCGGGGGCCCTGCGACTGACCCTGCTCGCTCGCCTGGCGCTTCCGGAGGGAGTCGACTGTCGCTTCGGACTCGGCCATGGCGAGCTCCGCAGGATCGGCGAGGGCGCCGCCGGCACGCTCCAGGACGGCTCCGCCTGGTGGTCGGCCCGCGACGCCGTCTCCGAGGCGCGCGAACGCGAGTACTCGCGACAGCCCTTCCTGCGTACCTGGTATCGAAGCGCCACGGATGCCCCGCTCGATGCGACCGCGCCAGCGTCAGAATCCATCGTCAACGCATACCTCATGACCCGGGACCACCTCGTCACATCGATGTCCGCCAGGGAACGGCGCCTGCTGTTGGGGCAACTCCTGGGACGAACCCAGACGGAACTCGCCGACGACGAGGGCATCACACAGTCGGCCGTATCGCAGAATCTCCGCCGCAGTGGCGCGGCCGCGGTGCTCGCCGGTGAGACGCTTGTCGCAGGAGGTCGCCCGTGATGCTCATTGCCCTGCTTTTCGTCTCCGTCGGCGTGGCCGACATCGCGCGAGAACGCTTCCGCAAGCCGGCCGGGCCGCTCGTGGGAGCTGTCGCGGGCACAACTGCCGCAGTGCTCGTGGCCCTGGGTCTCGGCATCCCTCTCGTGTGGAGTGTCGCGGTCGTCGGCGTCATGCTGGCCTGGGTTGCCTCCACCGCGCTCCCCTCAAGCGGCCAGAGCAGCTACCTCAAGCTCGCCATACTTGGGGTCTCGACAGTCGCGGCGTGGGCTTTCCCCGTCGTGCAGGCGGATCACAACGGGGCGATCGCGTCCTGGTACCGGCAGCTCCCCTACGGCATCGTCGAAGAGGTGAGCCTCGAGACCTTCGTCCTCGCAGTCGCCAGCGTGCTGCTACTGGTCGAGACATCGAACATCATCGTGCGGCTCATCCTGGCGGCCGTGCCACGCGCAGCGTCCACGTCGCCGCCGCCGGCCCCGCCAACTCGCCGCTCCTGGTTCTCCCTGTCGCGCGAGCCCGCCGTGAGCCCGGCCCCGACCGGTGAGCTCCCCCTCAAGGGCGGGCGCATCCTCGGCCCCTTCGAGCGCGTGTTCCTCTTCGCCCTCATCATGGCGGGCCAGTTCACGGCGCTCGCAGCGCTCGTCGCGGCGAAGGGCATCATCCGGTTCCCGGAGATCTCGAAAGACACCGCCCACGGCTCGAAGGCCGAGTACTTCCTCGTCGGAAGCTTCGCCAGCTGGGGCGTCGTGCTCGCCGTCGCCGTACTGCTGTATCTCACGTCGAATCAGACGGCCAGCATCACAATATAACTTATACTCCGCGGTTATTAGCGCTGAGCTAATCCCTTGATTGCGCGGCAGCCGCGGCGCATACTGGCGGCATGCTGACGATCGGGTCCGTCGTGTGGGGAGTCCGCGACATCCCCGCTGCCGTCGAGTTCTGGTGCACCGCGCTCGACTACCAGACGCGCGAGCAGCCAGAGGTGGACTGGGCCACCCTCATCCCCCGCAATGGCGTCGGCGTGCCAATCTCGCTCATGCAGGTGACATCGGATGCCCGCACGCACCGTCGCCATCACCTCGACCTCTACGCAGCCGACCAGCAGGCTGAAGTAGCACGGCTGCTCACCCTGGGCGCGCACGAGGTGCACGACTGGGAGTACGAGGACGACGCCGACTACGTCGTGCTCGAAGACCCAGACGGCAATCGCTTCTGCATCGTGGCCAAGGGCTAGCTCACGCTTCCGCGGCGAGCATCTCCCGCACACGGGGCAGGACCTCGCGACCATAGAGCCCGATGGACGACATGAGCTGCGCGTGCGGCATGGTGCCATTGGCGTATTTCAGGTCGAAGCGAGAGAGCCCGAGTCCTCGCACGGCACGCACGATCTTGCTGGCGACGGTCTCGGGAGAGCCGACGAAGAGGGCGCCCTGGGCGATCTCCTGCTCGTATTCCGCCCGCGTCATGGGCGGCCACCCGCGCTCGCGTCCGATATTGTCGCGATTCGCCTTGAAGTGCGGGAACAGCTCATCGGCCGCCTGCTGGTCGCTCGCAGCGACATGCCCGGGCGAGTGAGCGCCGATCGGCAATTCGTCCCTATCGAATTGGGCGAGCGCACGCTTGTAGAGGTCAGCGTAGGGGGCGAAACGGAGGGGGTCGCCGCCGATGATCGCCAGCATGAGCGGCAGGCCAAAGTGGGCGGCGCGCACGACCGACTCGGGGCTGCCGCCGACGCCCACCCACGTCTTGAGCGTGCCCCGCTCGAGCTTGGGGTAGACGTGCTGCTCGGTGAGCGACGAACGCATGGTGCCTGACCAGGTCACTGCGTCGTTCTTGATGAGCTCACTGAAGAGCTCGATCTTCTCCTCGAAGAGCTGCTGGTAGTCACCCATGTCGAACCCGAAGAGCGGGAACGACTCCGTGAAGGAACCGCGACCGATGATGACTTCAGCGCGCCCGTTCGACAGCGCGTCAACCGTGCTGAAGCGCTCGAACACGCGCACTGGATCGTCGGAACTGAGCACCGTCACGGCAGAGCCGAGCTTGATGCGGGAGGTGCGTGTCGCGATGCCCGCGAGCACGACTTCCGGAGCAGACACGGCGAAGTCGGCACGGTGGTGCTCGCCAATGCCGATGAAATCGATTCCCAGCCCGTCTGCCAGCACCGCCTGCTCGACAATATTGCGGATGCTCTCGGCATGCGACAGCACACGGCCACCCGCGTCGATCATGACATCTCCGAAGGTGTCGAGTCCTAGTTCAATCTGCGCGCTCAAGGCATCCTTCAATCTGTTTCATTGGATTCATACGTTGACATATACACGGAACTCGCACCGCACCCGGCGTATTCCCTTCCAGCTCCGACGACAATGGATCCATGAGCACATCACCACACCGCCGCTCCAATATCCGCACCTTCGCTGCGTGGGCCGTCGCATCCGTTTCCATCGTGCTCGCCATGCTCTTCGCTGGCCTCCTGCTCCGTGACCCGAGCCTTGTCTCCGCCTGGGTCGGCCTTGCCTGCTTCGGCATCGCCGCCGTCGGGGCCGTCACGACCGTGGAACTCGAGCGCAGGGCACGCCGCAACTGAGCCGCGGCTCGCAAGTATCACGAAACGATATCGGCCGATGCAGAGCGTGAGGCGCGGGGTTAGCCTGCGTCCATGAGTCACGACGCTGCCCACGACAGCGCCGTACTGTTGGGCGGTCGCTATCGCCTCGGTCCCGCGCTCGGCGCCGGCGGGATGGCCTCGGTGTATCGCTCGCGAGACATGCTGCTGGGTCGTGAGGTCGCGATCAAGGTCTATCGCTCGGCCGCACTCGACCAGGCCGAGATCGACCGACAGGAGGCCGAGATCCGCACGATCGCGGGACTCAACCACCCGGGCCTCGTGACCGTACTCGACGCCGGCGTCTACCTGCCGCACCCCGACACGCCCACGATCTTCCTCGTGATGGAACTCCTGAGCGGCGGCAGCCTGCACGAGCGCTTGCTCCGCGGAAGGCTCGAGTCGCTCGAGGCCGCGCTCCTTGGCTATGACATCGCGAGCGCCCTCAACTACCTTGCCGAGCGCAACGTCGTGCATCGCGACATCAAGCCCGGCAACATCCTGCTCGTGACCTACGCGCGCACCGACACGCGCATCCACGCCAAGCTCATCGACTTCGGGATCGCAAAGAGTGACGGTCGGCCCGAGATCACGACGCCGGGCACCGCAACGGGCACCGCACAGTACCTGAGCCCCGAGCAGGCCAGCGGCGAGGAAGTCGGGCCGCCGAGCGACGTGTACTCACTCGGACTCGTGCTGCTGGAGTGCATCACGGGCGCTCGTGCCTTTCCCGGGGACTCGATCCCCTCCGCGGTCGCGCGCCTCATGCGGGACCCCGAGGTGCCGAAGGACCTGCCAGAGGAGTGGCGCACCCTGCTGGGCGCCATGACGGCACGGAAGCCAGAGGATCGACCGGCGCTCAGCGATGTTGTCCTGGACCTCCGCACCATCGCGGTCGGCGAACTCGCTCGCGCGCACGATCCGGCTCATGATCCCTCGGATGCCGCGGAGCCGGCGGACACGAACGGCCCCGACGTGGCGTCTTCATGACAGCGCACGCTCGTCGCTCCGTTGCCACGCGCGACGGACTGCGGCTCACCGTGCACGAGTTCGGGGAACCCGACGCTCCCCCGGTGCTCGCGCTGCACGGCTTCGCCTCGAGTGCGATCGCGAACTGGAGCAGCACCGGGTGGGTGCGCGACCTGAGCAGGGCGGGCCACCGCATCCTCGCCCTCGACCAGCGCGGACACGGCGAGAGCGACGCCCCCCACGATCCCGCGTTCTACGCCATGGATCGCTTTGCCCGCGATGTGTCCACCGTCGTCGAGGAGTACGGCCTGTCAGACGTCATGCTCCTCGGATACTCGCTCGGCGCGCGCGTGAGCTGGCTCGCAGCATCCGACTCCCCTCGTCTCGTGCGACGTGCCGTGTTGGGTGGCTTGCCATCGGGCGACCCCCTGGAGCGCTTCGACCTCGCGGCAGCGCGGGACCTCGTCCGCTTGGGCCGGCCAATCGACGACGCGCTCACGGCGACCTTCATGCGCATGGCGTCAACGCTCCCGGGCAACGACCTCGAGGCCCTCATCGCGGTCGTGGAGGGCCTGCGGAGCGGACCCCAGGTCGACATCGCGCGCGCCCCCACCCAAGCGCTCCTCCTCGCGACCGGCACGGAGGATCCCCTCCTCGAGCAGTCCCGATCGCTCAGCGAGGCGGCTCCGGATGCCTCATTCCTCGAGCTTCCCGGCCGCCACCACTTCAACGCCCCCACCTCCCGGGACTTCCGCCACGCGGCCATCGAGTTCCTGTCGCCGAACCGCCAGGATGCGCCGCCGAGCTGACGGCACGAGACCTCCGCGGTGCTCGACATCTCGGCGCGGAGCCGATAGCTTCGCGAGCATGCATCAGTTTGGGCGGCTCGCTGCCGCGGCGCTCGCCTGCCTCACCACCCTGAGCTTGGCGGCGTGCTCCTTCACGCTCGGGCCGCGGGACAAAGCAGTGGCGAAGGGAACTTCGGCAACTCCGAGCGCCCCGTCAGAGCCGGTCACTGCACCGCCGCGGATCGAGACGCCACCGCCCGGCACCCTGCTGGCGAGCGGGGTGCTGACAGATGGCGCGGGTGCGGAGCTCAGCACCGTGACCATCACGCAGGTCGATGCCCACCACGCCACGACAGCGCTCGCGCTGGATGGCTATGAGCCCGCGATCCACTCGCTCTACGGCAGCCCAGAGTCGCCCGCGGTCGGCGACTGTCTTCCGGGAGGCCTGAACCTGGGTCTCGGGAGTCCGGGCTCGGGAGACCTACCGTTCGCAACCGAACTCGGCTCGGGCGACCCGAGCTTCATCAGGACGATACTGCTCATCCGCACGCCGAACGCAAGCGAGACCGAAGCTGCCGCGGCCGCGGGATGCCTCCACCGCGTCATCGCGGTCGCGCCCCTCATGTGGCACACAGCAGAACAGCGGACTGACCTTCACCCCGTCGACGCGGGATCGACGAACGGGGCACGCGGCACCACGGAAAGCGCCGACGGCACCGTCCAGAGCTACACGGTGGCGAAGAACGACACCATGAGCGGGATTGCGCAGCGCTTCGGGATCACGGGTGCCGACATCAGGTATCTCAATCCCGCGCGCATCAGCACGTGCGGCGACATGGCGTGCGCCGGCGAGGTGCTCAACCTCGACCGGGCACGCCGCTAGCCACACTCGCTACTGGGCAGCGCGCTCCAACACGAGTTCACGCACCCGCGCGGCATCCGCCTGGCCCTTCATGGCCTTCATGACGGCACCGATGATCGCGCCGGCGGCCTGCACCTTGCCGTCGCGGATCTTCTCGAGCACGTCGGGCTGCGAGGCGAGTGCCTCATCGATCGCGGCGATCAGTGCGCCGTCATCAGAGACGACGGCAAGACCGCGCGCCTTGACGACGTCCTGAGGCGAGCCCTCCCCCGCGATGACGCCTTCGAGCACCTGGCGCGCGAGGCGGTCGGTCAGTTCGCCGTCCTCCACCATCGCGACGAGCTCGGAGACCTGCATGGGCGAGACAAGCGTTGCCGCGTCGACGCCACGCTCGTTCGCGATGCGCGCGATCTCGCCCGTCCACCACTTGCGGGCGGCGTGGGCGGATGCCCCGGCCGCCGTCGTGGCCTCGACCTCGTTGAGCAGGCCCGAGTTCACGACATCCTGGAACTCCAGGTCGGTGAAGCCCCAGGCCTCCTTGAGGCGACGGCGACGCACGGCCGGCGGCTCAGGAAGGGCTGCTCGCAGTTCCTCGATCAGCTCCCGCGACGGCTCGACCGGCACAAGGTCGGGCTCAGGGAAGTAGCGATAGTCGTCGGCGTCGCTCTTCGGACGCCCCGCAGAGGTCACGCCCGTGTCCTCGTGCCAGTGGCGAGTCTCCTGGATGATCGTGCCACCCTTCGCCAGGATGGCCGCCTGCCGCTGGATCTCGTAGCGAATCGCCCGCTCGACGCTGCGGAGGCTGTTGACGTTCTTCGTCTCAGTGCGGGTGCCGAGGGGCGCCGGCTCTTCACCGGGTGCCGTGCGCGGACGCAGCGAGACGTTGGCGTCACAGCGAAGGTTGCCGCGCTCCATGCGCGCCTCAGAGATGCCGAGGCCGATGACGATGTCGCGAATGGTCGCGACGTAGGCCTTGGCGAGCTCGGGGGCACGGTGCTCCGCGCCGAAGATCGTCTTCGTGACGATCTCCACGAGCGGCACACCCGCGCGGTTGTAGTCGACGAGCGAGTACTCGGCGCCCTGGATGCGACCGGTAGCGCCACCGACGTGCGTCAGCTTGCCGGCGTCCTCCTCCATGTGGGCGCGTTCGATCGGCACCTCGAAGCGTGTGCCGTCGGCAAGCTCCACCTCGACGGAACCCTCGAACGCGATGGGCTCGTCGTACTGGCTGATCTGGTAGTTCTTCGCGAGGTCCGGGTAGAAGTAGTTCTTCCGGGCGAAGCGCGACGACGGCGCGATCTCGCAACCGAGCGCGAGGCCCAGGCTGATCGAGTACTTGACGGCCTGCTCGTTGACCACGGGCAGCGACCCGGGCAGCCCGAGGTCGACGGGCGTGATCATGGTGTTGGGCTCGCCCGTGCCGCCGTCCGCCGCTGCCGGGTTGGGGGCATCCGAGAACATCTTCGTCGTGGTGTTGAGTTCGACGTGCACCTCGAAACCCAGTACGGGCTCGAAGAGCTCGAGGGCCTTGTCGAAGTCCATCAGTTCTGCCTTGGCCATCAGACCGCTCCCTCCTGAGCCGCGAAGTCCTCGCCGAAGGCGAGATTTGGTGCCTTACTGAGCAGCGGATGTCCCCACTGCTCCTCAAAGAGCGACTCGAGTGCCGCGCCGACCGTGTACAGACGGGCGTCCTCTCGGACAGGGGCCATGATCTGCAGGCCCGTGGGGAGCCCGTCTTCCTCGGCGAGGCCCATCGGCAGGCTCATGCCGGGCACGCCAGCGAGGTTGGCAGGAATCGTCGTGACGTCGTTGAGGTACATCGCGAGCGGGTCGTTGAGCTTCTCACCGAGCTTGAACGCCGTCGTGGGCGCCGCGGGCGAGACGAGCACGTCGGCCTGCGTGAAGGCTGCGTCGAAGTCGCGCTGGATGAGCGTGCGCACCTTCTGCGCGCTGCCGTAGTAGGCGTCGTAGTAGCCCGCGCTGAGCGCATAGGTGCCCAGGATGATGCGGCGCTTGACCTCATCGCCGAAGCCCTGCTCGCGCGTTGCCGCCATGACCTCCTCGACCGTGCCGCCGTTCGGCAGCGTGGCACGCATGCCGAAGCGCACGGAGTCGAACTTGGCGAGGTTGCTCGAGGCCTCAGCGGGGAGGATCAGGTAGTAGGCCGCGATTGCGTAGTCGAAGCTCGGAGCCGAGACCTCGACGATCTCGGCGCCGGCGGCGGCCATCGTGTCGAGCGCCTTGAGGAACAGCGAGTGGACACCCGGCTGGAAGCCCTCGCGGTCGAGCTCCTTGACGACGCCGACACGCACGCCGGCGAGCGAACGCGACTGGGCACCGGCGCGAGCCGCCTCGGCGAAGCTCGGCCATGCGTCGCGCAGCGACGTCGAGTCGCGCGGGTCATGCCCTCCGATGACGTCGTGCAGCAGGGCCGCGTCGAGCACCGTGCGCGTGACGGGGCCCACCTGGTCGAGCGACGACGCGAGGGCGATCGCACCGTAGCGTGAGACGCCGCCGTAGGTCGGCTTGACACCCACCGTGCCGGTCACGGCCCCGGGCTGGCGGATCGAGCCACCCGTGTCGGAACCGAGCGCGAGGGGCGCCTCAAAGGCCGCGACTGCCGCGGCCGAACCGCCGCCCGAGCCGCCCGGGATGCGCTCGAGGTCCCAGGGATTGCGCGTCGGGCCGTAGGCCGAGTGCTCGGTCGACGAGCCCATCGCGAACTCATCCATGTTGGTCTTGCCGAGGGGAATCAGGTCGGCGTCGCGCAGCCGACGCACGACCGTCGCGTCATACGGCGGCACCCAGCCCTCGAGGATCTTCGACCCGGCGGTCGATGGCATGTCGATCGTGCAGAGCACGTCCTTGATCGCCACGGGTACTCCCGCAAGCGGCGACAGCTTCTCGCCCGCCGCGCGCCGCGCGTCGACCGCTGCGGCGGTCTGGACCGCGGCATCCGACACGTGGAGGAACGCGTGCACGTCGCCGTCGACCGCGGCGATGCGGTCGAGGTGGGCCTGCGTCGCCTCGACGCTCGACACCTCGCCGCTCGAGAGCTTCTCCGCGAGCGCGGCCGCTGTGAGGGTGGTCAGGTCGCTCACTGTTCTTCTCCCAGGATCGCGGAGACGGCGAAGCGCGTGCCATCGTGCTCGGGCGCGCCCGCAAGCGCCTGCTCGGTCGTCAGCGTCTCCCCCACGACGTCGTCGCGGAAGACGTTCGACAGCGGGATCGGGTGCGAGGTTGCCGGGACGTCGGGCGTTGCGATCTCGGAGACCTTCGCGATCGAATCGACGATGGCACCGAGTTCACCGGTCAACTTGTCGATCTCCTCGGGAGTGAGGGCGATTCGCGCGAGGTTGGCGAGGTGCGCAACCTGTTCCGGCGTGATCTGCTCGTGCGGCGCGGGGCGCCCTGTCGAGTTCTGGGACATGCGGCTCCAAGGTGGATGTGCGGGGGTTCGGGCCCCAGTCAGGGCCAATCGGCCAATTCTATCCGGCGGCCAGGAGTTGCTGGCCCGAGGCCCCTGTCACGCGTTCCCCGAGGCCGAGCCCGATGAGCGCGAAGTTGCGCATCGATTCGGAGTGCTTCGCGAAGTATCCGAGGTGGCCGGTGACCGCGGCGAGGGTCTCGCCCGTTGCGCCATCGACTCCGCCCGCGACGCCCATGACGACTGCTCCGAAACCCGGGGCGCCTGGGTCCGCCCCGTGGATCGCGGTGTCAACGATCGGATCCCAGCTCGCCTCTGCGACGAAGACCGTTCCCTCCTCGAGCCCGAAGTCGGCCGCGCGCTCGACCCCGACTCCCGGGGAACCCGCGATGGCGATCGCGTCAATATCGAGCGTGCCGCGGGCGAGGGAGAGCGACGCCGCGGTCGAACCATAGGAATGGGCGATGAGGGAGACGTGCGGTTGCTCGGCACCCCGCGCCGCGCGAAGGCCCGCGACCGTGGCATCCAGCTGCTGCGCGCCCTCACGTGCCCTGTCGAGGGTGCCGACCGTGAAGATGTCGGGGGTCTCGTAGCCCATCCATGCCACGGTCGCGAAGCTTGCGGCGGCAAGGGACGCATCCTGCGAACTGCCTCGCACGAGGCCAGCCTTGTCGCGGTGGATGTCGAGGGCGATCTCCGTCCAGTCGACGATCTGGCCCTCGACCGTGAAGAACATTCCCGGCACGAGGTAGCTAACGTAGTCGGCGACATCGAGGTCACCGAGCGCCACGACGGCGCGGCCCGGCCACGTGTCATCCACCGCGATGAGGGAACGCATGGGCGCTGCCTGCCTCGGGCCCAGTGCTTTCTCGATCTCGCGGAGCATCGACAGGCGGGACTCCGCCTCGTGCCGCGCCGAGCGCCCCGTCGTCGTGGCGACGTCATCTTCGAGTTGCCGCAGCGAGTCCTCGAGGAAGGCGCGGTTCGCCTTGTCGCGAATGGAATAGGGCATGCCCTCGAGGTTGCCGAGCAGGCGAGGGAGCGTGCGAAGCAGGCTGTGCCGTTGCCCCGCGTGCACGCTCGACCACCAATCGGCGACGACGGACGCGGGAGGCGGCTCCTCCAGCACAGAAGCCACCACACCGGGGTGGTCGAGCGCGAAGCGTTCGAGGCTCACGACGTCGCTCAGCGCCAGCGCATGAAGGAGCTCGGCACCCGTGAGCCCCGCAAGCTCATCCGACGTGACCGCCGTTTCGACGGAAAGGGTGGGCAGCCCGCTGACTGCCGCGTTGTAGGAGACGGCGTGTGCCCGTGTGACCGGTGCTTGCGAGCCTTTCGTAGGCTCGTCGAAGGTGGCGACGAGAGTCGACGCGAGTCCGAGGAGGATGGTCGATGCCGCGATCAGCGCCACAAGACGAGGCAACACGAGTAGCCCTTCTGCCGAGCGATCGGACAGTTTCGTGTTGAGTCTACTTCGGGTCTCCCGCAAATGAGCTACCGCGCTGGCGCGAGCGGCCACCCGTCAGTCGTTGTTCTCGAGCCCCGCAGGCCCCTCACGCACGAGGATGGCGAACTGGTCTGCGTCGATGATTCGGAGGCCGAGTTCCTCGGCCTTCGCGAGTTTCGAACCGGCGCCCGGCCCGGCCGCGACGAAGTCGGTCTTCTTCGACACGCTTGACGCCGCCTTGCCCCCGGCCGCGATGATTGCCTCCTGTGCACCCTCGCGTGTGAAGCCCTCGAGCGAACCGGTGGCCACGACCGTCAGGCCGGCAAGCGGACCGCCCGCAGCAGCAGCCCCTGGCCCGGGATGCCCCGGGGTCGAGAACTGCACGCCGGCGGCCGCCCAACGGTCGACGATCTCGCGGTGCCAGTCGATTTCGAACCAGTCGATGAGCGCGTCCGCGATGATGCCGCCAACGCCGTCGACCGCGGCAAGTTCCTCGCGCGTCGCCGTGCGAATCGCGTCAAGCGAGCCGAAGTAGTCGGCGAGGGCCCTCGCGGCCACGGGCCCGACGTGACGGATGTTGAGGCTCACGAGGATGCGCCACAGGGGCTTCGTCTTCGCCGACTCGAGGTTGTCGATGAGCTCGATCGCGCCTTTAGAGGGAACTGCGTGCTCGTCCCCGGAGAACTCACCGGACTCGGGATCATATGGCGGGTCGCTCTTCTTGCGCTGCCGCTGGAACGGCGTGACGACCTTGGGTTCCCCATCATCGCCGAGTTTGACCATTCCCGTCTCGCTGTCGCGAACCTGCACCCTGATGGGGAAGAGCTCGCGCACCGTGAGCTCGAAAAGGCCTGCCTCCGTCTCGAGCGGTGGCTCGGCAGGAAACAGCGGCTGGGTGAGGGCCGCGGCGCTGACCTCCCCCAATCCCTCGATGTCGAGTGCGCCACGGCTGCCGACGTGCTCGACGCGGCCCCGCACCTGCGCTGGGCAGGCCCGCGCGTTGGGGCACCTGAGGTCGATATCGCCCTCCTTTGCCGGCCGCAGCGGCGTGCCGCACTCTGGACAGTCGCTCGGCATGACGAACTCGCGCTCCGAGCCGTCGCGCAACTCGACGACGGGGCCGAGAACCTCGGGAATCACGTCGCCTGCCTTGCGGAGCACCACCGTGTCGCCGATGAGCACGCCCTTCGCCTTCACGACGTCTTGATTGTGGAGCGTCGCCTGGCGCACCTCGCTGCCGGCGACGCGCACCTTCTCCATGACAGCGAACGGGGTGGCTCGGCCCGTGCGTCCGACGCTCACGACGATGTCGAGCAGCTTCGTGTTGACCTGCTCCGGCGGGTACTTGTAGGCAATCGCCCACCGTGGCGCTCGACTCGTCGCCCCGAGCTCGTCGTGCAGCGCGAGCTCATCGACCTTGATGACGATGCCGTCGATCTCGTGCTCGACCGAGGCACGGTGCTCGCCATAGTGCTCGATGAAGGCCTCGACCTCCTTCGCCGTGCCGACGACGCGGTAGTGGGAGCTTGTGGGCAGGCCCCACTGCGCGAGGAGTTCGTAGACCTGCGACTGCGCGGCGACGGGCGGGTTCGGCCAGGCGCCGATGCCGTGCACGAGCATCCGGAGCTTCGACAGTCGGCGGTGCATCTGGGCGAGCTTCTCGGCAGACTTGCCCTCCGCCTTCTGGCGCAGGGAGCCCGAGGCGGCGTTGCGCGGGTTGGCGAAGATCCGCTCGCCTGCTTCGGCCTGCTCTGCGTTCAGCTCGCGGAACGCCTCGACGGGAATGAACACCTCGCCGCGCACCTCGACGAGGGGCGGATGCCCCGTGCCGGCAAGCCTCTGCGGAATCGATTCGACGAGGCGGATGTTCTCGGTGACGTCTTCGCCAGTGCGCCCGTCACCGCGCGTCGCGGCGGTCGTGAGCACGCCGTTCTCGTAGCGCAGGTTGATCGCCAGGCCGTCGATCTTGAGTTCGCACAGGTAGTCGATGTGGCGGTGCGCGTCGCGCTCGACCTTCGTGGCCCACGCGCCGAATTCCTCGAGTGAGAAGACGTTGTCGAGGCTCAGCATGCGTTCCGCGTGCTCCACGGGATCGAAGAGCGCTTGTGCGCGACCCCCGACCGTCTGCGTCGGGCTGTCCTGCCCCTGCAGCTCGGGGAAGAGTCGCTCGAGCTCCTCGAGGCGACGCATCATGGCGTCATACTCCTCGTCGGAGACGAGCACCTCGTCGCGCTCGTAGTAGGCCTCGCGCAGTTCAAGGATGCGGTTCGTGAGCTGATCTGCCTCGGCCTTCGCCGACTCGAGCTCTGGAGGGGTCACGGACTCTGCCACGAGGTCAAGTGTATGTACGACCGCCGACACAGCGATCGAAACAATGCCGTAACCCACTTGGGGGGTAAAGTCATCGAAATCTGCACCATGCCCCTACCCAACGGAGGATGTCCATGCACACAAGAACTCGCCGACAGCGCCGCCTCGGCGCTGTCGCCGGAACCGCGCTCGGCGCAATGCTCGTGACGGGGTGCGTCGCGAGCGAGCGAGGCGAAGACTCAGGGGATGCCGCGGGCACCTTCGTGTTCGCAGCATCCGCGGAGCCCGTGACGCTCGATCCGGCCTTCGCCAACGACGGCGAGACGTTCCGCGTCGCCCGGCAGATCTTCGAGGGCCTCATCGGCGTCGAACAGGGCAGCGCTGACCCCGCTCCCCTCCTCGCTGAATCGTGGGAGGGAAGCGACGACGGCCTGAGCTACACCTTCGACCTCAAGGAGGGCGTGACCTTCCACGACGGCACCGAGTTCAATGCCGAGGCGGTGTGCTATAACTTCGACCGCTGGCACAACTTCGAGGGCATCGCACAGAGCCCGAGCGCCTCGTACTACTACAACAACCTCTTCAAGGGTTTCGCGGGTGACGAGGGCGCGGTCTACGAGAGCTGCGAGGCACCGAGCGAGAATGAGGCCATCGTGCACCTGACGCAGCCCTGGGCCGGATTCATCGCCGCCCTGTCGCTCCCGTCGTTCTCGATGCAGAGCCCGACCGCCCTCCAGGAGTACGGCGCCGACGACATCGGCGGCACGGAGGAGGCCCCGAGCATCTCCGAGTACGGCTCAGAGCACCCGACGGGCACGGGCCCCTTCACGTTCTCCTCGTGGGACGCCGGCTCGCAGGTCGAGCTCACGGCGTATGACGACTACTGGGGCGAGCAGGGCGATGTCACGGATGTCATCTTCCGCGTGATCGACGACCCCAACGCCCGTCGCCAGGCGCTTGAGGCAGGCACGATCGACGGCTACGACCTCGTGTCCCCCGCCGACACCGCTGCCCTCGAGGAGGACGGCTTCCAGATCCTCGCCCGCGACCCCTTCACGATCCTCTACCTGGGCATCAACCAGGCCGTGCCGGAGCTCCAGGACGTGCGCGTTCGTCAGGCGATCAGCATGGCGATCGACAAGGAGCAGCTCGTCAACCAGACGCTGCCCGAGGGCACCGAACTGGCGACGCAGTTCATCCCGCCCGTCGTCTCGGGGTACAACGAGGACGTCACGACCTACGACTACGACGTCGACGCGGCCAAAGCGCTGCTCGCCGAGGCGGGAATCCCCGAGGGTTGGGAGCTGACCTTCAACTACCCGACCAACGTGTCGCGTCCCTACATGCCGAACCCGGAGGAGATCTTCACGGTGTTGAGCACCCAGCTCTCCGAGATCGGCATCACAGTCGTGCCCCAGGCGAATGAGTGGGGTGAGTACCTCGACATCATGCAGGGCAGCTCCGACCACGGCATCCACCTGCTCGGCTGGACGGGAGACTACAACGACACCGACAACTTCGTCGGCGTCTTCTTCGGCCAGCCCTCGATGGAGTTCGGATTCGACAACCCCGAACTCTTCAACGCCCTGACGGAGGCGCGAGGCACCGCGACGATCGAGGAACAGCTGCCGCTGTATGAGGACATCAACCAGATGATCGCCGAGTACATCCCGGCCGTGCCCCTCGCCCACCCGGCACCCTCGCTCGCATTCAGTGAGCGAGTCGGCAGCTACCCCGTGAGCCCCGTCAATGACGAGGTCTACAACCTGGTCGAGCTGAACGACTAGTCCGTCATGATGGGGGCACCCCGCGGGGTGCCCCCATCACCACGACCAGCGCCGGCTGGCCAACCCTGAGGATGCCTGTGCTCCAAGTGATCGCGAAGCGCCTTGCGCTCGTCGTGCCCACCCTCTTCGGCCTCTCGCTGCTGCTCTTCCTCTGGGTGCGGGCGCTCCCGGGCGGACCCGCGAGTGCGCTCCTCGGCGAGCGCGCCACGCCAGAGCGCGTCGAGCAAATCAACGAGCTTTACGGCTTCAACAAGCCGATCCTCGAGCAGTACCTGACCTACATGGGCCGCCTGCTGAGTGGGGACTTCGGCGTCTCGATCCAGACTGGCCGACCCGTGCTCGAGGAGTTCGCCAACCGCTTCCCCGCGACCATGGAACTCAGCATCGTCGCCCTCATTCTCGCAGTCGGCATCGGTGTTCCCCTCGGCTACATCTCCGCGAAGCGCTACGGGAGGCTTCCCGACCACGTCGCGGTCGTCGTGAGTCTCGTCGGCATCACGGTGCCCGTCTTCTTCCTCGCCTTCATCCTCAAGTACTTCTTCGCCGTCGAGCTCGGCTGGTTCCCACCAGACGGGCGCATGGACGCCCGGATGGACGCGACCCGCGTGACGGGCTTCTACGTGCTCGACGGCATCCTCACGGCCGAATGGGACGCCGCGTGGGATGCCTTCATGCACCTCGTCCTTCCCGGCATCGCCCTCGGCACGATCCCGCTCGCGATCATCGCGCGCATCACACGCGCCTCCGTGCTCGAGACACAGGGCGCCGACTTCGTGCGCACGGCACGGGCCAAGGGGCTTCACGACTCCTCGATCCGTGACCGCTTCGTGCTGCGCAACGCCATGCTGCCCGTCGTCACGACGATCGGCCTGCAACTCGGCCTCCTCATCTCGGGAGCCGTGCTCACCGAGACGGTCTTCGCCTTCTCGGGCATCGGCCAGTTCCTTGCGACCGCGATCTTCCGGCGCGATTATCCCGTCCTCCAGGGATTCATCCTGTTCATCGCGGTGCTGTACGCCCTCATCAACCTGATCGTTGATGTGAGTTACAGCATCATCGACCCGAGGGTGCGTGTGCAGTGAGCTCCTACCTTCCTCCCGCCCCCGAATCCGGCGCCGGCGCCACCGCTCCCTCTGGCGGCGCAGATTCGGCTCGCGCGAGCCGCGGTTCGAGCCTCTGGGGCGACGCGTGGCGCCGGCTCAGGCGCAATCCGCAGGCGATCGTGGGCGCCTCGATCGTGGCCGTCTTCGTGCTCGTTGCGATCCTGGCGCCCGTGCTCGCGCCCTACGGCGGCCAGGAACTGCCCGGCGCCCGCTTCATCCGCCCCACCGTCATCCCGGGCATCGGCGAGGTGGAGGGCTTCGTGCTCGGCCTCGACCGTTTCGGCGGGGATGTGCTGAGCAAGCTCATCTGGGGCGCGCAGGCGTCGCTGCTCATCGGCCTCATCTCGACCGCCCTCGGGCTGCTCGGTGGCCTCCTGCTTGGCCTGGTCGCCGCAACCTTCGGTGGCTGGGTCGACAACGTGGTCATGCGCGTCGTCGATGTGCTCCTCTCGGTTCCGAACCTCCTGCTCGCGGTAAGCATCGCCGCCGTCCTGGGGCAGACTCCCTATGCCGTCATGATCGCGATCGCCGTGAGCCAGGTGCCCATCTTCGCCCGCCTCCTGCGCTCCTCCATGCTCGCGCAGCAGAGTTCCGAGTATGTGCTCGCGGCGAAGTCGCTCGGGCTCGGCAAGCCCGCGATCTCCTTCACGCACGTGCTGCCAAACAGCCTCGGCCCCGTCATCGTGCAGGGCACGCTCTCGCTCGCGACGGCCGTCATCGAGGCCGCCGCCCTCTCATTCCTCGGCCTCGGCGGAGGGCGCCCAGAGACCGCCGAGTGGGGGCGGATGCTCACCTACGCCCAGAACGAACTGGCGATCGCGCCGCAGCTGGCCTTCCTTCCAGGTCTCTGCATCGCGATCACGGCGCTCGGCTTCACACTGCTGGGAGAGTCCATGCGCGAGGCACTCGACCCCCGTTCGGGAGCACGCCGCCGCTGACGCGGCAGTCGGCGCCCCGAGTCGACAGCTCAGGCTGAGGCGCGCTCGTTGCCCGGGATGGCCGCCAGCAGCGCCTTCGTGTACTCGTGCTTCGGGTTCTGGAACAGTTCCTCGCTCGGCGCCGCCTCGACGATACGGCCGTCCTTCATGACACACACGTAGTCGCTGATCAGCCGCACGACCGCGAGGTCATGGCTGATGAAGACGTAACTGAGCCCGAGTTTCACCTGCAGGTCGTCGAGCAGCGTGAGCACCTGCGACTGCACGAGCACGTCGAGGGCCGAGACCGGTTCGTCGCACACGATGAGGTCAGGGTCGAGCGCGAGTGCTCGCGCGATTGCGACGCGCTGTCGCTGGCCGCCACTCAACTCGGAGGGGTAGCGCTTCGCCGTGTCGCTCGGCAACGCGACCTGTTCCAGTAGCTCGCGAACCTTGGCACGGCGCTCGGCGGGGGTACCGCGGCGGTAGACCTTGAGGGGTTCCTCGATGATCCGCTCGACCGTGAACGAGGGGTTGAGCGAGGAGTACGGGTCTTGGAAGATCGGCTGCACGCGCTGGCGGAAGTCGCGCAGCTGCGCCTTCGAGAGATTCGCAACGTCATTGCCGTCGAAGAGGATGGAGCCGCTCGTGGGCTCGACGACGCGCAGCAGCATCCGTGCCGTCGTCGTCTTACCCGAGCCCGACTCCCCCACGATCGCCACGGTCGTGCCGCGGGGCACGTCGATCGTGACATCGTCGGCAGCGACAAAGTCGCCCGCCTTGCCGCGCCGGCGGAACACCTTCGTGAGCCCCCGCACCTCCATGATGTTCTCGTGTTGTCCACCCGAGGCCGCGTGCCGCTGTGGCTGCTCGCGGATGGCGGCAATGCTCGGGGCCGCCGCAACGAGTCGACGCGTGTACTCGTGTTCGGGTGCCGTGAGGATCTGCTGGGCCGGCCCCGTCTCCACGGTGCGCCCCTGGCTCATGACGACGACGCGGGAGGCGCGCTCGGCGGCGAGGCCGAGGTCGTGCGTGATGAGCAGGACGCTCGTGCCGATCTCGTCGGTCATCCGTTCGATCTGGTCGAGGATCGTGCGCTGCACCGTGACGTCCAGGGCGCTGGTCGGCTCGTCCGCGATCAGCAGGCGCGGACGGCAGGCAAGCCCAATCGCGATGAGCGCGCGCTGGCGAAGGCCGCCAGAGAGTTCGTGGGGGTACTGCTTGGCGCGCTGGGCCGGATCGGGGATCCCCGCCGACGCCAGCACCTCGACCACCTTGCGATCGACGTCCCGTCGGGTCGCCATCTCATGTGCCAGGAGCGTCTCGGCCACCTGCGTGCCGATCTTGGAGACGGGGTTAAGGTTTGACATTGGGTCCTGCGGCACGAGTCCGATCGAGGCGCCCCGGATGCTGCGAAGCCGCGACTCCTTGGCCCCCACTAGTTCGGCTCCGTCGAAGAGGATGCTGCTGCCGGCGCCGACGCGCGCATTCCCCGGCAGGAGGCCGATGATCGCCATGGCGCTCGTCGACTTGCCAGAGCCTGACTCCCCCACGATGGCGACCGTCTCGCCCTGTGCGATGTCGAGCGAAAAGCCCGTGACCGCCTCAACGGGCCCCGACTCGGTCGAGAAGCTGATCGCGAGATCGCGGACCTGCAGGAGAGGGGCGTGCTGTGGGGCATCCGTCATTCCCCCATTGTGCCGCAGGGCACCCCATTTCGGGGGTGCTTCAGTGCGCGGCGAGCGGCGCCGCACTCACGGTGCGGTCGATCGTGCACTGGCCGAGCACGCGCGTGCCGACGTAGACGACGGCGGTCTGGCCCGTCGAGACACCGTTCAGGGGCACGTTTGGACGGATAACCAGCTCGCCCGCCTCGACATGGGCGAGCGCCGGAACCGGCTCCGAGTGTGCCCGCACCTGCACGTGGCAAGCGAATGGAGTGGCGGCGTCGGCGGGAGCGAGGCCCGCCCAGCTGAAGCGGCTCCCCGCGATCTCGGCGAGGTCGAGCGCCTCGCGCGGGCCCACGACGACCGTGTTCTGCTTGGGCTGGATGTCGAGCACGTAGCGAGGACGACCATCCACGCTGGGGATACCGAGATTGAGTCCTTTGCGCTGGCCGATCGTGAAGGCCGCGGCACCCTCGTGCTTACCGACCTTGTTGCCCTCGCGATCGAGGATGATGCCGGGCTCGGCGCCCAGCCGCTCGGCGAGCCAGCCGCGCGTGTCGCCGTCGGGGATGAAGCAGATGTCGTGGCTGTCGGGCTTGCTCGCGACGCTGAAGCCGCGCTCGGCTGCCTCGGCCCGCACCTCCGCCTTGGACGGCGTGTCGGCCAGCGGGAACATGCAGTGCTCCAGCTGCTCGGCCGTGAGCACGCCCAGCACATATGACTGGTCCTTGGCCCAGTCGGCCGCACGGTGGAGTTCACGGTTGCCGTGTTCGTCTTCACGAATCGCGGCATAGTGGCCCGTGACGACAGCGTCGAAGCCGAGGTCGAGTGCCTTCTCGAGGAGCGCCGCGAACTTGATCTTCTCGTTGCAGCGCATGCAGGGGTTGGGCGTGCGACCCGCCTCATACTCGGCGATGAAGTCGTCGACGACATCGGCCTTGAAGCGCTCCGAGAAATCCCACACGTAGTACGGGATGCCCATGATGTTGGCAGCGCGCTGCGCGTCCATCGAGTCCTCGATGGTGCAGCATCCGCGGCTGCCGGCGCGGAGCGTGCCCGGCATTCGGCTCAGCGCGAGGTGTACGCCGACGACCTCATGGCCCGCGTCGACCGCGCGCGCGGCGGCGACCGCTGAGTCCACCCCGCCGCTCATCGCCGCCAGAATCTTCATCGCAGCAGTCTACGCGGCCGCATCTGAGCGGTCACGGGGTGTCGTCAAGCGCCGTCGCACAAGGGGGTGTGGTCAGTTCCGGGTTCGATGAGGCGTGCGAGGAGTTCCACGAGCAGGCGCTCGGTGACTTCCGGCGGCAGCGCTTCCATGAGCGCGAGCACGGGCGCCATGCGGGCGGGGAGCGCCCCGCCAGCCCCGCCGAGTCCCAGGCCGGCCAAGACGGCGGCCGCCGTGTGCGAATCCATGCCGCCCGCGCCAGCCGCCGCGAGCATCCCGGCGGGGACGGATGCGAGTACATCGCGCTCCCCGGCGGAGGGAACGCCCCTCACCTCATCCGCTCCGGAGCACAGTGCAGTGCCGAGCTCCCCGAGCACCCCCTCAGTCACGGGAGTGATGGTGAGGTGCGTAGTCTTTGCCAGGCGCACGCCGTTCGCCTGCACGAGCCCCGGTTGCTGCTGCAGGAGCCACCCGTGTGCGCGCACCGCGTCGGCCCAGTGGTGCGGGTCGACCTGGCGTGCGGCGGGTGCCGCGACATCCGTCTCGACGGCGAAGAGCGGGCCGACGGGCGCGCCGACGACGCGAAGCCCCTCGATGCCGTCGATGACGCCGCGCAGGGCCTCCGTCGCCCGCCGCATGGCGGCTGTCAGGCGAGCGAAGCCGTGCTCCCCCAGCCGCTCGATGATGGCCCAGGCGGCCGCAAGGGAACCGGCGGACTTCGACCCCATCATCGTCGGATTCACGACGGGGTAACCAGGCCAGCGTGTCGTGGCGAAGTACTGCGCACGGTGACGATCGAGTCCGCGATGCAGCAGCACAGACGCGCCCTTGGGTGCGTAGCCGTACTTGTGCAGGTCGGCGGAGATGCTCGTGACGCCCTCGACCGCGAAGTCCCACTGGGGCACCCCACCCCACCAGGGCAGCGCCCACCCGCCGATGCAGGCGTCGACGTGGCATGGAACTCCGGCGGCGGATGCCGCGGCGGCGACCTCATCGATGGGGTCGAGGCTCGCGTGCGGGTAGGCGGGCGCGGAGACCACGATGAGCGCAACATCCGCCGACACGCGCGCGAGCAGCTCCCCGGCATCGGCCGAACCGTCGGCGGCGACCGGTACGAGGTCGAGCTCGAGCCCGAAGTAGTGGGCAGCCTTGTGGAACGCGGCGTGCACGGTCGCGGGGGCGAGGAGCCGGGGTGTCCCAGAGCCACCCGCGGCCCTCCACAGGTCGCGGGCCGTCTTGACGGCCAGGAGGCAGCTCTCCGTGCCGCCTGAGGTGACGGAGCCGACGACCGAGTCGTCACCATGGAGTATCCGTCGTGCGAATCCGACAACCTCGCGTTCCATGGCCGCGACCGATGGGAACGTCGTCGGATCGAGGCCATTGACCGGCTGCATGATGCGGATCGCCTGTGCTGCGAGCTCATCGAGTTCCGCGAGGCCGGAGTCGTAGACGTAGGAGAGCACGCGTCCGCCGTGTGTCGGGGCATCCGCTTCACGAAGCGTGCGGAGCCGGGCGAGGATCGCCTCCGATTCGGGGCTCAGCGGGGTCGCAGTCACGGTGCCTCCTGCACGATGGGGGAACGTCGCGGTTCATCGGTGTCTGCCTTGCGAAGGCGATAGTGGCGGAGGGTGACGAGGCTCGCAAGCATGAATGCCGCGGGCACGACGCTGAAGCTGAGCACGATGCCATCGATCGCAGCGTCGGGCTGCACGGCAACGACTCCCGCGACACTCTCGACGTACCCGCTGACGGCGAGCACGATCGTGAGCACCGTCGCGCCGAATGCCATGCCGGTGGTCTCGCCCGCCGTCCACACTCCCCCGAAGATGCCAGCGCGGCTCAGCCCCGTCACGCGTTCGTCGTGCGAGATCACATCCGGCAGCATCGCCATGGGCAGCGACTGCATGCCCGCGTATGCTCCGCCCGCCACGGCCACCGGCAGATAGACCCACGGGCCGGGGGCCCAGAGGAGGCCGAGCATCGACAGCGCGGCGAGGCTGAACAGCACGCTCGCGACCACGAATGCGCCGTGCTTGCCCACACGGCGAGACACCCGCCCCCAGACAGGCGCGAGCAGCAGCGCGGGCGCGATGAGCGCGACGAAGAGCAGCGTCACGGCGTCCTCGGAGCGGAGCACCCACGTCGCGACATACTGTGCGCCCGCGAGCATGAGTCCCGTCGCCAGGCCCTGCAGCACGAAGGTCGCGAGGAGGGCGCGGAACGGCTGGCTCGAGCGCAGTGCCGCGAGCCCGCCGCGGTAGGACTCCCCGAGCGACGTCCTCGGCGCGGTTCCCGGCGACGCGACGGGAGCCACACGCGAGGAGAGGAGCATCCCACCCCCGATGACGAGCCCCGCGACGACCGCCATGAGGAGGTACCCGGCACGCGGATCATCGCCGAGTCCGCGCAGCACCGGCCCGCCTGCGCCGAAGAGCAGGATCGCGAGGGTCAGCACCACGACACGCCACGTGAGCAGGCGGGTGCGGTCGTCGTAGCCGGCCGTGAGCTCGGCGGGCAGTGCGATGTACGGCACCTGGAAGAGGCTGAACGCCGTCGCGCAGAGCAGGAACGCGAGCGCGACCCACACTGCGGATGCCACCGGTCCGATCCCCGCGGGAACAGCGAAGGTCAGCACGAAGAAGACCGGCAGGGCGACGCCGCCAAGCACCATGAACCGTCGACGCGACCCGGTCGCGACGAGGCTCGCGTCGCTGCGCGCACCGATAACCGGGTCGATGATGACGTCCCAGATCTTCGCGAGCGTGACGACCAGCCCCGCGGCGAGCGCCGCGACACCGAGCGTGTCGGTCAGGTAGTAGACGAGCACGAGGCCCGGAAGCGTGCCGAAGCCGCCCGTTCCGAGCGAACCGACCGCGTAGGTGGCGATAGACCTACGGCTGACTGTCTGCGCCATTGCATCCATGGCGCCAGCATATTGGTGGCGGCGTCAGACGGCGCGATCGCTGAACCCCGCGCGCCGCGCGCGCTCGACCGCGGCGGGGAGGGCCGCCAGGAGGGCATCGACGTCGGCCTCGCTCGAATCATGGCCGAGCGAGAAGCGCAGGGCGCTGCGAGCATCCGCCTCCGTCAGCCCCATGCCGAGCAGCACGTGCGAGGGCTCCGGGATGCCCGCCTGGCAGGCCGAGCCCGTGCTCGCGGAGATGCCCGCCATGTCGAGCATGAAGAGCAGCGAGTCGCCCTGGCACCCCTCGAAGGTGAAGTGGGCGTTGTTGTCCAGCCGTCCCACGGGATCTCCCCGCAGCACGGCCCCCTCAACACTCGCGAGCACGCCCTCGATGAGGCGGTCGCGCAGAGGCTCGAGGGAAGAGAGCGGATGCTGCGCCGCGACGCCGAACGCGATCGCGGCGGGGGCATCCTGCGTTCCCGACCTCACGTTCCGTTGCTGCCCTCCCCCGTGGAGCAGCGGCTCGAGCGTTGCGCTTCGCGAGAGAGCGAGGGCGCCGATGCCGAGCGGCCCACCGATCTTGTGTGCGGAGATGCTGATGGCGGATGCTCCGCTGTCGCGCAGGGAGACGGGCAGGTGCCCGTAGGCCGAGACAGCGTCCACATGCACGGGCACCCCGTGGGCTGCGGCGAGCGCCGCGAGCTCCTCGACGGGCTGGATGGTGCCCACCTCGTTGTTGGCCCAGAGGAAGGTGAGGAGTGCGATGTCGTCGTGCTTGCGCAGCGCGCTGTCGACGGCGGCGACGTCTATGCGGCCCACGTCGTCGACCGGTAGCCAGTCGACGACGGCACCCTCGTGGGCGGCCAGCCACTCGACCGTGTCGATCGTTGCGTGGTGCTCACCGCGCGGCACGAGGATCCTGGGCCTCGATGCGCCCGCGCCATTGCGCGCCCAGAAGAGTCCCTTGATGCCGAGGTTGACCGCCTCTGTGCCGCCCGACGTGAAGACGACCTCGATGGGGTCGCAGCCGAGCGATGCCGCGACCTGCTCGCGGGCCTCCTCGAGCATCCGCTTGGCGTTCTGGCCGTGGGAGTGGATGGATGCCGGGTTGCCGACGAGATCGAGCGCCGCCACATAGGCATCGCGCACGGCAGGCAGCATCGGCGTCGTGGCCGCGTGGTCCAGGTAGACCGGCATGCTGCTCCTTGCAGGTGAAGTGCTCGTTCCAGAACCCGTATTGGGGTAGCCCTCGTCACTGGCGTGACACGGGCCCTCATTACTCTAGAACGATGGCCACACACGATCCTCTCCGCGACCTCGGGGTGCGCGTCGACGAGGGCGGCGGTGAGCTCCGCATGTGGTCGGCCCATGCGACGGCCGTCGAGGTGTGCCTCTTCGACCACGCGGATGCCGATCGCATCGTGGCGACGGCCCCGCTCAGCCGCGACGAGCACGATGTGTGGAGTGTGCGGCATCCGCTGCTCGTACCGGGTACCCGGTATTCGTTGCGGGTGCGCGGCGAGGGCGAGCGCTTCGATGACCGGCGGAACCTGCTCGACCCCTATGCCAGGGGGCTGGTGCGCAGCCCAAGCGGCGAATGGCGTTCCTATGTGCAGGATGACGCCTTCGACTGGTGCGGGGTCAACAAGCCGCGTGTGCCGCTCGATCACACCGTCATCTATGAGGCGCACGCCAAGGGGATCTCGAAGCTCAACCCGGCGCTGCCGGAGGAGTTCCGCGGAACCTATGCCGGTCTCGCCCACGAGACGGCGATCGCGCAGCTCAAGGACTTGGGCGTGACCACCATCCAGCTGCTTCCGGTGCACCAGTCGGTGAGTGAGGAACGACTCACCAAGCTCGGTTTCAGCAACTACTGGGGCTACAACACCCTCAACTTCTTCACGCCCCACACGGAGTACGCGTCGGCCGCTGCCAGGGCCGGCGGCACTGCGGCGGTGCTGCGCGAGTTCAAGGGCATGGTCAAGCTGCTGCACGAGGCCGGCCTCGAGGTCGTCCTCGATGTCGTCTACAACCACACCTCCGAGCAGGGGCCGGGCGGGCCCACGACAAGTTTCCGAGGGATCGACGACGCCTCCTACTACCGGCAGGATGCCGACGGCAACTACGTCGACGTCACCGGATGCGGCAACTCCCTCAATACCTCGGTGCCCGCGGTGCAGCGGCTCGTCCTCGATTCGCTGCGGTATTGGGCGAATGAGGTGCAGGTCGACGGGTTCCGCTTCGATCTGGCCGCGACGCTGGGGCGCAATGCCGCCCACGAGTTTGACCCGGAGCATCCGCTGCTCCAGGCGATCATCGAAGACCCCCAACTGCAGGGGGTGAAGATGATTGCCGAGCCGTGGGATGTTGGCGTGGGCGGTTGGCAGACGGGCAACTTTCCCGCGGGTTGGATGGAGTGGAACGACGGCTACCGCGACCGGATGCGCGACTTCTGGCTCTCGGACATCGCCGCAGAGCGTCACCACGGCACCGCGAGCCAGGGCATCGGCAGCATGACGCGGCGCTTCGCAGGCTCCGCGCACGTGTTCAACCAAGAGCGCGGACCGCTCGCGAGTGTCAACTTCATCACGGCCCACGACGGTTTCACGATGGCAGACCTGACCTCCTACAACCGCAAGCACAACCTCGGCAACGGCGAGTTCAACCGCGACGGCACCGATAACAACCACTCCTTCAACCACGGGTGGGAGGGGCCGAGCGACGATCCCGAGATCACGACCTGCCGGCGCAAGGCCATGCGCAATCTCCTCGGCACGCTGCTGCTGTCGGCGGGCATCCCCATGATCACGGCTGGCGACGAGTTCGGTCGCAGCCAGCGCGGCAACAACAACGCCTACTGCCACGACGACGAGCTCAGCTGGTTGCCGTGGGAGCACGAGGAGTGGCAGCGCGACCTGTTCGAGATCTCCAAGAAGCTGCTCCGGCTGCGGCGGGAGAACCCCGCGCTGCGCCCGGTGCGCTTCGGCAAGCTGGGCGAGAAGGTGCCGTCGGCGAGCGAGATGCACTGGTACAACGCCGCGGGCTCCGAGATGTCGATCGAGGACTGGGACTCCCCCAGCCAGCGCGTCTCCCAGTACCTCGCGGCGTCGACACCCGAGCACGAGGGGTTCAACCGCATCCTCCTCGTTGTGCAGGGGCGCGAGTCGGAGGAGTTCGTGTGCCTCCCGGAGCATCCCGGCGTCAGCGACTACATGCTGCTGTGGGATTCGGCCCTCGACATCACTGGCCCCGACGTGCACGCGCCCGGTTCGAAGGTGCGAATGGCGCCGACGTCGATGCAGCTCTTCCTGGCCCGCTGATGGCGGTCGGCACCCCTGCGACCGTGGCGCTCGATGCTGCGGGCATCCGCTACTCGGTGCACAGCTACGAGCACGACCCCAGCAATACGAACTTCGGGCTTGAGGCGGCGGAAGCGATCGGCGTCGATCCCGACCGCGTCTTCAAGACCCTGCTGGCGGATGTCGATGGTCGCCTCGTCGTAGGTCTCGTGCCCGTCTCGGGCAAGCTCGACCTCAAGGCGCTCGCTGCGGCCGTCGGCAGCAAGAAGGCGGTGATGGCCGACCCTTCCGTCGCACAGCGTCGCACCGGCTACGTCGTCGGCGGCATCAGCCCGATCGGGCAGAAGATGCGCCACGACACGGTCATCGACGAGACGGCCGAGCTGTGGGACACCGTCTTCGTGAGCGGCGGACGGCGCGGGCTCGATATCGAGCTGGCCCCGTCAGACCTGGTGCGCGTCACCGACGCGCTCGTGTTCGACATCGCCCGCTGACCGGGTCGAGCCCTCCACAGCCGCCGTGGAGGAGCGCCTCTTCTTCACGGCCCCTGCGATGCCGCTCGCGATCATGTAGCCGGCATAGAGGAACAGGCCGATAGCGATTGTCGGGACGATCCATGCGCGATTCGCACCATTGACGAGGTTGTTGACATAGCCGATCCACGGCACTGAGTACCAGAGCTCGCCCTGCACCTGCACGGGGAGCACAGGCGCTGCGTCCTCGACGTCGTTGTTGTCCCCCTTCGTCGTGAACGTGCGCGTGCCATCCGATGAATTGATGATGCCCGTCACGCGGTGGGTGACGACCCCCTCCTTGCCGGATTCGATCTGGTAGGTGATCACGTCGCCCACCTTGACCTGCATGGGGTCGACAGGGCGCACGATGACAAGCGTTCCCGGTGGGAGCTTCGGTTCCATGGAACTGGTCAGCACCGTGAGGGGGGTTGCTCCCACCGCCATCGGGACCACGATGACGAGGAGACCGAGGAGCACGACGAAAGCGAGCAGGCCTGCACTCGCACCGACACCTAGGGAGTACAGGATCCCGCGAGGTGTAGCCTCGTCGGTCTGCGCTCGCTTGCCAGTCACGGGGCACCTCCCGCCTCGGCCGGGCCCGCCGGCCCCGCCGGTCCCTGGGCAGCCTCATCCTTCTTGCGGCGCCTCCCGAGCAGGAAGACTAGGCCGCCCGCGGCCATCGCACCCACCAGGATCAGCACCAGGTATTCCTCGAACAGCTGCCACGTATTGGGGTCGATGACGATCCCCCCGGGCAGGTTGAGCACCGGCAGGTCTCCCGGGGCTTGCGGAACCTCCGTCGCAGGGGCCGTGGTTGAGGACACCCCGATGGCCTGCCCCGGCCCCTCGGGGCCACGGCCGGGCGCACCCACGACTCCGATCGACACATCGCTGCCGCCGCAGCTCGTGGCGGGCAAGCTCCCTGGCCTCGTGTCGCTCAGCGCCGCGGCGAGCGCCACCGTTGCCGTGCCCCCCTGCCCAAGCATGCCGTCGAGGTTGCCGAAGTGAAGCAGCGTATCGACCCGGATCGCCTGGCCCGGCAGTAGCACGGTCCCCTCGTTCAGGACCCAGCAGGGTTGCGCGAGGCTGACGGCAGAGCGCGGTCCCTGGCTTCCGCCGACGGTGGCCTGGAGCGTGAGCGCATTGGCGAAGTCGAGGTCGTCGAAGGTGACGCCCTCAAGGGTGACGCGCAGATAGCCGGCCTCGTCCCCGCTATTGCGGAGCCAGAACGACTCGAGTTCCTCGTCGCCCGGCACCACGGCGCCGAGCGAATCGAAGAGCACGCCAGTGAAGTTCTTGGAATAGCTCGTGCCGTCCGCGCTCACCTCAAGGTTTCCGGATGCTGCGTGCGCGGGCAGCGCGCCACCCGCCAGCATCGCGGCGACCGTCATTGCACCCAGGGCCAACGCTCCGACTGCTTTCCGCCGCGTCATCCGATCGCTCCGCAGCGCACATCGTTGCCGGGGACGAAGCCGATGGGGTCGTAAGTCGTCACCGTGAGGGGGTTCGACGGTTCGGATTGGACCGAGCCCGCGAATGCGCGCACCGTGATCGTTCCGCCCTGGGTGATCACCGCGGTACTGCCGTTGGCGGTGAACTCGGTCCCCGTGATCGCGGAACCGATGGCGGCGCCATTCCGGTAGAGCCGGTAGGACGTTGCGCCGGGAACAGCCGTCCACACGATGCGGGCCGTGTCGTAGGTGTAGAGGAGGGTCCAACGCGTCCCGTTGATGCAATCCACGATCCTCGGCGCCGCAAGGCCGGCAACGTTCTGCGTGAACGATCGGGTCGTGCTCGGATCCGTCGCGGTCCAGTTGTCGCCAACCCGGCCGGAGAACGTCAGGGTGGGTGTCAGGGAGAGGCCGGCCACCTCCCCCAGCGTTCCCGTCAACGTCGTTGCGACGCAGAGCACGACGGAGCCGGCAGCGGGAACCGTGCCGAGCCCCGCGGGGAGCGACAGGATTGAAGCTGACAGGCTCGCCGACGCCTTCACTGTCGGCGCCGCCGGAATGGAGGCGGGGCACGTGCTACCGGACCTGGCCCACACCGTGAGAGTGACGTTGGCTGCGGGGAGTGCGCCGGTCGTCGCAATGGCGACAGACGTAAGAGGGAGGGCGACCGACCCCGAGTTGCTCAACGTGACGGGCACGATCTTCGAACTCTCGACGCTCGTGTAGGTGTGGGCGAGGTTCGGGATGCCAGAACTGGCGAGCGTGATGGTGCCGTTCGACGCCGCGGAGGACGCGGTCGTGGTGGCCCTCCAGGCCGCGAAGCTCACGGTGGAGCCCATCGCCAGGATGAGGGCAAGGGCGATGGCGATCGTCGTGCGAGGGCGGATCAGCCGCGCCGCGCGTCCGCTGGCATCGTTCACTGCTGCACTCCGCTCAGTGTGATCGTGAACTGCGTGCTCTGTCCCGCAGCCCCGAGTGCCGCCGATGCGGGCATCTGGGCGACGAAGCACAGCGTCGCCGACTGGCCGGGCTGCACGGTCGCAAGGGCGGTCCCGAGGGGTGCCCCTGCTGCGGGCAGGCCACTGCAGTCGCCGGCGGCGACCCCGCCCACGAGCGCAGCGGCCGCGTTTGAGCTGGCGACCGACGAGGCGGAGACGCTGAGCGCCACATCGCCGGTGTTGCTCACGGTGAACGGTGATCGCTGCACGAGCCCGGGCGAGAAGTTGGTCATTGCGGTGGGAGCCGTCGCGGTCAGGCGCGCGCTGCCTGCGGTGACCATCACGCCCGCTCCCGAACTCGTCGAAGCGTTGAGGTAGGCGTAGGTGCCGCCGGTGCCCAGGGCACCGATCACGACGGCCACGCCTACGCTGAGTACGAGGCTCAGGATCCTACTGAGGACATTCGAGGGGCGCCGAGAGCCGGCGGTCGTGGGCTGCATTGCTTCCGTCACGATCGTCACCTCCTCGAGTTCCTGTCTTCTTCGTGCTGTTACCTGTAGACGCCGGGGTGCCGGGCACGCTGCGTGGCAGCGTGCCCGACTGGACGTCAGTTGGTCTGCGAGACCGTGACGGCGAAGCCGCTGAGGTCCACGCGGCCCGCCATCGCTGCGTTCTCAGCACCATCGGCACCGTTCGGGAATGTGATGGTGGCCGACACGGTGACGTCGGTGGTTCCGGTGTTGACGGCCAGCGTCGAGCCGGACGTGCCGTCGACGGCGAATGTGGCGCTGCTGCCGAGAAGGTTCGCGAGGGCGGTGTCTGCGGTCGTGGGCGAGCTGGGCACGGAGATGGCCGAGCCGGACAGCTCGAGCTCGGCCTCCAGGTTGTCGCCCGTCGCGGTGACCGTGAAGTCACGCGAGAAGGTCAGCTGGTCGCCGGGAACAGCGCGGAAGGTGGCGATGTTCGCGACCGTCTGCGGAGCGCCAGTGCCGTTCTTGACGGTCCAGGTGCCGTCGCTGCCAGCCTTGGCCTGCACGTTCAGCGTGCCCGCCGTGATGGTCGCGGAGCTACCGGTGTTGGCCGCCGACACGGATGAGTTCCATGAGGCGAGCGTGCCCGCGCCACCGAGGAGCAGTGCAATGCCAGCTGCGCCGGCGATGGAGCCCTTGAGAAGCTTGTTCATGATGTTTCCTTTCGCTGGACATCGCGAAGGATGCCGGGTTGGGTGGCCCGATGCGCGCACGCTGACGCCGCCCCGGGTAGGGCCTGTGGCGTGCGTGCAAGACGATTCGGGTTGTCTTGTATGGGTTTCCTCGCGGGGGTCTAGGCCGCTCGGGTCGTGGTGCTGGTAAGGCTTGGGATGAGCGATCCACCATCCGATATTCCGCTCAGGGTGTTCCCCCGCACATGACTGTACGAACGTGTCTGTCCTGCCGCATCGAATCTCTGTCCCCAATCGTGGGGGTCCCCCTAAATACGGACCCATCTCGTCCCCCGAATCCGGCGAAATGTCCCCCTAAAGCCCTGTGGATGCCGCTCTTCCCTCCCTGCGCGAGGAGGGAGCGAGTACGGTCAAGATCGTGGCTACACCGAAACCGACCCCCCAGCTCGCGACGGCCGACTACACACCGAAGACTGGCCGCATCGCCATCCGCGACCGCAGCCCACAGCAGCCGGAGAACCAGTGGCCAGCCAAGTCATTCGTGGGCGAAGTCGTGCCCTTCGAGGCGACCGTCTTCATGGAGGGCCACGACATCCTTCGCGTCGACATCCTCCTCAGTGACCCCCTTGGCGCGCAGGAGAGGCACCGGATGCGCCCGGTCGCCCCAGGTACCGACCGCTGGCGTGCCGAGGCGCAGGTCTCCGCGCCCGGGGTATGGACGTGGAGCGTGCGGGCCGCGGTTGACGAATGGGCCACCTGGTTGCACAACGCCAAGATCAAGGTGCCCGCCGGCATCGACGCTGAGCTCATGATGGCGGAGGGGGCCGCGATGCTGTCGGCATCGGCGAGCGCCATCCCCGCACTCAAGGACGCGGCGACCGTGCTCGCGAACACGAAGCTCTCGCCGATGGAGCGCTTGGCTGCGGCATCCGACTCCAGGCTTGCTGCCGAGATAGAGCGCACCCCGATCACGAGCCGTACGACCCTCAGCCTGCCGCTGGACCTCCGCGTCGAGCGCACGCGTGCTGCGGTCGGCAGCTGGTACGAGTTCTTCCCCCGCTCGGAAGGCGCCAAGCAGAAGAAGGACGGCACCTTCAAGAGCGGCACGTTCCGCACTGCGGCCCGCCGCCTCCCGGCCGTCGCCGCGATGGGCTTCGACGTCGTCTACCTCCCGCCGATCCACCCCATCGGCACCGCCTTCCGCAAGGGACCCAACAACACGCTGCATGCCGGGCCGAACGACCCCGGTTCCCCTTGGGCGATCGGCGCGAAAGAAGGCGGGCACGACGCCGTCCATCCAGACCTCGGCACCCTCACCGACTTCAAAGCGTTCGTGGCGACCGCGAAGAAGGCCGGGCTCGAGATCGCGCTTGACCTTGCCCTCCAGTGCTCCCCCGATCACCCGTGGGTCACGGAGCATCCCGAGTGGTTCACGACGCGGGTCGACGGCTCGATCGCCTACGCCGAGAACCCGCCCAAGAAGTACCAGGACATTTACCCGCTCAACTTCGACAACGACCCCGAGGGCCTCAGCCGCGAGGTGCTGCGCATCGTCGAGCACTGGATCGCGACGGGCGTGCAGATCTTCCGCGTCGACAATCCCCACACCAAGCCGCTGTGGTTCTGGGAGTGGCTGCTGCACGAGGTCAACAGCAAGCATCCTGATGTCGTCTTCCTGGCGGAGGCCTTCACACGCCCAGCGATGCTGCGCTCGCTGGCGCAGGTCGGCTTCCAGCAGTCGTACACCTACTTCACCTGGCGCAACACGAAGGAGGAGCTCGAGGAGTACCTCACGGAACTCACGCGCGAGACCGCTGACTACTTGCGGCCCAACTTCTTCGTCAACACCCCTGACATCCTCACGGAGTACCTGCAGTTCGGCGGGCCGGCCGCCTACAAGGTGCGCGCTGCGATCGCCGCGACCTCGTCGCCGACCTGGGGTGTGTACTCCGGCTATGAGCTGTTCGAGGATGTCGCGCGCCCGGGTTCCGAGGAGAACATCGACAACGAGAAATACGAGTACAAGGTTCGCGACTGGGAGGCCGCCGAGGCGGAGGGTCGCTCGCTTGCGCCCTACCTGCGCCAGCTCAACCGCATCCGCTCGGAGCACCCCGCGCTTCGACAACTGCGAAACCTCGATGTGCACTGGAGCGATGACGACTCGATCCTCGTCTACAGCAAGTACCTCGACGGGCAATACATTCGCTCTGGCCAGTCGGACGGGCTCATCATCGTCGCGAACGTCGACCCGCACGCGGTGAGGGAGACCATGGTGCACCTCGACCTCACGCGCCTCGGCCTGCAACACGGCGACGAGTACGAAGTGACCGATCTCCTCACAAAGCAGCGCTTCACCTGGTCGAGCGACAACTTCGTGCGGCTCGACCCGTTCACAGAGCCCGTGCACATCCTGCGCGTTGACTACCGGAGCACGAGTGAAGAGAGCGCCAAGGCATGACGCGCGACACCACCCTCGAAACCGGCACCATCCTCGCGATCGCTGAGGGGCGGCATCCGCACCCCCACAGCGTGCTGGGGCAGCATGAGCGCGATGGCAACGTCGTCATCCGGGCGCTACGACCCCTCGCCGCAGCGGTCGAGGCGGTCTTCGACGACGGCGCACGCCTGGCACTCGCGCATGTCGCTGACGGGTTGTGGCAGGCTAGCGCATCAGCCCCCGCGCGCCCCTACCGGCTCGAGACCCGCTACGAGGGTGCCCCCGCGTGGATCGCCCATGACCCCTACCGCTTCGGGCCCACCCTCGGCGAGATGGACGTGTACCTGTTTGGCGAGGGCCGACACGAAGAACTGTGGCGGATGCTCGGGGCCCGCTTCACGACGCACGAGGGCGTCGAGGGCACGGCGTTCGCCGTGTGGGCACCGCACGCGCGGGCCGTGCGCATCATGGGCGACTTCAACGGGTGGAATGGCGTCGGTCACGCCATGCGCCGCCTCGACGACAACGGGGTCTGGGAGCTCTTCATCCCCGAGCTCGAGCCAGGCAGCAACTACAAGTTCGAGATCCTCACCCGCCACGGCGACTGGGTGAGCCGCGCCGACCCCATGGCCCGCTACACCGAGGTACCGCCCAAGACCGCGTCAGTCGTGGGCAGGAGCAGTTACGAGTGGGGCGACAACGAGTGGCTCGCGCGGCGCGCGGCGCGCGACCCACACAACACGCCCATGAGCGTCTACGAACTCCACCTGGGCTCCTGGCGTCCCGGGCTCGGCTACCGTGACGTCGCGGATCAGCTCATCGACTACGTGACCGAGCTGGGCTTCACGCACGTCGAGTTCATGCCGCTCGCCGAGCATCCCTATGGTCCCTCCTGGGGCTACCAGGTCACCGGTTACTACGCGCCGACGAGCCGTTTCGGTCACCCCGACGACCTGCGTTACCTCATCGACCGCCTCCACCGGGCGGGCATCGGCGTGCTCATGGACTGGGTGCCCGGCCACTTCCCCAAAGACGAGTGGGCGCTCGCGAACTTCGACGGCATGCCGCTCTACGAGCACAGCGACCCACGCCGCGGCGAGCAGCCCGACTGGGGCACGCTCGTATTCAACTTCGGCGACTCCCAGGTGCGAAATTTTCTCGTCGCCAACGCCCTCTATTGGCTTGAGGAGTTCCATATCGATGGCCTCCGCGTCGACGCCGTCGCGAGCATGCTCTACCTCGACTACTCGCGCGACGAGTGGTTGCCCAATGAGTTCGGCGGCCGCGAGAACCTCGAGGCCATCAGCTTCCTGCAGGAGGTCAACGCGACCGCCTACAAGCGCTACCCCGGCATCGTCATGATCGCGGAGGAGTCGACCGCGTTCCCGGGCGTCACGCGCCCCACGGCGGGCAACGGCCTCGGCTTCGGCCTCAAGTGGAACATGGGTTGGATGCACGACGCCCTGCAGTACGTCGCCGTCGATCCCATGTGGCGCTCACACCACCACCACGACATCACCTTCAGCCTGCAGTACGCCTTCAGCGAGAGCTTCCTGCTGCCGATCAGCCATGACGAGGTCGTGCACGGCAAGGGCTCGCTGCTCGGCAAGATGCCGGGCGACCAGTGGCAGAAGCTCGCGAACGTGCGCGCGTTTCTCGCCTACATGTGGGCGCATCCGGGCAAGCAGTTGCTCTTCATGGGCCAGGAGTTCGGCCAGCCATCCGAATGGAGCGAGCAGCGCGGACTCGACTGGTGGATTCTCGACCAGCCGGCCCACCAGGGGCTGCACCGTCTGGTCGGCGAGCTCAACCGCGTCTACGCGGCTGAGCCCTCACTGTGGCAGAGGGACAATGACCCGCGCGGCTTCCAGTGGCTGGTCGGCGACGATGCCACCAACAATGTCGTGGCCTTCGTGCGCTGGTCGGCAGACCGGCAGCCGGTCGTCGCGGTCGTGAACTTCTCCGGCATCGCCGTGGGGCCCTACCGCGTCGGCCTGCCCCAGGCGGGCGAGTGGGTCGAGCTCGTCAACACGGATGCCACGGAGTTCGGCGGCTCGGGCGTCGGCAATTTCGGCATGGTCACCGCCGACGAGACACCGTCACACGGGCAGCCGGCATCGGCGGAACTCACGATCCCCCCGCTCGGCGCGCTCTACCTCAAACCGCGCGCGTGACTGCTCAGTAGAGCAGGTTCGTGAGCTGCCGACGGGCTGCGATGACGCGCGGGTCCTCCGCGCCGGCAACCTCGAAGTACTCGAGCAGGCGCGTGCGCACGCGGTCGCGGCCGTCCTGGTCGAGCGCGATGAACAGGTCGAGGAGGCGCGCGAACGCATCCTCGAGGTGACCGCCCGAGACGTCGAGGTCGGCGACATCCAGTTGCGCGTCGAGATCCTTGGGCGCGTCCGCGGCGGCGGTGCGGATCTGGGCTGCGGCCTTGCCGGAGAGCCGGTTCAGCAGCGACACCTGTGCGAGGCCGGCAACAGCAAGCTGGTCTCGCGGGTCCTGTGCGATCGCCTTCTCGTATGCGGCGATCGCCGCCGGGAAGTCGCCCCGCTCGATCGCGTCGTACGCCTCCTGGTGCAGGGGTGGAAGGGGCTCCTCCTGCGGCTCGGCATCGTCTGCTTGCTGGCCGTCCACAGTCACGGCACCCGAGACACCGTTCTGCGCTGCCAGGGCGAGGAGTTGTTCGAACACGGCCCGGAGCTGGTCCTCGGCGACCTCCCCCTCGAACAGCGCGAGAGGGCGCCCCGCCACGATGGCGGCGACGGTCGGTACGGCCGCGACGTTGAACGCCTGCTGCAGTTGCGGGTTTCGAGTGGCATCCACGCTCGCGAGCACGAGACGCCCACCGAAGGATTTGACGACGGATGCGATGCCCTGCCACGGCTCGCCGGCATTGAACTCCACGACGACCGGCACGGTGTTGGAGAGTTCAAGCAGGCCCTGGAGCGCTGCGTCGCCGCTTTCGAGCGCGAGCGACGGGACGGTCATCGTCCCAGGCGCGGAGCCTCCCGCCGCAGCACCGCCCGCCTGAGGTCCGCCCTGCGGAGCCGAGGGCTGCGCCTGCGCGGCGGGCCGGACGAGGGATGAGAGGTCGACGGCACCACGCAGGTGCGCGCCGGAGGGGGGAACGCTGGTCATGGGAGTTCTCCTGCCGCTGTCACGCCTTCGGTCGCCCCAATGAGACGGATCTTCTCGTCACTGCCTGCCGGCGGCACATAGAAGAGCAGCTGGTAGCCATAGGTGACGTAGACACCCTTGGTCGTCTCGGTGAGGCCGGTCATCAACTTTACCGTCGGCCCCACGCTGATGGTGGCCCCCGCTTCCGTCGGCGTGACGGTTTCGGTGTCACCGAAGTTCAGCGTCAGAAGCGCGCCGGTGTCGTTGGTCGCGAGGGCGATGCGCTCACCTGTTCCCTCTGCAGGGGTGGTCGCGAGCGCCACGGGACCGGAGACGGCAGCGGCACGCGCTGCCCGGGCATCCGGGCCGGCGATCGAGAGGAAGGAGTCGTTCTCGAGATCGAACTCCTCCGCGTACTCACTCGCGGTGCCGTTCAGCAGCACGTCGGCATACGCCGTGGCGACCTGCTCGGGCGTGAGCTTGAGGAACTTGTTGTCGGGTGAGTAGCGCACGGCGCCCACGGTCTCAGCGGCGACCTGCGGGAAGGGTTGCTCGGTCGCTTGCAGCTTCACCCCGTACTGCACGCGATAGTTCTCGCGCGGGGACTCCTGCTGCAGCACGTAGGCCATCGGCACGACCGTCTCGTCCTCGGGGTCCTGCACGATCACCAGCGCGACGCGGGGCCACGCATCCGTCTGCTGCGGCAGCGAGAGCGCGATCGGCTCGGCGTGCACGGGTGTGGGCGCAGGCTGGGCGCCGTCGGCGGCCCGCATGACGTAGTTGGACTTGCGCATCTCGAGGGCCGGACCTTCGAAGCGCGTCGCCAACAGGTCGGCGTCGAGCGACGCATCGGCCTCTGCGGCAACCGTGGCAATGTCCGCCATGATGCTGCGAAGCTGCGCCTCCGTGACCGCGACATCTTTGAGTGCAGCCACGCTGGCCTCGGCACCCGCGGTCGCCGACGGCGAAGGCTCGGGTTCGTCGATGCGCGGCCACATGTCTGGCGAGCAGCCCGTGAACACGAGCGAGCCGATGAGCAGCCCCGGCACAACCGCGATGCGTGCCCGGCCCGAACGCCGCCCGCGCGTGGAGGCTTCCGGCCGCGGTGCCGCGGGACGCACTGCCTTGGCGGCCTTCCGGGCGCTGTACTTCGGTGGCCGCGGCATCTTCTGCCCCTTGCCGGACTTGCGGCGCGGGCCACGCATGCGACGCCAGTGCGCGAGCGCCCAGAGGTAGAGACCGATTCCGGCGATGAGCAACACGACACCGGCGACAATGAGCGGCCCAGCCCAGGGCGTGCGATTGTCGAGTGGCCACGCGATGCTGACGTCCTTCGGTGCCGCCTCTTTGCCGTTCGACATGACGAGCACAGAGATGCCCTCCGGCACATTGGCCATGAAGGTCAGGGCAGCTTCGCCCGTGTACTCCGCCAGCCACAGGTCAGAGCCCAGCGCGCTCGGCACGGTCTCCTCTTCGCCCTCGACGAGTTCCGCCTCGAGTGAGTCCGACTCCTCGTCCAAGGTCAGTACGTTGTGTGTGGCGTCGCCGATCCAAGCCTGGACGTCGGCGGTCCGGCCGTACACCGCCACGATGTCCCCCGGCCCGCTGATGTTCAGGCGCTGCCGGCCGTCGTGGGCGTGGAGCGTCTCGCTCTCGATGAGCGTCACGGGCGCGTCATCCATCGACGACGTTTCCGCGACGAGACGCTCTGGTCCCGCGAACACGGTTCGCTGGGCGAGGCCGAGACCGATCAGTACAAAGGCAAGAACAAAGCTGACGATCGCTGCTACAAACCGCAACGAACCCTCCTCTCTCGGTGCCGTGTCGGATCTGGGGTGCCGCCGACACGAAGGAGGTTCCCCGGTCAGTCGGCCTGTGGCGCCCTCTTGTTCGGGTACCGAAACGGCAGGCGAAGACATTCCACACTAAGTCATCGAGTCTGAATGCCTCCTAACAGCGGGCTGAATGCGCCGACTCGCGGATGCGAGGAGGATTGCTCACAGCGCACATCGAACGACTCGAATCGGGTCGCTGTCCCCCACCGACTAAACTCAGCTAGCGGAACCAGCCGACGCTGATTCGACGACCACAGGAGACGACCGTGCCCATCGACGAGGGATCGTTCAGCACCACAATGCGCGGCTACAACCGCGAGGAGGTCGACTCCGCCCTCCAGGATCTTCGCCGCGAACTCATCAAGGCGAATGCTGACAAGGCAGAGGCCACCAAGGAGATCAAGCGCCTCAAGGCGACGGTCGACGACCTCCAGGCCGAACTCGATGAGACCGGCAGCCCGACGTATGCGGGCCTCGGCACCAAGCTCGAGAACACGCTCCGCGTCGCCGAGGAGCAATCGACCCGGCTCATCAGCCAGGCCGACATCGATGCCGAGAAGCTCCGCAGCACGGTGCAGGCAGAGGTGCAGGCGCTCCGGGCGGAAGCCGCAGAGGCCGCAGACAGCCTGATCGCCGATGCGACGGCACGCGCCGACAAGATGCTGGCGGATGCGCGCACTGACGCCGAGGACCTTGTCACCAGGGCACGCGTCGAGGCCGAGACCCTGACGCAGGACGCGCTGCGCGAGGCTGCGAGCATCCGTGGCGCTGTCGCCACCGAGGCAGCTGAGGTGCGTACAAGCGCCAAGCGCGAGGCTGCTGCCGTTCGTGCGGAGGCAGAGCGAGAAGTCGCCGAACTGCGCGCCGTCGTGGACCGCGAAGCAGGCGAAGCCCGGGAGGCCGCCGTCGCCCTCGCCCGTGACACGGAACGGGGCAGGGCCGAGTTCACGGCCGAAAGCGAGAAGCAGCGCGGCGACCTCGAGCGCGAGATCGAGCAGAAGCGCACCGACCTCGACCGGCACGTCGAGCAGACGCGGGCAGAACTGGCGGCCACCGTCGAGTCCACTCGCGCCGAGTTGGCACGGGAGATCGCCGAGGCGCGCACCTCGCTTGAACTCGACACCGCGGAGGCACGCGGCGCACTCGAGCGCGACACCCGCGAGGCCCGCGGTGCTCTCGAACGCGAGACGAGCGAGGCGCACGCCACGCTCGCGCGCGAGACGGCAGAGGCCAGGGCCCAGCTCGCCACCGAGACAGCGGATGCCCGTGCTGAGCTCGAACGCGAGACCACGGAACAGCGTGCCGCCCTCGCGCACGAGATCCTCACCCGGCGCAGTGAGCTCGACCGTGAGATCACGAGCAGGCGCGAAGAGCTGGAACAGGAGATCGCCACACGCACGGCGGAGATCACCCAGGAGGTCGATGCCAAGCGCACCGACATCGACCATGAGGTTGCGTCCAAGCGTTCGGCGATCGACCAGGAGGTCGCCGCGAAGCGAAGTGCGGCGGACCAGGAGGTCGCCAGCAAGCAGTCCGCGATCGACCTCGAGGTGTCGACCCGGCGGGGCGAGCTCGAACGCGATATCGAGTCGCGCACTCTCGAAGTCGAGCGTGAACTCGAGACCCGAGCCCAGGAACTCGAACGCACGATCGAAGCCCGCATGCAGGAGCTCGAACGGGAGATCGAAACCCGTCGCAGCGAGATCGAGCACGAAGTCGCGGCGAAACGCAGCGAGATCGAGCAGGAAGTCGCCGCGAAGCGCAGCGAGATCGACCACGAAGTAGAGGCCAAGCGCAGCGAGGTCGATCAAGAGGTCGCCAGCAAGCGCAGCGAGATCGCACAGCAAGTCGCGAATAAGCGCGCAAAGGTCGACCAGGAGGTCTCAACGAAGCGCACTGCGATCGAGCGGGAGGTCGCCACCCGCACGGCCGAGCTCGAGCAGCACGTGGCCGAGGAGACCGCTCGCCTGCAGGAGGAGACGAGCCGCGTGCGCGGCGAACTCGAGGCAGATGCCACGCGAATCCGCACAACCCTCGAGCAGGAGGCGGAGCGGGTGCGCGCCGCACTCGAGCGGGAGGCGGCGCAGACACGTGCCGACCTTGAGGAGGAGACGACAACGACGCGTACGACACTCCACGAGGAGACGACACGCGCACGCAGCGAGCTCGAAGAAGAGATCTCCCGTGCCCGGGCCGAACTGGAGCTCGAGATCGCCGGGCGCCGGACAGCTGCGGAGGAGGAGACGACAACGTCACTCGAGCGGCTCCGCCGCGACGTCGAGAAGCAGCGCAAGGACCTCGCTCGTGAGGCAGAGACCCAGCGCGCAGCGCTCAAGCACGAGGACGAGACGGTGCGGGCGGCTCTCGCAGCTGAAGCCGACGAGGCACGCGCCACGATCGCGCGGGAGACTGAGCAGGCACGCATCGACCTCGACGTCGAACTCACCGCCCGGCGCGACGAAGCCGAGAAGGACTTCCTCGCAAAACAGCAGGAGGCGGTCGCCCAGACACAGAAGTACCTCGAGGAGGCCCAGGCCCAACTCGCCGACGTCACGAAGCGCGCAGCCGAAAAGCGGGCGGAGGCCGAGCACCTCGAGGCGACTTCGAGGGCGGAGGCGCGAGCCCTGCGCGAGGAGACCTCCGCGACCGCGGCGGAAATCCTCGCCAACGCCGAGAAGCGCGCACGCGCCATCGTCGACGAGGCCGAGCGTGACTCGGCAGGGCTCGTGTCGGAGGCGGAGGAACGGCTCGCCAAGATTAGGATCGAGCGAGACGCCGTCGCTGGGTACTTCGAGAACCTCCGTGGCATGCTCAAGGAGGCGGAGAGGATCTCCGGCGACAACTAACACCACGGGAGCCCGATGAAGATCCAGAATGCCTTCCGGTTCGGCCTCTTCGCAGCACTCGGTGCGCTCGTCGCGATCGGTATCGGCACCGCGATCGGCAGCCTCGCGACGATTCTGACCTACATCGGTGCCGCGCTCTTCATCGCCCTCGGCCTCGATCCGCTCGTATCCTTCCTCGAGCGAAAGCGCTTCCCGCGATGGGCGGCCATTCTCACGGTGCTCGCCGGCGTCGTCGGCGCGGCCACTGGCCTCGTCTTCGCGCTCATCCCGGTCATTGTGGAGCAGGTGGAACGGCTCGCCGACCAGGTGCTCGACATCATCGAACTTACCCAGAATGGCGAGCTCGCCAAGGAAGTGCAGCGGGTCTTCCCCGCACTCGACGTGCCGCTTGTCTTCGAGGAGATCACGAAATTCGTCGAGGAGCTCGACTTCTTCTCGATCGGCGGAGGTGTGCTCCAGGCGGGCATCGGCATCGCGACCGCCGCCTTCGGGGCCATCATCATCCTCATCCTGACCCTGTACTTCGTCTCATCGCTCCACACCATGAAGCGCGGCATCTACCAGCTCGTCCCGGCGTCGAAGCGAGGCAAGTTCATCGACATCGCTGAGCAGGTGATCGAGTCGGTGGGACGCTACGTCGTCGGCCAGGCGACGCTCGCGCTCACGAACGGCGTGCTGAGTTTCATCTTCCTGTCGATCATCGGCGCCAAGTACTCCGTGCTACTCGCCTTCATCGCGTTCCTCTTCAGCCTCGTGCCGCTCGTGGGAACGCTCACCGGTTCAACGATCATCGTGCTCGGCGTGCTCGCGTTCAACGGTTGGCCGACAGTGCTCTTCGCTGCGATCTGGTACCTCGTCTACATGCAGATCGAGGCCTACGTAATCAACCCGCGCATCATGAACCGGGCGGTGAAAGTCCCTGGCGTGCTGGTCGTCATCGCGGCCCTCGCCGGTGGGGCCTTGCTCGGCGTCCTCGGCGCGCTCGTGGCGATCCCCGTCGCGGCGTCGGTCCTCATCATCGTCAAGCAGGTCTTCATCCCGCGGCAGAACGAGCTCTGAGCGCTGCGCTGGGGATCAGCTCGGGTAGGTCGTCGGCAGCGGCGCACGCGCCGGGTTGAGCCGCTCGACGATCTCGTTGAGCACCCTCCGTGTCTGTTTCTCCCCCACCCACAGGTGCTTACCGTCCTCGACGGCGATGACCTCCGCCTCGGGAACAGCCGCGAAACGCTGCACCGCCTCGTCTGGACGCAGGAAGTCATCAAACTCCGGGACGACCGCGATCATCCGCTTGCCGCTGCCCGCCCACGCGGCCAACTCCGCGTCGCTCGTGCGGCGCAACGGCGGCGAAAGCAACACGACGCCGGGGATGTCGTAGCGGCGCCCGTGCTTGAGCGCAACCTCCGTGCCGAACGACCAGCCGACCAGCCAAGGCGCGGGCAGGCCGCGCCGGTGCAGGAACTCCACGGCCGCCTGGAGGTCCCAGGCCTCGTCGACGCCGTCGCCGAACTCACCGCCGCTCGTGCCACGCGGCGAGGTCGTGCCGCGGAAGTTGAAACGCAGCACGGCGATGTCGCTCAGCGCTGGCAACCGCGCTGCAGCCTTCCGGATGATGTGCGAGTCCATGAAGCCGCCCGCGGTCGGCAGGGGATGCAGCGCAAGCATCGTCGCGACAGGCTCACGGTCGAGCGGCAACGCGAGTTCGCCCACGAGTGTCAGCCCGTCGGTCGTGTGGAGCTCGATGTCCTCGCGTTGCGCGGGCAGTTCCACGCCAGCCTTGATCTCGATCGTCTCGGTCATCGTGACTCCCTACTTGATCTTCCAACAGTGCGAATGCCAGTGGCGCCGCTCAGCGAGCGCGCGCTCATCGCCCAGCATCGAGTCGGCGCGCCACGTCACGACGTGCGGGGTGCCGGGCGCGATGGCCGTGGGGCATCCAGGGCACGAGTACGACTTGACCGCTGAAGCGCCAGTCACGGGCTGCACGATCCATTCCCCGTCACGCTTTGTCTCGGTGCGGCGCCCGCCAAGCATGATTGCCGCGAGATCGCGCTCCTCCCCTGCTGGCCGGCGACGGCCGCGAGGGCGATTGGAGCGGGGCATCACCCCAGTGTAGTTAGTACCAGCCCTTGGCCTGGCTGGCCCCCCAGGCGCCGCAGGGAGTGCCGTAGCGGCCCTGGATGTAGCCGAGGCCCCAAGTGATCTGCGTCGCCGGGTTCGTCGCCCAGTCGGCCCCCGCCGAGGCCATTTTGCTGCCGGGCAGGGACTGCGGGATGCCGTAGGCACCGCTGGAGGGGTTGTGCGCGAAGGTGTTCCAGCCGGATTCCTTGTTCCAGAGCGCAACGAGGCAGTCGTACTGGTCGACTCCCCATCCGCGCGCCGCCACCATGTCATAGGCGATTGCCTTGGCGGAGCCAGGATCCGGGCTGCCAGCAGCGGGCGCACCGGTGGAAACCTTGGGAGGCGGCGGAGGCACGTAACGCTCGGCCTGGAAGCTGTCACGACCGAGCGGCTGCAGCGCTGCGACCGATGCGACCGAGATCGACTGGGCCACGTCTGCATCCGGAGTCGCGGATGCATCGGCACCGGCCTGTGCCGTCTGCGGCATGTTCGGGGCAACCACCGACACCGCCATGACGCCAGCCGCAACGGTGAACGCGAAGACCTGGAGCGCGAGGCGCCCGTGCATGCGGGTCGACAACAGGGCATCGCCCGACCTGGTTCCCCCGGCCCGGGATGCGCGATGAATCCCTCGCCTACTCACAGTGAACAGACCTTAGCCGACGGGACTGGGAAAATATAGGCCACGCGCGGCTCAGTCGACCGTCTGCATGATGTCGACGACGGCATCCAGCACCATGTCGACCTGCGCCTCCCGGTAGCCGCCGCGCTGGGGTCGGAACGCCGACCTGCGTACGTCAGAGACCGCAAGGGGCTCACCCCTCGTGAGATACGCAGAGATGCGGTCTGCCAAAGCATCCACCTCGCTCCGGCGATAGCCGTTGACGAGGAGGTTGACGCGTGCGAAGCGGTTGCCCGAGGGCCGCGCCAGCCGGTCGACGATCTCCTGGGCGAGCTCGCGCCGCTGTTGCACGAGAGTGTCTTCACCAAGCTCCGCCGCCAGCCGAGCACGCTCTCGCATCGCGAAGGCGTCTTCGAGTCGCTCAAGCGCCGCGTCCACATGCTCAGGGGAATACCCCCCCTTGCGCATTGCGAAGGCCGTCAGGCGGATGTCGCCGGCTGAAATGCTGGAAACCTCCCCACGCTCCGCTGTGTAGGCGCGGCGTGCATCCTCAAGGAAGTCCTCGACCTGTTCGATGTCGTAACCGAGACGGTTCCTGCGGGTCTTGGGGAAGGTAGCGCTCACGCACCCATTCTGCCCTACCGAGGCTTGGGACCCGTCGCTATCCGAAGAGGTAGAAGAGTACCCAGGCTGCTGCAGCGCTCGGGAGAATGGAATCGAGGCGGTCGAGGAAGCCCCCATGACCGGGCAGCCATGTGCTGATGTCCTTGATGCCGAGATCCCGCTTGATGAGCGACTCAGCGAGATCGCCGATCGTCGCCGTGAAGATCATCGTCAGCCCGAAGATCACGCCGACCCACCACGGCTTCTCAAGCAGGAACACGGTGAGCAGGATGCCCACCACCTGGGTCGCGACGACTCCACCCGCGAGCCCTTCCCACGTCTTGCCTGGGCTGATGCGCGGAGCCATCTTGTGGCGTCCGAAGTTGAGGCCCGTCACATAGGCACCGATGTCGGCGGCGACCACCGTGATGATGAACGCCAGCACCCAGCGCTCACCGCCGTCCTGTGCCGTCAGCAGCACGGCGAAACCCGCCATGAACGGGATGTACACCTGCACGAGCGTTCCGCCGGCGATGTCGAGCCAGAACTCCCTGGCAGAGACGCGGTGGCTGGGGCGCACGAGTTCCACCGTCCGCCAGAGCGCAACGAAGGCGATGCCGGCGAGAGCGGCGAACCACTTGCCGTCCGCCCCCAGGTAGAACGCTGCGGGGACTGTCGCGACGGCGGCGAGCACGGTCGGCAGCCGGGGAACATTGCGCCCACCGAAGCGCAGTGCGCTTGCGAGCTCGAATGCCGTGAACCCCACGAGCGCCCCGGCGAAGAGCAGGAACAGTTCTTTGAACACCATCAGGCTCAGAAGGAGCATGGCTCCAAGCGCCAGGCCGATGGCGGTAGCCGCGAAGAGGTTGCGGCCCGCCTTCGCCTCTATGCGCTCATTGGTCGCCTCGAGCTTGGCCCGCTGCGCCTCGAACTGTGCCTTGATGTCCTCAGCGCGCGCGTGGGCGAGCGCCTCGAGCTCGTCGCGCTTCGAATGGGCTCGGCCGGATCGCGGCGCGGGCGTGTGGCCGTCCGACTCCTCCGACATTCAGACCTCGAGCAGCTCGGCTTCCTTCTTCTTGAGCGCTTCGTCGACCGCGTCGATGTAGGTCTTCGTGATCGCCTCGAGCTCCTTCTCGCCGCGAGCGATCTCGTCCTCGCCGACCTCGGACTTGAGGGCGTCGAGGTCGTCCTTCGCCTTGCGACGGATGTTTCGGATCGACACCTTGGCGTCCTCGCCCTTGCCCTTCACGAGCTTGACGTACTCCTTGCGGCGGTCCGCCGTGAGCTCGGGGAGTACGGCACGGATGATCGTGCCGTCATTGCCCACGTTGGCACCGAGGTGCTCCGCCTTCGCGATGGCCTTCTCGATGTCCTTCAGCGCGGACTTGTCGAACGGCGTGATGATGAGCATGCGCGCCTCGGGATTGTTCATCGTGGCGAGCTGACCGAGAGGGGTCGGCGTGCCGTAATAGTCCACCAGCAGCTTCTGGAAGAGGGCGGGGTTGGCGCGGCCGGTGCGGACGTTTGCGAAGTCATCCTTCGCCGCCTCGACCGACTTGCCCATCTTGTCTTTGGCCTCTGCCAAAACGTCGCTGATCACTGGTGCTCCTTCTGGGTCTGTAGCGAGTGTACCGGCGAGCCGGTGCTAATTGCTGACGAGCGTGCCGATGGCCTCGCCGCGGATCGCCTTCGCGACGTTGCCCTCGGGCTCCATTCCGAAGACCACCATGGGCATTTCGTTGTCCATGCAGAGGCTGAACGCGGTCGAATCGACCACCTTGAGGCCCTGCACGAGCGCCTCCTGGTACGTGACCTTCTCGAGCTTGGCAGCCGAGTCGTTCTTGCGTGGGTCGTCATCGTAGACCCCGTCAACGCCGTTCTTCGCGACGAGCACGACATCAGCACCGATCTCGAGGGCGCGCTGAGCCGAGACCGTGTCGGTCGAGAAGTACGGCAGGCCTGCACCGGCGCCGAAGATCACGATGCGACCCTTCTCGAGGTGTCGCTCCGCGCGCAGCGGGATGTAGGACTCCGCAACCTGCGTCATGGTGATGGCGGACTGCACGCGAGGCTCCGCACCCGCCTGCTCGAGGAAATCCTGGAGCGCGAGGGCGTTCATGACGGTGCCCAGCATCCCCATGTAGTCCGCACGGCCGCGGTCCATGCCGCGCTGGCTCAGTTCGGCGCCGCGGAAGAAGTTACCGCCGCCGACGACGATCGCGATCTCGACCTCTTTCGAGGCGTCGGCAATCTCGCGCGCCAGTCGGCTGACGACGTCAGGGTTCACTCCGAGTTGGCCCCCACCGAATGCCTCACCCGAAAGCTTCAGGAGCACCCTCCGCTTGCCCGTCTCAGATGTCATGCTCGCTCCCAAGGTCGTCGTGTCTACAGAGTATTGCTATGGCCCGCGAAAAGGGGGCCCGAGACGCTCAGCGTCTCGGACCCCCTCATAACGCGTATGTTAGGCGCCGACCTTGATGCGGACGAAGCCCGTCACCGTGATACCGGCATCCTGGGCGACCTTCGCGATCGTCACCTTGTTGTCGCGAGCGTAGTCCTGCTCAAGCAGGGCGACCTGCTTGAAGTAGGCACCCAGGCGACCCTCGATGATCTTCGGCAGGGCAGCCTCGGGCTTGCCCTCGCCGCGGCTGATCTCCTCGACGATGCGACGCTCGTTCTCGATGTCGGCCTCGGAGACGTCCTCGCGCGAGAGCACGGACGGGTTGGCGAAGGAGATGTGCTGCGCGATGCCGCGAGCTGCCTCAGCATCGTCACCCGTGTAGCCCACGACGACAGCGATCTGCGGGGGCAGGTCCTTGCTCGTCTTGTGCATGTAGATCTCGAACTTCTCGGCCTCGACGACCGCAACGCGACGAAGCTCGAACTTCTCGCCGATGACGGCAGCCTCTTCATCGATCGCGGCGGCGACGGTCTTGCCGTCGAGGTCGGCCGCGAGGGCCTCCTCGACGGTGTTGGCGCCGGCGGCGACGGCCGCGTCGAGCACGCGCTCGCTCAGTGCGCCGAACTTCTCGCCCTTCGCGACGAAGTCGGTCTCACAGGCGAGCTCGATGACGGTCGCGCGACCGTCGACGGCCTTCGCGACGACGACGCCCTCACTCGTGGAGCGGTCAGCACGCTTCGCGTTGCCCTTGGCGCCCTTGAGGCGAAGCAGCTCGGTGGCCTTCTCGAGGTCACCGCCCGCCTCGACGAGCGCGTTCTTCGTGTCGACCATGCCGGTGCCGAGGCGCTCGCGCAGGGTCTTGATGTCTTCCAGGCTGAAATCTGCCATGGGAACTCCTAAGTGTGATGGAAGTGGACTTGGGGAGTCGACGACTACTACGCGTCGGTGGCCGGGGCCTTCTCGGCCTCGGTCGCCTCAGCCTCGATCTTCGCCTCGGCGTCAGCCTTCGACTCCGTCGCGTGCTCGGGCGTCGCATCCGTCGTCGGCGCCTTCTCGGCTACCTGTGCGTCTGCGTCGTTCTCAGCGGTCGTCGCGCCGACGCCCTCGGACTGGCCGAGGAGCTCGGCCTCCCACTCCGCGAGCGGCTCGACGGCCGAGACGTTGCCTTCTTCAGGCTTCTGGTGACGCTGGATGAGGCCCTCAGCCGCAGCATCCGCGATGATGCGGGTGAGGAGGCCGACCGAGCGGATCGCGTCGTCGTTGCCCGGAATGGGGTACTGCACCTCGTCGGGGTCGCAGTTGGAGTCGAGGATCGCGATGACCGGGATGCCAAGCTTCTTGGCCTCGTCGATCGCGAGGTGCTCCTTCTTGGTGTCGACAACCCAGATCGCCGACGGCGTCTTCGTCAGGTTGCGGATACCGCCAAGCGACTTGTGCAGCTTGTCGAGCTCACGCTTCTTGATGAGGAGCTCCTTCTTGGTGAAGCCCTTCGTGGTGTCGTCGAAGTCGAGCTCCTCGAGCTCCTTCATGCGAGCAAGACGCTTGCTCACCGTCTGGAAGTTCGTGAGGAGTCCTCCGAGCCAACGCTGGTTGACGTAAGGCTGGCCGACGCGCTGCGCCTGCTCGGCGATCGCGTTCTGGGCCTGCTTCTTGGTGCCGACGAAGAGGATGGTGCCGCCGTGGGCGACCGTCTCCTTGACGTAGTCGTAGGTCTTGTCGATGTACGCGAGCGACTGCTGGAGGTCGATGATGTGGCTACCCGAACGCTCCGTGAGGATGAAGCGCTTCATCTTGGGGTTCCAGCGACGGGTCTGGTGTCCGAAGTGAACGCCGCTGTCGAGCAGCTGGCGGATGGTAACGACGGCCATGGCCGTTCTCCTTTTCTTGCAGGACGCCACCGCAGCAGCATCCGTGCATATTCTCAGTTGAATCGCGCCGGTCGGCGCAGAACCTGGTGCCCGACGCGCATCCGCCCCTGCTCGCCTTGCGGCGGAGTGGGGACTGAATGGATGCGGAGGCCTGATGGGCACGCGTAGTCACCCCGTCTACACGGGATGCAGGGGCAACTATATCACCCGTGGCCGGGCGAAGAGGTTGCTAGAAGACGTCCGGCTCGTGGTGTCCTCGCGTTGGCCTGCGCCGCTTGAAACCGAGGCCTCGGGGCGCCTGCTCGGTCGGTGCGTCGACTTCGAGCCCATAGTAGACACCAACGCGATCGATCAAGACGTCGCGCTCGGCCTTTTCGTAGGCCCGACGCTCCCGCCCAAAGGCGACGACCGTCGACCAACACATCAGCAGCATGACGACGCTGAACGGAAGTGCCGTTGTGATGGCCGCGGTCTTGAGCGCTTCCAGGCCGCCTGAGAAGAGCAGAGCGATCGCAACGAGTGCCGTGACGATCGCGAAGAAGACCCGGATCGTGTTGCGGGGCTCGACCTGTCCGCCCGTCGCCAGCATGGCCATGACGAGGGAGCCCGAATCCGAGGAGGTCACGAAGAACAGGGCGATGAGAATGATGGCGCCCGCGATGAGCACTCCTCCTGCGGGGAGATCCTCGAGCAGGAGGAAGAGGGACCCCTCCAGGTCGACCGCCCCATCGGGCCCGATGAGACCGCCGTTCCCCTCCGTCTCGCGGATGATGGCCGCGCCGCCCAAGACGCTGAACCAGAGGAAGGTGATCGCTGTCGGCACGAGCAGCACGCCAGCGACGAACTGCCGCACGGTGCGGCCGCGCGAGATGCGCGCGATGAAGATTCCCACAAAGGGCGCCCACGACATCCACCAGCCCCAGTAGAACGTCGTCCACGCGGCCTGCCACTCCTCACCAGCGCGCCCAGCGAAGGCGCTGACAGTGAAGGCGAGCCCGAGGAAGTTCTGGAGGTAGGCACCGATGGACTGCACGAACTCGCGCAGCAGGAACTGGGTCGGACCGAGGAACAGCACGGCGAGCAGCAAGACGCCCGCGATCACAAGGTTCGTGTTCGACAGCCACTTCATTCCGCGATTTACGCCGGTGATGAGCGAGAACACAGCCGCCCCCGTGATGACCACGATAATGATGATCTGGCTCGTGCGCGTGCTCTCGGCGATGCCGCTGGTCTCGAGTCCGGCGCCGATTTGCAGCACGCCCAAGCCGAGCGAGGTCGCGACGCCGAAGAGCGTGCCGACCAGCGCGATGATGTCGATGAGGTTCCCCCAGCCGCCACGCACCCTGCGACCGAGGAGCGGCTCGAGTGCCCAGCGGATGGAGACGGGACGGTTGCGGCGGTGGATCGCGTAGCCGAGCGCGAGGCCCACGACCACGTAAATCGCCCACGCGTGGAAGCCCCAGTGGAGGAACGTCTGCGAGAGCGCGCTCTGGGCGAGCACGCTGTCGGACCCGGAGACCCCGGGCCGCGGGTTCGCAAAGTGGCTGAGCGGCTCGGATACGCCGTAGAAGACGAGACCGATGCCCATACCCGCAGCGAACAGCAGGGAGAGCCACGACATGAGCGAGAACTCCGGCTCGTCATCGTCCTTGCCGAGCTTGATCGAGCCAAAACGACTGAAGCCCATCCACAGGGCGAAGAAGACGAAGAGCGCCGCAATCAGCACGTAGTACCAGCTGAAGTTGCGCACGATCGTCGATTGCAGTCCGTCGAAGAGTTGCTCCGCCGATTGGGGTGCGACGAGGGCGTAGACGACGAAGACGAGCACGATTGCAGCGGATGGCCAGAACACCCACTTCGCTACGACAGTGGTTGGAGCGACGGGATGATCGGGCGGAGAAACTTGGGACATAGCTTCATGCTGCCCCGGCATACCGCTTTTCGACAGATGCGAACCTCCTCCACAGGACACGGAGGCTCGCAAAAGCCCACGCTTCACGGCAGCGCGACCACGCGCGAGCATCACGAGCGGCACGCTGTTGTCATGTCGCCTCCGCCGCCAGCCAGAGCGATCCGGCTCATTGCTCTGGCGCTGTGCATGCCCGTCTTCCTCGTGGGCGCGAGCAACTCCCCCATTGCCGCCGCGTCGCACGAGAAGCGTGCGAGCACGGCGGCGGAGGCGGCACCCGGCAGGTGGCTGTGGCCGGTGGAGGGCCCGCGACGAATCGTGGGTTCGTACCTGGCTCCGCCGACTCCGTACGCTGCCGGCCACCGCGGGATCGACGTCGCCGCTCCCTCGGATGGGACTGTCGTGGCGCCCGCAGATGGCACCGTGCACTATGTCGGTGTCGTCGTCGACCGCGCCGTCGTATCCATTCGACATGCGGACGGCGTCATCTCGAGCATGGAACCCGTCACTTCCGGGCTCGCCGCGGGCCAGGCCGTCACGCGGGGTCAGACGATCGGCAACGTAGCGGCGATGGATGCACGTTCTGCGTGGAGCGGCACGCACTGCCGATCGCCGTGCATCCATATTGGCGTGAGAGTGCACGGAGACTACGTGTCACCGCTCAACTACCTCGGCGGAATCCCCCGCTCCGTGCTGTTACCTACTCGCACCCTCGGGCGAGGCGGCTCAGCCGGCGGTCGTGCTGAGGATGTCGATGGCGAACACGATCGTGTCGGTGCCGCCGATCGCTCCCTGACCCGCCGAACCGTAGCCGTACGCCGGGGGGATGACGACGATCAGCTGGGAGCCGACGGTCTGGCCCTCGAGCGCAGCCTTGAACCCGGGAATCACGCCGGAGGTCGGGAACGCCGACGGCTCGCCGCGCGACCACGAGGAGTCGAACTCTTCGCCCGTGTCCCAGTTCACGCCCCTGTAGTGGACCTCGACCGTGTCGCCCTCACCAACGACATCCCCGTCGCCTTCCGTGATGACCGCAAGGGTGGGCTTCTCAAGAGGAGCCGTCTCGGGGAAGGTGATCGTCGGCGAACCGTCCTCCGCATACTCGACCGTGGGCATGCCCTCGGCGCCGGGCTCCACGACAACCATGTCAGCCGCTGCGTCGACGGGCTTGCTGACGCTGAGGATGTCGAACACGAAGATGAGCGTGTCGTCGCCCGATACACCGATCGACTCGTTTCCGGCCTCGCCGAAGGCATCCTCCGGCGCTATCGTCGCAACCACGCGCTCGCCCTCGACTGAGCAGTTCAGTGCCTTCACGATTCCGGGAAGGTACATCGCCTCATCGAGCACGAACGGCACGCGGTCGCTGTCGTCGAGGTGCCCCGTCGACTCCATCTCCTCGCCGGTGCCGCCATTGAACAGGGTGTACGAGACCGTGACGGTGTCACCCTCCGTCGCAGGTGCGGAGCCGTCACCCTCGATGATGACGGAGCGCTGTGTCTCGGCAGACTCAAGCGGGCTGTCGAATGACACCTCGGGGGCTGCCCCGAGTTCACCCGTGACATCGACCGCACCAGAAGCGTTGCCCTCGACCGCGCAGTCCTTGGCCGCAGCCGTCGATGCTGCTTCGTCGTCACCGGGCGCACACGCCGTGAGCGCAGTGGCGCCGAGGCCGAGGGCGATGAAGACGGTCAGGATTCGGCGGGACGCCGTGAAGGATGCAGGCACGTGAGACTTTCCGTGTGGGGGATGTTGCGACTAGTCCTAGCTTCTCATCCCGGCGCCTATGCGCGCGCTGGGAAGTCAGGCTCTTGGATGGGCGGAGCGGTAGGAGTCCTTGAGCCTGTCCATCGAGACGTGCGTGTAGACCTGGGTCGTGCCGAGGCTCGCGTGCCCCAACATCTCCTGCACCGCCCGCAGGTCGGCTCCCCCGTCGAGCAGGTGGGTGGCCGCCGTGTGACGGAGCGAGTGCGGCCCCGACGGCCCGCCGCCCGGAACCGCCTCGAGCAGCGATGCGACGAGCGAGTACACCGACCTGGCGCCAAGGCGCGCACCGCGGTCTCCGATGAAGACGGCTCGCCCCGCGCGCTGTGCGTCCTTCGATATGAGTCGTGGTCGGGCGTCAGTGAGGTAGTCGACCAGCGCCTCCTTGGCCGGAACCCCGAACGGCACGACGCGCTCTTTCGCTCCCTTGCCGGTCACGCGCACTGTCAGGCGAGCGAGGTCGACGTCGTCGATATCGAGGGTCACGAGTTCACTGACGCGCAGCGCCGAGGCGTACAGCATCTCGACCACGGCGAGATCGCGCATGGCCCGTGCGTCAGCGGTGGACGCACGCTTCCACAGGGAGCCGAGCATCGTGTCCATTTGCTCGCGTGTCAGCACACGTGGCAGGTGCCGATCGGGCCGAGGGGCGCGAAGCCGCGCAGCGGGATCCGCTTCGCCGCTACGGTGTGCGTGCCACGCGGTAACGCCACGGGCGGAGGCCGAGCGACGCGCCAGGGTCGCTTTCGAGAGACCCCGCTGGGACTCCTGCCAGAGCCAGTCTCGGAGGAGTTCGAGGGTGAGCTCGTGCATCCGTTCGACTCCCTGTTCTTCCGCGAAGGAGGCGAGCGACGCCAGGTCCGCACGGTAGGCCCGCACCGTGTGAGCGCTGAAGCCGCGCTCGTGTTCGAGGTGACGGGAGTAGGCGTCTACGGCCTCGTCGAGACGCATGTCATCTCGCCGGTTCGGTGCCGAGGTTGAAGGGCGAGTCCTTCTTGGAGAACATCGCGATTCGCTGCTCCGGCGTCATGGCTTCGATCTGCGCCCGGTGCTTGGCGTCCACGCCGGAGATCTCTTTGCTGGCTCCGATAGGCACGAGCGAGTGCACGACCCTGTCGGGATAGGTGTGAACAATGTTCATGGACTGAGCGCTGTCGCGTCCCGAGAGCAGTCGTTCGCGGGCACTGAGGTCGAGGGTGTAGCACGTCGCCGCCGCGACGGAGACTGGAATTCCCGCTACCGTGCTGTGGCTTGAATAGTGGAGGTGTCCCGCGAGGATGCCGCGCACATCCGTGCCCTCGACGACGTTCGCGAAGCGGTGCTGGTCGTGAAGCTCGAGCATCTGCATTGCCCAGAGGAGCGGCGTCGGGATTGGGGGGTGGTGCACCGCGATGAGCGTGCCGTGGGCCGCGGGCCTCGCGAGTTCCTCGGCGAGCCATTCGAGTTGTTCGTCCGTGAGCTCGCCATGGTGATAGCCGGGCACCGTCGTGTCGAGGGAAACGATCCTCAGTCCGTTGATGTCATAGACGCGGTCCTGCGGCTGCTCCGAACCGTTGCCGAACAGCGCCTCGGAGTACTGGTAGCGCTCGTCATGGTTTCCCATGACCCAGATGACCTGCGCGCCGAGTCGTTCTGCCACGGGCTCCACCAAGTCTTTGAGGGTGGCATACGCCTCCGGCTCCCCCAGGTCAGCCAGGTCACCCGTGAAGACGAGGGCCTCGGGCCGGATGTCGGAGCGCTCCAGCTGCACGAGTGCCCGCTCCAGGTTCTGCGCCGTGTCGACGGCGTCATAGAGCCGACGTCCGCCCGCGAGCAGGTGCGTGTCGCTGATGTGGGCGATCACGTGGCTGGGATCAGGATGTTGTCCTAGGGCGGTCACGCCTTCACAGTATTCGGTGGGGGTGACAAGCGCACCACCTCGTCACGACACGCGCACCCATCCTCGCTCGCGTTCGATCACCGCGTCTTCCATGCCGAGCAGGCCGAGTTGCCCCTGCGTCGCCGCGAAGGACAGCCCCGAGCGGGCAGCGATGTCCTCGACGCTGCGCGGCGATCGGCGACTGAGGGCGTCGAGGATGCGGATACGGTCCGGCGAGGCGGCGTCGTTCGAACCGTCGTTTCCCGCTTGGTCGCCCTCTGTGCGAGCGCGGTCACGGCCTGCACCGCCGGGGGCAAGCTCTGCCATCTCCTCCGCACTCGTGACGCACACCGCGTCGAACTCCCGGATGAGTCGGTGACAGCCCGCCGACGCTGGACTCGTCACCGGGCCGGGGACCGCGCCGAGGGGCCTACCGAGGGCGGCGGCGTGTGCCGCGGTATTGAGCGACCCTGATCTCCAGCCCGCCTCGAGAACGATGGTTGTCTGGCTCGCCGCCGCGATGAGCCGGTTCCGCTGGAGGAAGCGCCATTTGGTGGGCTGCGCGCCGGGCGGCAGCTCCGTGATCACCGCTCCGCCGTCGACCATGCGGCTGAGCAAGGAGTCGTGCCCCGAGGGGTAGAACCGGTCGACGCCTCCCGCGAGGAAGGCGATCGTCTGGCCGTCGCTGGCGAGAGCTGAGCGGTGGGCCATGCCGTCGATGCCGTAGGCCGCGCCCGACACGATCGCGAAGCCACGGTCCACGAGTCCCGCTGCGGCTTCCATCGTCACGTGCTCGCCGTATCCCGTTGCGGCCCGCGCACCGACGAGCGAGATCGAGTTGGCGACCGAGCTCAGCGCGTCATCGGTGCCGCGCACCCACAGGGCGATCGGCGCGTGATGGCCGAGGTCATCCACGCCCGCCGGCCAGAGGTGGTCCCCCGGCAAGAGGAGGCGTGCCCCGAGACGGGCTCCCTGGCGAAGTGCCCCGATGACGGACTTCGAGTTCAGCCGCGGGAACCACCGGGCGAGAGCCTCCGTCACCTCCTTCTCGGCCATGGCGGCGCCTCGCTCTTCGAGCGCCGAGAGCACGCGACCCACAGCCCACCGCTCGACGACGACGGTGAGGGCCAAGGATCCACCGAGTGCGTGTACAAGCGCTCCGGCGACCGCATCCCCGGGCTCGGCGATGCCGCTCCAGGCGGCCCGCGCGAAGCTCTCCCGCGCCTGCGTTGTCGAAAGCTCCGTGCGCCGCAGCAGCTGCACGTTGCGGGTCACCTCACTCGCATCGACTCCGAACATGCTCATGTGATGCCTCTCCTCAGGAACAGTGCCCGGCCGACGTGGTCGGGGCTTGGGGTCCCTGCCCCATCCAGATCCGCGATAGTCCAGGCCGTACGAAGCACCCGGTCGTATCCACGCATGGTGATTCCGCCCCGCTCGAGCGCGCGATCGAGGCTTGCGGTCGATGTCGGTGGAAGGCGGATGCCCGGGCTCCGCAACCAGGTGCCGGGGACGTGGGCGTTGACTTCCCACGGGGTGTCCCGAAGCCGGTCCGCCGCGACCGCGCGCGCCTCGCGGACGCGCTGCCGCGCCTCATCGCTTGAAGTGCCTCCCTCGCCTGCCATCCGGAGCTGGGCTGCCGTGATCCGGCTGACCCTGAGTTGGATGTCGATGCGATCGAGGAGCGGCCCCGAGAGTCGCGCAAGGTAGCGGCGTCGGTTGTGCGGCGTGCACGTGCATTCGCTGTCCCGGCTGCCGTATTGGCCGCACGGGCACGGGTTTGCCGCGAGTACGAGCTGGAAGCGTCCGGGGAACGACGCAACCGCATTGGCCCGGTGGATCGTGATGGCACCCGACTCGAGGGGTTGCCGCAGCGCGTCGAGCACGGAGGCGGAGAACTCGGGAGCTTCGGCGAATTGTCAAAGTACAATACAATTGATTATGGGAACAAGACGAGCTGCGCTCTATCTCCGACAGTCGCTTGATCGAGCCGAAGGCATCGGATCGCAGCGCGACCGCTGCACTGCCCTCGCGAACGCTCGCGGTTGGCAGATCGTAGAGACCTTCGAGGACAACGAAACTAAGGCATCGAAGGCGCGCGGCAGTAACACTGCGTGGAGTCGAATGCTCTCCCGGATCGGTAAGGACTTCGAAGTTATCGTGGCGGTCGACGTTGACCGACTCCTGCGAAGCATCAAAGACTTGAGCACTCTCGCAGACCTCGGAGCGCAGATCGTAACCGTCGATGGCGAGATCGACCTAACGACCGCAGACGGTGAGTTTCGCGGCACGATGCTCGCAGGTATCGCGCGTTTCGAGACACGTCGCGCGAGCGAGCGCCAGCAACGACACAAAGCCGCCAAAGCTGCGCGCGGTGAGTGGCACGGTGGAACTCCCCCATATGGCTACGAACGCGACCCCGAGACAAAGTCTCTTGTTCCGAACGAGAAGGAGGTCGCTCTTATCAAGGAGGCATCAACCAGGCTCCTTGATCGTGGCCAGTCTCTACACTCAATCGTTGTTGAGTGGAACGACCGGGGCGAACGGACTCGCAAGGGCCACCACTGGCGACAGACCGGTTTGCGTCCGATCCTTCTCAACCGGAGCATGCTCGGTGAAACTGTCGCAGGCGTCCGGGGTTGGGACCCGATCATCGACCAGCAGACGTTCGACCGTCTCTCCACGCTGCTCACAGACCCGACGCGAAAGATCGTCCACTCCCCCGGTGCGAACGGTGGGAAACGTTCTCTTGGTGGAGGGCTCGCGCGCTGTGGACTTTGCGGTAAGCCACTCATCACCCACAGCAAGGCAACCGGCAAGGGGAAGGGTTCGAGTACCGCGACTCTCGCGTGTCTGGCTCGCGTGCACGGTCCTGACCCCGAGAACCATCCTCGCGTTGAGCGCGTACGGACTCGAGACGGCAGGAGAGTCTCGGTATGGGAGGACACCAACAGAGTCTCGATCGCACACGATCCGACGGAAGAGATCGTTTTCGAGAAAGTCATTGCCCTCCTCAACGACACGGAGCGCTGGAAGGCGCGTATGCAGGAGAAGAGTCCGAAAGACGAGAACACGTTGAAGGCTCTCGAAGATCGCCAGCGAGAACTCAACGCCGAACTCGATGGCGTCGGCAGGTCCGTAATGATCGGCGCGTGGGACGAACGTAAGGGTCGCACTGAAGTCGAGCGCATCAAAACCGAGATGGAAGATGTGAATCGTCGCATCGGTGACCTGATTGGCAAGCCGCAACTCAACGCCATTGTGCAAGGTGGGAAGTTGGAGAACTGGCGCGAATGGCCGCCACTGGATCGCCGGTCATTTCTGAAACTCGTTGTGGACCGCATCGAGGTATTTCCTTACCCAGACGGTGCCCCTCGCAACGCGGGCTGGAAGCTCAACGAAACTCCGGAGCAAGCCGCCGAACGTAAGGCGCTGCACCATGCTCGCATCAAGGCAACAGTCGAATCGCGAATCAAGGTCTGGTCAACGTGGGGTGCGCTGATATAGCCTGTTGGTATCGCATGGATGGCCGACAAGAGCGGCACAAGGTCCAATAGCCCGGAGAGATAACGTGCCGGGAACCGAAGCACCGCGAGACATTTCGTCTCACGGTGCTTTTTTGTTTGTGCTGTGGGACTCCAACGAAAGGGAGATCCAATGGGGACAGACAGCCGGTACAGAGGCTATACCTCGCTCATTACAACCGTCACGCTCGAATCGAGCGGCTCATACTCGATTGGCATCGAGGATGCGACGCAGCCCGAGGACAGCGAGGAACGCTACGTAACTGGGCTATCGGAAGGTCACGAGTATGACCCAGTTCGTGCGGGTGCGTTCGCGGGGCGTTTGATTGCAGACTACCTAGCTGAGCCGAAGCTTGAATGGCGCAACTCGACCACTGGCGAGCCAGTGAATCGCCCCGGCATGTCCGGAGAGCGTATTACTGGTGTCAGCCCGCTCGTTCGAGAGGTTCCGTCAGAGCGTAGTCGAGGTGCTCGAGTTCGACGGGTGTGAGGTCGTGGATCGAGCCGTGGATGCGCTCCGTGTTGAACCAGTGGACCCACCCAGCGGTTGCGGCCTCGACCTGGTCAACGTCTCGCCATGGGCCTTCGTGATGAATGAGCTCGGTCTTGTAGAGCCCGATCTGCGACTCGGCCAGGGCGTTGTCGTAGGCATCGCCAACGGAGCCGACCGAGGGGTCGATGCCCTCCTCGACGAGCCGGTCGGTGAACGCAATCGAGGTGTAGACGCTGCCGGCATCGGTGTGATGGGTCAGTGCAGTGAAGTCGTCGGCGCCCTCACGGCGGCGGGTGAACAGCGCCATCTCTAGGCAGTCGAGCACGAGCGGCGTCGTCATGCTGGTCGCCGCCCGCCAGCCGAGGATCCGGCGGGAGTGCGCGTCGAACACGAACGCGACGTAAACCCAGCCGGACCACGTCCACACGTAGGTGAAATCGGCCACCCAGAGCTGGTTCACTCGAAGCCTTGCGAAGTGCCTGTCGACGAGGTCAGCCGGTCGGGTCTCCCGCGGATCGATATCGACCAGGCGACGGCGCTTGCCGCGCACCACGCCCGCGATCCCAAGTTCGCGCATGAGTCGCTCCACCGTGCAGCGGGCGATGTCGTGCCCGTCGCGGCGGAGTCGTAGCCAGAGCTTGCGGGCGCCCAGGAGCCGGCGCTGCGCCTGCCAGGTGGTCAAGATGATCTGCTTCCACCGTTCATCTGCCAGCACGCGCGCCGAGGGACCGCGTCCTCGGGCGTCGTAATAGGTCGATGGGGCGATCCGTGCCCCGTGCTCAGTGAGCACGGAACAGATCGACTCGACACCCCACCGCAAACCGCCATCGGTGCGGTCCTTGTGCGCCTCGATGAAGGCGACTATCGCTGATGTGGCCGGTCGAGTTCGGCCGCGAAGAAAGCTGACGCCGCCTTCAAAATCTCGTTCGCCCGACGCAACTCAGCGTTTTCGCGCTTGAGCTTCTTGATCTCCGCCTGCGCCTCGGTCGTCAGCCCGGGACGCTGCCCGGTGTCAACCTCGGCGCGGCGGCACCAGAGACGGATTGTCTCCGATGAGCCGACGCCGAGCATCTTCGCGACCGCGCTCAGCGCGGCGTACTCGCTCGGATAGTCAGGGCGCACCTCGGCGACCATACGGACAGCGCGCTCACGAAGCTCGCGCGGATACTTGCTGGGTCGTGCCATGAGACAGATCCTTCCAAAGAACTCTGTCTCCGGACATGCCGGGGCGATTCACAGTCCCGTTCGAGTAGGTCGATCTGAGTTCGGCCCACGGTTCTCGACAGTCGATTGATTGAGGGAACCGTGGGCCGTTGACTCGTTGACGCTCCGGCGATGAGCGCAACTCAGAGGATCCGATAGCCTCATAGTGTCGCCTAAGGAGGCCCTATGTCGTTTTGCGGATTGGTTGTCCCAAGCCGATCAAAGTACGCTGACCGCTTTCCGTCTACGTGCTATCGAGAACGCGGGCATTCCGGGCTCTGCCAGCAGTACCCGTTTCTTGCTCAGTTTTTTGTCGATGCGCGACGTGTTCACGACAAGATCAAGCGTGACGCGACGATGACAACCGGGGCTGCATGGGCAGGCACCAACGCGGGGCCGAACCGAATACTGCGATGGGTGATGCAGCTCGACAATGCTGCGCTACTCGAATATGACATTGACATGGCGGCCCTTAGCCCGCTCATCCAAGCAAAGCTGCGCGAAAAGGCGGCGTCATACGAGGATTGCATGTCTGTGGCACGTAGGCTCACCTGGCTTGCTTACGGTACGGTCAATGCGCCCGCGCCCCGCTCCGATATCCGCAATGCTCTCGAAGCCGAATTTGGCCCTATCCAGACCAACAACACGGTATGCCTGATCTGTCGGGAGCGAATCCCCTTCGAGGCATTCGCCGACGCTCAACGAGGCAAGGCCGCCATCGAGACGGCGCACGCGTCACCGCGACAGCACAACCCCGGCAACGTCGGCTTTGCGCACCGACCGTGCAACATTGCTCAAGGAGACAAGGGCCTCGACGGCTTCTACGAGTGGATCGCGCAGATTCTTGCGAACGTCGAGGCCCAGAAGGGCACTGCTGCCTAGAGTTCGAACTCGTCGCCGCCAGCTGTTGCGTTGAGCTTGCCCAGGAGAACGTCGCGCTGTTGGAGCACGTTTCTGAACTCGTCGATGTTGCGCAGCCAAGGGCCGTCCCCTACGAGGAGTGGGATTTCCAGCTCAAGCACCCGCTTGCCCAGTGTTCCGAGAGTGCTCTGAACAAAAACCAGGTCACGGACGCGTCGGCGCACCGATGGGAGCGTTAGCGCGTACAGCAACGCGTAAGAATCCAGTCGGGAAGAATCACTCAAGCTCAAGATCCGCAGATGGCTTTGAACGACACTCCGTCTCGTTCGTTCTGAAACCATGGCCGCCGAACCAATCCTGTACCGCCCGTCGACAACCATCAGCACGTCACCGGCTCTCAGGTTCTGTGACTTCTGGAATTTGTCGTAGGTCGCTTCGCTGACTGACTTAGTCGGGTCAGTATGGATCTCAAAGTTGCCAATATCGGACGTTCGGATGAAGGGGATATCGCCCGTACCGTACGCTTCCGAGCCAGGCTCATGCCCCTTTCGAACTGTAAGCTCTCCTGCATCAACGAGATCTTGCAATGTCACCCAGGTGGCACCGTCGACGATCGCCTGTTCCTTCTCGTCTCGCGGGATTGCCGCCTCGTAGTATCGCGGAACCAAGTACTCCCGGGTTCCGAGGTCGACCTCTGACCAGAGTTCTGGATCCGACTTTGCGTAGTCGTCCGCCAGCGTCTCGAAGTCGTCGGGATACCGGGTTCCGTCAGCGCGCACTGTTCGGCCGCGGCGATCATGCCCGCAACTCAAGGCTGTTGCCACGCGGGTTGGTCCTTGAAGCTCTCCCTTTACAAAGAAGAGGACATTGGTCTTCGTATCGGTACCCGGCTGGAATGTCGTGCGGGGGCAGTCCAATAGGGCTTCTATGCTCCCACGTTCGCGCAGCCAGGACCAGACGTACGCACTCGACGAGTTTCCAAACACCCCCTCAGGCAGGACGATTCCCAAGCGACCGCCGGGCTTCAAGAGTCGAACGCAGAGTTCAAGAAACATGATCTGGGGGTCGCGGCTGGATGCTAGTTCGCTCGTTTTGGTCCAACTCCCTGACTTCTTCACCCAGTTGTGGCCAAAGTCGTATTCCGCGAGAATCCGCTGATCACTGACCCCGATTCGAGCGCCAAACGGGGGGTTGGTGAGAACCACATCGAAGAGCTCGCTATCAACGCCGTGGTCTTGGCGCCACTCTTCGAGATCCAGCGAGTTCCTGTTTCGGGCCTCGGCCTGGGGGCCCGCCACTATCGCTAGCATCGCGGTCATGAGCCGGTAGAGGTCGAAGTCCTTGTCAAGCCCGACAATCTTGCCGGGGCCACCTTCAGACAATTGATGAGCGTACGCCTCAGCGAGGAATCCACCCGAACCCGCGGCGGGGTCAAGGACACTCTCTCCCGGGCGAGGGTTGACGATCTCGACCATGGCGCGCACAACGCTACGAGGAGTGAAGAACTGACCCTTGTCCCCCCTTACCCGAGGCCCCATAACGGCCTGGAAAGCATCACCGATGATGTGCGCCGGAGCACCAGAAAGCATTACTCCTTTGAGTTCACGCAGCGAGTGGCGAATCGATTCGGAGTCATTGTTGAATCGCTCCCCCTCTCGGAGAGCCTCGGGAAACTCCCGGTGGACAAGCTCCAACAGGATGTCCGGATCTCCCCCGTCTAAGACGGCGTTGTACGAGGTCTGGTCATCTACGCGTTCTACCGCCAACTTCGAGAGAAGCACGAGAGTCATGTCTTCGACAATTCGCTCCGCGCGGCTGGCCTGTCCGTTCGAATACAAGAAGTAGTAGAGACGGCGGAACAGCTCTGTGAGATTCAAGTCGGCATGCACTCTGCTGATTCTACGGTTCTTGACAGACATCACGCGGCAACTCTCCCTGCCTGGCGGACACTCGCTGGATGCCACCGCGCCCCACCACCAGGTAACGGCACGTCGCCCTGATTGAGCAGGTCTGCGATTGCGCGATAGGTCAGGCCACCGCTGCGGAGAAACTGGATGCGCTCAACCGTGGCAGGATCTTGTCGCGACGGAGCGCCGAGTCGGACGCCTTTAGCTCTGGCAGCGGCTAGACCCTCCTTGGTGCGAAGTGCGATCATGTCCCGCTCCCATTCAGCGACTGCGGCAACGACATTGGCGACAAGCTTGCCAGCCGGCGTCGTGGTGTCCACCCCTAGGTCGAGCATGATCAAACCCCAGCCTTGTCTCGATGCCGTCGTGAGGATCCCAGAGAAGTCGTGGACTGATCGCGTCAGCCGGTCGAGCTTCGAGACTGCAAGGGCAACTGCTTCGCCGCGTTCGAGCATGTCGAGCGCTTCGCGTACAGCAGGACGGTCGAGTGACTTGCCTGAACGTCCGGCGTCCTCCAGCCAGATTACGTCCCACCCTCTCCGAGTCGCTTCGAGGGTGATCGCCGTTCTCTGGGCATCGATGCCATGTTCCTGATCTGCGGTGGAGACACGCAGGTAGCCGATGATGTTGACGACTCGTCCCCGCTCGCAAGGTCAATGTGGCGTTGCTCGGCAATGACCACTCCGTCAGTGGTCGCGATCGTTGCGCCACGCGGCGATATTTGACCTTCGAGCAGGCAATAGACATCGCCCTCGACGTGTTGCACAACAGCGCCGGAGTACGGGTGGACCGCAGTCCACAGGTAGTCGCCTTCCTCCAACTTGACGCTCCAACCCGCGTCGTTCATGGCATCGGCAAGGGTGTCGTCAGCTCCGCCAGGAAAGAAGGCGTCGCCAGAGCTAGGTGGCTCGAATCTGTCGAGGATCAGCTTGACTCCGGCAAAGGTGGTTGGTTTCTCCGCCCGGATCAAGGCAAGAGTCTGGTCGTAGCGCTTCCAGTACATATCGAGACTCATCGCGCACTCGCCCACAGTTCAGCGCTTGCGTAGCTCGATGAACCGTTCGGATCTTCGAGCAGGTAAACGGTGTCGTCGTGTTCCTCAATGGCAACGCCACCCAAGTCCACGGCAAGTGGGTACGAGGGTTGGTGCGCGATTCGGACCTGAGCAGCTGGGTCGCATTGCTCTAGATGCTCTATTAGGTCGGCAACAGTCATGGTCATTCCTTCGTTGAATCGTTAGTCAGATTCGTACATATGTTCGAACCTGTTACAACAATTCAATCAGGAAGTATTGCTCATGTAAAACATACCAACGAATGCTTTATAAGCCTCTGACCTGGGCTTTCTCTATTCTCGATAGAGCGACGACAGCGTTCTTAGGATTGTCTCCCGGTAGTTCGATACCAACCCCTGGAGTTCTCGTCTCAGATCGACGCTCAGCGACCCTGGCAACGTGTTTCTCTATGCCCCGGCCAGGTCGATTCGAACTCGCGGCCTCTCTAGAGCAACGTCGTAGGTAGAGGTTTGCCCTGCCCTAAACGGAGACGAGACTGTCGAATCGTTCTCAAAGTGACCTTGAGACCAGCTACCAAGGCCTTTACCGCTCTTAGCTGCCGAAGTCGTAGGAGCCTAAGACCTACCGCGCTAGTACCCAAGTAGTACCCAGTACCCGTGGAACTAGGTGCAACAACAAAATCGATATCTCAAAGAGAGATGCAAATTCCGATTCGCGAATAGGGGTCCGTCGAATTGTTGTTATTGGGGCTAGTACCCGACGTACTGGGTACTAACGGGTACTAGCCCACGCTCGACGGGAACTAGCCCTCGATCACGTCAGCGCTCGTCTCGCGGTCGAGACGGGCCATTGCCTCGGCGTAGAGCTCCCGGTCCGGCCCGTGCTTGAGATGCTGTTTCTGGCGGCTCTCGCTCGCGTTCGGGTTGTCCTCGATGAACTTGCGCAGGCGCTCGGTCACGCGCGTCAGACGTGCTTGTTTAGCGTCTGCGACGTGCTCTAGAGTCCGGGTCTGGACGAAGGCTGCGCGCTTTGCTGACGCCTCGAGGTTGCGTTCCCTCATGCCTGCGAGAGCCAACTGGACGCGCGCTCTGGTGGCGTTGCTGTGGTCCATCACGGCACCCGCCAGCTCCCAGTCCTCGTCGTTCAGGTGCGCCCGACCGTCGAGAACCATGAGACCGATCGCGACCTTCACGCGAACCATGACGGCGTGGCCGTCGATGGCGTTGCGCTCCCCTCGGTGACCTGCGCGCATGTGATCTCGGTGTTCGCGGTTCATTGCCTCCAGCGCCTTGATTTCAGGCACGCCGTCCCACGGCACCGGTTTGAGTTCGAACGGCTCGACGCGGATCGCGTTGAAGTCGTCGTGGTCAAGCGCCGAGTCCCCGAACGGCGGGTAGTCCATGAGACACCACAGGAACCGGCCAGGAGTGCCGCCCGCAACTTCAGACTCTGACAACAGCACTTCGGCGCGTGTGGGCTGCGCGTTGATGGTGATCGTGAAGCGATACTCGTCCTTCTTGAGCTGGACGCCGAGGTTGCCCGCGAGCTTGCGGCCAATCTGTTCACCGGTCAGCGCCGACTTGATGTACTCGAAGATCGTCGCGCCATCCCGCTTCGCGATAGCACCGAGCTTGCCGACCTCATCGAACCGAAACCGGTGCGCGTGCGACGGCATGAGCCACGCGAGTTCCCGGGTCGGGCCACCTTCCTCGCGCTCGTCCTTCGAAAGATTCCGCCAGTAGGCGTACGAGTCCACGATGGACTCTCCTGATCCGGCCTCACTCTCGGAGAATTCAGCGAACGGACCGAAGTCGAGCATGTCGTCCAACAGCCGGCCCGTGAGGCTCTTATTGCCGCCGGACTCCCCGACGTTGATGACCCCGAGATTGAGCGACGCCGGACCGCGGAACGACCGATATCGGACGTCGTACGGCACGGTGTGGAGCCCACGCAGAATCGCTCCACCAAGTGCGCCCCACGGCGATACACCCGTCTTCTCGGAATTCTCATAGATGGACGCCAGGACAGGACGACGGTCCCAGAAGCCCTCCTTGTCGTGGAAGAAGGGGTCGCCGTCTTCGTGATCCTGCTTGAAGGCTTGCTCCACCTTGACCATCGCCTGATCGATCGGAAACGGCGGATCGCATCGGGTTGCAGCCGCGATCACGAACGCCGTTACGATCTCCCGGTTGTCGTTGTACTTGCGCCGAAGCTGACAAGCCTTTCGGAAGAGCGTGTCATCACGAGCGCCCTCATCGACGCCTTGCAGGAAGTCGAGATCTGATGGCAGAGGACCGTGCTCACCACCGCCAGCACCCTGCGTTGAGGATAGGAAGTCCACCAAGAGATCGGGAGCATCCGTAATCCGTACGTCTCGGACCACGCGGTAGACACCCTTGAGATGATTCGACCCGGGCAGGAGAGCGTATCCCCCGGTCGCCCGGACATCTACGCCGGGAAGCACGTTGACACGGTTCCGCAGATCGATCCCGCGACCGGTGAAGTAGTAGTGCAACCCACCACTGCCGGTCTGCACGACGTGCGTCGCGAATGGCACGATTGCGCGCTCCTCCATCCAGGCCTTGATCGCGGCGGCACCGTCCTTGACGTCGCTCTTGTCAAGATCGAGCAACCACACCCCAGACGGTGCGCCGGTAGCGAGCGCCCAGTTGGCGTCAGGCCACGACTGATGCCACTCAGCTACCTGCTCGCGACTAGTCGATGCGCCCTTTACGCCGTTGTAGATTCTCGGATGCTTACCGGGGCTACTGCACGACGAGTTCCCACAGGAGCACTGGCCGTCGCGGATCGAGTGGCAAGGGAAGATCGCCCAGCCCTGATCCGTGAACGTCTGGAGGGATTCGAGAGTGAACACCGGATCAGCCATGGTGACGACCTCCCAGAAGCGAAAACAAGATGGTGATCTGGATGAGAAGTCCGAAGGAGAACGCAGCCAGGATGCGCTCGTCCAGCCAGCGCAAAACCCTTGCTGATCTGGGGTTTCCTAGTACAATCGACTCGAACCTGTTGATCGCGATGTCCGCAGCGTTCTTCTTCCTTTCTGCGAATGTGGGGCCGTTCTTGTCCCGGGCGGCCCCTTTCTCATGCGCGGGCAGCATTGTCGGCCTCCAAACCATGCAGGAAAGCAACGACGGCATCTACTACTTCGTCGGGAACCTCGGCCGGGGCGCTCATTTGTCCAACCCCTCGGCGCTGCGACGGACCTGGCTGTAGATGCTGCCTAGAGGGTTGAAGTACTTCAGTACCTCATCTTCGAACATGACCTGAATCGGGAGCCCGATCAGACGTTCGAGGGCTTCAATCTCTGCGGCGGTTGGGTAGACCGCTCCGCTGATGATCGTGTTGACGCGAGGAACTTTGCAGCCGAGGGCTCGCGCAACCTCCTCGTGTGTGAACCTGCGATCTTGAATGAAATCGCCGACCGGCTGTCGGCGTCGAGGGAGACTCAATGGGATCACTACCTATTCGGTGTGATCGACCAGAGGCTCTATCCGTTAGGTACTAACCGGAGGTCCGAGACTCGCCCGACTAGCTGAGTTGCTTCTCAGGGTGAGAGGCAGAGATCAGATCGGCGCTGTCGCGTTTGTTCGATACAACAATAATATCAGGATATATATCAACTATTGTGCCGATCTTGAACTGCTGTCGAGCTCGGAGTGTTGCGGCAACAATCGAATCGACCCGGAGCAATGGAACCGCGGCTGAGCGTCGCTGAGCGTCGCTGAGCGTCGACCTGAGCGACCTTCTCGCAACTGTCGAACAATTCGATACCAGCAAACCTAAGTAACGCTGTCGTCGTGCTCGCGAATGTGGTCCAAGGCCGCTCGCCGGTGCCGGAATGCTTTGCAGCCGCAATGACGCGTCGAGTGGGCATACTCAGGGCAACCGGGAGCCACTGCGAAGAACGCTTGCTTGTAAGTGCCCCACCCCGAGCCCGCTCCAACGGATCGGAGCCTCCAACCCCTCTCACCGATAGGGGCGATCATGCTCGTATCTGAACTCGATGTAGTCACGGAACGCGCTAGGGGGATCGAGCGGGTCAGGGTATGGAATCAGCTTCTGCGCGTCCGGAGAGAACTCGCCACCTTGCTCACGACTGTCAGTCATCGTCGCGTCTCTTTCGTTCGGGTCGCTCTACGGTGCTCTTGATGTGGAGTGCGCCATGACGGAGCACGGTGACATTGCCATCCATATGGGGTCCGATTCGAGGGCCGTCGAAGTGCGGACGCACCGGCTCCGGATAAGGCAGGGTGGATTCTTCGACTATCTCGGCGTCTTCGATGTCTTCGAGCGCGGGGAGCACGTAAGTCGCTTGGCTCTCAGATGGATGTGATTCGGGCATCTCCGTAATGATGTGCCCCATCGTGACTTCCCATGGCTTCGACTGAACGTGCTCGATGGTCATGCCCTTGCCATAGCCAGTACGGTCCAGCACCATGCTGATAGCTCGCAGCTTGTCGCCGTCCGACGTAGCGGGAGCCAACAGAATCTTGTTGAGCTCGACCAGCGCAGGATTCACCATGTTCATCAAACGCTCTTTGGCCTTGCGCTGAATATGCGCGGCAGCACCGCCATGCTTCTTGCAGACCGTGCCACCCTTGATCGGCGCGAGCTTGCACTGTTCGCCGTTGCGCTTCGTGTATCTACAGCGCGGCTTTTCCAGACCATCGAGTGCTTTGGCGATCACGTCATTCGGTTTGTACTTCGCTCCCCCGTGCGCCTGGCACTTGTCAGACCCACGAACGCGACTTCGACGGCACGGGTTACCGGCTCGCGTGGTTGCAGTGCACTGGCTGTCACCCACGACGCCCTCGCCGTGGTGTGGCTCGGAGCTCGGCAGTCATCTCATCCGATGTCAGGTTCAGGAGCGGATCGACGCGCACGCGCTCTGAGACTGAGGCGTGCAGGCGCGCAGCAATCGGCTCCATTTCCGCCTTGAGAATGGCGTTGAAGCTGGCCACGAACTCTGGGTCAGTCCCCGGCCCGTTGAGGGCGTGCGTGGACTTGAAGTCGTTCACGGCCTTGGCGGTCCGTATGTCCCTATCCGAAAGGTGGGATTCGAGGAAGGTGGTCATTGGTATGGCTCCAATCCGTGGCTCGAATGAACTGACAGGGCGCCGCGCCGGAGCCACGCAGCGCGACGCCCTGAGTTGGTGTCGCCGGAGGAAAGAGGGTGGAAACCCCAGCGACTACCGGAGGTCGGCCTATGACGGCCATTCGGGGTTGACGTACGACCCCGAAGCTTTGATCTGCATGACAGCCGCGGCCGAACGATTCTCGATTCCAGTTCCGAACCCGCGCTCGTACGTCGAACCGACGAGCGGGTAGGACGCATTCTCCGAGTGGAGAATCAGCCCGTGGTTCTGGCTCTGTGAGTGCTGGCGGAATGCGACTGGGTTGCGGGTGCTTCCCGGACCGGACGACGCGAGAGCAACCATGTAGCCCTGCGGCACGAGGTAGTCCTTGTGAATCCACGCATCGCCGTACGAACCCTCGATGGAGAGGTTCTGGTACGTGGATGGCGCACGATCCCCGATGATCGACACGTCGGTGAGATACGCGGGCGCACTGACAGACGGGATGAAGTCGTAGGGGTGCGCGGCGTCGTTCTCCGAGTCGCGGCGGAATTGCCGGATGGCCTCGAAGTCCGTGGGATGCACGAAGATCACAATCTGCTCGTTAGACGAGCGGAGACCGTAGCCGTGCTCCTGAATGGTGTCGATCAGTTGCTTGAGGTCGCCACCATCGACGGTTGCAGCACCAGACACGAAGTAATGCTGGTGACCGCCGGAGAAGGTCCTTCCGCCGAACGGTTCCGGCTTCGAGTCCGAGAGACCGTCCCACAGCGAGAAGATCGGCAGACCTTCCGGCGAGACCGGACGACTCGATGCGTCAGCAGGTTTGGTCGTGAGTGCGCGCATTATGCCGCCGAAGACCAGGCGGTTGTCGGCTTCGAAGATTGCAGCGTGCTGGCTTCGAACCTGTTCTGCACTCGCTTCGCGAAGGAACGAGCGTGTATAGCGCAGAGCCAGGTCGTACCAAGTGAAGTCGTAGCCCATGCGCATGTAGTCGGGCTTCGCGCGCCCTGCCTTCGCGAGACCAAACTCCGATGCCTGCTCGAAGCTGATGTTGTTCTTGTGATCAACGGCGTGCAACGAATAGGCGTCCGTGGTGTTGAACGAGAACAGAGCCTGAAACGCGGAGCGTCCCTGATTCCACTCTGTCAGTGCTTCCTGGAACTCGTTCCAGATAACGTTGAGGGACACCCCGTCTGCCGTTTGCGTGAGGACATCTGCCCGCACGCTGAAGCCGCGATCGGCTCCGTAGATGTCAGGGAATGTGAGTTCCATGGCAACTCCTAACGGTTAGTGGTTGGACCACGCCACCGCGGGTGCGCGTGAGGCCGAGTGCGAGAGGGAGTAGCGATGGAGCTACGTCGAACCTCTACTCAGCGAGTACGCGGTAACCACTGGTTTCCCGTTACAAAAATTGTACTAGGAGGGTTGCGGACCCGCAGGCTATTGCTTGTATTGAGTACGAACAATTCGATTCGTCGAGGAAGAGCACGCCGTGCGACGCCCTCGCCGCCGCGCCCGGGCGCACGATGCCACTGCCTCCTCCCACGAGGGAGGCAGCGGTCGCCGTGTGGTGGGGCGATTCGAATGGTGGGCGCGTGTCGAGCGTCGACCCGGGCGGTTGGCCGACGAGTGACCGCAGGCAGTTGACCTCGAGGGCCCGTTCCGCATCGAGCTCGGGCAGGAGGCCGGGAAGTCTCTCCGCCAACATGGTCTTGCCCGCGCCGGGTGGCCCGAGCATGAACATGTGGTGACCACCGGCCGCCGCGACGACAAGCGCGTCGACAGCATCCGGATTGCCCACGACATCGGCCAGGTCTGGTGTGCGACGCGCTTCCGAGTGCGATGAGGGGAGGGCGAGCTCGTCCACGGGAATCGGCTCGAGTTCGGCACCATGCCAGATCGCGGCGTCTCGCAGCGACGCGACAGCGACGATGCGCACGCCCGGCACGAGCGACGCTTCGTCGGCGTTGGCGCGCGGCACCATGACGGTCTCTGCGCCTGCTCGCGAGGCGGCGAGCACCGAGGGCAGTATCCCGATGGTGGGGCGAAGCCTGCCGTCGAGTCCGACCTCCCCGACATGCACGACGCGCTCGACGGACTCTCGGGAGATGACCTCATCGGCGGCGAGCGCCGCGACTGCGATGGCCAGGTCGAAGCCCGAACCGTGCTTCGGAAGCGAAGCCGGCGAGAGGTTGATCGTGATCTTGCGACTTGCCAGCGGACATCCGGAGTTCGAGGCGGCTGAACGCACCCTCTCCCTTGCTTCTCCCAGCGCGGCGTCGGGCAGGCCGATGATCGAGAAACCGGGAAGGTTGCTGGAGATGTCGGCTTCGACCTCGACGAGTCCGCCGGCCAGCCCGAGCAATGCGACGGCTCGCGTTCGCGCGACCGGCATCAGTACACCTGCTGCAGGTGTTCGACGACGGGCGCGGCGCCGGCACGACGGATGACCGAGATCGCGTCGATGCGGATACTGCGTCGCGGGGCCGGAACGCCGTCCTGGGGGTTCGCCTCGCACCATGCTCGTGCCAGACGTCGAAGGCGGGACAGCTTAGCGCTCGTGATCGCTTCGAGGGGATGCCCGAAACCGAGCCCGGACCGCGTCTTCACCTCAACGAAGACCGTGTCGCGACCGTCGACCGCAACGATGTCGATCTCGCCCTGCTGGCACCGCCAGTTGCGTTCCATGATCGTGTATCCGGCGCGTGCCAGGAACGCCGCCGCGTGATCTTCACCCCATCTGCCGAGCTCATCCTTTGCGGACATCGCCACCTCCTGCGTCGAGGATGGCCGTCGGGCGCAGCGGCGTCTTGCGGTACTTCCGCATCCGTGAGGGAAGGACGCGGAGGCGGGCTGGGGAGGAACTGACGGAAGCACATCTGCCACACAGGCAGCACGGATTAGGCTCATCCGCTGTGCATCCCGAACCACCCACCCGCCGCCGGCGCGTATCCGGCCCCTCGCCCGTCGCGCGACACGGTCGACTGCCGAACCGCGGCACCGGCCGCGGTCTTCTCAAGCTGCTCGGGGCTGCGCTTGCCGTCACCCTGACGAGCACGCTCGCGGTGGCCGGCGTGGCGGTCGCGAACATCACGAACCAGATCAAGCCGGGGATCGAGCTTGCCGGCGAGGACCAGGTGCCGGAGATCGGCGCCATCGAGGGCGGCGTGAACCTCCTGCTGGTTGGCAGTGACAGCGGAGGCGGGAATGCCGCCTATGGCGAGCGGGGCCAGACCCTCAACGACGTCACGATCCTGTTGCATATCTCCGAGGACCACACGCATGCGACCGTCGTCAGCTTTCCCCGGGACCTGTTTGTCTCGATTCCCTCCTGCCCGGCGGAGGACGGCGGCAGCTCCCCCGCCATGTCATCGCAGAAGATCAACACGACCCTGACCTACGGCGGCCTCGCCTGCACCGTGCTGACGGTCGAGAAGCTCACGGGCCTGACGATCCCGTTCGCCGGCATGATCGAGTTCGACGGTGTCATCCAGATGTCCAACGCCGTCGGCGGTGTACCCGTCTGTGTTGCAAGCGACATCAACGACAAGCAGATCAACTTCTCGCTCGCGGCAGGCGAGCACACCCTCTCCGGCTTTGATGCCCTGCAGTTCGTCCGCTCGCGCTACGGCGTCGGTGATGGCAGCGACCTCGCCCGCATCAGCAACCAGCAGGTCTTCCTCTCCTCGCTGGCCCGCACCATCAAGAGCGCCGACACACTGTCTGACCCCGTGAAGGTCTACGGGCTCGCGCAGGCGGCCGTGCAGAACATGGAGATGTCGAACAGCCTGCAGAACGTGTCGACGCTCGCGTCCATCGCCGTCGCGCTCAAGGACATCCCGCTCGAGAACGTCACCTTCGCCCAACTGCCGACCTACTACGGCAACAGCGGCAGCCAGAGCGGCGTGCTGCTGAAGAAGGATGACGCCCAAGAGCTCTTCGATGCCCTCATCAACGATGTACCGGTGCACCTGACTGGCTCCCTCGGCGAGGGCGCCGTGCAGAACCCGGATGCTGGTGTCACGACCCCTGAACCGAGCGAGGCTACAACACCAACACAGCCCGAGCCCGGCACTCCGGGAACGCCGGCCACCCCAGAGACTGGAGCCGTCGAGCCGGGCACCCCTGCGGAGAGTCCCGTGGTGCAACTGCCGGACTCGATCACGGGATCGACCGCGGCGACGCCCTCCTGCTCGGCGGGCCAGTAGGGTCAGACGCCAGCGCGTAGCGCTACAGGCAGGGCGCTACTCGTCGAGTGCGAGCTCCTTCGGCAGCTCCAGCTCCTTCGCGTTGAGTTCCTCGACGTTGACATCCTTGAACGTCAGGACGCGAACTGCCTTGACGAACCGATCTGAACGGTAGACGTCCCAGACCCAGACGTCTTTCATCGTCAGCTCGAAGTAGAAGTCGTGCTCCGTGTCCTGCCGCACGAGTTCGACCTCGTTGGCGAGGTAGAAGCGACGCTCGGTCTCGACGACATAGCGGAACTGCGAGACCACGTCGCGGTACTCCCGGAACAGGGCCAGCTCGACCTCGCGGTCGTAGTCTTCAAACTCGTCGTCTTCCATAGCGGCTCAATCCTACGCTGTTCGCGCGGAGCGGCCAGGTTGAGCTCAGGAGGCCTGAAGCTCCTCGGCTGCAGACTCGCTGTCATCAAGCAGCCCATCGAGGAGGCTCGGCGGCTTGAGCCAGCTGTGCCGGTGCAGCTCGCTCGGGCCGAGTTCCGTGATCGCGGCGTAGTGCGCCGCGCTGCCGTAGCCCTTGTTGCCGCGCCATCCGTAGCCCGGGATGCGCTCATCGTGCTGGATCATGAGCGAGTCGCGGTGCACCTTCGCGATGACGGATGCCGCGGAGACTGAGGCGCAGTCCCGGTCGGCCTTGACCCGCGTGACGACGTTCGCTACGCCGCCCAGTGCGGGGCTGAGCCAGTCGAAGTGGCCATCAAGGATGATGGTGCTCTCAGCGAGCGGAATCCCTGCGTCCTGGAGCGACTCGAGTGCGCGGGCGCCCGCGAGTCCGAGACATGCCGAGATGCCGAGCCGGTCGACTTCCGCAGGCGAGGCGAGGCCCACCCCGCTGTGGAGGCTCCATGACTCGGCGACGGGCGCGAGTTGCTCACGGCGACGCTCGCTCAGGAGCTTGGAATCACGCAGACCCTCTGGAATCTTCGACATGCGCCCGCCCACGACGCACATGCCGACGCCGACCGGACCCGCGATTGCGCCGCGCCCGACCTCATCCACGCCGATGACGAAACGAGAGCCGACCCGCTGAAGGCGTCGCTCGATCGTGAGGCTTGGAGTCGCGACCGTCACGTCAGCCCGCGCTTTCCGAATCGTCGACGCCTTCGAAGACCTCGGGGTGATTGTCGAGCCAGACCCAGCGATCAGTCGGCCAACTGATCACGACGGCGCGCCCCACGACATTCTCAAGCGGCACGAAACCCTTGCTCGGCCCCGAGGCGTTGCAGCGCGAGTCGCAGGAGTTGTAGCGGTTGTCGCCCATCACCCAGAGGGCGTCGTCCGGAACGGTGACGGCGAAGTCGTCTTTCGCGACCTTTGTCACGCGCTCCGGGAGCTTCAGGTATGGCTCGTCGAGCGGAACGCCATTGACCGACATCTGGCCAAAGGTGTTGCAGCAGGCAACCTCGTCGCCGGGCAGGCCGATGACCCGCTTGATGAGGTGATCATTGCTGTCGGGAGCGCTCAGGCCGACGGCCGCGAGCACCCAGTCGACCGCCTCGACCACCGGGGAGCGTTCCTCCTGGGGTGACGGTGCGAGCCACCCGCCCGGATCCTGGAAGACGATGATGTCGCCGCGGTTGAGCTCGACGACATCGGGAACGAGCTGGTTGACGATGATGCGGTCATAGATCTGGAGCGTGTCCTCCATCGACGAGGACGGGATATAGAACGACCGCACGAGGAAGGTCTTGATGACGACCGAGATGAGCACGGCGGCAACGAAGATGACCAGGAGGTCACGAAGGAACAGCAGGGCGCCGCGACGTCGGCGGCCCGAAGCAGTTGTCGCAGCAGCATCCGCCGGCGAAGAATTTTCTGACATTAAACCCCTGAGCTCCCCGCCAGTTTACGTGGCGGGGAGCTCAGGTGGACACGTTCTTTACGTGCGTCGCGCGAAGCGATGGATCAGCTTTCGCGCTTCTCCTTGATCTTGGCCTTCTTGCCGCGCAGGTCACGCAGGTAGTAGAGCTTGGCGCGGCGGACGTCACCGCGCGTCACGACCTCGATGTGGTCGATGACGGGCGAGTGCACCGGGAAGGTACGCTCGACGCCGACCTGGAAGCTCACCTTGCGAACCGTGAACGTCTCGCGCACACCCTCGCCCTGGCGGCCGATGACGACGCCCTGGAAGATCTGGATACGCGAGCGGTTGCCCTCGATGATGTTGACGTGCACCTTGACGGTGTCACCGGCGCGGAACTCCGGGATGTCGGAGCGGAGTGAAGCCGCGTCGACGGCGTCGAGAATGTTCATGGTGATTCGCTCTCTGCGACCGCCACAGGTCGACCGCGTTCTCAGTACTGCAGAAAGTGGGATGGTGCCGAGACGTTGCAGACCCCCCTGTGGCAGGGTCGTGCGCAGGCACAAACACTCATTCTGCCACAGCGCTGGGGCTGGCGCTAATCGCCCTCGCGCTGCACTGGCGGGTCAAGGCGGATGACCTGCCCGCGAAGCGGCGCATCCGGAGTGGGGCGGCCCGGGACCGTGACTCGCGCGGCCTGGAACTCCCGCGCGGATGCCGCGGCCTCACTGAACTCATCGACGACTGCCTTCACGCGGCGACGCGTCTCCAAGACCCACTGCACGACGGCAGACCAGAATGCGATGACGCCCACGATGAGCACGAGGAGCAGCATGGGGACGGGAATCGGAAACGGGGACGCGACGATCAGCAGGAGCCAGGTGCCCAGTACGCCGACGTCGACCCACGAGACCGCCTGGTCGAGCCGCACGCCCTTGCGCATCCACGTGAGGAAGAACACCACCGCAAGCGCTGCGGCGATCACGAGCGCGAAGAAGAGCGGCGCGATGACGCCTCCGATGTCCCGCCAGTGCCAGATCCAGGACACGACCACGAACCAGGTGGGGAGCACGACGGGCGCCCACCGCAGGGCGAAGTAGATACCGCGCCGGATGACCATGCCTCCAGAGTACGACTCCCGCCCGAGCGCCTCCGCCCGTTTCGCCGAGAGCGCACCGCGTTCCCCTCCCCCACCGGGCGAGCGCAAGGCTTCGTGTTTGCTGGGGATTTATCGGCAGCACGCCAAGCCGCGGGAGAGTCGAGATATGACACGCTTCGGTTACACCCTCATGACGGAACAGAGCGGGCCCCGCGAACTCGTGTCCTACGCGGTCGCCGCTGAGCAGGCAGGCTTCGACTTCGAGGTCTCGAGTGACCACTACTCCCCCTGGCTGACCGAGCAGGGCCATTCCCCCTACGCGTGGTCTGTGCTGGGCGCAGTGGCCCACGCGACCACGCGGGTGGACCTGGCGACGTATGTCACATGCCCGAGCATCCGGTACCACCCCGCTGTCGTGGCGCAGAAGGCGGCGACGATGCAGCTGCTGTCGGGCGGCCGTTTCATCCTCGGGCTCGGCGCCGGCGAGAACCTCAACGAGCACGTCGTTGGTGAGGGCTGGCCGATGGTGGATGCCCGGCACGACATGCTCGAAGAGGCCGTCATGATCATCCGGGAGCTTCACACCGGCGAGCTCGTGACGTGGCAGGGCGAGTACTTCAGGGTGGATTCGGGGAGAATCTGGGACCTGCCCGACGAGGGTGTCCCCATCGGCATCGCCGTCTCTGGCGCGAAGTCGATCGCGCGCTTCGCGCCCCTGTCTGACCACATGATCACGACCGAGCCAGACGGAGACCTCGTCTCGTCGTGGCACGACGCAGCGAATGCAGGAGACGGCGCTCGCGTCATCGGGCAGGTGCCCATCTGCTGGGCGCCCAACCGCGAGGATGGTGTCGCGCTCGCGCACGAGCAGTTCCGCTGGTTCGCCGGGGGCTGGAAGGTGAACGCTGACCTTCCGACGCCTGCCGGCTTCAGCGCCGCAACGAACTCCGTGCGTCCGGACGACGTGGCGGAATCCATCGCGTGCGGGCCCGACCTCGATGAGCTTGCCGAGAGCGTGCGCCCGTTCATGGACGCCGGGTTCACTGACATCGCCCTCGTGCAGATCGGCGATCGCTACCAGGAACAGTTCCTCGCCGAGGTCGCCGAGCCGCTACTCGAACGCCTTCGGAGCCTCTGACGCAGTTCAGTCGAGTGAGGGAGGCGGCAGCAGTTCCGGCCGCACGCGACGAGTGCGCTCGACCTGTTGCTCGTGGCGCCACGCCGCGATCGCCGCATGGTTGCCGCTGAGGAGCACGGGAGGCACGTCGAGTCCGCGCCACGACGCGGGCTTCGTGTAGCTCGGGTACTCGAGCAGGCCGGCTTCGTGGCTCTCCTCGACGAGACTCTCCGGGTTCCCGATGACCCCGGGGATCAGGCGGCCGATCGCCTCGATCATCGCCATTGTGGCCACCTCGCCGCCATTGAGCACGTAGTCGCCGAGGCTGATGAGACGCACCTCCGCACGCGTCGCCGCGTAGTCAACGACACGCTGGTCAATGCCCTCGTAACGACCGCATCCGAAGATCAGATGCGAACGCTGCGCGAGCTCGCGCGCGGTGGCCTGCGTGAACACCTCGCCCGCCGGTGAGGGGAAGATGACGGTTGGCGCATCCGACGACTCCAGGATGCCGTCGAGCGCCTCGCCCCACGGCTCCGGCTTCATGACCATTCCCGCTCCCCCGCCGTAGGGAGTGTCGTCGACCGTGCGATGCCGGTCGTGCGCGTGGTCGCGCAAGTCATGCACCTGCAGTGTCATCACGCCGCTCTGCCGCGCCTTGCCAAGCAGGGAGACGTCGAGCACGGAGAAGAACTCGGGAAAGATCGTGACAATGTCGATGCGCACTCGCAAAGTCTATGCAGCGACTCAGGCGAGGCCGACCGCAGGCATGGCTCCCTCCTCCACATCGATGGGCGCGTGGGCGTAACGATCGAGCACGAGTTGCACGATGCGGGAGTCCGGTTCCTCATGCGCGAGCAGGAGTGGCGGCGCGACCACGTCGGCCGAGGAAGTCGCAACGAGGTGGGCGAAGTAGCCGGGCGCGAGCAGGTAGGTGCTCACGACGACCCGGTCGGAGGGCCACTCGCGGCGTTCTGCCGCGACGGCATCCGCAACGGTCGGGGATGCCGCCGAGATGAAGGCGGTACGCACCGGCATGCCGAGGGACGCGGAGAGCATCCGCGCCACCTCGCGGCAGTCATCGAGCGCCCGCTCGTCACTCGACCCCGCACAGGCGAGCACGATGCGGTCAGAGACGCGCAGGCCGACTGAGAGCAGCCGACTGACAAGGATGTCGACAAGGTCGCGGTCGGGGCCGAGGGCATCGGTCAGCACAGCGCGGGGCCACTTCTCGACCTCCTGCGCGAGATCGACGTGCACGTGGTAGCCCGCAGACAGGAGAAGCGGCACCACGACGACGGGCCGCTCGCGTCCGAGGCTGGCGATCGTGAGCGGAACATCCGGCTGCTGCACGTCGACGAAACCGCCGCGCACCGGCACACCATCGAGTGCACGGCCGACCGCCGCGACGAGAGCAGCGACGGCTGCCTGGCCCAGTGGCGACGACGTGCCATGAGAGATGGCGGCGAGCGCCGCGACATCCGTCGTGTTCACATCGGTACCCCCACCTCGACCATGCCGTCGACGACCCGGGTCGGGTAGCACTCAAGCATGAGATCCGGGTCGTTGTAGCAGCGCCCCGTGCGGAGGTCGTAGACCTGCTTGAGGAGCGGCGACGTAATGGTCGGCCGGTGCCCTTCACCCTCGGCGCGCCGAGAGCCCACGATGCCTCGCGCCATGACGGGGGCGCCGCTCATCGGATCCAGGTGGCTCACGGCGAAGACCTCGCCGCCCACGACGGCGATTGCCACCTGCCTGTCACCGACCAGCGCTGCCACTGCCCAACCGGATTCCAGCTCCGAAGAGGAGCACACGGTGTGCCACTGCGGAGCGAAGAGGAGCGGAGGTGCGTGGTGCGGGGGCGATTCCAGTAGGGTCATGGCCGGTCCGTTCTCGTAGGCGAGTGAGCGTGCGAGTCTCTCGCGAGGCGATACCGACCCTAGGCTCGCCGTGTTTCGCGCCCGTCACAGCGTGTTTCACGCCCGTGAAGCTTGTCTCACAGCGCAGGCCGAGCGTTGTGGCGTGAAGGTCACGCCGCGGTCATGATGGGGAAACCGCCAGGAAATACCCCGTCCATAGGCTCACGCCATGACACGAGACCAGCACCGGCCCTCCTCCACACCGCGCCGCCTCGTCATCATCGGCGGCGGTCCAGCGGCACACCGCTTGGCCGACGCGCTCACGAACCGCGACACCGCGGGCACGCTGCACATCACGGTCATCTCTGAAGAGCCCCACCTTCCATACGATCGGGTCGCCCTCAGTCGTCGGCTCGACGGGGGCGATGACATCACCCTCCCGACCGCGCCGTGGGATGCGGCCAACGTCAGTCTTCGCCTGGGCGACGGCGTGACTGCGATCGACCGCGCCGCCCGCACGGTGACGACAGCGGCGGGCCACGTGGTCGAGTGGGACGAACTCGTACTCGCGACCGGTTCATCCGCGACGGTCCCGCCCATCGAGGGAGCGGAGCACGCGCGGGTCTACCGCACGATCGACGACATCGACGCCCTGATGGCCGAGGTCGAGCGGCTCTCGAACGACTTGGGCCGGCGGCCGCGCGTGCTTGTCGCCGGCGGCGGTCTCCTCGGTCTCGAAGCCGCTGGGGGCCTTCAACGGCGCGGAGCAGATGCCGCGGTCGTGAACTCTGCCGGCTGGCTCATGAACGCGCAGCTCGACGAGGGTGCCGGACAGGCGCTCGGGAGGATCATCACGTCGCAGGGCATCGAGCTGCACCTGGCGACACTGCCCTCGGCGGTGCATGTGGGTGACACGGGGGCCGTGACCTCCGTCGAGTTCACGAACCACAGCCGCGTCGCTGCCGATCTCGTCGTCTTCGCAATCGGCATTCGTCCGCGTGATGAGCTCGCTCGCGCGGCGGGACTTGACGTCGGCGAGCGCGGCGGGGTCATCATCGGCCGCGACTGCAGGACCTCGGATGCCCGCATCTGGGCCATCGGCGAGGTGGCCTGCTTCGAGGGTCGGTGCATCGGGCTGGTCGCCCCGGCCAATGCGATGGCGGAGGTTGTCGCCGATCGCCTTCTGGGCGGCGCCGCCGAGTTCACGACGGTCGACGACGCCACGAAGCTCAAGCTGTCGGGGGTGGATGTCGCGAGCTTCGGCGACACGCGCGCCGAGCAGCCGGGCGCGCTCGAAGTCGTGTACGCCGACCCCGCCCGCGGCCTCTACCAGAAGCTCGTCGTCTCGAACGATGCCCGCACGCTCCTCGGCGGCGTCTTCGTGGGCAACGTCGAGCCATTCGCCTCGCTGCGTCCCCTGCTTGGTTCCCAGCTCAGCGCCGACCCCGGCTCGTATCTCTCGGTACCGGGTGCCACCGCCCCCGAGGGCGCCGAGCTTCCGGATGACGCGCTCGTGTGTTCCTGCAATGCCGTCACGGCCGGCACGGTTCGCGCCGGCATCCATGAGGACGGCTGCACCGAACTTGGTGCGCTGAAGGCGTGCAGCCGTGCAGGTACGCAGTGCGGCTCCTGTGTCCCGCTCGTCAAGAAACTGCTCGAGAGCGAACTGACGAAGGCGGGCCTCGCCGTCGATCGAGCGCTGTGCGAGCATTTCTCCCTGAGCCGACAGGAGCTCTTCGACTCCGTCCGAGTGCTCGAGCTGGCCTCCTTTGACGACATCATCGCGCGCTTCGGCGAAGGACACGGATGCGACGTCTGCAAGCCGGCAATCGCCTCCATGCTCGCCAGCCACTTCAATGGCCACATTCTCGACGCGGGTCGTGGTGGCCTGCAGGACACGAACGATCGGGCGCTCGCCAACATGCAGAAGGACGGCACCTACTCTGTGGTGCCGCGCATCCCGGGCGGCGAGATCTCGCCCGCGAAGCTCGCCGTCATCGCGCAGGTGGCGGCTGACTTCAAGCTCTACACGAAGATCACCGGTGGTCAGCGCATCGACATGTTCGGCGCGCGACTCGACCAGCTGCCTGATATCTGGAGGAGGCTCGTCGATGCCGGCTTCGAGTCGGGACAGGCCTACGGCAAGTCTCTTCGCAACGTCAAGAGCTGTGTCGGGTCGACTTGGTGTCGTTTCGGCGTGCAGGATTCGGTGGGCATGGCCATCCGGCTCGAACTGCGCTATCGCGGCCTACGCGCGCCGCATAAGTTCAAGTTTGGCGTCTCGGGCTGCGCCCGCGAGTGCGCGGAGGCGCGCGGCAAGGACGTAGGGGTCATCGCGACCGATCAGGGCTGGAACCTCTACGTCGGTGGTAACGGCGGTTTCCAGCCCACCCACGGCCAACTGCTCGCCTCCGACCTCGACGATGACACCCTCGTGCGCTATATCGACCGCTACCTGGTCTACTACATCCGCACGGCCGACCGGCTCCAGCGCACGGCCAGGTGGATGGAGGAACTCCCCGGCGGCATAGACCATGTGCGCGACGTGGTCGTCGACGATTCGCTGGGCCTCGCCGCCGACCTCGAATCGGCCATGGAGCGTCACGTCGGCACCTACCAGGACGAATGGGCGGCGACCCTCGCGGACCCAGACAAGCTCCTCAGGTTCCGCAGTTTCGTGAACGCGCCGGACGCTCCGGATCTCGGGTTCCCCCGGGTTGCGGAACGCGAACAGTGGCGCCCTGCCACCACTGAGGAGACCGCGGACCCGGCGACCATCCTCCTCGCGGGCAGAACGATCCCGGTGAGGAGCGGATCGTGACCGGCCGGGTGACGCTCGTTGGCGGCGGGCCAGGGGCCGAGCACCTCATGACGGTCGGTGCCCTGCGCGCGCTCGCCGATGCAGACGTCGTGCTCTACGACAGGCTTTCGCCCCACGAGCGGCTCAGCGAGTGGGCTCCGCGTGCCCTGCTGATCAACGTCGGCAAGCTTCCCGGACACCACCCCGTGAGCCAGCAGGGCATCGAGCTGCTCCTCATCGACCATGCGAGGGCCGGATGCCACGTGGTGCGGCTGAAGGGCGGCGACCCCTACGTCTTCGGCCGTGGCAGCGAAGAGGTCATCGCCTGCCGTGCGGCCGGGATTCCCGTCGAGGTGATCCCGGGGGTCACGAGCGCAATCTCGGTTCCCGCGGCCGCCGGCATCCCGTTGACCCACCGGGGCGTGAGCAAACTCTTCACGGTCGTCTCGGGGCACGCGCCGCTCAGCGAGGAGGAACTCCAGCATCTGGCGGCGCTTGGCGGCACCATCGTCGTGCTGATGGGTGTGGGCACACTCCCCCACCTCTCGGCGGGACTGCGCCGCCACGGCGCCGCTGCAGACCTGCCCGTGGCAATCATCGAGCGCGGCTACAGCAACGAGCAGAAGACGACGATCTCGAACCTGGCAGACGTGGTGGCCGACGCCACTCGCGCCGACGTCGCTGCGCCCGCCGTCCTCGTCGTGGGAGAGGTCGTGCGACTGGCTCACTCTGGGGACCTCGTCGCGGCCGGAGTCCTCCATTCGGCCGAGTTCCTGACGGAGGGACTGTGACGCCGGACGTGACCCTCGACCCGCCCGCCGTGCTCCCGGACACGATCGGCCAGGGTGTCCCTGGGTTTCGGCACGACCAGCTCGCAGGCTTCCGCATCGGAGTCACCTCCCACCGGCGAAGCGACGACCTGATCGACGCGTTCGAACGTCGCGGGGCAAGCGTCACGCACGCACCGACACTGAGGGTGACGCATGACCGTGCCGACGGGCCGGTACTGGCTGACACGCGCGCGATCATCGCGGCGCAGCCAGACGCCCTGCTCGCGACAACCGGGTACGGAGTCCGGCGCTGGTTCGAGGTGACGGATGCCGCGGGCCTCGGCGATGAACTGCTGCTCGCGCTCGCCCGTGCCCGGATACTGGTGCGCGGCCCCAAGGCCCGCGGGGGCATCCGTGCGGCCGGTCTCGACGACGACGGCATGAGCGAGGAGGAGACCACGCAGTCGCTGGTGTCGAAGGCGCTCGAGGAGTTGCCCGACGGCCTCACGATCGCGGTGCAGCTGCATGGACACACCGACGAACTCCAGCTCGCACGACTTCGCGCACGCCACACGGTGCTGACCGTGGCGCCTTACAGCTGGACGCACCTCGGAAGCGCCGACGAACGCGTGCAGCGCCTCATCGAGTCGATCTGCGCGAGGGCCCTCGATGCCGTCACCTTCACGAGCGCGCCCGCCGTCGATGCCCTCTTCCTCGCAGCAGAATGCATGGGCGTACTCGACAGCGTCCACGACGCCTTCCGCGGCGACGTCCTGGCCGCGGCAGTTGGCCCCGTGACGGCCGCTCCGCTCCTCGCCGCCGGCATCCGCGTCGTGCAGCCAGAACGCTACCGAATGGGGGCGCTCATCCGCTTGCTCTGTGAGCACCTCGAGACGGAACGAGTCCAGCGGGTCCCGACGGCGCACGGCACGCTCGTCTTGCGGGGACAATTGGTCGAGATCGGCGGTACCAGCGCCATGCTCGCGCCGACACCGCTCGCACTCCTGCGACGACTCGCCGCCGTCCCCGGCGCTGTCGTCTCCCGTTCAGACCTTGTCGCGTCGCTACCCGGCACGCACGACGATCACGTCATGGAGGTGGCCTTGAGCCGCCTACGGCGCGCCCTCGGAACCCCCGGGCTCGTGGTGACAGTCGTCAAGCGCGGCTACCGGCTCGACGTCTAACGAATTCAGGACTGCTCGGTCTCCGGGGCGTCGCCGCTCGATTCCGCCTCAGCGCGGTCCTGCGCGGGGGCAGGCTCATCGTCGGGAAGCTCTTCGAAGAGGCCCGCCGGAGGCGTCACCGTCACGGTGCCCGCTGCGATGTCCACGCTGGGCACGATCGCCTTCACGAACGGCACCAGCACGTCCCCGGAATCCGTCTCGACGTGCAGGAGGTCTTGCGCGGGCATGTGCTCGACCCGCGCGATGCGACCGATGACGGTGCCGTCGCGAACGACAGAGAGTCCGACCAATTGGTGGTCGAACCACGCGTCCTCTTCGCCAGACTCCTGCTCGAGGTCCTGGTCGATCCACAGGATGGCCTTGAGGAGGGACTCCGCGGTCGTGCGATCCGGCACTCCCTTGAAGAAGGCGACCGGGTGCGCGTTGTACCAGCGGAGCTCGGCAAGCTCGAGGGTCTTGCCGTGCCAGGGCGACGTCGTCGGCACCTGGAGGGTGAACACGGCGCCCGGCACGAAGCGACGTGCCGGGTCATCCGTGTACAGCTCAAGCTTGATTGCGCCCTTGAGGCCATGGGCCTTTGTCAGGCGACCGACCCGAAGCTGGGTCGTGTTGGGGCCAGCTTCTCTAGAAATCGGTATCCACCACGTCGACACGAACCTTCTTGCCATCGGCGATCGCCGAGACAAGAGTGCGGAGGGCTTTGGCAGTACGACCGGAACGACCGATCACGCGGCCGAGGTCCTCGGGGTGCACGCGCACCTCGAGGACCTCGCCGCGCGGCGTGTTCCTGGCGTCCACTGCGACCTCGTCCGGGTGATCGACGATCCCCTTGACAAGGTGTTCCAGAGCAGCAGCCAGCAAGGATCAGGCCTTGTCTGCGTCGGTTGCCTCGGCCTCGACGGCCTCGGCGGGTGCGGTCTCCTCGGCGGGAGCCTCGGACTTGGCAGGGGCCTCGTCTGCCTTTGGCTCAGCCTTCTTGGGCTTGAGCACGGGCTTCTTCTTCTCGTCGGCGACGAACGCCTCCTTGGGCTCCTTGACCTTGACGGTCGAGACAGCCTTGGCGTCGCCCTTGAACTTGCCCCAGTCGCCCGTGAGCTTGAGGATCGCGGCAACCTGCTCGGTCGGCTGTGCGCCGACGCTGAGCCAGTACTGCGCGCGCTCCGAGTCGACCTCGATGAACGAGGGCTCCTCGGTCGGGTGGTACTTGCCGATCTCCTCGATCACGCGACCGTCGCGCTTGGTGCGCGAGTCGGCCACAACGATGCGGTAGTACGGTGCCCGGATCTTGCCAAGGCGCTTCAAACGAATCTTTACAGCCACAATTCTCCTGTGTTTCTAGATATGGGAGCGAACTGACAGCCGTGAGCGTGGGGGCACACTCGGCCAGAAAGGTCTAATGGATCCCGTCGTCATCTGATTAGAGGGTCGGATGACGCGGGCTCAACGCTCTATTCTGCCAGAGATTCGCGGACACTGCGCACCGCGGGCGCCACGCTCCCCGTCATTGTGTCTGCGGGTGCCCTGGTGACGCTCAGCTGGCGGCAGTTCCGCGCCGCGCGTTGTGGGCGTCCCGCCATTCGAGCCAGTCCTTCACGGCATCGACGTCGTAGTGCGGCCCTGAGAGGCCAACCGTGAACAGCGTCGCGCCGAGGTCGACCAGCTCGTCCGCGGCATCCGCGCCCGTAGATCCACCACTCGTGCCGATCGGGCGCCGCTTGACCTCCGTGGAGATCTCAATCTCGCTCGTGTCGCGGCCCACGTCCCTGCCGTGCTGTGCGAGGATGCCGAGCTTGCGTTCGAGGGTCGGGGCATCCGAGAAGCTGTGCCAGATGTTCGCGTGCTCCGCGACGATCCGAAGTGTCTTCTTCTCGCCGCCGCCCCCAATGAGAATCGGGATGCGCCGCGTCGGAAGGGGGTTGAGCTCCTCCCAGCGGGACCGGATGATGGGCAAGTCGCGAGCGAGCGCCGCAAGCCGAGTGCCCGGAGTGCCGAAGTCGTAACCGTATTCGTCGTAGTCCCGTTGGAACCACCCGGCACCCGTGCCGAAAATGAAGCGACCCTCCCCGCCCTTGGCGCTGATGTGGTCGATCGTGCGCGCCATGTCGGCCTGCAGGTTGGGATTGCGGTAGCTGTTGCAGTTGACGAGCGCACCGATCTCGACTCGTGTTGTCTGCTCAGCGAGCGCCGCGAGCATCGTCCAGGATTCGAAGTGTTGCCCGTCGGGTTCACCCGAGAGTGGGAAGAAGTGGTCCCAGTTGAAGAGGATGTCGACCCCCAGTTCCTCGAGCTCCGCAGCGGCGTCGCGGATTCGCTCGTAGGGGGCGTGCTGGGGCGCGAGCTGTACGCCGATGCGGATGGGTCGTGTGCTTGTCATGTGTCCAGACTATGCAGGGCGAGCGATTCTTGTGGCGTTCACGCCGCGGCTACCCGCACGCAGTCGCGCGGACGCACGCGGTGCCGAGGCTCGGGGCATGAGAATCGCGCTCGTCGCCGAAACCTTCCTCCCGCACATGAATGGCGTCACGCACTCCCTCTTGCGTGTGATCGATCATCTCGCCGCCCGCGGGGATGACGTGCTCGTGATCGCACCGCGCGACAGCGAATTGCCCCAGGAACTCTCGGGCTTCGACATCGAGGGCCTGCCCGCGCTTGCGCTGCCGAGCTATCGTAACGTTCGCATCGCTACGGTGACGGTCGCGCGGGTTGCGAAGTCGCTGCGACGCTTCCGCCCTGATGTCGTGCACCTCGCCTCACCATTCGTGCTTGGCCTGCAAGCGGTCATTGCGGCCGAGCAGCTCGGCATCCCGACCGTCGCCGTCTACCAGACGGATGTCCCCGCCTACGCCGCTCGCTACGGCTTCCGTGGCGCAGAGCCGCTGCTCTGGCGCCAGGTGCAGCGCATCCACCAGCGCGCCACACTCACCCTGGCCCCCTCGAGCTACGCGGAACAGCAGCTCGAGGAACACCGCGTCACCCGGGTGCGGCGCTGGGGACGAGGCGTCGACACCGAACGATTCATGCCAGCACGACGCGACGAGGACTGGCGCCGCGCCGTGGCGCCGAACGGCGAGCGGGTCGTCGGCTACGTCGGGCGGCTCGCCTCAGAAAAGCAGGTGGAGGACCTCCGCGTACTCACGACACTTCCCCACACCAAGCTCGTGATCGTCGGCGCAGGGCCGCTGCGTGCTCGCCTAGAAGACCTCATGCCGACCGCGCACTTCACGGGATTCCTCGGCGGGAACCGGCTCGCAACGGCACTCGCAAGCTTCGACGTCTTCGTGCATCCGGGAGAGCTGGAGACCTTCTGCCAGACCATTCAGGAGGCCATGGCGAGCGGGGTGCCCGTTGTCGCAACAGGCCGCGGCGGACCTGTCGACCTCGTCGACTCGAGCCGAAACGGATGGCTCTACGCGCCGGGCAACCTGCACGAGCTGCGCGACCGCGTCGCCGACCTCGTGGGCGACGATGCGAAGCGTCGCGCCTTCGCCGAGGTGGGACGCGCGAGCGTGCTGCCGCGCACCTGGACCTCGCTGTGCGAAGAGCTCATGGGCCACTACAGCGAGTCGCTCGAGCTCCACCGTCGGCGTCCCGCTGGCGGCTGGGCGGTCACCACCGGCCGCCCCTCCGTCACGAGGTGAGCGCGGCGGGCTCAGCCGGTGACGGTCATGCCGGAGAGGATGCGTTCGGCCAGCTGCTCGTCTCCCGTCACGCGCACGCGCTCCGGGTCCGCTGACCGGCGTCCGCCTGCCAACACGATGAACGACTCGGAATCGAAGTCGATGCGCAGATCAGGCTGCTCAGGCACGGCGGGAAGGACTCTGCCTCGACGGTCCTCACCCACGCCGACCGCGAGTGGCGGTAGCCCATCGAGCGCGAAGACCACCGTCGTTCCGGGCGTCGCCTTCCCCCGCTTCGCAACAACGAAGCCCAGGCTCTCCGCGAAGTAGCGCACCGTGTGCTCAGCGGGCGGGGTGTCGAAGCCGCCCGGCAGGCCGACAGCACGCCGGATGTCCTGCTCGTGCATCCACACGTCGAGGGGCCGATTGCGCAGGAGGGTGCGCCAGTCCCATGACAGGCCGGGCACACCGAGGGCAGGCTTGGCCGAAGCATCCGTCGGTGGATCCGCCTTGAGCGCGGCGAACCGTGCATCGGCCGACTCGCGGATCTCCCGGATGATGTCTGCCGGCGCGTGGTCCCGACGTGCAACGACTCCGCGCTCCGTGTAGTCACCCGTTGGTGCCGTCAGGTGCGGGAGGTCACCGAGTCCCACGGTCGGCTCAGGGTCGCCGGCCAACACCGATTCCAAGTGCGCTACGTGCGATGCGACCGCCTTGACGTCCCAGCCGGGCAGGTCCGTCGGAGTTGACCAGGCGGCATCCGGAAGCCGCTCAAGCAAAGCGACGAAGTCACCGATGGCCCGCCGACCAACCGTAATGTATCCGGCGAGGAGCTCCTGATCAGTCATGGAGCCACACTAGAGCAACGCTCAGCGACCCCCGAGCATCTTCTGGAGCGCGGCCAGCTCTTCCTCGCTCGGCATGCCATCCGCCGTGCCGCCACCGAGCCCGAAACCCGACCCGGCAGGAGCGTTCGACGCCGGCTTGCCAGCGGCCAGGGCCTTCTCCTCGGCCGCCCGCTTCGCGGGGTTGCCCGAGCGAGACTTCTTCTGCGGCGCCTTGCCCTTCTTCTTGCCGCCACCGAAACCAGCACCGGGGATGGGACCCATGCCCGGAATCTGCGGCACGCCACCCTTCGCCACCGTCTTCATCATCTTGGCGGCCTGCTCGAAGCGCTGCACTAGGCCGTTGACCTCGGTCACGGTCGTGCCCGAACCACGTGCAATGCGCAGGCGACGCGAGCCGTTGAGGAGCTTGGGGTTGCGGCGCTCTGCGGGGGTCATCGACTGGATGATCGCCTCCGTGCGGGTCAGCTCAGACTCATCGAAGTTCTCGAGCTGCTCCTTCATGCCGCGCGCGCCAGGCAGCATGCCGAGCAGGCCCTTCATGGAGCCCATCTTCTTCAGCTGCTGCATCTGGGAGAGGAAGTCCTCGAGCGTGAAGCTGTCGGTCGCGAACTTCTCCGCGACCTTCTTCGCCTCCTCCTCGTCGAAGGTCTTCTGCGCCTGCTCGATGAGCGTGAGGATGTCACCGAGGTCGAGAATCCGGCTCGCCATGCGCTCTGGGTGGAAAGGCTCGAACTCCTCGAGCCGCTCCCCCGTGCTCGCGAAGATGATGGGACGGCCGGTGACGGACGCGACCGAGAGGGCAGCACCACCGCGGGCATCACCATCCAGCTTCGTCAACACGACACCCGTGAAGTCGACACCCTCCTGGAACGCCTTCGCCGTAGCGACGGCATCCTGACCGATCATGGCATCGATCACGAAGAGCACCTCGTCGGGATCAACGGCCTTGCGGATGTCGGCGGCCTGCTTCATCATCTCGGCGTCGACACCGAGACGGCCGGCCGTGTCGACGATGACCACGTCGTGCACCTTGTCGTTGGCGTACTTGATCGCGTCCTTCGCGACCTTCACCGGGTTGCCGACGCCGTTGCCGGGCTCCGGTGCGAAGACGTGCACGCCCGCCTGCTCGCCAACCACCTGGAGCTGCGTGACGGCGTTGGGGCGCTGGAGGTCGGCGGCAACGAGGAGCGGGGTGTGGCCCTCCCCAGCCAGCCACTTCGCCAACTTGCCGGCGAGCGTCGTCTTGCCTGCACCCTGCAGGCCCGCGAGCATGATGACCGTCGGGCCTGACTTTGCGAACTGCAGGCGCCGCTGTTCCCCGCCGAGGATCGTCACAAGCTCGTCGTTGACCACCTTGACGACCTGCTGCGCCGGGTTGAGCGCCTTGTTCACCTCGTCGCCGAGAGCGCGCTCGCGCACGGCAGAGGTGAACTGCTTGACAACATCGAGCGCGACATCCGCCTCGAGCAGGGCGCGACGGATCTCGCGGACGGTGCCGTCGACATCCGCCGGGCTCAGCTTGCCCTTGTTGCGGAGGTTCTTGAAGGTATCCGCGAGGCGGTCGGTGAGGTTTCCAAAAGTGGCCATGATGCCTACTAGTTTAACTGCCATGGACATGTCGCCGCTGATCGTTCCCATCGACGGGGTTTCGCCCACCGTCGCCAACACCGCCTGGGTCGCCCCCAATGCAACACTCATCGGGCGCGTGACGCTCCACGAGCAGTCGAGCGTCTTCTACGGGACAGTGCTTCGGGCGGATGTGGACACCATCACGCTGGGCGCCGGCAGCAATCTCCAGGACAACGTGACGGTGCACTGCGACGCCGGCGTTCCCACCTCGATCGGTGCTGGCGTGAGCGTCGGACATGCCGCGATGCTGCACGGATGCACTGTCGAAGACGACTGCCTCATCGGCATGAGCGCGACCGTCCTCAACGGGGCGGTCATCGGCAAGGGATCCTTGGTCGCAGCCGGCGCAGTCGTGCTCGAAGGAACCGTGATCCCACCCGGCTCGCTCGTCGCGGGGGTGCCTGCGAAGGTCCGCCGCGAACTGAGCCTCGACGAGCAAGCCGGCCTCCGCGAGAACGGCGTGCGCTACGTCGGCTACAAGGAGCTCCACCGCGAAGCTCTCGGCGGCTGAGACCCGACCGCTCCTACTGAAAGGCACCGCGGCGACAAGCCCGGTGCGCCTCGCGCTTCGGCGCCAGTCAAGACGTGCCGTCAAGATGCACCATCGAGCCCAGTGGCAGCGAGGACTGAGGCTATTGCCCTTCTGAGCCGGGAGCCGCCCTGGCGCGTGTGTCCCGGTGGGTGGGGTCGGGTTAACGGGAAATGGCCACCCCGGTGGGGTGGCCATTTCTCGAAAGAAGTCCGGCGGTGTCCTACTCTCCCACAGGGTCCCCCCTGCAGTACCATCGGCGCAGAGAGTCTTAGCTTCCGGGTTCGGAATGTAACCGGGCGTTTCCCTCTCGCTATGGCCGCCGAAACACTATTGATTTATGTATCAGTTCATAGCCGCGCACCGTCTCGAGCGGAAGCTCGGCACTGGTGTGCGGGATGATTCCCGACCGTAAATCGGGAACCACAAAGTGGACGCGAGACACCTTTGTAAGGTGTTATCAAGTTATCGGCTTATTAGTACAGGTCAGCTGCACGAGTCGTTAGTCCTCGCTTCCACATCCTGCCTATCAACCCAGTAGTCTAGCTGGGAGCCTCTCACCCCGAAGGGTATGGAAATCTCATCTTGAAGCTGGCTTCCCGCTTAGATGCTTTCAGCGGTTATCCATTCCGAACGTAGCTAATCAGCGGTGCTCCTGGCGGAACAACTGACACACCAGAGGTTCGTCCATCCCGGTCCTCTCGTACTAGGGATAGATCTTCTCAAATTTCCTGCGCGCGCAGAGGATAGGGACCGAACTGTCTCACGACGTTCTAAACCCAGCTCGCGTACCGCTTTAATGGGCGAACAGCCCAACCCTTGGGACCTACTCCAGCCCCAGGATGCGACGAGCCGACATCGAGGTGCCAAACCATGCCGTCGATATGGACTCTTGGGCAAGATCAGCCTGTTATCCCCGAGGTACCTTTTATCCGTTGAGCGACAGCGCTTCCACAAGCCACTGCCGGATCACTAGTCCCGACTTTCGTCCCTGCTCGACTTGTCAGTCTCACAGTCAAGCTCCCTTGTGCACTTACACTCGCCACCTGATTGCCAACCAGGTTGAGGGAACCTTTGGGCGCCTCCGTTACTTTTTGGGAGGCAACCGCCCCAGTTAAACTACCCACCAGGCACTGTCCGAGAACCGGATCACGGTTCGTCGTTAGATATCCAATATGACCAGAGTGGTATTTCAACAATGACTCCACGAACACTAGCGTGCCCGCTTCACAGTCTCCCACCTATCCTACACAAGCCACACCGAACACCAATACCAAGCTGTAGTAAAGGTCACGGGGTCTTTCCGTCCTTCTGCGCGTAACGAGCATCTTTACTCGTAGTGCAATTTCGCCGAGTTCGCGGTTGAGACAGCTGGGAAGTCGTTACGCCATTCGTGCAGGTCGGAACTTACCCGACAAGGAATTTCGCTACCTTAGGATGGTTATAGTTACCACCGCCGTTTACTGGGGCTTAAATTCGCAGCTTCGCTTACGCTAACCGCTCCTCTTAACCTTCCAGCACCGGGCAGGCGTCAGTCCGTATACATCGTCTTGCGACTTGGCACGGACCTGTGTTTTTAGTAAACAGTCGCTTCCCACTGGTCTCTGCGGCCTTCAAACGCTTTCGGAGCAAGTCCTAATACGCCTCAGGCCCCCCTTCTCCCGAAGTTACGGGGGCATTTTGCCGAGTTCCTTAACCACGATTCTCTCGATCGCCTTAGTATTCTCTACCTGAACACCTGAGTCGGTTTGGGGTACGGGCGGCTAGAACCTCGCGTCGATGCTTTTCTTGGCAGCATAGGATCACTGATTTCGCCCATTCGGGCTACCCATCGGGTCTCAGGCGTTATGAGAGACGGATTTGCCTATCTCTCGCCCTACATCCTTAGACCGGGACAACCATCGCCCGGCTCAGCTACCTTCCTGCGTCACAACCTGTTAATACGCTAGCCGCACCAGCATGGGGTCGAGCGTTAGACGGACCGCATCATCCCCCGAAGGGATCCGCTCATCCGGGTTAGGACTCTTAGCACCACTGGATTGGCTTGGGCGGTTCTTCGCCGGTACGGGAATATCAACCCGTTGTCCATCGACTACGCCTGTCGGCCTCGCCTTAGGTCCCGACTTACCCAGGGCGGATTAACCTGGCCCTGGAACCCTTGTTCATTCGGCGGACGGGTTTCTCACCCGTCTTTCGCTACTCATGCCTGCATTCTCACTCGTGTAGGCTCCACGGCTGGTTCACACCGCCGCTTCACTGCCACACGACGCTCTCCTACCACTCACGGTCCCGCGTACGGCTGAACCACGAAGGCTTGCCTATAGTACGAAATCTACAACTTCGGTGGTGTGCTTGAGCCCCGTTACATTGTCGGCGCGGAATCACTTGACCAGTGAGCTATTACGCACTCTTTCAAGGGTGGCTGCTTCTAAGCCAACCTCCTGGTTGTCTCTGCAACTCCACATCCTTTTCCACTTAGCACACGCTTGGGGACCTTAGTTGGTAGTCTGGGTTGTTTCCCTCTCGACGATGAAGCTTATCCCCCACCGTCTCACTGCTGCGCTCTCACTTACCGGCATTCGGAGTTTGGCTGACGTCAGTAACCTTTTGGGGCCCATCGGCCATCCAGTAGCTCTACCTCCGGCAAGAAACACGCAACGCTGCACCTAAATGCATTTCGGAGAGAACCAGCTATCACGAAGTTTGATTGGCCTTTCACCCCTATCCACAGCTCATCCCCTCAGTTTTCAACCTAAGTGGGTTCGGTCCTCCACGACGTCTTACCGTCGCTTCAACCTGGCCATGGATAGATCACTTCGCTTCGGGTCTAGGACATGCGACTGAATCGCCCTATTCAGACTCGCTTTCGCTACGGCTTCCCCACTCGGGTTAACCTCGCCACATATCGCTAACTCGCAGGCTCATTCTTCAAAAGGCACGCTGTCACCCCTACTAAGGAGGCTCCAACGGTTTGTATGCAAACGGTTTCAGGTACTATTTCACTCCCCTCCCGGGGTACTTTTCACCTTTCCCTCACGGTACTTGTCCGCTATCGGTCTTCTGGGAGTATTTAGGCTTATCAGGTGGTCCTGACAGATTCACACGGGATTTCTCGGGCCCCGTGCTACTTGGGATCCTTCCCACCGCGGCGCGACATTTCAATTACGGGACTGGCACCCTCTATGGTCGACCTTTCAAGATCGTTCATCTATATCGCGCTCGTCGATGCGTATCTCGGCAGAGATACCTGGAAGTCCCACAACCCCGACCATGCAACGCCTGCCGGCTATCACACATGATCGGTTTGGCCTGATCCGCGTTCGCTCGCCACTACTGACGGAATCACTATTGTTTTCTCTTCCTGTGGGTACTGAGATGTTTCACTTCCCCACGTTCCCTCTACCCGCCCTATATATTCAGGCGGGAGTCACCAGGTCGTATTGCTACGCCTGGCGGGGTTTCCCCATTCGGAAATCCTCGGATCACAGTTCGATTATCAACTCCCCGAGGCTTATCGCAGATTTCTACGTCCTTCTTCGGCTCCAGAAGCCAAGGCATTCACCGTTTGCACTTAGAAACTTGATGACAAAAATTACACAAAGATCAGCAAATAAATTTGCAAATCAATTGAAGACATCTGCGCGCTCCAACAACCATCCAAGGCAAGCCCTGTCGGCTGAATTTGCGCGAGTGTCTAAGATGCTCGCGTCCACTGTGTAGTTCTCAAAATACGGGCGGTACCCCCTCCACCACACCGAAGTGTGTCAGACAGAGGCCCAGAGGAGTTCGACAGACCCAGATGTTCCCACCTGGACCGGCCCGGTCCCTCAGGACCCAACAGCGTGCAAAGACCAGACCCTCCCGGCCCAAACCCTTCCTTCCGACTGCAAGCAGCCGGCGTACTAAGTTCGAACCCATCGGTTCTGGTCACAATGTCAATGTTCCACCCATGAGCGCCAGCAGGAAACATTCGTTCCTGAACTGACTTGGCCAGTGAATTCCGCTGTAGACAGACGGACTGGCACATGCTCCTTAGAAAGGAGGTGATCCAGCCGCACCTTCCGGTACGGCTACCTTGTTACGACTTAGTCCTAATTACCGATCCCACCTTCGACAGCTCCCTCCTTGCGGTTGGGCCACTGGCTTCGGGTGTTACCGACTTTCATGACTTGACGGGCGGTGTGTACAAGGCCCGGGAACGTATTCACCGCAGCGTTGCTGATCTGCGATTACTAGCGACTCCGACTTCATGAGGTCGAGTTGCAGACCTCAATCCGAACTGAGACCGGCTTTTGGGATTCGCTCCACCTTACGGTATTGCAGCCCTTTGTACCGGCCATTGTAGCATGCGTGAAGCCCAAGACATAAGGGGCATGATGATTTGACGTCATCCCCACCTTCCTCCGAGTTGACCCCGGCAGTCTCATATGAGTTCCCACCATTACGTGCTGGCAACATACGACGAGGGTTGCGCTCGTTGCGGGACTTAACCCAACATCTCACGACACGAGCTGACGACAACCATGCACCACCTGTTTACGAGTGTCCAAAGAGTTGACCATTTCTGGCCCGTTCTCGTATATGTCAAGCCTTGGTAAGGTTCTTCGCGTTGCATCGAATTAATCCGCATGCTCCGCCGCTTGTGCGGGCCCCCGTCAATTCCTTTGAGTTTTAGCCTTGCGGCCGTACTCCCCAGGCGGGGAACTTAATGCGTTAGCTGCGACACAGAAACCGTGGAATGGTCCCTACATCTAGTTCCCAACGTTTACGGCATGGACTACCAGGGTATCTAATCCTGTTCGCTCCCCATGCTTTCGCTCCTCAGCGTCAGTTACGGCCCAGAGATCTGCCTTCGCCATCGGTGTTCCTCCTGATATCTGCGCATTCCACCGCTACACCAGGAATTCCAATCTCCCCTACCGCACTCTAGTCTGCCCGTACCCACTGCAGGCTGGAGGTTGAGCCTCCAGTTTTCACAGCAGACGCGACAAACCGCCTACGAGCTCTTTACGCCCAATAATTCCGGATAACGCTTGCACCCTACGTATTACCGCGGCTGCTGGCACGTAGTTAGCCGGTGCTTTTTCTGCAGGTACCGTCACTTTCGCTTCTTCCCTACTAAAAGAGGTTTACAACCCGAAGGCCGTCATCCCTCACGCGGCGTTGCTGCATCAGGCTTGCGCCCATTGTGCAATATTCCCCACTGCTGCCTCCCGTAGGAGTCTGGGCCGTGTCTCAGTCCCAGTGTGGCCGGTCACCCTCTCAGGCCGGCTACCCGTCGTCGCCTTGGTGAGCCGTTACCTCACCAACTAGCTGATAGGCCGCGAGTCCATCCCAGACCGAAATTCTTTCCAACTCCTCACCATGCGGTGGAAGCTCGTATCCGGTATTAGACGCCGTTTCCAGCGCTTATCCCAGAGTCAGGGGCAGGTTACTCACGTGTTACTCACCCGTTCGCCACTAATCCACCAGAGCAAGCTCCGGCTTCATCGTTCGACTTGCATGTGTTAAGCACGCCGCCAGCGTTCATCCTGAGCCAGGATCAAACTCTCCGTAAATGTTTGATTGCACAATCACCGAAGCGACTGGCACATCTAGTGTGAACGACCACCGGAATAGGCAGACCGAACACAAGTTTGAAACTGACAAGAACAAACATCATTGCTGACATTTGCATTGTTGTTTAATGTTTTTCCAAAGGAATCTCCTACACCCCAAAAGGATGTACGAGGTTTTTGGCATTTGACATTGTGCACGCTGTTGAGTTCTCAAGGAACGGACGCTCCCGGTGCCCCACCTCCCGGCGGCAGCTGCCGAGGCAACTTTCCAAACTTACCACCCTCTGCGCTGGGTTTCTGACGGCCGAGAGGCCATGCAGACCCGCTGCGTACTCCATGATGGAGTCGAGAGTGGGAAGGGTTTTTAATCCTAGACCCGAAGATCGTGACTTTGCAACATGAGTCGCTGGCCGGAATCTTCGGCGGCTTTCGCCTTCGGATTGTGTCCCACGTGAGGCCGGGAAGCTCTGCGGCTTTCCGCACCTTTGGGGTGACGAGTGATTACTTTACGCAGGCTTTGGGACCGGCGCCAAATCATGGTGCACCCCGGGCGTGTCGCGCCTCACTCGCCCGTGTCGCCGGGCGCGCAGTACTCCGCGACGTGCGCCTGGACTGAAGCGATCTCGGGCACTGCCTGCAGGTCGAGGAGGTCTCCTGCCCGATTCGTGTCGGGGAAACTCGCGGCCCTCGCGACGATCTGATCGATCTGCGCGCTGGCCGACGTCACCTGCTCAGCAATGATCGCCGGTGCGAGAGGAACCAAGCCCTGCCAAGTGGCGGCGTAGGCGGAGATCCCAGGGACGTAGCCGGCAGTGTCGTCCGCCGCGGGCCAACCGAAGTCGGCAGCATCCGTCGCCAGCACGGGCGAGCCCGTCAACGCCCCGCAGAATGCGGCGCTCTCCTCGACCAGCGCCGCATGTGCGGCGGCAGCGGCTTGCGCGCTCTCTTCAGCGTCGAGCTGCTTTCGATGTTCGGACCAGAGGAGGACCCCGGCAACGATGAACACGAAGGTCATGCCGACGGCGATCCAGAGCGAGGCCCGCGCCATGGCGGATGTCCACCCTCGGTAGGCGCGACCACGCGCGGATGCCACGAGGCCGAGCACGAACCCGACGGGCGGGAGCAGGATGGCGGCGGCGAGGGCGACGCGGTCGAGGAGCACCACCTCCTGCGGAGTCTCCTGAACTCGGGGCGCCAGCGGTCCGAGGACGGGGTGCCCGGAGGATGGCGCAGCCGCCGTGGTCGGCTTGACGTCCGCTCCCGCGGAAGGTGCTGGCGGAAGTTCCTGCGGCGGAACAGCGGGAGGGGCAAGCGGCGCCGACAAGGCGACGGACGGGTTTGCCCCTGGTAGCGACGGTGACCCCGCCGAAACCGGTGCAGCCTCAAAGTCCGAGGTCGGTGCTTCGGCGGGCGGCATAGGGCCGGGCGACACCACGGGGGCGGCCGCAGCGGGCGGTGAGTACAGCTCGGCAGCCGAAATGGCCTGAGTCGGCGTCTCGGCCTCAGAACGCGAGGGAACCGGGGGGACGGTGAACGCCGCCGGGGAAACGCCGGGAGCCGCGGCATCCGGAGCCCCTGCACTCGGAACACCTGCACTCGGAACCCCTGCACTCGGAGCCCCTGCACCCGTGACCGGCGCGACGGGCAGGTAGGCGGTGGACGTGTCCTGCGGGCGAACAGGCGGCTGTGTCGACTGGGAGAAGGGGCCAGGCGAAGCGAAGGCGTGGGTCACGGGCGGGACGGCCGGGCGCGGCGGTTCTTCAAGGGGCGGCGGCTGCAGGAGCGGCGGCGTGGACGCATCCGGCTCGAAAGTCACCAGCCCGGAAGTCACCGACCCGGAGGCCTGTGCCGGTGCAACGGGCCGCGCGGGCTCGGAACCATACGCGGGCGGGATGACGCCTGAGGACTGCGGCGGCGTCAGGGGCTCAGCGGCAGCCGGAGACGCTGGCGCGGGGATGTTGCGGAAGCGCGAGACGTCGACGGGAGCCGACTCCTGAGCCGGCGGTTCGAAGGATCGGCGTTCGAAGCCCAGCGCCTCGAATGCACTGAAGCCTCCCGTGTCAGGGAGCGCCGTCGATTCCGCGGGCTGCTCGCGAGAGACGGTTTCTTCTGCCTCTATGCGGGCGCTCTCGCGGAGTCGCCTGCGATCGCGACGAAGTCCGCCGTCGGGACTGTTCGGGGCACCAGTCCCCTGACCGACATCAGGCTTATCGTCCACGCTCTCCCCTCAAAAGTTCGCCCCATCCTAACGAGACGCGACTGTGCTTACCGTGCGACGACGCCCGCGAGGGTCTTCTTGCCGCGACGCAGGACGGCGAAGCGGGAGAACAGGAAGCGGTCGCCGATCGACTCCCCCACGTCCGTCACTTTCACGTTGTTGCAGTAGACACCGCCCTGCTCGATCGCCCGGCGGGACTCCCCCAGGCTCTTGGTGAGGCGGGTGTCGACAAGCAACTGGGCGAGCGAGGATTCGGCCGTCGCCTCAGCCTGCGGAAGCTCAGCGAGCGCGGCGGAGAGGGTGGGCTCGTCGAGCGCCGTGAGGTCGCCCTGGCCGAAGAGCGCCTCGGCCGCGGCGATGGCCGCGTGCGTTGCCTCCGCGCCGTGCACGAGCGAGGTCACCTCGAAGGCCAGTGTGCGCTGCGCCTCGCGCCGGAAGGGTTCATTCGCGACCGACTCCGCCAGCGCCTCGATGCGCGCACGCGACAGGAAGGTGAAGACCTTGAGACGAGCGATGACATCCGCGTCGTCGGTGTTGAGCCAGAACTGGTACATCGCGTAGGGGCTCGTGAGCGAGGCATCCAGCCACACGGCGTTGCCCTCGCTCTTGCCGAACTTGGTGCCGTCAGAGTTCGTGATGAGCGGCGTGCCGATCGCGTGGACGCTCGCGCCCTCCGCCTTGTGGATCAGATCGGAGCCGCTCGTCAGGTTGCCCCACTGGTCGGAGCCGCCCGTCTGGAGCACACAGTCGTAATTGCGGTACAACTGGAGGAAGTCCATCCCCTGGAGCACCTGGTAGCTGAACTCGGTGTAGCTGATGCCCGCGTCGGAATTGAGGCGGGCGGTCACCGCATCCTTCTTGAGCATCGAGCCCACGCGGAAGTACTTGCCGACGTCGCGCAGGAAGTCAATGGCCGACATCGGTGCAGTCCAGTCGAGGTTGTTCACCAAGCGCGCCGCGTTGTCGCCTTCGAAACTCAGGAACCGTGACACCTGGCCCTGGATCTTGCCGACCCACTCGGCAACGACCTCGGGGGTGTTGAGGGTGCGCTCAGCCGTGGGCTTCGGGTCACCGATGAGTCCCGTCGAACCGCCGACGAGCGCGAGCGGCCGGTGACCCGCTAGCTGGATGCGACGCAGCAGTAACACCTGCACGAGATTGCCGAGGTGCAGGCTCGGCGCCGTCGGGTCGAAGCCGCAGTAGTAGACGATGGGCGGACCATCCAACAGCGTCTTGAGCGCCTCAGGGTCCGTCGAGACGTGGACGAGGCCTCGCCACAAAAGCTCGTCCCACAGGGACTCGAATGACTCGTCGTTGTTCTGCTGTTCTAGGTTCTGCGCGCTCGCTGACACCCGACCAAGGCTACCAGCGGCCGAAGACCCCGCCTCACTCGCCCGAGTCGGTGAGCGCCGTGCGATCACGCACGGATACCTCCGATTCGTGCACAATGCGGCCGGCGGTGCCACCGCCGGCCGCATGGAGAACCCCTGCCGTTCCGAGCTACTGCGCGCGCTCGGGGCTGCGCAGCACGCTTGTCACGACGGGACGGGTCGCAACGAGCGACAGGGCGACGAGCGCGATTCCGGCGACGAACGCGAGAGCGATCACGAGGAGCGACGTGGGGGCGACGATGAGCGCGTACCCCGCGAGCGGGAAGACGAGCAGTCCGCCGAGGGCCGCCGATCCCAGCGAGACCCAGCACAGCGGCACGAGGATCGCGCGAGCCCGCGCCTGTTCCTGCACCTCGCGCGGCATGCCGACCCGGTCGAGCCCGACGTAGAGGTCACGGCGGTCGAGCACTGCGGATGCCTGGTTGACCCCCACAGAGCAGGCGACCATGAGGAAGGAGGCGACGAGGGTGATGATGATGCCCGTGCGCACGTCGACGTAGAGCGCCAGCTCGTTGGCAGGACCGCCCTCCTCGATCAGGAACGACACACCGGTGCCGCCCACGACCGCGACGAAGCTGGTCATCGCGAGGCCGCTGACCTGGCGCCACGCGACCTTGGGTGCCTCGAGCGTCGTGCGTGCGGCGATGAGGCGCGCCGCCGTACGGGCGCGACCGACTTGCATCCGTGCAAAGACCCAGATGAGCCACGGGCCGACCAGGTTGAGCACGGCAACTCCGACCGCGAAGGTTGCGGCTATGGCCACCGCGACCGCCGTGTAGTCGGGCAGCACGCCGAAGCTTTGCAGCACGACGACGGCGACGATGACAACGACTCCCCCGATGAGGCCGCGGAGCCAACTCATGCGCGGCGCGCTCTGCTTCAGCCTCACGCCCAGCGGTGAGATGACGACTTTGCGCAGGCCGATGACGGCACTCACGGCGGCGAGCAGCACGATCCCTGCGATGACGCCGATGATCGCGAGCGGATTCAGGATGATCGACGCCGCGCCGATGGCCTCCCCGCCGAAGGGGATGAGGCCGACCAGCGGAGAGGCCGCGAGGTACAGGACGACGCCCACCAGCGCGCCTGCCGCGGCGACCATGACCGACTCGAGGACCGTGATCGCGACGACGTTGCCGGGCGTCGCCCCGAGGAGGCGGAGGGTCGCCAGGCGGTCGTCACGCCGACGCGCCGAGAGCCTCGCGGCGGCGCCGCTCAGGCTCGCGAGCGGAATCACGAGCAGCGCGAGGGCGAGCCCACTCAGCACCTGGTATGTGGCCGCATTCACTTCGTCGGGCCAGTTCCAGAACATCACGCCACCACCCGCGACCGTGAGGAGCAGGGCGGTCGTGATGGCGAACGCGACACCAGGAAGCACGAGCGTCGAGACCGAGTCGGCGCTGGGCCTCGCGAGCATCCACGTCAGGGTTCCGATGGGCGCGCGACGCCTCGACGGCGCGAGGCGCCCCGGGGCAGGAGCGCGGACATCCGTCATGCTGCTCATGCGCTGGCCCTCGAAACGGTCGTCGCGGCCTGGACATCGAGGCGCCCGTCACGTAGCCGCACGACGCGCGAGCAGCGGGCGGCGACCTGGTCGTCGTGCGTGACGACGACGAGCGCACGACCGTCTTCCGTCGCGGCATCGAGGAGCGCCGTCATTGTCTCGGTCGAGGTCACGGAATCGAGGGCTCCCGTCGGCTCGTCGGCGAAGATCACCCGAGCGCCCGTGACCTGGGCGCGAGCGATCGCGACGCGCTGAGCCTGGCCACCCGAGAGTTCGCCGATGCGGCGCCGCTCGAGGCCGCCGAGGCCGAGCCGGCCGAGCCACTCAACGGCGTGCGCCTCGGCGGTCGCCCGCGTGCGCCCCGCCAGGAGAAGGGGAAGGGCGACATTCTCGACGACCGTGAGTTCGGGGATCAGGAGTCCCTGCTGGAACACGAAGCCGAACTCCTCGCGGCGCAGTCTCGAGCGCTCGGACTCCGCGAGGGCACTCACGGCAATGGCGCCGCTCGGCGTGTGCACGACGACCTCGCCGCTCGTCGGGGTGATGATGCCCGCAAGCGCGTGGAGCAGCGTCGTCTTGCCCGATCCTGAGGGCCCCATGATGGCGACGGACTCGCCGGGATAGATGGCCAGGTCGACCCCGTCGAGGGCGCGGGTTCCGGGGTACGTCATCGAGACGCGCGATGCCGAGAGCAGAGGTGTTGAGGCGGAAGAATTCATGCTTCCAGCCTCGCCGACGCACCGTTCGACCACATCGGTCGGGCGGCGCATCCCGCGTCATCCTCGCGATGTATTCCGGGGCTTCGGCACGTGCCGCTTGTAGGGCGAGACCGTGGGGGCGCCCGGGATCCAGAAGCGCCATGGGAAGGCATCCGTGCCCCCGGGCCCGGAGACTCCCGTGCGGGGTCCGGCCGCGATATCCGGCTGCTCGCTTCCGAGGGACAAGCGGATACGCGAGCTCGACAGGTCAGCACCACCGTCGGCGAGCGTGATGCCGAGCGCCACGCTGACCCGGCCAGGGCCGCGGGCGAGGTCGTCGTCGACGCGGGAGGTGTGCCGACGCGCGCGGGCCAGCTCGATGCCCTCGACGATCTCGCCCGCTCGGATGAGGCATCCGGATGCCACGCCCTCCGTGCCGCAGACGATGTTCGAGCACGTGTGCATGCCGTAGGTGAAGTACGTGTAGAGGTGCCCGGCCGGACCGAACATGACGGAGTTGCGCGGGGTCTGGCCGCGGAAGGCGTGCGACCCGGGGTCATCCGCGCCGTGGTACGCCTCAAGCTCCGTGATGCGGAGCGTCACGCGCCCCTCGGGCGAGTCGACGGACAGGAACGAGCCGAGCAGGCGTGGGGCCGCCTGCACGGCGTCCTGCGCGAGGACGCTCGCGAGTTCCTCGGGCATCACCGCACTGTCAGGTCGCGCACCCGTGCTGTGAGGGCGGCGAGTTGCTCCGCGACGCGTTCCGGTGCGGTGCCGCCGACGCCGTTGCGGCTCGAGACGGCACCGTCGATCGAGAGGACCTCACGCACCGCCCCCGTGAGGCGGCGGTCGATCGCGGCATAGTCGTCGTCGCTCGGCTCATGGAGTTCAAGCCCACGTGCCTCGCAGAAGGAGACGAGCGCACCGCTGATCTCGTGCGCCTCGCGGAACGGCACATGCTGGCGCACGAGCCACTCCGCGACATCCGTTGCCAGGGAGAAGCCCTGCGGCGCGAGCTCCGCCATGCGCTCGGTATTGAAGCGCAGGGTCGCAAGCATCCCCGTGAAGGCGGGCAGGAGGACCTCGAGCGTCTCGACAGAGTCGAAGACCGGCTCCTTGTCTTCCTGGAGGTCGCGATTGTAGGCGAGCGGGAGGCCCTTGAGCGTCGTCAGGAGACCCGTGAGGTTGCCGATGAGTCGGCCGGACTTGCCGCGCGCGAGTTCCGCAATGTCGGGGTTCTTCTTCTGCGGCATGATCGACGATCCCGTCGAGTAGCCGTCGTCGAGGGTGACGAAGTCGAACTCGCGCGTGTTCCAGAGGATGATCTCCTCCGCCAGGCGCGACAGGTTGATGCCGATCGTCGAGGCAATGAAGGCGAACTCGGCGACGACGTCGCGGCTTGCGGTCGCGTCGATCGAGTTCTCGGTCGGTGCGGAGAGCCCGAGCTCCGTTGCCACGAGGGCGGGATCGAGCCCGAGGGAACTGCCCGCGAGCGCGCCCGAACCGTAGGGAGAGGCGGATGCCCGGACGCCCCAGTCCCGCAGGCGCTCGAGGTCGCGCACGAGCGGCCACGCGTGAGCCAAGATGTGGTGCGCAAGCAGCACAGGCTGCGCGTGCTGCAGGTGGGTGCGACCCGGCATGATCGCCGTGGGGTGCGCATCCGCTTGGGCGGCGAGCGCGTCGATCAGCTGCACGACCAGGTGGCGGATGTTCGCCGCATGGTCGAGCAGGTAGAGGCGCACGAGGGTCGCGATCTGGTCGTTGCGGCTGCGGCCCGCCCGCAGCTTGCCGCCGAGTTCTGGACCAGCGATCGTGATGAGGTGCCGCTCGAGGGCGCCGTGGACATCCTCGTCGGACTCCTCCGCCGCGATCTGCCCCGACTCGACGTCGGAAGCGAGGCGGTCAAGGGCCGCGAGCATGCGCTCAAGCTCGTCCTGGTCGAGGTAGCCCGCCGCGGCAAGCGCCTTGGCATGAGCCTTGGAGCCAAGGATGTCGTAGGCCGCAAGCTGCCAGTCGAAGTGCGTCGACTTGCTGAGGCGTGCGAGCTCGGGCGACGGCCCATCGCTGAAACGGCCACCCCAGAGCGAGCCCGTGTTGGTCTCTCCCGCCATCAGCCCTGCACCCCGTTGCGCTCAAGGAGCCAGACGAGCAGCGCCTTCTGGGCGTGCAGGCGGTTCTCCGCCTCATCCCAGATGACGCTTTGGCCACCGTCGATCACGTCGGCCGTGACCTCGTAGCCGCGATCGGCTGGGAGGCAGTGCATGAAGATCGCATCGTCCTTCGCGAGCGCCATCAGCTCCGAATCGACCCGATAACCTCCGAGGAGCTTGACGCGCTCGGCCTTCTCCTCCTCCTTGCCCATGGACACCCAGGTGTCGGTCACGACGACATCGGCGCCCGTGACGGCCTCCTTGGGGTCGTAGAAGCACTCGACCGAACCGCCCGTCGTTGCCGCGATCGCGACCGCGTCGTCGATGACGGACTGCGTCGGGTGGAAGCCCTCCGGTGCCGCGATGCGCACGTGCATGCCGGCCGTTGCGCCTGCGAGCGCGTAGGACTGCGCCATGTTGCAGGCGCCATCGCCGATGAAGGTCACGGTCTGGCCCTCGAGCGCACCGCGGTGCTCCCGAATGGTCAGCAGGTCTGCGAGCAGCTGGCACGGGTGGAAGTCGTCGGAGAGCGCGTTGACGACGGGGACAGTCGTGCCCTCCGCCATCTCCTCGAGCCCGGCCTGGCCGTAGGTGCGCCACACGATCGCGGCGACCATGCGCTCGAGCACCCTTGCGGTGTCGGACGCGGTCTCCTTGCCACCAAGCTGGCTGTTGGCCGTGCTGATGATGAGGGGCACTCCCCCGAGATCGGCGATGCCGACGGCAAAGGAGACGCGGGTGCGCGTCGACGACTTGTCGAAGATCACGGCAACCGTCTGCGGGCCCTCAAGGGGGCGCTGCGAGAAGCGCTCCGCCTTCAGCGCTATAGCGAGGTCGAGGATCTCACGCTGCTCCGCCTGGCTCAAGTCGTCATCGCGAAGGAAATGCCTGGTCACTGTGCGGCCTCCAATGCCGTGCTGAAGAGTCTGCCGAACTCGTCGATCTCGACGTCGCCGACGATGAGGGGCGGCGCGATCCGCACACTGTACTCGTTCGCCGCGTTGACGATGAGGCCTGCGTCGAGCGCGGCCGCAGACACCCTGTTCGCCACCGGCTCCGTGAGGCCGACGCCGATCAGCAGACCGCGTCCGCGCACCTCGTCGACGAGCGGGGAGTCCATCTCGCGGATCAGTTCCCGCAGCTGCGTGCCGCGCTGCTCCGCGTTGCCGATGAGGCCGGATGCCTCGATCTCGCCGAGCACTGCGTTGGCCGCCGCGGTCGCGAGAGGGTTGCCGCCGAAGGTGCTCCCGTGGTGGCCCCGCTTGAAGAGCTCGGATGCCTCTCCGAACGTCACGAGGGCACTGATGGGCATGCCGCCGGCGATGCCCTTCGCGATCGTGACGGCATCGGGCTCGATGTCGAACTGCTGGTAGGTGAACCACGTGCCCGTGCGGCCGACGCCCGTCTGGATCTCATCGAGGATGAGCAGCGCGCCGTGCTCCCGCGTGAGCTCACGTGCACGCACGATGAAGCCCTCCGGCAGGTCGACGACGCCGGCCTCGCCCTTGATGGGCTCGAACACGACGGCGGCGACGGTGTCATCCATTGCCGCTTCGAGCGCCTCGATCGTGCTGTCGATGTGCTCGACACCGTCGAGGAGCGGAGCGAAGGGATCGCGAAGGGCGGCCTTGCCGGTGAGCGACAGGGCGCCCATGGTACGGCCGTGGAAGGCGTTCGTGAGGGCGAGGATGCGGCGCCGCTTGCCACCGTCGTTGTTGAGGCGCGCGAGCTTGAACGCGGCCTCCATCGCCTCTGCTCCCGAGTTGCCGAAGTAGACGCGCCCGCGCTCCCCCGCGCCAGTGATGCGCTTGAGCCGCTCAGCGAGCTCGATCTGCGGCGGCGTCGCGAAGTAGTTGGAAACGTGCGCGAGCGTTGCGACCTGGCTCGAGACCGCGTCGACGAGTGCCGGATGCGCGTGCCCGAGCGAGTTCACGGCAATTCCCGCGAGGAAGTCCAGGTATCGCTTGCCGTTGGTTCCCCACACGTAGCAGCCCTCACCCCGCTCGAGCATCGTGAGGGGTGTCGCGTGCGAGCCCATCATGGCCGCACCGAACCTGCTGCTCCAGTCGTGATTCACCACTACCCTGCCTTCGCTGTCGAGTCGTTGTCGTTTGGGGTGGCGTCGGGCACGACCTCCGTGCCCACGCCGCTGCTGCGGAACACCTCGAGGAGGATCGAGTGGGCGACTCGCCCGTCGATGATCGCGGCCTTGTCCACCCCGCCCGCGACGGCTTCGAGGCAGGCCGTCATCTTGGGGATCATGCCGGACTCGAGCGACGGGAGCAGTGCGGAGAGCTCGCACGCCGTGATCCGAGACACGAGCGAGTCGCGGTTCGGCCAGTCGGAGTAGAGCCCCGCGACATCCGTCAGTACCACCAGCTTGACGGCACCGAGCGCGACGGCGACGGATGCCGCGGCCGAGTCCGCATTGACGTTGAGCGCCTGCCCCGGCACCTCCCCATCGGGTGCGACGGAGGAGACGACGGGGATCTTGCCCGCGTCGAGGAGGGCGTGCAGCACGGAGGGATCGACATCGACGACCTCACCGACGAGTCCGAGATCGACTTCTTCCCCGTCGACGACCGTGCCACGGCGACGGCCGCGGAAGAGGCCCTGCGTCTCGCCCGACACCGGCTGCGCCAGGTCACCGTGCTCGTTGATGAGGGCCGCGAGTTCACCGCTGACCTCTCGCGTCAGCACGTCGCGCACGACGTCCATCGCATCGGGGCTCGTCACCCGCAGGCCGCCGCGGAACTCGCTTTCGATGCCGCGCTCCTTGAGGGCGCGCGAGATCTGGGGGCCACCACCGTGCACGACGACGGGCCGGATGCCCACGTGGTGCAGGTAGACCATGTCGGCAGCGAAGGCCCTCTTGAGTTCATCGTCGACCATCGCGTTACCGCCGAACTTCACGACGATGATGCGGTCACGGAAGAGGGTCAGCCACGGCAGGGAGTCGATGAGCGTCTGCGCCTGCACGGCGTTGAGGTCGGTCGGCTCGCCCATCAGCTTGAGTACGCGCTGTTCTCGTGCACGTAGTCGTGCGTGAGGTCGTTCGTGAGGATCATCGCGGCAGCATGCCCCGCGTTGAGTTCAAGCTGCAGCAGCACCTCGCGACCACTCAGGTCGACCTCCTCGCGCGGCCGGTCTGGGCCGCCCTTGGTGCACACCCGCACGCCGTTCATGAGCACGTCGACGTTGTAGGGGTCGAACTCGGCCGAGGTCGTGCCGATCGCGGCGAGCACGCGGCCCCAGTTGGGGTCGTTGCCGAAGATCGCTGCCTTGAAGAGATTGTTGCGGGCAATCGACCGCCCGACCTCGACCGCGTCGTCCTCGCTCGCGGCGCTCATGACCTCGATCACGATGTCGTGGCTCGCGCCCTCCGCATCACGCTGAAGCTGGAACGCGAGGTCCATGCACAGCCCCTGCAGCTGCACCGTGAACATCGAAAGGTCGGGACGGACTCCGGATGCCCCGCTCGCCATGAGCGTCACCTGGTCGTTGGTCGACATGCAGCCGTCGGAGTCGAGCCGGTCGAAGCTGATCCGAGTGGCCGCGCGAAGTGCCTCGTCGAGCTCGGAACTCGTGAGTTCCGCATCCGTCGTGATGACGACGAGCATGGTCGCGAGCCCGGGCGCGAGCATCCCTGCGCCCTTCGCCATGCCGCCGATCGTGTACCCGTCGCCCCGCACCGTCGCGCGCTTGGGCTGGGTGTCGGTCGTCATGATGGCGCGGGAGGCGTCGTCGCCACCGGTCGCGCTGAGGGCCTTCGCCGCGACGTCGACGCCCGCGAGCACGCGGTCGCGGAAGGTCTGGTCACCCACACCGATGAGGCCCGTCGAGCAGACGAGCACGTCACCCGCCGAGACGTCGAGGGCTTTGCCGACGGCCTCGGCGGTCGCATGCGCCGTCTGGAAGCCGAAGGACCCCGTAAAGCAGTTCGCCCCGCCCGAATTGAGCACGACGGCAGAGACGACACCATCTTGGATGACCTGCCGCGACCAGATGATCGGGTTGGCCACGGCCCGGTTGGAGGTGAAGACGGCCGCCGCCGACTGCAGGGGGCCGCGGTTCACGACAAGTGCGAGGTCGAGCCCGCCCGAATCCTTGAGGCCGGCCTCAATACCGGCGGCCTCGAAGCCCGCGGGCTCGGTCACTCCCCCGACGCCACTCTCCACCGGCTGCCTCATGGCGCCACTCCGTTCGTCTCAAGGCCCGTTGTCTCGGGCAGCCCGAGGGCGATGTTCATCGACTGCACGGCGGCGCCCGCCGTGCCCTTCACGAGATTGTCGATCGCGCTGATGACGACAAGCCGGTTGGCCGCCTCATCGACCGCGAGTCCCATGACCGCCGTGTTCGCGCCCAGCACGTCGGCCGTCTTCGGGAACTGACCCTCCGGCAGCACATGCACGAAGGGTTCCGTGCCGTAGGCGAGTTCCCATGCGGCCCGAGCATCCGAAAGGCTGACGCCGGGCAGCAGCTGCGCTGTGCTCGTCGCAAGGATGCCCCGCGACATCGGCACCAGCACGGGCGTGAACGAGACCGTTGCTCCCTCCGCGCCGGCGACCGTGAGGTTCTGCACAATCTCGGGGGTGTGCCGGTGCGTTCCCCCGACCCCGTACGGCATGGCCGAACCGTGGATCTCGCTCGCCAGGAGATGTGTCTTAAGGCTCTTGCCCGCCCCACTCGTGCCGACCGCGAGCACGGAGACCAGGTCTTGCGAATGCACGAGCCCAGCCTGGAGGCCGGGGGCCAGGCCCAGCGTGATCGCCGTGACATTGCATCCGGGCACCGCGATGCGGCGGGCGCCGACGATCCGTTCCCGCTGCCGCGAGCCGTCAGCGAGCAGGAGTTCGGGCATGCCGTAGGTCCAGGCGCCGTAGAACTCACCGCCGTAGAACTTGGTCCAGTCTGCCTCCGAAGTGAGGCGGTGGTCTGCGCCGCAGTCGATCACGAGGGCGCCCTCGCCGAGGTGGTCGGTCAGCTCCCCCGACTTACCGTGCGGGAGCGCGACGAAGACGACGTCGTGACCCGCAAGGTTCTCGGGGGTCGTGTCGACGAGCGTGAGGTGCTCGAGGGAACGGAGGTGCGGTTGCGCCGCGATGAGCGGCTGCCCAGCGTTGGAATGGGCGGTGACGGTCGTGATCGTGACATCCGGATGGTGAGCGAGGATGCGCAGCAGCTCGCCACCCGCATAGCCGCTCGCGCCGGCGACGGCAACGGAGAGGGTCATGGGTTCTACCTTAAATGAGGAACGGACGATGAAAGGCCGGAGGCGGCGACGCGGCGGCTGAGCGAAGGGCTCAGCGAGGCGACGTCGCCGAGAGTCGGCGCGCGCGGAACAGCTCGAGGCGACGCTCGCCGAGCAGGGTTCCACGGATCATGTCCACCCGAACACTGTAGCGCGAACCGCGCCCCTCTCGACTACTCGCGCAGGGTTGCCCTGAATCGCTCCGCCGCGACGGCGACGCCCGCGAGACGAGCATCGGATGCCTCGGCCGCCGTCAGCGTGCGGTCGGCTGCCCTGAAGCGCAGCGCGAAGGTGAGCGAACGGCTGCCCTCAGGGATGCCCTGACCTCGGTAGTCGTCAACCAACTGCGCACTCTCGAGCAGCGCGCCCGCGCCTTCCGTGAGCGCCGCAAGCACATCGCCTGCGGGCACCTCGACGGGAACCACGAGCGACACGTCCTGCGTCGCGGCGGGATATCCAGAGATCGGTGAGGTGACAACCTCGCGAGTACCGAGCTCGATCAGGGCGTCGAGGTCGAGTTCCAGGAGCGCGACCACGCGGGGCAGGTCGAGATCGTCGGCGATTGCCGGAAGCAGCTCGCCCGTGATTCCGACCACGCGCTCGCCCGCAAAGATCTCGGCCGTGCGGCCGGGGTGGTAGGCGGGGTGATTGCCCTGCTCGACGCGGATGTCGACCGCGAGCGCAAGTGCAAGCTGGCGGGCCGCATCGATCGCGTCGGAGACCGACGACGGCACAGCGCCGATACCCGGCTGGTGCACGACTCGTTCGCCAACGAAGAGCGCGGCGACATGCCACGGCTGCGGCGGGATGCCGGCGTTCAGCGCCGCGACGACCTCGTCACCCGGGTGAGCGTTGCCAACGGGCAACGGGCCGCTGCCGTAGGCGCGACCGGCCTCCGGCAGGAACACCGTGCCGACCTCGAACAGTGCGAGATCGGTGAGGCCGCGGGAGAGGTTGCGGCGCGCCGTCTCGAGCAGGCCCGGCACGAGGCTGCGGCGAAGCAGCGGCACGCTCGCGTCGAGTGCGTTCGCGAGGCGCATGGCCGGAGCATCACCCGAGAAGCGGGCGTGCGTTGCCTCCGAGAGGAAAGGGTACGACTGCACCTCGGTCAGGCCATTCGCCGCGAGCATGTTCGACGCCGCGCGACGCAGGCGCTGCGAGCGTGACAAGCCACGGCCGGGAGGGGCCACAGGCAGGATCGACGGGATGCGGTCATAGCCGATGAGTCGGGCGACCTCCTCCGCGAGGGTCGGCTCGTCAGTCAGGTCGGGTCGCCACGACGGCGGCGTCACGGAGAGCCCGCCGTCAACATCCTCGACGCTTGCGCCGATCGCTTCGAGCGAGGAGCGCACCTCCTCGCTCGTGTACTCGACGCCGAGCAGCGACGTCGTGAGCCCGTCGCGCAGCATGATGGGCGACGGGGCGGATCCCTCGAACAGGGTCGACCCGAGTGTGTCGACCGTGCCGCCGGCGAGCTCGACGAGGAGCTGGGCGACTCGCGCCGCGGCCGCCTCAGCGACGTGCGGGTCCACACCACGCTCGAAGCGCTTGGACGCCTCGCTCGGCAACTTGTGACGGCGGGCCGTGCGCGCAATCGAGACTGGATCGAAGTTCGCGGCCTCGATCAGTACGTCGGTCGTGGCATCCGAGATCTCGGTCGTCGCGCCGCCCATGACGCCCGCAAGGCCGATCGGGCCGGAATTGTCGGTGATCAGGAGGTCTTCCGTGCTGAGCTTGCGCACCTGGTCGTCGAGCGTCGTGAGGGTCTCACCCTGGTTCGCGCGACGCACGGTGATGCCCCCCGTGAGCTTGGCGAGGTCGTAGCCGTGGATCGGCTGGCCGAGCTCGAACATGACGTAGTTCGTGATGTCGACCGCGAGGGAGATGGAGCGGACGCCCGCGAGCTTGAGTCGCGAGACCATCCATGCGGGGGTCGGCCGGGTCGGGTCGATGCCGCGCACGACCCGCGTGACGAAGACCGAGCATCCGACGTTCCCGCGGATCGGCGCCTGGTCCGCAACCGTCACCGAAAAGCCCTCGTGCGTGGACTCGACGAGCTCACGCAGCTCGGGCGCGAGCGCGGGGTCGCGGAAGGCCGCCCCCGTCGAGTTGGAGTACTCGCGGGCGATGCCGCGGATCGAGAAGGCGTAGCCACGGTCTGGCGTGACGTTGACCTCGACCGCGTAGTCGTCGAGGCCGAGGAGCGCGATCGCGTCGGTGCCGGGCTCCGGGTCGAGGCCGAGCTCGGCCAGGCGCAGGATACCGCCGTGCTCGTCGCCGAGGCCCAACTCCTTGGCGGAGGCGATCATGCCGTCGCTCACGTGACCGTAGGTCTTGCGCGCCGAGATCGGGAAGGGGCCGGGCAGCACGGCGCCGGGGAGTGACACCACGACCTTGTCGCCGGCGAAGAAGTTGTGGGCGCCGCAGACGATGCCGCGGATGTCCCTCTCCCCCTCGGTGTCGACAGGCTCACGCCGCGGGCCCACGTCGACCTGGCACCAGCGGATCGTCTTGCCGTTCGACTGCGGCTCATCGACGAACTCGAGCACGGTGCCGACCACGATCGGTCCGCTCAGCTCGGCGCGGTGGATGTCTTCCTCCTCGAGCCCCACGCGCACGAGCGCGGCGTGGATGTCCTCGGGGGTCGAGCTTGCGGGGACCTCGACGAATTCACGAAGCCACGAGGCTGGGACGCGCATCAGACCACCATTCCGAACTGCTGCGAGAAGCGGATGTCGCCCTCGACCATGTCGCGCATGTCATTCATGTCGTTGCGGAACTGGAGCGTGCGCTCGATCCCCATTCCGAAGGCGAAGCCCTGGTACTCCTCGGGGTCGATGCCGGCCGCGCGGAGCACGTTGCGATTGACCATGCCGCATCCGCCCCACTCGACCCAGCGGGCGCCACCCTTGGCGTTCGGCTGCCACACGTCCATCTCGGCGCTCGGCTCGGTGAAGGGGAAGTAGTTGGGGCGCAGGCGAATCTTCGCCTCCTCCCCGAACATCGCGCGGGCGAGGTGCTCGAGCGTGCCGCGAAGGTGCGCCATCGTGAGTCCCTTGTCGATCGCGATGCCCTCGATCTGGTTGAAGACGGGGGTGTGGGTCGCGTCGAGCTCGTCCGTGCGGAAGGTGCGGCCCGGCGCCACGACGTAGACCGGCAGCGGGCGCTCCAGCAGCGAACGGATCTGCACGGGCGAAGTGTGCGTGCGCATCACGAGGTGCGAATCGACCGGGTCGATGAAGAAGGTGTCCTGCATTGCGCGCGCGGGGTGGTCCTCATCGAAGTTGAGCGCGTCGAAGTTGAACCACTCGTTCTCGAGCTCGGGGCCCTCCGCGACCTCCCAGCCCATGCCGACGAAGACATCCGACATCTGCTCCATGAGGAGGGTGAGCGGATGCCGCGCCCCGGGAGTCCAGCGGGAACCAAGGGCCGTGACATCCACCGCCTCAGCAGCAAGCCGCGCCGTCTCCTCGGCAGCCGCAACCTCGTGCTCGCGCGCTGTAAACGCCTGGTTCACGCGCCCGCGGGCCTGGCCGACGAGCTTGCCGAGGGCGGCCTTCTGGTCGTTGGGCACGTTGCGCAGCTCGCCATTCAGTTTGGCGAGCGCGGAAGCCTCGCCGAGGTGGGCGGAGCGCACCGACTTGAGCGCGGCAGAGTCGCTGGCCTCCGCGATCGCGGCAAGGGCGGCATCCACCGCCTCGGCGACACGGGACTCGGTGATCAGGGGTTCAGACACGAGGCTCAAGTTTAGTCTGCCTCGGGCCGGGCCCCCGTCTACTTGATTTCGACCTGGTTGGCTGCCTGGACGGCCGGTGCCACCTTCGTGATCCTCGGATTGCGCCGCGAGCGCACCTCGACCCACTTCGCGACCGCGGATAGAGCAAGGCAGAGCAGGATGTAGATCGTGCCGAAGACGATCGTCGACGGGATGATTGGCGAGCCGTAGGTCACCTGTCCGCCGTAGAACTTGGCGAGGTACAGCAGCTCCTGGAACGTCACGATGAAGCCAAGGGCTGTGTCCTTCAGCACCACGACGAGCTGCGAGATGATGACGGGCATCATTGCGCGGATCGCCTGCGGGTACTGGATCAGCAGCATGACGGCGGACTTGCGCATCCCGATCGCGTAACCGGCTTCGGTCTGGCCCTTCGGCAGCGACTCGATGCCGGCTCGGAAGACCTCAGCGAGCACCGAACCGTTGTAGAGGGTGAGCCCGATGACAACGGCCAGGAACGGGGTCATGAACGTGACACCGAGCGGCGGGAGACCGTAGTACATGATCATCATGAGGATCAGGACGGGAATGGCACGGAAGAGCTCCGTGAACAGCATGACCGGCACGCGGATGATCGCGTGATCGCTCAGACGACCGATCGACAGCAGCAGCCCGAGCACGAGGCTCGCGACCGCTGCGACAGCGAAGGCCGACAGCGTACGCAGCGTCGCGTCGATGATGTTCTGGTGAACAAGCGGGAACGTGAAGATGCGCCACTTCTCCGCAGTGAACTGGCCGGTGACCGCGAGGCGGTAGATGATGAAGCCGAGGATCGCCAGCACGACGACCACGGTCACGACCGCGAGGATGCGGTTGCGCAGGATCGCCTTCGGTCCGGGGACGTCATAGAGCACGCTGCTCATCGGGCCACCCTCCACTTGTTCTCAAGTCGTCGCTGCACGAGCGACAGGACCGTCACGAGCACGACGAAGATTGCGGCGACCCACAGCAGCACGACGATCGCGGGTTCGCCGCGCTCAGAGAGGTACGCGCGAATCGCGCCGGCCTCGAAGACGGAGAACCCGGCCGCAACCGTCGTGTTCTTGAGGAGCGCGATGAACACGCTCATGAGGGGCGGGATGACCGCACGGAATGCCTGGGGCAGGATCACGAGCGACATCGTCTGCGCGAAGGGAAGCCCGATCGCCCTCGCGGCCTCGGCCTGGCCCACGGGAACCGTGTTGAAGCCCGAGCGGATGACCTCGGCGACATACGTCGCCGTGTAGAGGCTCAGCGCGATGATCGCGAGCGTCATGTAGGAAAGCTTGCCGAGCTCGAGCTTCGGATAGCCAAAAGCGAAGAAGAACATGAGCAGCGTGAGCGGGGTGTTGCGGATGAAGTTGACGTAGACCGTGCCGACACCACGCATGATTGGCACGGGCGAGACCCTCATGCCGCCAACGATCGTGCCCAGGATGAGCGCCGCAACGCCTGACACCACGAACAGGATGATCGTGTTCCTGAAGGCGGGAACGAAGATGTCGAGATTGTTGATCAGGGGATCCACGTCAGCGACAGTCCTTTCGAAGGGCGAGAAACGGCGGGAAGGGATGGCGGCGCCGCCTCAGCGGCGCCGCCATCCGTTGAGGGCTTAGTAGTCCTCGATCTCGGGCTGCTCGACCTCAGTGCCGGACTGGCCGAGCGTCGCGTCGTAGATCTCCTGCCAGCGGTCGCCACCTTCGGTGAACATTTCGTTGATCTGGCCGCGGAGCTCGGAGCCCTTGGGCAGGCCAACACCGTACTTCTCCACCGTGAAGGGCTCGCCGACGACCTTGAGGTTGTCGGGGTCCTGCGAGGCATAGCCGAGAAGGATCGCCTGGTCGGTCGTCACTGCGTCGACCTGACCGTCGAGAAGAGCCTCGACGCACTGCGAGTAGGTGTCGAACTCGACCGTCTCGGTGTCGGGGAAGTTGTCCTTGATGTTCTGGATGGGCGTCGAACCGGTTGCGGAGCACACAGTCTTGCCCGCGAGGTCTTCCTCGCTCTGGATGGACTCTTCGTCTGCAGCCACCAGGAGGCCCTGGCCCGTGATGAAGTACGGACCGGCGAAGTCGATCTGCTCCTTCCGGCTGTCGGTGATCGAGTAGGTGCCGACGTAGAGGTCGACGTCGCCGTTCACGAGGGCAGACTCGCGGTTGGCACTCGGGATGGCCTCCCACTCGATCTGGTCCTCGCCGTAGCCGAGCTCCTCGGCGACCCACTTCGCGATCTCGATGTCGAAGCCACTGCGCTCACCGGTCGCTGCGTCGAGGTAACCGAGACCTGGCTGGTCTTCCTTAACGCCAATCGTGATCGAACCCGATGCCGTGCCCTCGCCGTCGGTCGTTCCGCCGCCGTTATCGCTGTCGCCGCCAGCGCATCCGGTCAGGACGAGCGCAGCCGCGGCAAGCGTGGCCACAAGTGTTGATCTCTTGTGCATGTTGTTCCTTTCGTAAGGAGTCGCGGCGAAGCGCGACCCCGCCCTGTGTGCAGGTCTCAGTGGGTCAGGAGCTTGGAGAGGAAGTCCTTCGCGCGGTCGCTCTTCGGGCTGCTGAAGAACTCCTCCGGCGCCGCCTCCTCGACGATCTCACCGTCCGCCATGAACACGACACGGTCGGCGGCCTTGCGCGCGAAGCCCATCTCGTGGGTGACGACGATCATCGTCATACCCTCGGCTGCGAGGTGCACCATGACGTCGAGCACCTCATTGATCATCTCGGGGTCAAGCGCGGAGGTCGGCTCGTCGAAGAGCATGACCTTCGGCTTCATCGCGAGCGCGCGCGCGATCGCGACACGCTGCTGCTGGCCGCCCGAGAGCTGGGCCGGCATCTTGTCTGCCTGCACCTCCACACCGACGCGCTCGAGAAGCGCTCGGGCATCCTTTTCCGCCTCTGCCTTCGCCCGGCGCCGCACCTTGATGGGGCCGAGCGTGACGTTCTCGAGGATCGTCTTGTGTGCGAAGAGGTTGAACGACTGGAAGACCATCCCGACGTCGGCACGAAGCGCAGCCAGTGCCTTGCCCTCCATGGGCAGCGCCTTGCCGTCGATGCGGATCTCACCCGAGGTGATGGTCTCGAGGCGGTTGATCGTGCGGCAGAGGGTCGATTTGCCCGAGCCTGAGGGCCCGATGACCACGACGACCTCACCCTTGTTGACCGTCATGTTGATGTTCTTCAACGCGTGAAAGTCACCGTAGTGCTTATCTACGTTCTCCAGGACGACGAGAGGTTCACCAGGTGCCGCGTGGATCGGGTTGCTCGTGGTCTCAAAACTCGAGGTCATGAGCCAAACGTAGTCCGGTGGGGCCCCTGTCGGGGAGATCCGTCATGCCGTTACGTGTTCGTAACCGACGAGATCCGCTGCGCGAACGCGCTTTCATAGAGACAGACGGATGCTGCGGTCGCGAGATTCATCGATTCGGCCCGCCCGTAGATCGGCACCGAGACGGCCCGGTCAGCCAGCGCGAGGTAGTCGTCGCTGAGGCCCCGCGCCTCGTTGCCGAACAGCCACGCGGTCGGCTGCGACAGCACGCCCTCCTGGCGGGCAGCGAGCAGGTCGTCGCCCTTGATGTCGGCGGCCAAGACGCTCAACCCGGCATCGCGCAGGCGCTCCCGCAGCGCGGGGAACTCCGCGCCCACCGCGACCGGGATGTGGAAGAGCGAGCCCGTCGTCGAACGGACCACCTTCGGGTTGTAGAGGTCGACCGTGCGGCCGCTAAAGATCACGCCGTCCGCCCCAGCAGCATCCGCGGCCCGGATGATCGTACCCGCGTTGCCCGGATCGCGAACCTCCTCGAGCACGACAATGAGGCTCGGCCGCCCGGGCTCCCCCGGGGCGAGCAGTTCGCGCACCGAGACGGGGAACTGTCGACAGACGGCGACGACGCCCTGCGGCGTGACCGTGTCGGCCATCGCCTCGAGCACCTGCTCCGTCACGAACTCGACCGTGACATCCGCCTCTTCCGCCGCAGCAGCGAGGTCTGGGTGTCGCTCGAGCGCCGTGGGCGTGGCGTAGAGCTCCTGCAGGAGTTCGGGGCGCCAGGCGAGCGCCTCCGACACCGCCTGCGGGCCCTCCAAAAGAAAGAGCCCGGTCTCAGACCGGGCGTCTCTCTTGCGAAGTTTCGCTACGCCACGCACACGGGGTGAGCGCGGGTTGTCAAGCATGGCCTAAGTCTAGGCCGGGTGTGCGGCTATGCCGACACCTTGGGAGCCGACGTGTCGGCCGGCAGCGCCGCCTTGGCGGTCGCGACGATGGCCGCGAACGTCTTGGGGTCGTTCACTGCCATGTCGGCGAGCATGCGGCGGTCAACCTGCACACCCGCGAGGCCGAGGCCCTGGATGAGACGGTTGTAGGTGAGGCCGTTGGCGCGCGACGCAGCGTTGATGCGCTGGATCCACAGGCGACGGAAGTCGCCCTTGCGGGCACGACGGTCACGGTACGCGTAGACGAGCGAGTGGGTGACCTGCTCCTTCGCCTTGCGGTAGAGGCGCGAGCGCTGGCCGCGGTAACCGCTGGCGCGCTCGAGGATGACCCGACGCTTCTTGTGGGCGTTGACAGCCCGCTTTACTCTTGCCATTTTCTCTGTTCCTTAGTTCCGAATGCGGGGGCGGCTCAGCGGCCGGCCTTGCCAAGAAGGCGCTTGATGACCTTCGCGTCCTGGGGTGCCAGCACCTGGTCGGCGTTCAGGCGGCGCTTGCGCTGCCCCGACTTGACCTCGAGGTTGTGGCGCATGCCGGCCTGCTGCTTCATGACCTTGCCGCTGCCGGTGACCTTGAAACGCTTCTTGGCCCCTGAGTGGCTCTTCTGCTTAGGCATTTCTCTCCTTGTTCACTGTCGTGCTTCATCACGCCCGTGCGGGCGAAGACTGGGGTGCGGACTACTCCGCAGGCGTCGCCTCGCTGGACTCGTCCTGGGCCTCGCGGGGCTCCTTCGACGACGCCTTGCGGGCATCCGACTCGACCTTGATCTCGGCCTTCGTCTTGTGCGGGCCGATGACCATCACCATGTTGCGACCGTCGATCGTCGGGGTCGACTCGACCGTGCCGAGCTCCGCGACATCCTCCGCGAAGCGCTGCAGGAGGCGAACACCCTGCTCGGGACGCGACTGCTCGCGACCGCGGAACAGGATCATGGCCTTGACCTTGTCGCCCTGCTTGAGGAACCCCTCGGCGCGCTTGCGCTTGGTCTCGTAGTCATGCTTGTCGATCTTGAGCCGGAAACGAACCTCCTTGAGGATCGTGTTCGACTGGTTGCGCTTGGCTTCCTTCGCCTTCTGCGCCGTCTCGTACTTGAACTTGCCGAAGTCCATGATCTTGACGACCGGGGGCCGGGAATTGGGAGCAACCTCAACCAAATCCAGGTCGGCCTCCTGAGCTAGGCGCAGGGCCTCCTCAATGCGGACAACGCCGACCTGCTCGCCCCCGGGGCCAACGAGACGGACTTCCGGGACGCGGATTCGGTCATTCGTTCTGGGATCGCTGATGCGGTCCTCCTCATGTACTCGTCTGCGAAAACTGTGTGCCTGGCCTGCGGCGGATGCCGTGGCGACGAGAGGGAGGATTCACCCAGAGAGACCCCGCACAGGATGCGGAACTGCACTGGCACGGCACCCTTCAGTACTACCGACGAGCACGTGGTGCGCGTCAGCGGGGTGCCAACAACCCGGTAACCTTTAAAGCACGGCGGTCAAGCGCGGGTGGGAGAATCTCCACTTTCGTATCCGGAACCGACAACGGTTCCAGAGCCCGGACGATTCTAGCAGAGGAAATCTTGATGAGCGATACCCCGCGTCCCGGTGGACACGAGGCCCACGACAACGACATCTACGACATGCCGGCCGGCGCGACGCGCGACATCGCCGACGTGCCCGCGATCGAGGTCATCAACACCGTCGCGGTACACCTCATGAGCGCCGCGGCCGTCAAGTGCGGTCTCGCCGACGACCCCGATGCGGAGACCGACCTCGACGAGGCCCGCAAGCTCATCACGGCCCTCGCGGGACTCATCACGGCCGCTGCCCCCGACCTCTCCGACTCGCACGCGCGGCCGCTGCGCGACGGGCTCCGTTCACTGCAGCTCGCCTTCCGCGAGGCATCCGCAATCCCCGACGCACCCGGCAAGGGCCCGGGCGAGAAGTACACGGGCCCGGTCTCCTAGGGTCAGACCGCAGCGGGCACGACGCGGACCGCGAGGGAGTCGACCCCGAGGGCGATTCCCTCGCTGCGTGACCACCGGTCCTGCAGGCGCGACACCAGATCCTGCAGTGCGCCTTCGTCAAGGCCCGGCCTGAGCGCCAACTCGACGACCGCCTCGGGGCCCTGCAGCCGCGCCGTGGGATCGCCCGAGCGCAGCGTCACCGCCGCGACGTCCGCTTCTGACGCGACGGATGCCTCGAACTCGCCGATGATCGCAGCGCTGTCGAACGGCGCCGCCCATGGCAGCGACTGCGCTATCGCCCAGAGTGCGGGCCGGCGGATGACGAACTCCGTTTCGCTCGTCGGGTCAACGACGACGAGTTCGGTCGACTCATCCGCCGCGGCAAGCGCCACCCGCACGGCGTCGGCAGGCACGGGACGAGCCGAGGGGTTCCATGCCTGCATGGCCGCCACCGAGCTGAATACGGGGAGCACAGCACGCCCGTCGGGTCCAGCGACCGTCACGATCGCGAGGTCTGCGCTCTTGTCGACCGTCACGCCGTGTTCGTTCGTGCCCGCCTCGCCAAGCGACGCAACGAGCGGGACGAGCAAGCGACATCCGCGAATAATGTCGACGACCTGTGCGGACGATGCCTCCCCCTGTCGAAAGGCGGAGATAGCGGCGAGGAACGCAGCGGGAGCCGAGCCGTCGTCATCGGCGAAGGGGGTCTCGCCGAATGAACGGCCCGCCCAGGGCTGGCCGGCCGAGTCGGCGCCACCGATGGGGTGGCCGTGTGAGGAACCCGAGGTCACGCGCCCGCGACGTCCAAGGCCTCGGCGAGGGTGAAGGCGCCGTTGTAGAGGGCCTTGCCGACAATGGCACCCTCAAGCCCGAGCGGGACGAGCTCCCGCAGTGCCAGAAGGTCATCGAGGCTCGAAATGCCGCCGGAGGCGATAACGGGCTTGTCGGTGTGCTCGAGCACCTGGCGGAGGAGGTCGCCGTTCGGCCCCTGCATGGTACCGTCCTTGGTGACATCCGTCACGACGTAGCGCGCACAGCCGGCCTCTTCGAGACGGTCCATGACCGACCAGAGGTCGCCACCGTCCTGTGTCCAGCCGCGGGTTGCGAGGGTCGTGCCGCGCACGTCGAGCCCCACCGCGATCGCCTCGCCATACTCCGCGATGACATGCGCTGCCCACTCCGGGTTCTCGAGGGCCGCCGTGCCGAGATTCAGCCGTTTCGCGCCCGTCGCAAGCGCAGCCTCGAGGGAACGGTCGTCGCGGATGCCACCGGAGAGCTCGATGTTGAGCGAGCCACGCACCTGCCGGATCACCTTCTTGATGATCCCGTAGTTGTTTCCGCGCCCGAATGCCGCGTCGAGGTCGACGAGATGGATCCAGTCGGCCCCCTGGGCCGCCCAGGCCTCGGCGGCCGCGACGGGGTCGCCGTAGCTGGTCTCGCTGCCAGCCTCGCCGCGCGTGAGACGCACAGCCTTGCCGTCAGACACATCGACGGCAGGAAACAGGGTAAGGCCGGGTGTCGTGTTGAACTCGCTCATCATGGGCTTTCTTCGGGGCATGCCGGGGGAAGGAAATGAAGGCTTGCGCCGTGGCGCGCGCAACAAGTCACCGATACTACTCCGGAAGGCGGCGGCGGCGAATTCGATGACTCAGAGCGTGCGAAGCCAGTTGCTGAGCACGCGGATGCCCGCGCCGCCAGACTTCTCGGGATGGAACTGTGTCGCGCTCAGCGGGCCATTCTCAACCGCCGCGAGGAATCGTCCACCGTGGTCGGCCCACGTGAGTCGCGCCGCGGGGAAGGGAGGCATCGCGTCGATGCCCCACTCCTTTGCCGCATAGGAGTGCACAAAGTAGAAGCGCTCATCCTCGACACCGTCGAAGAGCACCGAATCCTCGGGCGCCTCGACACTGTTCCAACCCATGTGGGGAACGACGGGTGCGTCAAGCTCGTCGACCGTGCCAGGCCACTCCCCCAGCCCTTCGGTCGTGACGCCGCGTTCGACGCCCTTCTCGAACATCACCTGCATTCCGACGCAGATCCCGAGCACGGGGCGCCCTCCGGCGAGGCGACGGTCGATCATCTCGCCGCCACCAACCTTCTCGAGCGCCGCCATAACGGCGGAGAACGCGCCGACTCCCGGCACGAGGAGGCCGTCGGCCTCGGCTACCCGCTTGGGATCAGCCGTCAACTCCACATCTGCACCGGCGAGCTCGAGAGCCTTGACGGCGGAGTGGACGTTGCCGCTGCCGTAATCGAGTACGACGACACTGGGCTTGGACGCGAGCGTCACAGGGCGCCCTTCGTCGACGGCACCCCGCTCACGCGGGCGTCCCGCTCGATCGCCTTGCGCATTGCGCGCGCGAAGGCCTTGAACTCGGCCTCGGCGATGTGGTGGGGATCCCGGCCCCCCAGCACGCGCACGTGCACTGTGAGCCCGGCGTGGAACGTGATGGCCTCAAACACGTGGCGCACCATCGACCCCGTGAAGTGCCCGCCGATGAGGTGAAACTCGAAACCTGCGGGCTCACCCTCGTGCACGAGGTAGGGCCGGCCAGACACGTCGACGACGGCACTGACGAGCGCCTCATCGAGTGGGACCATCGCGTCGCCGAAGCGCGAGATTCCAGCTTTGTCACCGAGCGCCTGCGCGAGCGCCTTGCCCAGCACGATGCCGATGTCCTCAACCGTGTGGTGCACGTCGATCTCGACGTCACCTGTGGCGCGAACCGTGAGGTCGATGAGTGAGTGCTTTGCGAACGCCGTCAGCATGTGGTCATAGAAGGGCACCGAGGTACTGATGTCGGCGCGCCCCGTGCCATCGAGGTCAAGTGAGAGCTCGACGCTCGACTCGCTCGTCTGGCGCGTCAGCTGCGCGACACGACGACCCGATGTTTCGGCCTGCTCTGCCATTGCTGCATCCTCATCTCGCGGCGTCGCCGCCGCGCGGCGAGCCAGTTGGGGTGGGCGAATGCCCGCATCAAGTCTAGCGAGCGGCGGGAACTGCGGCCGCTGTGTTCACCGAGCGCCGAATGATGCTCCGCCAAGGTCGCGGAGCGCTTCGAGGAACAGCGTCGTCTCGCGCTCGGTGCCTGCCGTGACCCGGAGGTGGTGTGGGATTCCGAGGTCACGAATGATGATGTCGCGTTCCAGGAGCGCCTCGAAGAGCGCGTGGGGTTGGTGGACTCCCCCGAACAGCACGAAGTTGGCCTCGCTCGGCCAGACCGTGAAGCCCAGTTCGGACAGCTCCTTCAGGAGCCGGTCGCGCTGCCCGCGGATGTCGCCGACCATGCCGAGCATCTCGCTCGTGTGGTCGAGCGCCGCCACCGCCGCTGCCTGGGTGAGCGCAGAGAGGTGGTACGGCAAGCGCACGAGGCGGATCGCGTCGCAGACCGCTGGGTCCGCGATCATGTACCCGACGCGAGCACCCGCGAAGGCGAAGGCCTTGCTCATGGTGCGCGAGACGATGAGTCGCTCGCGGCCCTCGAGCAGTGAAAGCGCCGAAGGCGAGCCTTCGGGAGCGAACTCCGCGTAGGCCTCGTCGACGACTACCATCCCGTCGGTTGCGTCGTATGCCGCGACGATCGTGTCGAGGGAGACGGGCGTGCCGGTCGGATTGTTGGGTGCACAGAGGAAGACGAGGTCTGGTTTCGTCTTCTCGATCCACTTCGTCACGAGCGCCGGCGAGAGTTCGTAGCCGGGGTCGCGCTCGCCAGCGACCCACGTGGTGTCAGTGCCCGCGGCAATGATCGAGTGCATCGAGTAGGTCGGGGGGAAACCGAGCACGGAACGTCCGGGACCTCCGAACGCCTGCAGCACCTGCTGGAGCACTTCGTTCGATCCGTTCGCCGCCCAGACATGGTCGGCCGTCGCGCCGTGGCCGACATAGCTCGCGAGCCGCTCGCGCAGCGTCGTGAACTCGCGGTCGGGATAGCGGTTGATGCCCATGAGGGCCCGCGCCAGGGACGTCACAACGTCGTGCGCGACACTCTCCGGAATCGGATGGGTGTTCTCGTTGACGTTGAGTGCAACGCTCACCTGCTCCTGGGGAGCTCCGTACGGAGTCAGCCCCCGGAGATTGTCGCGAATGGGGAGGTCTGCGAGTGATGCCACTGCCCCATTCTAGGAGCGGGCGAACCGAGCGTGCTCAGTAGCGAGAGGGAACGAGGAGTTCCTGACCGGGCACGACGTCGAGCGAGTCGAGCTGGTTCACCTGCACGAAGGACGCGATCACGTCGCGCGGGTCAGCGTCGGGCGCAACCTCGCTCGCGATCGACCAGAGCGACTGGCCGGATGAGACGGTCACGGCTTCGAGCGGAGCGCCCGCCGTGCCGCTCGCAGTCGCCATGCCGCCGTTGAGGCCAAGCAGGAGTGCAGCGATGACGAGAGGGGTTGCAGCAAGTGTCGTGAAGACGATTCGGCCACGCCGGGTGAGGCGAAGGCGAGGGCGGGCGGCGATCGACTCGACCGGGCGCAGCCTCGGGTACTCGCGGGTGGGTGATGCGGTGGTGCTCATTGCTGACTCCTTTCGCCGTCGTGCTGCCCAGGTGGCCGCTGTGGCCTCGGGAGAAGGTTCCGCACCCGACACTCGGCCGGGAGGGCCGGGTGCGGAACTTTGTACCGAACATATCTTCGAATGCGTCGCAGTGCAAGCACCGAGAATCAAGAAGATTCCGCGAAGCGTGCCGCGACACACTCGAACAGATGTTTGTATCTGGGCATCCAGGCGGATACAGTTTCGATTGTTGAGAGACAGCACACCAGCACCCACCGACATTGAGTCGCGCGACGAGGAGACCATGGACGAGAAGCCCTCACCCCGCAGGCGCAAGAGCCTCAGCGAGAAGCAACTCGCCATCCTCGAGTTCATCCAGCGCGCGGTGTCGACCAAGGGGTACCCGCCGAGCATGCGCGAGATCGGCGACGCGGTCGGCCTCGCATCCCTCTCGAGCGTCACACACCAGTTGGGGCAGCTCGAGCTGAGCGGCTATCTCCGACGGGACCCCAACAGGCCACGCGCTATCGAGGTGCTGATCGACCTGCCGCAGAACGAGCGCAGCGAGAGCCCCGAGGAGGCGATCTCTTCAGTGCCGCGCGGCGACGCGGCGATGGTCCCCCTCGTGGGACGCATCGCGGCCGGAGTTCCGATCACGGCCGAGGAGCAGATCGACGAGGTGTTCCCCGTGCCGCGGCAGCTCGTCGGCAAGGGCGAACTCTTCATGCTCAAGGTCGTCGGCGACTCGATGATCGACGCCGCCATCTGCGACGGCGACTGGATCGTCGTGCGCCAGCAGAAGACTGCGGAGAACGGCGACATCGTCGCGGCAATGCTCGATGACGAAGCCACCGTCAAGGTCTTCCAGCAGCGCGACGGTCACACCTGGCTCCTCCCCCGAAACAGCGCCTTCGCCCCTATCCTCGGGGACTACGCCGAGGTCCTCGGCAAGGTCGTCGCTGTCCTCCGGGCGGTCTAGCACCTCCCCCTTGAGACGGTACCCCGAGCCGTAGCGGGGGTTGTGAAGACCATCCGCGCGACGGATGCCCCGGCGAGGCACGGTGCCCTAGCGTGATTGTCGCGGGGACGACTGTCTCCATACGACGACGGAGAGGGGAACCTTGATCGAGGCGGCAACGCTCACGAAGCGCTATGGAAGCCGAACGGCGGTAGACAATGTCAACTTCACCGTGCGGCCCGGCACGGTGACGGGTTTTCTCGGCCCGAACGGTGCCGGCAAGTCAACGACCATGCGCATGATCGTGGGGCTCGACAAGCCGAGCGCGGGGAGCGTCACCGTCAATGGCAAGGCGTACCGCGAACACCGGGCTCCCATGCGCGAGGTCGGCGTGCTGCTCGACGCCAAGGCCGTGCACACCGGTCGCAGCGCCTACAAGCACCTCCTTGCGATGGGGGCGACGCACGGCATCGGCAAGGCCCGCGTGCAGGAGGTCATCGAGCTGACCGGCCTCGCCAGCGTCGCGCGCAAGCGTGTCGGCGGCTTCTCCCTCGGGATGGGGCAGCGGCTCGGCATCGCAGCCGCGCTCCTCGGCGACCCAGCGACGCTCATCCTCGACGAGCCCGTCAACGGCCTCGACCCAGAGGGCGTGCAGTGGGTGCGCAAGCTCGTGCGGCACCTTGCCGCCGAGGGACGCACTGTGCTGCTCTCCTCCCATCTCATGAGCGAGATGGCACAGACCGCTGACCACATCATCGTTCTCGGTCGCGGTCGCATCCTCGCCGACGCGCCCGTCTCCGACATCATCGCGGGCGCCGGCGGCTCGACCGTGCGCGTGCGCACACCGCGCCCCGAACTCCTGGCCGAGGCACTCCCCCAGGCGCAGCAGACTCCGCTCTCCGACGGTGCGATCAGCCTGAACGGCGTCACGGCGGAAGAGGTCGGCGAGGCCGCGGCGGTCCACGGTGTCGTACTCCACGAGCTCACGCCCGTCGCAAGCTCACTCGAAGAGGCCTACATGGCCCTCACCCAGGACGAAGTCGAGTACCGCGCCGGCGGCGCCGTGCCCGTGGGAGGTGCCCGATGACCGCGACATCCGCCTCCATCACGCGCGGCGCGCGACTCAGCTTCGGCGGTCTCGTGCGCTCCGAGTGGATCAAGTTCACGAGCCTGCGCTCGACCTACTGGAGCTCCGGCATCATCCTCGTGCTGTGGCTGCTCCTCGCGCTGCTGCTCTCATCCGCCGCCAACTTCCAGGCGATCGACCCCATGACCGGTGAGGACCTCCCCGCCACCGACGAACTTCGCCAGAGCGCGACGATGTCGGCCGTCACGAGCGGCATCATGTTCGGGATGCTCGTGGCGGGCATCCAGGGCGTGCTGAGCATCTCAGGCGAGTACTCGACGGGGATGATCAAGTCGAGCCTCGCCGCGGCACCGCGCCGTCTCGGCATGTATGCGGCCAAGGGCGTCGTGACCTTTGTCTGGATGTTCCTGCTCGGTGCGGTCAGCGTGCTCGCCGCCTACCTTGTAGCGATGCCATTCCTGAGCGCAGACGACATGCTCGCGCCCCTTGGGGCCGAGGAACTGGTGGCCATGCTGGGCGCCGCGACATTCCTCGGCTTCGTCGGACTTTTCGGTCTCGGCGTCGGCACCCTCGTCCGCTCGGGCGCGGGCGGGATCGCGATCGTCGTCGGCGTGCTCATGGTGCTGCCGATGGCGCTCGGCATCTTCTCCATCTGGATCGACTGGATCTCAGATGTCATCCCTTACATGCTCGATACCGCGGGCAACGCCATGCTGACGATTCCAGGCGGCGAGGGCACCCCAACGCCGAACGGCATGATGACGGCACTCGAGCCGGGCATGGCTACGCTGGTCGCGCTCGCGTGGACCGCCGCCAGCCTGCTGCTCGGAGCGCTCGCCCTCAAGGGGCGCGACGCCTGATCGCGCATGAGCACGTGCGGGGCCCCGGTCGGTTTGCCGGCTGGGGCCTCGCCCGTTCTCGGCAGCACAGGGATGCTACAGCCGGCTAGGAGCTCGGCGTCGGCTCGCCCAGGGCCGCCACATCGACCGCGCGCAGCTGGGACGCAAGTTGCCCGTCAACCATGGCGTGGAGCTTTGTGCCGTGCTCGTCATACGTCGAGGCGAGGACGCGCCCCCGGTCATGGGCGAGCGCGACGAGGTCTCCCCGGTCAAAGGGCACGACGACCTCGATCTCTTCGGCGAGGTCGGGCAGCACGTCCTGGATGCGCGCGAGCAGCTCCTCCACGCCCTCACCCGTGCGTGCGGACACGAAGATGCCGTCGGGCTCGAGACCGCGAAGGAGCAGCCGCTGGTCATCATCCGCCAGGTCGGCCTTGTTGAACGCAACGATCTCTGGGATGTCGCGCGCACCCACCTCGCCGATGACGTCACGCACGGTCGCGAGTTGGCTCGCCGGATCCGGATGCGACGCGTCGACTACGTGCACGATGACATCGGCCTCGGCGACCTCCTCGAGCGTCGAACGGAACGCCTCGACGAGCTGGTGGGGTAGGTTGCGGACGAAGCCGACCGTGTCGGTCAGCGTGTAGTTGCGACCATCGGCCGTCACGGCCTTGCGCACCGTCGCATCCAGTGTCGCGAACAGGGCGTTCTCGACGAGCACGCCGGCCCGCGTGATGCGGTTGAGCAGGCTCGACTTGCCCGCGTTGGTGTAGCCCGCGATCGCCACACTCGGCACCGCGAAGCGATTACGGTTCGCGCGCTTCGCCTCACGTGCAGGCTTGAACTCCTTGATCTGACGCCGAAGTTTCGCCATGCGGGAATGGATGCGGCGACGGTCGAGCTCGATCTTCGTCTCACCCGGCCCACGGCTTCCCATACCCGCCCCAGCGCCACCCACCTGACCACCGGCCTGGCGGGACATCGACTCGCCCCACCCGCGAAGACGCGGGAGCAGGTACTCGAGTTGCGCGAGCTCGACCTGGGCCTTGCCCTCCCGGCTCTTGGCGTGCTGGCTGAAGATGTCGAGGATGACGGCCGTGCGGTCGATGACCTTGACCCGGATGACGTCTTCCAGGGCCCTCCGCTGGCTTGGGGCCAGCTCACCATCGACGATCACGGTGTCAGCGCCGACCGAGGCGACGACATCCCGCAGTTCATGCGCCTTGCCCTTGCCGAAGTAGGTGCTCGGGTCGGGCGTCGCCCGCTTCTGCAGCAGTCCGTCAAGCACGACAGCACCGGCCGTCTCTGCAAGCGCGAAGAGCTCCCGCATGGAGTTCTCCGCCTCCTTGAGCGTGCCCTGCGAGTAGATCCCGATCAGGACGACCTTCTCGAGGCGCAGCTGCCGATACTCGACCTCGGTGACGTCTTCGAGCTCGGTCGAGAGGCCAGAGACCCGGCGAAGCGCCTCGCGCTCCTCGCGGTCGAACTGCTCGCCATCCGTCTCGCCGGTCGGCGCAGCGCCCGGATCAGACTGGAGCGCCTGGGCGCGTTCACTCGTGAAGATCGTGGAGCCTACAGGTCGGGTCGCCGCGCTGGCCAACACGCGCTCGATGACGTCCTCGTCACGACGCTCTTCAGATTCAGCTTCAGTCATTGGGTTAACCCTAGCTCCTCGCTATTCGATAGGTTTCTCTCCATGGCCAACGAGCACTACTTCTCCGCAGAACCGGAGAGTGAGCTCAAACTACGCCCGCTGACTGTGAACCTCGCGGGGTTGCCCCGCACACTCACGACCGCAGGTGGAGTGTTTAGTCCCGATCGCATCGACGTTGGGACCCAGGTGCTTCTTGCCAATACTCCCCCTCCGCCGCCGGGAGGACACCTGCTGGATCTTGGCAGCGGTTGGGGCCCGATCGCCCTCACGATGGCGCTCGAATCACCTCACGCAACCGTCTGGGCAGTCGACGTGAACGAGCGTGCGCTCGACCTCGTGCGCCGAAATGCCGAGACCCTCGGCCTGTCGAATGTGAACGCAGTGCTGCCCCAGGATGTTCCCGACGACGTGACCTTCATGGGCATCCGCTCGAACCCGCCCATCAGGGTGGGCAAGAACGTGCTCCACGACATGCTGCTGCACTGGCTGCCGCGGCTCGAGGCGGCAGCCGACGCCTGGCTCGTCGTGCAGAAGAATCTCGGTTCCGACTCTCTGCAGCGCTGGATGGAAGGCGCACTGCCCACGGGATTCGCCGTCACCAGGGCGGCCACAAACAAGGGCTTCCGCGTACTCCGCGTTCGCCGACGCTGACGGCGTCAGACGCTGAGGTCTCCCTCGAAGACCAGCACCGCTGGACCACTCAGCGAGACGTGCTCGCCGTCCTCAGCCGCCCACATCCGCACGCCGAGTGACCCACCCGGCACGTCAACGCGCCAGTGGTCTGGAGCGCCGGCGCCCGCCCAGTGACGCGTTGCAAGCGCAGCCGCCGCGGCACCCGTGCCGCAGGAGAGGGTCTCGCCGCTCCCACGCTCGTGCACCCGCATCGTGATGTGCCCTATGCCATCCACGACGAGCGGGTCGTGCGGTACGACGAACTCGACGTTCGCCCCATCCGGCGCCTCGGGTTCCAGGACGGGCGGGACAGAAAGATCTGCGGCATCCAGCTCGTCCTTCGATGACAACGCCACGACGACATGCGGGTTGCCGACATTGATGCCGAGGCCGGGACGCGCGACGGGCACGCCTGCCGTGCGGACGAGGGGATCGGAACCGTCGAGGCGCCAGCGGCCGAGGTCGACCTGGAAGCCGCGCTGGTTGCGCTGGAGGTCGCGCACTCCAGCCCGCGTGCCAACCGTCAGCGTGTCATTGCGTCCAAGCTCGACGAGACCGTTTGCCGTGAGGTACTCCGCGAAGACACGGATGCCGTTGCCACACATCTCCGACGGTGAACCATCCGCATTGTGGTAGTCCATGAACCACTCGGCAGCGTCATCCTCAGCGAGGGCAGCCGCCCCCTCCGGAAGCTTGGACGAGCGGACCGCCCGGATCACGCCGTCGCCACCCACGCCGAAGCGTCGGTCGGCGATCGCGGCGAGCTGTTCGGGGCTCAGCTCGATCGTGCCGTCTGGGTCGGCGAACAGCACGAAGTCATTGCCCGTGCCGTGCCCCTTGGTGAAATGGATCTCAGGCATTGTCCAAGGATACGTGCGCGGTTGTGCCGGCCAGTGCGCGGACAGCCGCGGCATCGGCCCTCTCCGGGTTGTCGTGCTCGAGCCACAGCGCCGAACGATAGCGGCGGAACCAGCCCACCTGCCGCCGTGCGTAGCGTCGGGTGAGCGCCTGAGTCTGCTCGATCGCGGCCTCACGGGAAAGCTCGCCCCGCAGTTGGGCGATCGCCTGCGCGTAGCCGATTGCGCGCTGTGCCGTGACGCCGCGCTCGATTCCCGCGGCCATGAGCGACTCGACCTCATCGAGCATGCCGGAGCGCCACATGCCTTCCACACGGGCATCGAGTCGCTGCACGAGCACGTCGCGCGGCGCCGTGAGGCCCAGGATGCGCGTGTCGGGCCACCAGGGAGCGTCCTCCGGGAGGCCCGCGCCGAAAGGCTCCCCCGTGATCTCGATCACCTCGAGGGCCCTCACGATGCGTCGACCATTGTGCGGCCCGATCGACTTTGCCGCGTCGGGGTCGCGCTCCTGCAGCCGTCGGAACAGCGCACCGGGGCCGGCCGCCTCAAGCTCGACCTCGAGGCGCTCGCGCACGCTGGCATCCGTGCCAGGAAACCGGAAGTCGAAGAGCACCGAGGAGATGTAGAGTCCCGAGCCTCCCACGAGAATCGGCGTCGCGCCTCGCTCCGCGATCTCCGTCACGGCCGCGCGTGCCTGCTCCTGGAAGGCGGCGACACTCGCCTCCTCGTCGACGTCGAGCACGTCGAACATGTGATGCGGGACACCTCGACGCTCCCCTAGGGGAATCTTCGCCGTGCCGATGTCCATGCCGCGGTAGAGCTGCATGGCGTCGCCGTTGACGATCTCGGCCGAACCCCCGGCATCCGCGATCCGTTCGGCCACCTCCAGCGAGAGTTCGCTCTTGCCTGTGCCGGTCGCACCGACGATCGCGATCAGGGGCGGCTGCTCGGCCACAGTGCTCAGCGCTCTCCGTCAGCCGAGTCGTAGATCGGCACGGTCGCCACGCGGAGCGACGGCAGGCCAAGCGAGACCCGCCCCGGCGTGCTCGTGCCCGAGGCCGCCGACGCGGGCACGCCGCACGAAGCCGCCTCGGCACGGTCCCACGCATCGCCGGAACGGGTGCGTCGGATGCTCGGGGCTGTTCCCGCCGCGGCATCCGCAATGAGGTAGAAGGGCTTGGCGTCGCTCACGACGACCGTCACGATGTCACCGGGGCGCGGCGTCGGCGAGTCCTGGGGCAGCGCGAAGTGCACGAGACGGCTGTCCTCGGCGCGACCGGAGAGCCGGTGCGTCTGCGCGTCCTTCGTGCCCTCGGCCGAGACCATGACGTTGACCGTGGTGCCGACGAGCTTCTGGTTCTCCTCCCAGGAGATGCGGTCCTGCAGCTCGACAAGCCGCTCGTAGCGCTCCTGCACGACAGCCTTGGGCACCTGGTCGGGCATAGTGGCCGCGGGCGTGCCAGGCCGGATTGAATACTGGAAGGTGAATGCAGAGGCGAAGCGCGCCTGCTGGACCACGCGAAGCGTCTCCTGGAAGTCCTCCTCTGTCTCCCCCGGGAAGCCCACGATGATGTCGGTCGAGATCGCGGCGTGCGGGATGCGATCACGCACGCGGTCGAGGATGCCGAGGAAGCGCTCCGAGCGGTAGCTGCGACGCATCGCCTTGAGGACGCGGTCGGAGCCCGATTGGAGGGGCATGTGGAGCTGTGGCATGACGTTGGGCGTCTCCGCCATGGCGTGGATCACGTCGTCAGTGAATGCGGCAGGATGCGGACTCGTGAAGCGCACGCGCTCGAGCCCGTCGATCTCCCCCGTCGCACGAAGGAGCTTACTGAAGGCCTGCCGGTCGCCGAACTCGACGCCGTAGGAGTTGACGTTCTGGCCGAGCAGCGTGACCTCGATCGCGCCGTCGTCCACGAGCGCCTGTACCTCAGCGAGGATGTCGCCGGGACGGCGATCCTTCTCCTTACCGCGCAGCGCCGGCACGATGCAGAAGGTGCAGGTGTTGTTGCAGCCGACGGAGATGGAGACCCAGCCGCTGTGGGTCGATTCACGCCGCGTCGGGAGCGTCGAGGGGAACACCTCGAGCGACTCGAGGATCTCGATCTCGGCCTTGCCGTTGTGCCGCGCGCGCTCGAGGAGCGTGGGGAGGGACCCCATGTTGTGCGTGCCGAAGACGACATCGACCCAGGGGGCCTTCTCAAGGATGACGTTCTTGTCCTTTTGCGCGAGGCAGCCACCCACGGCGATCTGCATCCCCTCGTGGCGACGCTTGATCGAGGCGAGCTGGCCAAGGTTGCCGTACAGCTTGTTGTCGGCGTTCTCCCGCACAGCGCAGGTGTTGATGACGACGACATCCGCTTCCGTGCCGTCAGCCCGCACGTAGCCCGCCGCTTCGAGGGAACCACTGAGCCGCTCTGAGTCGTGGACGTTCATCTGGCACCCATAGGTGCGCACCTCGTAGGTGCGCGGCGATGTGCCCTGGGGCGATGCGAGGGACGGAGCGAGCGTGGTCATGATCACGCTAGCCTAACGCCGCTGGGCCGCACGGGTGGGGCGCTCAGGAGCGCTCGAGAGTGACCGTGAGCGTGCGCTCACTCAGCGTCGAGGTGGCCGTCGCCTCGAGCGTGTCGGCGGATGCTACGTAGTCGGCCCGGTAGACGAGATCACCGTGGACGGCGTCCACGTGCACAGTGATCGTGAGCACTCCGCCGTCGAGTTGCCAGGTGTCGCGCTCGTCATGCCAGTCGCCATCGTTGAAGGCGACGATGACCGTGTGATCGGGCTCAAGGGTGAAAGACGTACGGTCGCCTGCACTGTCCACCCCCTGCCACGAGGTGCCGACGAGGGATTGCTCCAGCGATGTCTCCTTAGAGACCGCGCTGGGCGAGGGAGGTTGCGGACTTGCGGACTCGACGACGGGAGGCATCGCCGAGCACCCGGCGAGGGCAGCGACCGCGAAGCCGCACAGGATAGCTCGGCCCAGTTGCATGGCCCCATGGTAGTCGCGGGCTGCGTGGCCCTCAGCGGAAGCGCACGCCTCCCGGGCGGGAGCGCGGCGACCCGAGGGCCCGGTCGACAGCGTCGCGGATGACCTCGGACGAGTAGCCCTTGCGCTGGAGGAAGCCGGTCAGGCGGCGCTTGGCGGTCTCATGGTCATAGGACTGCAACTGGGAGGCGCGCTTCTCGGCGAGCTCGATGGCACGCTCACGCTCGTCATCTCGCCCCAGCGACTCGAGCGCTGCGTCGATGATCTCCTGCTCGATGTGCCTGCGCCGGAGCTCCGCCACGATCGCCTGCCTGCCGAGCCCTTTGCGCTCGTGCTGCGTGCGCACGAGGGTCTCTGCGAGGGCAGCATCATCGACCAGGCCCACCGCCTCGAGCCGGCCGAGCTCGTACTCGATCGCCTCATCGTCAAGGTCTCTCGAGCGCAGGAGGTTTTCGAGCTCCCAGCGAGACATGTTGCGACGGCCGAGTCCCGCGAGACTCACATTGGACGCGCGCTTCGCCTGGCGCTCAGGAACCTGCGGCGCGTCGCGCGGCGCCTCGTCGACCCCGGGCACCGCCCACTCTGCGTCGGCGCGTGCGCCCGGGAGGTAGGTGACGGGGGCGAGATGCCCGCCCCCGTCACCGCTGCTGGAGGACACTACGTCAGGCCCCTACGGCCTTGCGGCCAGCGACCTTCGGCACGATCGGCTCGACGTTGTCTGCCGGCGCTGCGACAGCATTCGGGTCCTTCGTGATGCCGAGCTTGACGAGGATCTTGTCTTCGATCTCCTTGGCGACCTCGGGGTGCTCGATGAGGTACCGGCGGGAGTTCTCCTTGCCCTGCCCGAGCTGGTCACCGTCGTAGGTGTACCAGGCACCCGACTTGCGGACGATGCCGTGCTCCACACCGAAGTCGAGCAGGCTGCCCTCGCGGGAGATGCCGACGCCGTAGAGGATGTCGAACTCGGCCTGCTTGAAAGGCGGTGCCATCTTGTTCTTGACGACCTTCACGCGAGTGCGGTTTCCGACCGCGTCGGTGCCCTCCTTGAGGGTCTCGATGCGGCGGATGTCAAGGCGAACCGAAGCGTAGAACTTGAGCGCCTTACCACCCGCAGTGGTCTCGGGGCTGCCGAAGAACACGCCGATCTTCTCGCGGAGCTGGTTGATGAAGATCATGGTGGTGCCGGTCGAGTTGAGGCCACCGGTGAGCTTGCGGAGCGCCTGGGACATGAGTCGCGCCTGCAGGCCGACGTGGGAGTCGCCCATCTCGCCCTCGATCTCAGCACGCGGCACGAGTGCGGCGACGGAGTCGATGACGATCAGGTCGATCGAGCCCGAGCGCACGAGCATGTCGGCGATCTCGAGTGCCTGCTCACCCGTGTCTGGCTGGGAGACGAGGAGCGAGTCAATGTCGACGCCGAGGGACTTTGCGTACTCGGGGTCGAGCGCGTGCTCCGCGTCGATGAAGGCCGCGATGCCGCCAGCGCGCTGCGCATTGGCGATTGCGTGAAGCGTGAGCGTCGTCTTACCCGAGGACTCCGGGCCGTAGATCTCGACGATGCGCCCGCGGGGCAGGCCGCCGACGCCCAGCGCGACGTCGAGGGCGATGGAACCGGTGGGGATGACCTGGACGGGTGCACGATCGTCACTGCCGAGGCGCATGACCGAGCCCTTGCCGAACTGCCGGTCGATCTGCGCGAGTGCGGTGTCGAGTGCCTTCTCGCGATCGGCTGCTGATGCCATTGTGAAGCTCCTGTCGTTGCGCACGCCCGGAATCTCTTCGGCCGTGACGAGGTGGTGTGCCTGTCTTCTGTCGCCTTGCAGGAGGACCGATGGTGCAGGGTCCGACCGCGTACGACAAGGCTGGTTGTCGGCGTATCGCCAGCACCTCAGACACTAGGAGGCACCACCGACAGTCGTCGGGGCGCAGCCGGAAGTGTGAGAACTGCTTTCGATCCACCGCTGTGAAGGAGCCTACTCTCGACCGAACACATGTTCGAGTGAATGTTCGGCGTGTCGTCTTTGAATGACAGCAGAGTCGCGCCCGGGTCAGGGCTCCCGCAGCCGACCGACGCCGTGCCACCGGTCCGACGGCACGTCAGACGCCCTGCAGAGGGCAACCCAGATGTCGCGCGGAGAAGCGCCCTGGCGGAGCGCCACCTCGCCGGTGACGCCGCCCAGCTCGGTCAAGACCAGGTCGTGTACGAGCATCCGGCCATAGGCTTCGCCGAACTCCTCGGTGACGGCGATCCAGAACTCACTCAGACGCACGACGCCTCCGAGAACGGCAAGGCGAAGAGGCTCAGCGGACCGCCATGCCTGGCTCGATGGACGACCCGAAGCCGTTGCGCGGGAACTCCCGCTTGAAGGCGCTGCCGAAGTCTTCCGGAACGGTGTCGGGAATGACATTGAGGCCCTCGATGATCGCCATGCGATCACCGACCTCGTGCATGATGACGGAGATCGGAGTGTCGAGCGCTTCTGCGACCGAGGCGAGGATCTCGGAGCTGGCCTCTTTCTGGCCACGCTCCACCTCGCTCAAATAGCCGAGCGCCACACTGGCGCGGCTCGCAACCTGACGGAGGGTGTGCCCCTTCTGCAGGCGGAAGTCCCGCAGAACGTCCCCGATTTCCTGACGAACGAGAACCATTGGACCCTCCCCAAAATGTACGTGACTGGAAGCCTAGCGTGGGTGAAACTCTAGTCATCGCAGTCTGTGCGGTGCTTGTGAATGTACCTGCTGTAACCAGATCGTAGCGATGGGTATTCCCAGACTCGATCAGCGAAGTCGATCGAGCACCGCGAGCACTGCGGCATCCGCCGCCTGGCGTCGGATCGCGTCGCGGTCCCCCTCAAACTCGTGCGACGAGACGCGGAGATCAGAGCCGATCGCGACACCAATGAAAACAGTGCCGGGCTGGCGGCCGTCCTGCCAGTCTGGCCCAGCGACGCCCGTCGTCGAGACGCCGATGTCGGCGGGCACGCCATCGACCGCGAGTACATCCCGCACGAGGGATGCCATCTGGCCCGCGACATCCGGATGCACGGCCCCGTGCACATTGAGGATCGAGGCGTCGACGCCCAGCACGCTGCGCTTGAGTTCGGTGTTGTAGGCGACCACCCCGCCCAGCACGGTCGCGGATGCCCCGGGCGTCGCGATCAGGTCGGACACCACAAGCCCTCCCGTGAGTGACTCCGCAATGGCGATCGTGAGCCGCCGCTCGATCAGCAGTTCGACGAGTTCGCGTGAAGCAGTCACGCCGACCTCCCCTGGCGCGCCTTGAGGAGATAGTCAAGGCCCGAGAGGACGGTCGCCGCGACAGCAGCCGTCATGAGCGCGCCGTTGACCCAGTGGATCCAATCCCCCACGACCGTCCACAGCGGAACCAGAAAGAAGGAGATCGCGACCGACTGCAGCACTGTCTTGAGCTTGCCTCCGCGCGACGCCGGGATGACCCGGTCACGCAGCATCGCAACCCGGTAGAGCGTGATGCCGATCTCGCGGACGAGGATCACCGCAACGACCCACCACGCGAGTTCGTGGAGCAGGGCGAGGCAGACCAGCGCACCACCCGTCAGTAGCTTGTCTGCGATCGGGTCCATGAGCTTGCCGAAGTCGGTCACGAGATTGCGCCGGCGGGCGATGTGCCCGTCGATGCTGTCGGTCGCGATGCCGACGATGAAGACCGCAGCGGCGGCCCAGCGGAGGGGCGAATACGCTCCCCCATCGGCAAGGAGCATCCAGAAGAACAGGGGCGCCAGGAGGATGCGTACGATCGTGATGATGTTCGGCACGTTCAGGATGCTTGCCGGCGTGTCTCCCGCGCGAATGACGCGGCCACGCAGTGAATCGGGGACCCCCACGTGCCTTACTCCCTGTCGGTCAGCTGCCAGGCATCCTCGTTGTCAGACGCCTCGACCTCATCGTAGCCGCTCGTCATGGCAGCGACGGGGTCGTCGGCGTGCGAGGCCTGGGCAGAGGAGGCGACGGGCGCAGCCGATGGGGCCGGCGGCTCCTCCCCGCGCAGGCGCGCCAGCACGCCAGGGAGCTGCTCGGGCGTGACCAACACATCGCGCGCCTTGGAACCCTCCGACGGGCCCACGATCTCGCGAGACTCCAGGAGGTCCATGAGGCGTCCCGCCTTAGCGAAGCCGACACGGAGCTTGCGCTGGAGCATCGAGGTCGAGCCGAACTGCGTGCTCACGACGAGCTCCGCCGCGGCGAGTAGCACCTCGAGGTCATCGCCGATGTCGCTGTCGATCTGCTTCTTCTCGGCGACCTCGGCGACATCCTGGCGGTATTCGGGCCGGGCCTGCTGCGTCACGTGCTTGACGACGGCGTTGACCTCGTCTTCGCCGACCCAGGCACCCTGCACGCGGATGGCCTTCGAAGCACCCATGGGCAGGAAAAGGGCGTCACCCTGGCCGATGAGCTTGTCGGCGCCGGGCTGATCGAGGATCACACGGGAGTCGGTCATGCTGCTGACCGCAAAGGCGAGGCGGCTCGGCACGTTGGCCTTGATGAGGCCCGTCACGACATCGACGCTGGGTCGCTGGGTCGCCAGCACGAGATGGATACCGGATGCTCGGGCGAGCTGCGTGATGCGCACGATCGAGTCCTCGACGTCGCGCGGCGCGACCATCATGAGGTCGGCCAGCTCATCGACCACGACCAGGAGGTACGGGTATGCCTTCAGCTTGCGCTGGCTGCCCTCCGGAAGCACGATCTCGTTGTTGATGACCGCGGCGTTGAAGTCGTCGATGTGCCGGTACCCGAAACTCGCGAGGTCGTCGTACCGCATATCCATCTCCTTCACGACCCATGCGAGCGCCTCAGCGGCCTTCTTCGGGTTCGTGATGATGGGCGTGATGAGGTGCGGGATGCCGGCATAGGGCGCCAGCTCGACGCGCTTGGGGTCGATCAGCACCATGCGGACCTCGGAGGGTTTGGCGCGCATGAGGAGCGAGGTGATCATCGAGTTCACGAAGCTCGACTTGCCCGAGCCGGTCGAACCGGCGACGAGGAGGTGGGGCATCTTCGCGAGATTGGCGACGACGAAGCCGCCCTCGACGTCCTTGCCGACCCCGATCGTCATGGGGTGCCGGCTCGAGGTGCTCGCCTTCGAGCGAAGCACATCGCCGAGCGAGACGATCTCGCGGTCGAGGTTCGGGATCTCAATGCCGATCGCACTCTTGCCGGGGATGGGCGAGAGGATGCGCACCTCGTTGCTCGCGACGGCGTAGGAGAGGTTCTTGCTGAGCGCGGTGACGCGCTCGACCTTGACGCCCGGACCGAGCTCGATCTCGTAGCGGGTCACTGTCGGGCCGCGGCTGAAGCCCGTGACCTTCGCGTCGACCGAGAACTGCTTGAGCACCTCGGTGATCGCCGCGACCACGTCGTCGTTGACCTGGGACCGCGACTTGGGCGGCGTGCCCTGCTTGAGCGCCGAGGATGCGGGGAGCCGGTAGGGCGCCTGCGGACGCTCGGCATCGCCGTCGAATTCGCCCTTGCGGCCCTTCTCCGACGCCGAGTCCGTGAAGCCGGGAAGAAGGTCGACGGCCGAGTCGCCGTCGTCACGAATGCCCGTGCCCTGGCCAGCGGCCGGCGGTACCTCCCCCGTGAAGCGCTTCACCGCATCCTCTGCCTTCGCGAGTTCCTCGAGCAGCTCGACGCCGCCGAAGGGATTCTCAGTCATGGGCGGGGCATCGCTCGGGACGACCTCGGTCTCGTCGGCGCGGGCGACGACAGGGCTGTCGAAGGCCGGATCGGTCTCGCGTTGCGTTTTGTTTCGGCGCCACCATGGAAGCGTCGCCGCTTCCTCCGGGTCGATGCCGAGGTCGCCGAAGTCGGCGATCTCGCTTGTGGCCTGATCCTTGGCTCGGCCTTCCCCCTCGGGCAACTGCTCACCGAAGAGGTAGGCATAGAGCTCGCGCAGTCGACGACCGATGCGATTCGGCGGTGTCTTGGTGATGATGAAGATCGACAGCATGAGCAGCACGCCCATGAGTACGACGCCGAGCCACGCGACCCCCAGCTGCACGAAGGGCTGCCCCGCGATCCAGCCGAGAATGCCGCCCGCATAGGCGAGCGCGACGGGTCCCGCGCTCGGCTGCGGTGTGCCCCCGAAGATGTGGCAGAGCCCGCTCACACTGACGAGGAGCACGGCAAGCCCGATGCCGATGCGGCCGTTGTCGTTGACGGAGGCCGGATGGCGGAAGAGCCACAGCGCGAAAAGCACCATGATGACGGGAAGCGCGTATGCGACCCGCCCGAAGAGCCCGCCGAAGGTCCAGGCGTCGAGCGCCATTGCGACCGGGTCATTCGGCATGAACCACTCGACCACGGCGCCAGCAATCGCCAGCAGGAAGATGAAGAACGGCACCCCGTCGCGGCGCTCCTCCTTGGCGAGCGTCTCACGCCCGAAGAGGCGAGCGGCGGCACCCACGACATGGGCAGCACCGAGCCAGGCACTCGTGACGACGCCTCGCTCCGGCGCAGGAGGCTGCGCGGGGAGTTTCTTCGTCGCCGCCGTGCGCGCGGGAGCCTTCGCGTTGCGCGCCGGAGCGTTTCGCGCGCGCGACGTCGACTTGGTGCTCGTAGCCATGCGACCACGGTACCTGCGGGCACCGACGAAGGCCGGTTAGGGGTGCGGCGTGGTTTCGATACAGCCCTGGCGGGCTTCACTCAACCCGCCGGGTTTCGCGACGACCCTGGCGGGCCTATCAACCTGCCGGACTCTAGGCCTCGATCACGACCGGGACAATCATGGGCCGGCGACGGTGCTGTGTGTTGACCCAGCGCCCGACCGTACGACGGATGACCTGGCTGAAGGCGTGTGTATCGCGAGTGCCGTTCTCGGCGGCCTCCGCGAGGGCCCTCACGACCTGCGGCTTGACGGCGTCGAACACGGCCTCATCCTCCGCGAAGCCGCGGGACTGGATCTCCGGCCCGACGATGACGCGACCCGTCTGTGCGTCGATCGCTGCGAAAATCGAGATGAAGCCCTCCTCGGCGAGGATCCGTCGATCCTTGAGGTCGGCATCTGTGATCTCACCAACGGTCGAGCCGTCGACGTAGACATACCCGAGGTCGAGTTGGCCGACCACCGTCGCCTCGCCGTCGCGCAGGTCGATGACCGTGCCGTCCTCGGCGATGATCGTGTTCTCCTCCGGGATGCCCGTCTGCACCGCGAGCTGCTGGTTGGCCACCAGGTGCCGGTATTCACCGTGGACGGGAAGCACGTTCTTCGGCTTCAGGATGTTGTAGCAGTAGAGCAGCTCGCCCGCGCTCGCGTGGCCAGAGACGTGCACCTTGGCGTTGCCCTTGTGCACGACGTTGGCCCCGAGCTTGGTCAGGCCGTTGATGACGCGGTAGACCGCGTTCTCGTTGCCCGGGATGAGGCTCGACGCGAGGATGACCGTGTCGCCCTTGCCGATCTCAATCTTGTGTTCAAGGTTCGCCATGCGGGCCAGCACGGCCATCGGCTCGCCCTGCGACCCCGTGCTCATGTAGACGATCTTGTCGTCGGGCAACTGGTCGGCCTTCTTCTGGTCGATCAGCACGCCATCGGGCACCTTGAGGTAGCCGAGGTCAGCCGCGATGCCCATGTTGCGCACCATTGACCGGCCCATGAAGGCAACCCTTCGCCCGTTCGCGTGGGCGGCATCCAGCACCTGCTGAACACGGTGCACGTGACTCGAGAAGCTCGCCACGATGACCCGGCGCGGCGCCTTGGCGATGACCGACTCGAGCACAGGACCGATGCCCCGTTCGGGCGCGGTGAAGCCCGGGACATCCGCATTGGTGGAGTCGGGCAAGAAGAGGTCGACCCCAGCCTCGCCGAGCCGTGCGAAGGCCCGCAGGTCGGTGATGCGGTCATCGAGGGGCAGCTGGTCCATCTTGAAGTCGCCCGTGTGGAGCACGGTGCCGGCGACGGTCGTGATGTGGACGGCAAGGGCATCCGGAATCGAGTGGTTCACGGCGATGAACTCGAGGTCGAAGGGCCCGAAGGTCTCCTTCTGCCCCTCCTTGACCGTGAGGGTGTACGGCGTGATGCGGTGCTCCTTGAGCTTCGCCTCGATGAGGGCGAGCGTGAGGTTCGAGCCGATGAGCGGGATGTCCTGCCGCAGGCGCAACAGGTAAGGAACGGCACCGATGTGGTCTTCGTGGCCGTGCGTGAGCACGATGCCAAGCACGTCGTCGAGGCGATCGCGGATGGGCGTGAAGTCGGGAAGGATGAGGTCGACGCCGGGCTGGTGCTCCTCAGGGAAGAGCACGCCGCAGTCGACGATCAGAAGCTTGCCGTCGATCTCGAAGACCGTCATGTTTCGGCCGATCTCGCCGAGACCGCCGATCGGGATGACACGGAGCGTGCCTGGCTTGAGCTTCGCGGGTGCGTAGATGTGTGAGTTCATGGCGTCCTGTGGTGTCGCGGCCCGCAGGCCGATGGAAGGGTCGCTAGCCCTCGGTATCAAGTTGTGCGTCGCTGTGTCAGCGAGTCGTGCCCGCCACCTTGGGCAGGGCACCGCCGGCCGCCGCATTGCGGTCGGGACGGAAGTTACTGAGGTCGAGGCCCGGGATGTCGCCGACGAGCGCGAGCTCGTCTTCGATCACGGCGGCCTCGAAGTCCTCCGGGCCCACGAGCGGCAGCCGCACGCGCGGAGAGCCGATGCGGCCGAGCCCGTGCAGGATGTACTTGGCGGCGACCGTGCCCGGCACGTGCGTCATGACGGCACGCACGAGCGGCTCGAGCGACTTGTGCGCGGCCGTCGCGGAGCTGAGGTCGCCCGCGTTGACCGCGTCGATGATGACCCGGTACGGCGTCGGGGCGATGTTCGCCGTCACGCCGATGAGCCCGCTCGCGCCGATCGCGAGATGCGGCAGCACGTTGGCGTCATCGCCCGAGAAGTACAGGAGGTCGGTCTGGTTCAGCACCCGGCTGACCTCGCTGAAGTCGCCCTTCGCATCCTTGACGGCGAGGATGTTGGGGTGCTTCGCGGCGCGCAGGATCGTCTCGTAGCGGATGGGCACGCCCGTGCGGCCCGGGATGTCGTAGAGGATGACCGGCAGGTCGGTCGCATCCGCGATCATGCGGAAGTGCGTGAGGATGCCCGCCTGCGTCGGCTTGTTGTAGTACGGCGTGACGATCATGACGCCGTCGGCGCCCGCCTTCTCGCTCGCCTTGTAGAGCTCGATCGCGTGGGCGGTCTCGTTGGACCCGCCACCCGTGATGATCTTGGCGCGATCGCCAGCGACGGCCTTCGCAACCTCGACGAGTCGGATCTTCTCGGGGTCGGTGAGCGTGCTCGTCTCACCGGTCGTGCCAGTGACGACGATGCCGTCTGCTCCCCCGCTCACGACGTCGTCGATGTGCTTCTCGACGTCATCCCACGCGACCTCACCGTCTGCCGTGAACGGCGTGACGAGGGCTACCAGTACCTGGCCGAAGGGATTGTCGAGAGAACTCACACACCGAGATTACCGCTCACACGCGGCATCCGAGTCATCGAGATGACACCCGGGGCAGTTTCACCGGTCCAAAGCGGTGCCTCAGGCGCGCTCGTAACTGACGAAGCGGTACGAGAGCCCCGAACGGGATTCGTGCCAGCCCTCCTCAGGGTCCGAGCGCACAACCGTCCACTCCGGCCCGATCACGGGAGCCTTCGCGTCGCCCTCGAAGCCGGCGCGGATCTCGGTGACCTCAAGCCGCTCGGCCTCGTCGATCACGGCCGCGTAGATCTCGCCGCCGCCGATGACCCACGCCGTCTCATCCGGACCAAGGTCCTCAGCGGCCATGACGAGCGCGTTCGCGACCGAGGGGGCCGCCTCTGCTCCATGCTCGGCCCATCGGCTCTGGCGCGTCACGACGATGTTGCGTCGGCCCGGCAGCGGGCGGAACCGCGGCGGGAGGGAGTCCCAGGTCTTGCGGCCCATGATGACCGGTCCGCCAAGCGTCACGCGCTTGAAGCGCGCGAGGTCTTCGGGGACATTCCACGGCATGATGCCGTTGCGGCCGATAATGCCGCCCTCTGCCTCGGCCCAGATGAGCCCGATCCTCGGATTCGTCATACCGCGACCACCGCCTTAATTGCCGGGTGGTGACGGTAGTTCTCCACCGTGAAGTCCTCGTATTCGTAGTCGAAGATGCTCTCCCGCTGCGCCGCAATGCGGAGCGTCGGGTAGGGATACGGCTCACGGGTGAGCTGCTCGGTCACCTGCTCGACGTGGTTGTCATAGATATGGCAGTCCCCGCCCGTCCATACGAAATCACCGAGTTCGAGGCCCGTCTGCGCCGCGACCATATGCGTCAGCAGCGCGTAGCTGGCGATATTGAATGGCACGCCGAGGAACATATCGGCGCTGCGCTGGTAGAGCTGGCACGAGAGCTTGCCGTCGGCGACATAGAACTGGAAGAGCGCGTGGCAGGGCGCGAGCGCCATCGAGGGAACGTCGGCAGGGTTCCAGGCCGACACGATGAGGCGTCGCGAATCGGGATTGCTGCGGATCTGCTCGATCACCTCGCTGACCTGGTCGATCTGCTCACCGCTCGGCGTCGGCCAGGAGCGCCACTGCACGCCGTAGACGGGACCGAGTTCGCCCGCGGCATCCGCCCATTCGTCCCAGATCGTCACGCCGCGCTCCTGCAGCCACCCGACGTTGCTCTCGCCCCGAAGGAACCAGAGCAGCTCGAGAGCGATCGACTTGAAATGCACCCGCTTGGTCGTAATGAGGGGAAAGCCCTCGGCCAGGTCGAAACGGATCTGTCGGCCGAACACGCTGCGCGTGCCCGTTCCCGTTCGATCGGATTTATGGATGCCGTTGTCAAGGACATCGCGGAGGAGGTCTTCGTAGGGGGTGGGGATCGTCGCGCTCATCGGCTTGATGCTACCTCTCGCGATCGTTGCGAGCGAGGGCGATGGCCTTTCGCACCGCCTGGCGTGCACGTCGGCGGTCGCCGCACGCGTCATAGGCCAGGCCGAGACGCAACCAGGACTGCCATGACTCGGGAGTGGCCTCGACCTCGGCCTTGTAGGTGGGGAACGCGGCATCCGCTGCTTCGCGGATCGGGCGGCCGCTCGCGCGGACCGGCACCGAGTGCTCGGGCAGTCGGCCCTGTTGCTCCAAGCTTGCCAGGAGACGTTCGCTGCGCACCCCGAAGAGCACCTCACTCACGAGCCCCCACACGGCGATCAGTGGCAGCACTGCGAGGGCCACCCCCATCACGGCCGCGATGGCATCGCCGCTGAGGATGAGGGTGACCGCGAGCCGACCGACCGCCCAGATGTAGAGCACGAGGAGGGCCGCCATGACGACGACGCCGAGCTTCTTGACCACGGGATCAGGCCTCGTCAGCCGTGAGCGCACCGAGGTCGAGCAGGTGCTCGAGCCCGACGGTCACACCGACCGCATCGGGCAGCGCTGCGAGCGCGAGCCGGATGCCCTGCTCGTAGGCGGCGGGCGAGATCGTGTCGTGCACGACACTCAGGAGCTCTCCCGTGCCGCCGAAGATGACCTCCTGGCGGGCAACGACCCCGTGCAGGCGCAGGCTGTGCACGGGGATACCCGCCACCTGCTGGCCGCGCGCGAGCTGGTCGATGTGCGGCGCCTCGACGGGCCCCCGCGACCTGCGCGCCTTCGCCATGAGTTCGGCGGTGCGCACGGCCGTGCCAGAGGGAGAGTCGACCTTGCCAGCGTGGTGGGCCTCGAGGATCTCGATCGAGTCGTAGAAGCGGGATGCGACCATCGCGAGCCTGGTTGCCAGCACGGAGCCCAGCGAGAAGTTGGGGATGATGATGACGCCCGACCCGGGCGTCGCCGCGAGCGCGCCGCTGAGGCCCTGGATGCGCTCTGCCGACCAGCCCGAGGTGCCGACGAGCACCTTTCGCCCGTGCTGCACCGCGAACTCGACGACGTCGGCACTCACATCCGGGCGCGTGACGTCGACGACGAGGTCGGCCGCAAGCATCTCCTCAAGCGATGAGGACGAGTTCATGGACGCCACCAGCTCGAAGCCGGGCTCCTGCTCGACGATGCGTGAGATGAGTGAGCCCATCCTGCCGTTCGCGCCGACGACGGCGACCTTTGATGCCATGGGGCAAATCTACCAAGGACCGGCCGGCGCCGATCCCGGCTCCTAAGCTGGAGGCATGCCCGTCTTCCGCGAAGCGGGCGTCGCCGATGACGACGCCCTCGCCCTCCTGACCGAGTACTTCTCCGCCCGCGCAGAGTCATTCCCCGCCGGGCCTGAGGCGTACCGCACGGTCTTCCCCTCCCCCGACGACTTCGTGCCGCCGCGAGGCGTCTTCTTGATCGTCGAGGGTGAGGACCTCGCAGGGGATGCTGCGGATGTCGGATGCGGTGGCATCCGTCGCATCTCGCCCTCTGAAACGGGCGCGGCCCGCTTCGAGGTCAAGCACCTCTACGTGCAGCCGCACACGCGCGGCAGCGGGCTGGGAGGAGCCCTCCTCGCCGAACTTGAGCGGCGCGCCGTCGAACTCGGCGCCGACGAGGTGGTGCTCGACACGAACGCGAGCCTCGAGTCAGCCGCTCGCCTCTACAGCAAGGCCGGCTACCAGACAATCGAGCCCTACAACGACAACCCCAACGCCAACAACTGGTACGGGAAGGTCGTGCGCGACGCCGCTCAGTAGGGCTGGTCGACGGGCAGTCCCGTGCGCAGTTCCGGCGGGAGGTGCCCCAGGTCGTTGTGCGTAATGAGCTCGGGCGCCTTGACGGTGCGGACCCTGATGATCGTGAGCCCGCAGTTCGCCTGGTTGATGCCCATCCATCGCCACGAGGAGGCAGAGAAGACCTCGCGCACGAAATTCGCGATCACGAAGTTGTGCGTGATCAGGAGGGTGTGACGGTCTTCGAGCGACGGGGTCATCCACTCGCTGATCGCGTCAGCCATCTGCGCCTCGCCAGCCTCGATCTGGGCCTCCGTCACGGAGCCGAAGAACGGCTCGAAGGCGGTCGGCATGTCCGCGCCCGGCCCCGAGGGCACACAGTCGAAGAGAAGCGCCGAGGGCTCAGAGGTGATGCCGGGGAGCCGCTCCGTGATGGTGTTTGCCGTGTCGGCCGCCCGCTGCAGCGGGGAGTGGTAGACGCTCGTGAACGGCACCCCGCTCAAGCGGTCGGCGATGAGCGTCGCCTGACGCCGGCCACGCGCCGAGAGCGGCCCGTCGGGAAGGCCGTGCTCGGCGTCCTGTTGCTCGCCGTGACGGACGAGGTAGATGAAGTGGGACATCGTCGTCTCACTCTCCTTCGATTGCGGTGAACTGCGGCTGGGTTCGAGTGTGGATGCCCTCGAAGGTGGCGTCGTCGACCCGGCCCACGGCCGCGAGGGCGACGGGTCCGCGCGAGAGCTCCTCGGCGAGCGCGGCCACGGCATCCGTCGTGACGAGGGAGAGGCGACGCAGCGCCTCATCGAGGTCGAGGAACTCGCCGAGCGTGATCTCTGCCCGGCCGAGCCGCGACATCCGCGTGTCTGAGTCCTCAAGGGCGAGAGCGGATGCTCCTGCAAGCTGGCCGAGGGCACGGTCGAGTTCGCCCTGGCTGATGCCACCGCTCGCGACACCGCGGAACTCCTCCAGCATGAGCTCGGCGACCGTGCCGGCCTTGGCGGGAGAGCAGGCAGCGAACAGGCCGAACACACCTGCATCGGAATAACTCGAGGCGAAGGAGTGCACGGCGTAGGCAAGGCCCCGCCGCTCGCGCACCTGCTGGAACAGGCGAGACGACATGCTGCCGCCGAGCACCGAGTTGAGCACCGTGAGCACGCTGCGGCGGTCATCGCCTGCCGGCAGCCCCGGCACACCGAGGTAGAGGTTGACCTGTTCGCTCGGGCGCTCGACGACGAGACTCCGCGCCTGCGGAACCCATGCGCCCGCGGCAAGCGGGCGCCTGGAGGCCGGCGCGCGCTCGACGCCCAGGTCCCACCCGCCCGACACCAGGTGGCGCTCGACTGCCGCCACCAGCTCGTCATGGTCGACCGCTCCCGCGACCGTCACGACGAGGTCGTGGGGCGCATAGTGCGCGCGGTAATGCGCGTGCACGGCATCACGCAGGACGGCGGCAATCGCCTCGGGGTTACCACCGATGGGCCGGGCAAGCGGATGCTCGCCGAAGATGGCCTCGTAGAAGCGCTCCCCGGCGTAGTCGCCGTTGTCGTCATCGGCCATTGCGAGCTCTTCGAGGATGACGCCGCGCTCGGTCTCGAACTCGACGGGGTCAAGCCGGGACGAGGTGATCATGTCGGCAAGCACCTCGATCGCCATCGGCAGGTCGGTGTCGCGCACCTTCGCGTAGTAGCAGGTGTATTCCTTGGCCGTCGCGGCATTGTGCTCGCCGCCGACCTCGTCGAACGCGACGGCGATGTCGAGCGCGCTGCGTGATCCGGTCCCCTTGAAGAGGAGGTGCTCCAGGAAATGCGTCGAGCCGAGCGCGGGCGGTTCCTCGTCGCGCGAGCCGACCGCGACCCAGAACCCCACTGTGGCGCTTCGGGCGGACGGGACCCGCTCCGTGAGGATGCGCAGGCCGGACGGCAGCACGCTGCGCCTGACGAGGCAGCCACCTGCCGCCTCGAAGGTCTGATCACCCGCCGAGAGGGGTAGCTGCATCGCGCCGTTCATCACTTTGAGCCTACGGCACTCACCGTGCACGACCCCGCCGCCCCGACCCCGCCTTCGTGATCGGCCAGACGCGAGCAAATGCCCCCCGGAAACCCGGAAATGTACCCCGGAAAGCCGACATACAGAGCTGTCTGTCCCCGTTGTTGTTGCTAGCCTGAACTCACTAGGAACACGGGGCACGCCCCCGGGGACCGGCTTCACCAAACCCGAGGTGGAGGGCCTGCACCAGGGCCTGCAATAGTCGAGAATCACACCCGCGAACCCGAATCGCGACGTGCTCCGGCGGAAGACCCGAAATTCCGCCGGAGCCCGCTCTCGCACCAGTGAACATCTAGCCAAACCCCGAGGGAGTCACGCTGTGGCTATAGACGAAGCGGGCGGCGCAGTGCAGCGCGGCTCCTCGAGTGCCCTTTCAACTGACACTCCACCGCAAGGACTGAGCATCCCCTCCGACGCGACCGCGCCGGTCTTTGCCTCGGGCCCGGGAGCCCGGGGACGCATCCTCGCGACGGCGATGCGCCTCTTCTACTACGAGGGCATCCGCTCGGTCGGGATCGATCGGCTCATCGCCGAATCCAGCGTGACAAAGGCGACCTTCTACAAGCACTTCGGTTCGAAGGACGCCCTCATCCTCACCTACATGCAGTGCGCGCACGAAGAGGCCGTCGCAACCGTCAATGCGCTCGCAGCCGAGGCGGGAGATGGCGCCTCGACCCTGCGCGCGCTGGTCGCGAACCTGCAACACGACGCGCAGCGCGACGACTTCCGCGGCTGCCCCTTCATCAACGCGGCAAGCGAGTTCCCCGATCCCGCGCACCCCGTGCGCATGATCGTCACGACCCATCGCGACTGGTACACGGCCTTCATCTCGGAGCAGTTCCGCCTCGCGGCGCATCCGCTGCCCGGCGACGCAGCGGATGAGTTCATTCTCGTGCGCGACGGAGCGATGATCGGTGGGTATGTCGGCGATTCCGTCGCCACGACTGCCGCCCTCTCCCGGCTCGGCGACCACTGCCTCCTGGGTTTCTGACAGAAGCGGATCAGTCCGAAGCGGCGTCGAGCGCCGCGACCTGCTGGCGAGTCAGCGCCATCTGCCGCGCGTGCATGACGTCGAGGAGCTCCTCGGTCGAGTGCGCCGCGACGATAGCGGCAGTCACGCCCGGCTTCGAAATCGCCCAGGCGGCCGCGACACGGGCGGGAGACGCGTCATGCTCCTTCGCGACAACCTCGAGCCTGTCGAGCACACGGAGGCCGCGGCGATCGATGTGAGCGAGCGCTTTCGACCAGATCGGTGAATCGACAGCGGCGCCCTTGTCGCGGTACAGGCCCGTGAGGAACCCGTTCGCAAGCGGACGACGAGCAAAGAACGCCGTGCCGGTCGTCGCGACATACGGTGCCAGCTCCCGCTCAAACGCGCCCCTCATGACGAGCGAGTACTCGTTGAAAATCGCTGCGACTCGCGGGTACCTCGCCTCCTCAGAGCGCGTATCCATCGCCCGGATGCGGGCGGCCGCATGGTCAAGGACCGCGACGTGCCCTACCTTGCCGGCACGGCAGAGCATGTCGAGTGCCTCGAGCGTGTCATCCAGCGGCACCGTCGGATCGTCTCCGTCGAGCGTGAGGAGGTCGATGCGGTCGACGCCGAGGCGGCGCAGGGAGGCCTCGGTCGCCCGGGCGACGATGCGGGGGGCGAGGCCACGGGCATCCGGATGTCGCCCGATCGTGGTCGCAACGACCATGCCTGCCGAGCCACGGGAGCGCAGCCACGAGCCGATCATGACCTCGCTGCGCCCACCCGCGAAGTGGTCGGCGGTGTAGACGAGATTGCCGCCCGCGTCACGGAAGGCGTCCAGCATCGAAGCGGTCTCCTTCTGCCCCGAGACCCAACCGAAGACTCCTCCATCGACGCCGATGGGTGCGACCGACAGACCCGTGCCGGTGATCGCTCGCATGAGACCAAACCTATTGGCGATATACGGTTCCATACACCCCTACCGGGCGCGAAGGGGCGATGTTGAACTCCCCCGAGCGCCCCGCACGCTTCGGTGGCAAGCTGGGAGGTGGAGGTCACCATGTCTGAATCACAGAAGGTCACCCGGCAGGAGGCGCTGACGAGCGACTCTGGACGCACCTGGCTCATCGTCGCCGGCGTGATCGCCGCACTCTGTCTCGTCATGCTCTGGTTCATGCGCGAGATGCCGCCGCTGGGCGCAGCGACGGCGGGAATGGTCGCCATCGTCATCGCCTATCTCGCGATGGTCGCCATCCGCTTCGGCGTGAACCACCTGCGCTGGCGGCTCGGACTGCTCGCCGTGCTCACGATCGTCATCGTGATCATCTTCGGCGTCGTGTCGTGGATGACGATCCTCTCGGCCTAAGCGGAGGCACGACAGCGCGCCAGCGGGGCAGGCACACACGAAGGGACAGGCGCAGACGACGGATGCCCGCCGCGCGTTCCTGGGGAACGCGAGACGGGCATCCGCTGGGCTGCGCTGGAGAACTAGCCTTCCTGCGACTCGCCCTCCGCTGCCTCTGCAGGCTCGGCCTCGTCGATGACGGGCGCGAGGGAGAGCTTTCCGCGGTCATCGATCTTGGTGATCTCGACCTGGATCTTCTGGCCGACGCCGAGCACATCTTCGACGTTCTCGACACGCTTGCCACCGGCGAGCTTGCGCACCTCCGAGATGTGGAGGAGACCGTCGCGGCCAGGCATGAGCGAGACGAAGGCGCCGAAGGTGGCGATCTTCACGACCGTGCCCAGGAAGCGCTCGCCAACCTCAGGGTTGAGCGGGTTCGCGATGGCGTTGACCGCCATGCGTGCCGCCTCGGCCGAGGGACCGTCGACCGCGCCGATGTATACGGTGCCGTCGTCCTCGATTGAGATGTCGGCGCCCGTGTCGTCCTGGATCTGGTTGATCGTCTTGCCCTTCGGGCCGATCAGCTCACCGATCTTGTCGACGGGGATCTGCACCGAGATGACGCGAGGCGCGGTGGGCGCCATCTCGTCGGGGGTGTCGATCGCCGAGTTAAGCACGTTGAGGATGGCCGTGCGGGCCTCCTTCGCCTGCTTGAGCGCACCGTCGAGCACCGACGACGGGATGCCGTCGAGCTTGGTGTCGAGCTGGATGGCCGTGATGAACTCGCTCGTGCCGGCGACCTTGAAGTCCATGTCGCCGAGCGCGTCTTCAGCGCCCAGGATGTCGGTCAGCGCCGCGTAGCGCGTCTCGCCATCGACCTCGTCGGAGACGAGGCCCATCGCGATGCCCGCGACGGGAGCGCGCAGCGGCACACCCGCGTTGAGGAGCGACAGGGTCGATGCACAGACGGAACCCATCGAGGTCGAACCGTTGGACCCGAGAGCCTCGGACACCTGGCGGATCGCGTAGGGGAACTCCTCGCGGCTCGGCAGCACCGGCACGAGGGCGCGCTCGGCGAGGAAGCCGTGCCCGATCTCGCGACGCTTCGGCGAACCAACGCGGCCGGTCTCACCGGTCGAGTAGGGCGGGAAGTTGTAGTGGTGCATGTAGCGCTTCTTGGTGACCGGGCTCAGCGAGTCGATCTGCTGCTCCATCTTGAGCATGTTGAGCGTCGTGACGCCCATGATCTGCGTCTCGCCGCGCTGGAAGATCGCGGAGCCGTGCACGCGCGGGATGACCTGCACCTCGGCGTCGAGCGGGCGGATGTCGGCGAGGCCGCGGCCGTCCATGCGCACGCCCTCGGTGAGGATGCGGTCGCGCACGATCTTCTTCGTGACCGACTTGTAGGCGGCAGACACCTGGCCGTTGGCCTCGGCGGGAAGTTCCCCTGCCTCGACCTTGGCGGCGATGGCCTGCTTGACCTCGGCCTTGAGCGCGTCATCCGCGTCCTGGCGCTCGACCTTGCCGGCGATCTGGTAGATCGAGGCGAGGCGCTCCTGCGCGAGCTCAGCGACCGCGTCGTAGGTGACCCGGTCGTAGGCGGTGAAGACCGGGTAGTCCTGGATCTCCTTGGCCGACTGCGCGGCGAGCTCGGACTGGGCCTTGACCAGCTGCATGAGGAACGGCTTGGCCGCCTCGAGGCCCTGTGCCACGACGGTCTCGTCGGGCTTGATGGCACCGCCCTGGATGAGGTTCCACGAACCCTCCGTGGCCTCGGCCTCGACCATCATGATGGCGATGTCTTCGTTGCCCTGCGCGTCGACGACGCGACGGCCGGCGACTGTGAGGTCGAAGACCGCGCCCTCAAGCTGCTCAACGGTCGGGAATGCAACCCACTGGCCGTCGATCAGCGCGAGACGGATGCCACCGATCGGGCCGCTGAAGGGCAGGCCCGAGATCTGCGTCGACGCCGAAGCGGCGTTGATCGCGAGGGCGTCGTAGAACTCGCCCGGAGCGATGCTCAGGACGGTGATGACGATCTGGACCTCGTTGCGGAGGCCGTCGACGAAGGACGGGCGCAGCGGCCGGTCGATCAGGCGGCAGACGAGGATGGCCTCGGTCGAGGGGCGACCCTCACGGCGGAAGAACGAGCCGGGAATCTTGCCCGCGGCGTAGGAACGCTCCTCGACGTCGACCGTGAGCGGGAAGAAGTCGAAGCCTTCGCGCGGCTGCTTGCCGGCGCTCGTCGCGCTCAGCAGCATGGTGTCTTCATCGAGGTATGCAGCAACGGCACCCTGTGCCTGCTGCGCGAGACGACCGGTCTCGAAACGGATGGTGCGCTTGCCGAACTTGCCGTTGTCGAGAACGGCCTCGGCGAACTTGATCTCTGGACCCTCCATTAAGGGCTTCTCCTTTGTTTTACGTCGCCCCCCGTGTGGGCGCGACTCATACATCGGAGCAGGAGCGGGCAGTCAGGGGCACACGCGTTTGCGCGGGCGCCGGGCTCTGGCCAACAGTAGAAAACCACCGTGCCCCTGTGCGGGGAACGGGAACTCACCACCGGTGACCAGCCTCGTGCCGGCCTGCTCCGTTTGTTTTCTTGCTCTGGTCGCATGACTGCAACCTTGGGGAGTCTATCAGCGACTCCCTCAACGGGACAGGGGCGCGCGGCATCCCTCTGAATCACATGAGCATCACAGGACGGGCGGGCAGGCCGCGCCTACCGTGGAGGCATGATGGCCACACCGACACTCGAAGACATCACAGAACTGGCCGACCGTCGCTCGATTGCGAGCGTCATGATCTCGATGCCGACGTCTCCTGTCGCCTCGGAGGTCGAACGGTTGCGGCTCGACTACAAGAACTCGGTCCGCGAGGCCGAGCGGCAACTTGAGGCCGCCGGCGTGGGCACGGATGCCCGTGCCGCCGTGCGCCGCAACCTCGACGACGTGGTGGAGGGCGACTTCTGGACCCATCTCGCCCAGGGCGCCGTCGTCTTCGCCTCGCCGGAGTTCGCCCGCGAGTTTCGCGTACGGACCACTGTTCCACCGCGAGTCTGCGTGGGCGAGCGATTCGATGTGGGACCGCTTCTTCGGTCACTCACGCTGGCCAGGAAGGGGTACGCCGTAGCCGTAACGGAGGGATCAGCGCGCCTCGTCGCCATCTCGGCGGATGTCGCCGCAAGCGAGGTCACGCTGGGCCTGCCCGACGACATCCACAGTGTGCTGCAGCACTCCGAGAACGACGGTGACGCAGACCGCACGCGAGCGCGGGGCGCAACGGGCGACAAGATCGAGCTCCGCAAATACTGCCGCATAGTGCAAGACGCCGTCGCCGAGGCCATCAAGGGGCGGGAGGCGCCAGTCGTGCTGGCTGCCGCTAACGATGTTGCCGCTGCCTATCGGGAGGCCAACACCTACCCGCGGCTGCTGGAGGAGGGGCTTGACATCAACCCTTCGTCCCTGACCCTCGAAGAACTCGACGCGGCCGCTCGGGCGGTGCTGGCGAGAGACAACGACCGACAGCTCGCGGAGTGGCGGGAGACGTTCGGCACTCGCCTCAATCACGGTCGGGCGAGCGTCAAGCTCAACGAGATCGCGCGGGCGGCAAGTGCCGGTGCCGTTGAGGAGATGCTCTTCGACGTGGGCGACGACAGCGAGGGCTTCATCTCGGAGGAGGGCACGGTGACCCCCGCCCCATCTGCAGGAGGCACCACCGTCGGGCTCTTCGATGAGATTGCGATCCGGGTTTTGCGCACTGGCGGAAGAGTGCGCGCCGTGCGAAAGAGCGAGCTGCCCGGCAAGACCGGAATCGCGGCGCTCCTGCGCTTCGAGGTGCCGCGCGGGCAGGAGTAACACCCGGCGGAACTAGGACCCTACCCGCGCGGATTTCGCAGACCTACACTGACCCTGCCCCCGACCAGGTTGAGGGACACGGCTCCGGGAGGTTGCATGTTCATCGCGGTGAACGAGGTAAGCAAGGGCAGGAACGAATCCGCGCTGCCCAAGATCTCGGTTGAGTTCCAGAGCGGACGTGCCACTCTCGCGCTCGCCGAGACTGCACAGCGGCCGAGCGTCTTGGGCTTGATTGCATCCGGACGGATGCGACCCGACACCGGACACGTCACGATCGATTACGCCCAGGACGCCCACTCGCTGCGCGCGCGAGTCGCTCTCGTCGACGCCCCCGATGTCAACGACCCCTCGCCGGAGGTCAGCGTATACACGGTGGTAGCGGAAGAACTCATGTTCGCGGGGCTCCCGGCTGGGCCCCGCGCAACACGGCGCGCACTCGGCCCACTCGGGGTGGAACAGTGGCGATCCTGGACCATCGGCACAGTGCCCCCGATAGTTCGGATCCGTCTGCTCACCGAGCTTGCCGTCATGAGGGAGGACGTCGAGGGCATCGTCCTCACGGCACCGGATCGACACGGTGGCGACCCAGCCGCCTGGTGGGATCGGGCAAACGAACTGGCGTCGCGCGGTTATGCCGTCCTGGTGATCGCCGGCGTGGCCTCGGCGAGCGCCCTCGGCATGTCGGCGGGCGCGGGCGACGTCGTTCAGGCTGCGCCAGCGGCTGCGCCCCCGCCCTCGCGGCGACATCTACTCACTGTGTCCGAGGAGCCGGAGGTCTCGCCATGAAAATCCCCGCCATGATCGCTGCCGAGTTTCGCCGACTCGTGCGCAAGCCGATGGCGTTTCTCGCTCTGCTGGCCCTCGGCATAGTCCCCCTTCTCTACGGCGGCATGTACCTCTGGGCGAATCAGAACCCCTACGGCAGGCTCGCCGAGATCCCCGTTGCACTGGTCGTCGAGGACGAGGGAGTGGATTCCGGCGGAACAGAGACCAACTACGGCGACCAGATCGCCGTGCGGATTCTCGATGCGGGAACCTTCGACTGGCACCGCGTATCGGCTGAGGAGGCCGACCGCGGCGTGCGAGCGGAGGACTTTGACTTCGTGGTGACCATTCCCTCCGACTTCTCAGAGAGCGTGGCTTCATCGGAAACTGACGCCCCCCGCAAAGCGGAGGTCCTCCTGACGACCAATGACGCGAACAGCTACCTGGGCACGACGATCGGGCAACAGGCGGTGAAGACGGTCAGGGACGAGATCGTGCAGGAGATCAATAAGGAGGCCGCAGCACGATTCCTCGGCGGGCTTGCCACGATCCGCACGAGCCTTGTCACTGCCACGGAGGGCGTAGACGAACTCCTGGAGGGCACCCAGACAGCCGCACGCGGCGCGGATGAACTGGCGGCGGGCACCACGCAGCTCGCGGTCGGTTCTGTTTCACTTCGCGGCGGCCTGAACGAACTGCTCGCCGCCACGTCTTCTCTTCCCGCACAAAGCGAGCAGCTTGCGACCGGCGCCGGTGAAGTGGCGGCGGGCAACGAGCGCCTTTCCGCCCTGGGCGGAGAAGTCGCAGCCGTTTCCCGCGATGTCGTGACGCGACTCGATCCGACCAGAAACGAGATCGAGCGGCGGCTTCAATCGTCGGGGCTGACCCCCGAGCAAATCGCAGAGGTGCTTACGGTTCTGGATGAGCTCGGCACGGCAGTGCGAACCGGTGACGCGCGAGTGCAGGATGCCGCCACCCAGCTGGGCACGCTAGCGGCGGGCTCTGTCGAGGTTGCCGCCGGCGCCCGGCAGCTTGCGGACGCTGCCCCGAGCCTCGTGGGCGGCATCCGCTCGGCTGCCAACGGCTCGACCGAACTGGCGTCGGGCGCGGAACAGGTGAACGCAGGGGCAACCCAACTCTCGGCGGGGCTGCCACAGGTCGTCTCGGGGGTGCGCACGCTCCAGTCCGGACTGGCCGAGGGGGTGGAGCGCATCCCGGAGTCAACCTCGCAGCAGCGGTCTGCGCAGGCGGCCAATATTGCGGACCCCGTGACGGTCAAGACCTCGGCCGTTGCGGAGGCGGGAACCTACGGGGCGGGACTCGCGCCGTTCTTTGTGGGGCTGGCGGCCTGGATAGGGATCTACGCCCTGTTCCTCATTGTGAAGCCCGTGTCTCAGCGCGCAGTCACGGCGCTGCATTCGCCCGTGAAGATCACCATCGCCGGGTGGCTCACACCGACCCTCATCGGTGCGCTCCAGATGGTCGGCCTGTTCATCATTGTCGCCGTCGTCCTGGGATTCCGAGTCGAGAACCCATGGGGCGCCTATGGCTTGATGGCGCTGTCGTCCGCAACCTTCGCTGCCATCATCCTGGCCCTGAATATCTGGTTGAGCAGCGTAGGGCAATTCATCGGCCTCGTCATGATGGTGCTCCAGCTGGTAACGGCCGGCGGAACCTTCCCTTGGCAGACCCTGCCACCACCCCTCGCCTTCATTCACCACCTGCTCCCCATGTCGTACACGGTGGACGGCTTGCGACAGTTGATGTACGGAGGAGACATGGGCGAAGCGGTCCTGGACGCTCTCGTCATCTCCGCCTGGCTGTTGGTCGCCTTCGCTGTAGCAGCCCTCGGCGTCACCCGAATGACGCGTGTGCGCACCCTGGCCGACCTGGAGCCGAGCCTCATCGGCTAGGCGCCGCCCCTCCCGCCGCGCCGTTTCGGCGTGCAGGGCGGCCAGGCCCGGCAAGCGGGCAGGTCAGCTGCGCTGAACGTCGTCGAGCACGCTCGCGGCAGCGCCGAAACCCCAGGGATCGGCGTTGAGTCCTGTGCGGCCCTTCGCCTCCATACGGTCGGCCAGCTGGCGTGCGGCTCGCTCGATGCGGGCGGCGAGCTCGCCGCCAGCCCCAGAACCCCAGTCGTCAGTCGCCGCGAAGACACCCGTCGCGACCGGTTCGGCGCGCAGGTAGGCGAAGAGCGGGCGCATGGCGTGCTCGATCACGAGCGAGTGGCGCTGGGTGCCGGCCGTGGCCCCCAACAGCACGGGCATCCGCTCCAGTGATGCCGGGTCGATCACGTCGAAGAACGACTTGAAGAGACCGCTGTAGGAGGCACTGAAGACGGGGCTGACGGCGATGAGGCCATCGGCGCCCGTGACGGCGTCGATCGTGGCCTCAAGCGCCGGTGAGGCGAAGCCCGTGAGCATCATGCTCGTGAGGTCGCGCGCATGGTCGCGCAGCTCGACGCTCGTGAGATCGACCTCGGTGCCGCGCGCCCTCAGCTCCTCGACGGTGGCGTTGGTGAGCCGGTCCGCGAGCATGCGCGTCGACGAGGGCTGGCTGAGCCCGCCGGAGACGACGGCGAGACGGCGTGTGACGGTCATGATGCGGCCTCCGCCTTCTCCTCGGCCTCACGCACGGCGGACTCCGCCGTGCGGGCGTCGTGCGTCGGGGCATCCGGAACGTGGGCCGGACGGTTCTTGGCGAATTCCTCGCGAAGCACCGGCACCACCTCGCCGCCCAGGAGGTCGAGTTGCTCAAGCACCGTCTTGAGGGGAAGCCCCGCGTGGTCCATGAGCCAGAGCTGGCGCTGGTAGTCGCCCACGTAGTCGCGGAAACCGAGCGTGCGGTCGATGACCTCCTGTGGGCTGCCGACCGTGAGCGGCGTCTGCGACGTGAACTCCTCGAGGCTCGGGCCGTGGCCGTAGACGGGCGCGTTGTCAAAGTAGGGGCGGAACTCCTTGACGGCGTCCTGGGAGTTCGTTCGCATGAAGACCTGCCCGCCGAGGCCGACGATCGCCTGCGCGGCGCTGCCGTGACCGTGGTGCTCGAAGCGCTGGCGGTAGAAGTTCACCATCTTCGCCGTGTGCGAGCCGGGCCAGAAGATGTGGTTCGCGAAGAAGCCATCTCCGTAGTAGGCCGCCTGCTCGGCGATCTCAGGGCTACGGATGCTGCCGTGCCAGACGAAGGGCGGCACACCGTCGAGCGGGCGCGGCGTGGATTGGAAGCCCTGCAGCGGGGTGCGGAACTGGCCGCTCCAGTCGACGAAGTCCTCGCGCCAGAGTCGGCGGAGGAGGGCGTACTTCTCGAGTGCGAGCGGGATGCCCTGCCGGATATCCTCGCCGAACCACGGGTAGACGGGGCCCGTGTTTCCGCGGCCGAGCGTGAGGTCCATGCGCCCGTCGGAGAGGTGCTGGAGCATCGCGTAGTCCTCCGCGAGCCGCACGGGGTCGTTGGTCGTGATCAGTGTCGTGGCCGTCGAGAGGATGAGTTTCTCGGTCTTCGCGGCAAGCCAGCTGTTGATCGCGACGGGGCTCGAAGGGAAGAACGGCGGGTTGTGGTGCTCCCCCATCGCGAAGACGTCGAGGCCCACCTCTTCTGCGTGCTGCGCTATGCGCACGATGTCCTTGATGCGCGAGGCATCCGTGGGTGTGTGGCCCGTCGTCGGGTCGGTCGTGATGTCGCCGACACTGAAGATGCCGAACTGCATCTGCCCCATGGCCTGCTCCTTGCTTCGATACGTTTGCATGTAGTAGTGCCAACGCTCGGATGCCCCAGATATTCCCACGTCGCGAACCTTCTCAATGACAGGGGCGGGTGCGAGTATCGGGGCATGCGCTGCCCCGTCGTACCTCCCTACCTCCTGGCCCGTATCGCGAAGAGCGATGACCCTCGCTATGCGGCCGCCTCGGAATCCGCGCGCCGTTCGCTCCTGGTCGATGGACCCGTGCGCCGCCAGCGCTGTGAAGTGCCGGCCTCGACAGACACGCAGGCACCCTCCCCCGGGATGCACGGCATCGCGGCCCCGCGCCGCACCATCTACGACGCCGAGCGCACCACGACTCTGCCGGGTCGCGTTGTGCGGGAGGAGGGCGACCCGCCGAGCGGTGATGCCGCCGTCGACGAGGCGCACGAAGGCCTCGGGCACACCCACCGGATGTTCCTTGACGCCTTCGGGCGCGCATCCATCGACGACCACAACATGCGACTCGACGCCGTCGTGCACTACGGCGATCGCTACGACAACGCCTTCTGGGACGGCAGCCGTATGGTCTTCGGCGATGGCGACGGCCAGGTTTTCGAGAGTTTCACCCGCTCGCTCACCGTGATCGGCCACGAGCTCGCGCACGGCGTCACGCAGCATGCAGCGGGGCTCGAGTACCAGGGCCAGAGTGGAGCGCTGGCCGAGTCGGTCTCCGACGTCTTCGGCGCGCTCGTCGAGCAGTATGCGCTCGGCCAAGGCAGCGATGAGGCCAGCTGGCTCATCGGGGCGGGCCTCTTCACCCCGCTCGTGCAGGGCCGCGCCCTGCGGTCGATGCTCGAGCCGGGAACCGCCTTCGACGACGATGTCATCGGCCGCGACCCGCAACCCGCGCATATGCGGGACTACATCGTCACGAACGACGACAACGGCGGGGTGCACCTCAACTCGGGGATCCCCAACCGCGCATTCGCGCTCGCGGCCATCGCAATCGGCGGCAACGCCTGGGAACGGGCCGGCCAGGTCTGGTACGACACCCTCACCTCAGGACGACTCAGCCGCACCGTCACCTTTCCCGTCTTCGCGACCGCGACCGTGGACGCAGCCGGCGCGCGATACGGAGCAGACTCCCCCGAGACTCGCGCGGTGCGGGAAGGCTGGAACACCGTGGGGGTGCCCCTGTGAACGACCACGAGGTCAAGCTCACAATCGTGCGGAGCGGCGGCTTCGCCGGGCTCACCCGGCGCTGGAGTGCCGTCATCGACCCGCAGGAGCCTGAATGGGAGGACCTGCTCACCCGCATCCCGCGCGACGAGGTGGCGAGCGACACCGGCCAGCGCGATCGTTTCGTCTACCAGGTGACCTGCGAGCCACCCACGGCCGAGCGCCCCTACTGGCAGTGCGAGGTGCCGGAAGGCCAGTTCACAGGGCCATGGCAGGACCTGCTCGAGCGAGTGCGCGCCGAGGGGGACGGCAACGGAGACGAGAAACGGGCCGCCACCCGAAGGTGACGGCCCGTCCAAGAAGATCGCGGTGTCATCGGAGACTCCCAAGGGGAGACCGACTCGCGACTCCAGAGGCTATCGACGTGTACCTATCGGCGCAGGCCGAGGCGCTCGATGAGCGAGCGGTAACGGTTGATGTCGATGTCCTGCAGGTAGCCGAGGAGTCGACGACGCTGGCCGACCAGGAGGAGCAGGCCACGACGCGAGTGGTGGTCGTGCTTGTGCTCCTTGAGGTGCTCCGTGAGGTCCTTGATGCGCTGCGTCAGCATTGCAACCTGGACCTCGGGGGAACCCGTGTCACCCGGGTGGGTCGCGTACTCTTCGATGATCGCCTTCTTGACGTCTGATTCAAGAGCCATAGATGGGATCCCCTTCCTCTCGTTGCGCGGTGCCGGTCACAGGATGTGCCGGCTCTCTTTATCCGCGGCCGTTCTAACGGCAACTGCGCAAGTCTACCACCGCTGCCTTCCGCCCGCGCCCCAGCCCACTCGGATCGCGCTGGCATAGCGTGGGCCGGGTGAAGAGCAGAGAACCCATCTACACGACGGCGATCACGGCGGGGCGCGCCCTGTTCTCGACCCTCCGGCTGAAGCCGCTCGTGACGGGTGCGCAGAACCTCCCGGACACGGGAGGCGCTGTCATCGCCATGACCCACTTCGGCTACCTCGACTTCGCCCTCGTCGAGTGGGCGACTTGGCGCCACAACAGGCGGCGCATCCGGTTCATGGCCAAGAAATCCGTGTTCTCGAAGCCCGTCGTCGGCTGGCTCATGCGGGGAATGCGCCACATTCCAGTCGACATGGAGGCGGGTGCCAATGCCTACGCCGATGCGGTTGCGGCGCTGCGCCGGGGTGAACTCATCGGGGTCTTCCCCGAGGCCGGAGTCAGCGCATCGTTCACCGTGCGGGAGCTCAAGACGGGCGCCGTGCGCCTCGCAGCCGAGGCCGGGGTGCCCCTCGTGCCCGTCGCCGTCTGGGGCGGCCACCGCCTGCTCACGAAGAACCGTCGCATCCGCACGAGAGATCGCTTCGGCGTGCCCGTGTCGTTTGCCATCGGGAGAGCGATGCATCCGTCGCCGGCCGATGACGCGAAGAGCGGCACCGAGGCGCTGCGGGAGGAACTGCGGCGGCTCGTCACCCAGGCGCAGGACAGCTACCCCGACTCGGGCGAGGGGCAGTGGTGGCAGCCCCGCGAACGCGGTGGCACGGCGCCCACGCCGGACGAGGCCGCCCGAGCGGATGCCGAACGCGACCACCGGCGCCGGCTCGAACGCGAGTCACGCGAGAGGTGAACTTCGCTGCGCTCAGCCGAGGCTGTCGACCCGGATGACGGGCAAGACCGCAGACACAGGCTCGCGAGCCGCCCCGCGCTCGGCACGCAGGTGCCGCACCGCGCCGGCGATGATGAGTCCCTGCCCCGCGATGTAGGTGAGCATGACAGTGAAGCCCGGCTGCCACAGCTCGACGCTCGGCATGAAGCGGGCGACCGCGAGCACCGTGTCGGAGAAGAGAAACAGAAAGCCGCCGAGCCCCACCGGCACGATCGCGCGCGTCGCCGACACCGCCATGAGCCCGAGGACGATCCCATACCCGGCGAGCGGCCAGACGAGCCAGCCCACATGCGGTGCAAGGAGTGCGACGAGCGCAATCCACCAGCCCACGTAGGCGAGAGAGACGAGCGGCAGCCTCCGGACGGTCAGGTGGCGCACGATGAGGAGCACGTAGAAGACATGGGCCACCAGGAACCCGCAGAGCCCGGCGAGGAACCAACCCTCGCCGGGAAGCATGAGGGCGACATCGCCGACCCAGGACAGCGTGATCGCCGCCGCGCCCAGCAGGATGACGGACCGCCGCGCGCCAGCAGCGTTGAGGAGGAACGCGAGGAGCAGGAGCGGCATGAGGAGCGGCTTGGTCACGGCGACGAGCGCAGCGGCATCCGCACCCCCCGCGACAGCGGCGAGCGCCGCCAGGTGCACGGCGCCGACGACGGCATAGGGCGCGAAAGCGAGCAGAACGCGGTTCCGCGGGGCGATCTTCATGCCCGAAGCGTAGCGTCGTCACGGCGAGTGGCGCGCCCCGGCCCCGGGGCGGCGCATCCGCAGTAGCGTGAACCCATCATGTGCCCGAGACTCCACGACGCAGCCACCACTGCCCGTCGCGCCCTCATCACGGGCGCGACCGCCGGGCTGGGTCTCGAATTCGCCCGGCAGCTGGCCGCGAGCGGCCACGACCTCGTGCTCGTCGCCCGCGACGCGGCTCGGCTCCGCGAGACGGCCGAGGCGCTCGCGGCCGAGCATGGCGTGCACGTCGAGGTGCTGCCCGCCGACCTCTCCGTGCGCTCGCAGGTGGACCGCGTCGCGGAGCGCCTCGCAGATGAGGCCTCCCCCATCTCGATGCTGGTCAACAACGCGGGATTCGGCCTCACGCGGCCATTCCACGCCAACGACATCGAGGAGGAGCAGAGGCATCTCGATGTGCTCGTGACCGCCCCACTTCGACTCGCTCATGCGGCCCTGCGCAGCATGCGGGCGCGGCACGAGGGCACCATCATCACGGTCGCGAGCGTCGCCGCATACTCGCCGCGCGGAAGCTACGGGGCCGCGAAGTCGTGGGTCCTGAGCTTCACCCGCTGGGCCAACCTCGAATACCGCCGCGACGGCGTCACCGTCTCGGCCGTCGCCCCCGGGTTCGTGCGCACCGAGTTCCATGAACGGATGCGCGTGCGCACCGACACAATCCCCTCGCCCCTGTGGCTGCACCCGCCCCGCGTCGTGCGCGCAGCGCTCGCCGGGGCGCGCCGCGGCCGCGCCGTCGTCGTGCCGAGCATGCGCTACAAGCTCATCGTCGCCGCGTCACGCCTCCTCCCCGATCGCCTCGTGGCGGCGGGCGCGCTCAAGCCGCGTCGCTGAGGGGCCCAGCCGCGCTCACGCGCCCGAGAGGATCCGCGCCAGGACGAGGGCGACGATCGCGAACCCCACAATCGCAGCACATGCGAGGATCCACAGCTGCCGGGTCAGGCGTGCGGCGAGGACCTCGGTGCGCGCCCGCGTGAATGTCGCCGTGTCTGCCGGGTCGACACATCCGGGAGTCCCCTCGCGCGCCCACGTCGCAGGCCGCGACGCGGCCTGCACGAGTTCGGCCAGCCGCTCGTCTGAGAGCGTGCGTGGTTGCCGCTGGATCCACCTCGAGAGTGCCCCGGCGTCCACGACCGCCACGTCGAGCGGGCGCTCCGTCATGGTCACGGCCCCCGCATCGATCAGGGCCAGCACGCCCGTGACGCGTACCTCGCCGCCTGCCTCCTCCGCGAGGCAGCGCTCGACGGCCCCGACGGAGTGCCGAGCACGACGCAGCTCGGGCAGGGGATGCCCGGCGACGCGGAGGCCGAGCGCCGACACCACGACCTCCTCCCCTGCCGCGTACAGCCCGTGAACGGCGAAGGCTCCGCCGGGGCCGACGACGACGTGGTCGATCGGGTGCCCCTCGAAGCTGGCCGACACCGAATGCAGCACGAGGTAAGGGGTGTGCAGGCCCGAGAGGCTGCGGCACACCTCGAATTCGCCTGCCGCGGCCCAGAACCACGAGCGGCTCTCGACGCTCAGGGGGCTCCGTCCAAGGAGACGGGCCAGCCAGCCGCGAGACGCAACCGTCGACTGTGCCTCGAGAAAGCTCCGGATGGCACCGCAGTCGGCACGCACGGCAGCCGCTGTGTCGTCGTCAGTCATGGACCCGTCTCAAACCGATGGTGGAGTGCTCGCCCCGCGCGTCGGGTCGCCCGGCACGGGACCACACGGGACCCGTGCCAACAGCATCGCCCGAGCCGGGGGTTTGCGGTATCCCCTTGACGGGGGACGACACCCGGCACCTCGGGGTGAGGAAAGTTATTGCGGGAAAGGCTTGATTCCCCCTGCTGGGAGGCGCAAGCTTGATGCAGAACAACTCATCGCCCGGAAGAGCCGCACCAAGTGCCGCACCGGGCGATGAGTCCGTTAACGGCGATGCAGCTCGCTAGATCCAGCCCTGCTCCCACGCCCTCTCCGCCGCATCATGGCGCGATCGGGCGTCGAGCTTCGCCATCGCGGTCGAGAGGTAGTTGCGCACCGTGCCCGGCGCGAGATGCAGGGCGTCGGCGATCTGCTGCACACTCATCGTCGACCGGCTGTGGCGCAGCACGTCGAGCTCCCGGTCAGTCAAGGGGCAGCGCTCGGCAGTCAACGCGGTGGCTGCGATCTCCGGGTCTATGTATCGTCCACCCGCCGCAACGCTGCGGATCACGTCGGCGAGTTCGGATGCGGGAGTCGACTTCGGCACGAAACCAGACACCCGCGCCGCGAGCGCTCGTCGCAGGACCCCCGGTCGCGCGTGACGGGTGACGATGACCACCCTCGTCGCGACGGTGGTCAGGATGCGAGCCGCCGCCTCGACCCCGTCGGCGTGGGGCATCTCCAGGTCGAGAAGGCAGACATCCGGCCTCGTCTCGATCGCACGCTCGACCGCCGTCAGGCCGTTGTCGCAACTCGCCACGATCTCAAGATCAGGCTCAAGGCCGAGCAAGGCCTCCAGCGCACCGCGGATCAGATGCTCGTCGTCGGCAAGCAGCAGCCGGATTCGCTTCGGTTCGGAAGCGTCGCGCAACTGGTCCATCACTCGGCCATCTCCATTGCGCGGACCAACGCACGGAGCTCGAATTCCCCCGCCGCCGGGCGGGCATCGACGTCCAGCTGGCCACCGACCGCGGCGAGCCGTTCGCGCAGGCCCGTGAGTCCGTTCCCCTGCCCTGATGCCGCCGCATCCGCACCGTTATTGCCGATCAGCAGCTCGGTGCCACCGGCAACATCACGCAGCCGGATCCACACCGTGCTTGCCGAGGAGTGACGCAGGATGTTGGTGGTGGCCTCGCGCACGACCATCGCAAGGGCCCGCTGGGCCTCGGGGTCGAGAGGCTGCGCCCCCACGTCGAGGTCGCACTGGGCGCCAGACGCCGTCAACACCTCGCGGGCGTTCTCAAGCTCGACGGTGAGGGCGACATCCCGATAGCCGTACACGAGGGACCGAGTGTCCTCGAGTGCTCGCCTGGCAATCATCCGTGTCTCATGGATGTGCTCGCGCGCCGTCTCCGGCTCCGCGTCGAGCAGCCGCTCGGCCAGCTCGGCCTTCAGCGCGATCACCTGCAGGTGATGCCCCTGGATGTCGTGGAGGTCGGATGCGAACCGCAGGCGTTCCCTCGCGACAGCGAGCTCGGCGCTTGCGCGGCGATGGCGGTCGAGCTCGACGACAACCTGCCACCACCAGAGCGCGGTGAGCACCATGACGGGAAGCAGGGCACCGTAGCTGAAGATCAGGAAGGAGCCCGGCCCCTCCGCGAGCGCGAACGAGTGGCCGAAGACGAGCCAGGCGAGAACCGGATGCGCGACCGTGAGCAAGGCTCCACCCCCGATGAGCGCCCAACGCTCGAGTGGGCGCAGGAGCGGCGCCACGAGGTTGACGCTCATCCACAGGGGCAGCGCGGCGTGAAGGGTGAGCTCGGGCAGGAATAGCCCAAGGGGCCAGATGAGCGCTGGTGGTACCCAGAGCAGCATCGTGCGAGGAGGTCGCGGCAGTCCGCCCGCCAGGCCGGCGCGGAGGAACCAGGAGTAGCGGATCTGCATGCCGGCCGAGACCAGCGCGAGCGCCATGACGCCGATGGACAGCAGCAGCCAGGGGAGGTCTCCCGCGGTGCGCGCCGTCCCCACGGCCTGCAGGCTGACGACGATGACGTCGCCCTGCAGGATGACGAAGAAGAACACGATCGAGCCCAGGGTGTAGAGCCAGGTGGTGTGGACACTCCTGGCTGGAGGTGATTCCGCTGATCGCATGGCCCCCAGCGTATGGCAGTGACAAATGTCACGGCCGCCCGAGCGATTCGACCCATGGAGCTCATGACACGTGGGCACTACAGGGTCTCTGTGCTCCCGGAAAGGATGGAGTCGACCCCAACGGAAAGGCACCAAATGTACGACGCACTCCAGGACTTCGTCGCAAGTCTCCCGACCATCATGCAGTGGATCGGAGTTGCCCTCGTTGCGGCGATTCCCTTCGTCGAGTCCTACTTCGGGTCAGCCATCGGGGTGCTCGCAGGCATCACTCCCGCCGTGGCCATCATCGCCGCAATCGTCGGCAATGTGATCTCGATGGTGATCGTCGTGGTCTCTGCGCACCAGCTGCGATCACGGGTGGTGGCAGGCAAGGACCAGAGGGAGGCGTCCCCTCGGCGCCAGAAGCTGCGGCGAGCATTCGACCGTTACGGAGTGGCGGGAGTGAGCCTGCTCGGCCAGACGATCCTGCCGAGCCAGATCACCTCCGCGGCAATGGTCTCCTTCGGAGCATCCAGGAACGCGGTCATCCTGTGGCAGATCATCTCGATCATCATCTGGGGTGTCGCCTTCGGCGTGTTCGCGTCGCTCGGCGTATCGTTCCTCCGCTGATCCGCTCCCTCGTGGCGGATGCAGCATGCGGCCGGGGCCACCGCGCGGATCAGTCGCGCGTGGTCTCGGTGCGTGCTGTATCGGCCTTTGCGGCCTGGGCGTCCGTGGACCCGGGAGCCGTGAACACGCGCTCGCGCAAGAACTCCCGCACGTCCTCGACCTCCTCCATCGAGATGCCGTGCCCGATCCCCTCGTAGCGGCGCCGCGTCAGGGTGCAGTGTGCCGGCAACCAACGTTCCGTGGCATCCGTCGCCTCCGTCGGGATGACGGGGTCAGCCACGTCACGCCCCCAGAAGAGCGGGGGACGCAGTTCGGCGAGACGCTCATCGGCGGGGCACTCCCCCGGCACGACGAAACCAGAGAGATTGACGAAGGCGGCAAAACGCTCGGGCGCGAAGCGCATGAGGTGCGTCGCGAGGGCACCACCCTGGCTGAATCCGAGCACGGCGACCGGGCCAGCAGGCGCAAGGCGGTCAAGCCAGGCCAGGATGCCCCGCGTCGCCGTCGCAACGCCCTCGGCGGACGGCAGGCCCGGCTGCGCGGGAGGGAACCACGTGAATCCGCCACCGAAGAACGGCAGGGGTGCACGCAGGGCCGCATAGACGACGCCCGGCAAGAGCACGGGGGCGAGCTGCATCAGGTCATGCTCGTGCGAGCCGCGACCGTGCAACAACACCACAAGTGGGCGCTCCCCGAGCGATTCCTTCGGTTCCGACCACACGACGAGCGAATCGTCGACCTCAAGCGTTTCTGACATCAGTCATCCTCTCCTGTCGAGTTCTGCTCGAGCGGCCCCAGCAGTGCCGTGGCCACGGTCGAGTGAACCGCATCCTCATTGCTCGGGTGGAAGGCACCCGCGAGCACATCGCGCAGCAGGCGGCCCAGTTCGTCGCCATTGCGATACGACCGTCCTCCCGACACACGCACGGCCTGCTCTACAACGAACTTGGCTGTCTCTGTCGCCCGAAGCCTGACCCCTGTCAGGGCGCGGAACCACTGGTCGCCGTGGTCGGTCCCCTCATCGACATCGCGAGCGACCGCCTCGAGCTGCGGCATGAAGCCGTCGAGTGCGAGCGCGGCATCCGCGAGCTTCCAGCGCGTGTCGGGGCTCTGGTCGGCCGTCAGCCCCGTGCGCTGCGAGCGACGCGACTTCGCAGCCTCGACCCCGAGCTCGAGGGCGCGCTGCGCGATCCCCGCGTAGACCGAGGCGAGCAGCAGCAGGAAGTTGGCGAAGATCGCAAAGACGAGCGGATGCGCCGACGGACCCAGCGGACGCTGCCCGAACACGCGGTCAGCCGGCGCGTAGGCGCCCACGAGCCGCGTCGTGTTGCTCTGGCTGGCGCGCATGCCGATCGTGTCCCAGTCGTCGAGGATCTCGACGCCCTCGCATCCGCGCTCCACGAAGGCGTGCACAAGCTGGGGTTCCGCGCCGGAATCGTCCCTGCCGAAGATGCCGAGCCTGGTCCACACGGGCGACAGGCTCGTGAACACCTTCGTGCCCGTGAAGCGGTAGCCGCCGTCGGCGGACGGTTCCGCCGTGGTCATGCTGCCGAACAGCACGAGGTCGTTGCCCGGTTCGCTGATTCCGAACCCGAAGATCTCGCCCTCAGCCGCCTCCCGCAGCACGAAGTCGAGCGTCGTGTCGCCCCGCTCGTGCAAAAGCCTGGCAACCCCGGTCCACACGAGGTGCATATTGACGGCGAGCGCCGTTGCCGGGGCCGCGCCGGCGAGCCGAGCCTGCTCGCGCGTCGCCTCCGGGAGAGACATCCCCAGCCCGCCGAAGCTCCTAGGCACCAGCATGCGCAGGTACCCGAGCTCGGCGAGATCGCGGAGGTCATCGTGCGGGAAGGAGTTCTCCCGGTCGTGCTTGTCCGCCCGCGCACGGATGGTCTCGAGCAGCTTCGGAGGCAGGATACTCACCCTCCCAGCATCCCACGCCGGCCGACAGCGCTGTCGACCTCGTCGCCCCACGAGGCCAGCGCCTGCGCAGGCGGGTGAACAGCACCTACCTGCTCTTGGGTGGACTCGTGCTCTTCATCGTCGCGCAGAGCGTGATTGGGATGCTGCGCTAGCGTGCTTGCTCGCCCGGCGCGGGCAACTCTCCCACGATCGTGAGGCGCTGCGTTGCCCGCGTCATCGCCACGTAGAGGGCGTTGACGCCCCGGGGAGCAGCAGCGATGCCTGAGGGGTCGACGACGACGACCGAGTCGAACTCGAGGCCCTTCGAGTCCTGCGGCGAGATCACGACGATCGGGGTCAGGAGGCTCTCGGAGCCACGCGAGACAAGGTCGCCGAAGCGTGCGGTGAGGGTCGCAAGCACCGACTCGAGCGCGCCCTCCATGACGATGACTGCCATGGTTCCCGCGGTCGACTCCGAACGCATCGTCTCGACCGCCGTCACGACGTCGCCCGTGAACTCGACCGGCCACGGCGTGCTGCGCACGGCCTTCGATGGCGTCACGGGCAGGCCGTGGTCGATCGCGAACTGCTCAGCGACCGAGGCGATCTGGCTCGGGGTGCGGTAGTTGACCGTCAACTCCTCGAGGCGCCAGCGCGACGCCTCCGCACTGCGGCCCACGAGCGGGCGAAGCGCCTGCCGCCAGGTCGGTGCCGCACTCGCGGCTGAGCCCTGCGCGATATCCCCCACGATCGTGAAGGAGCGCAACGGGCAGCGCCGCAGCAGCACGCGCCACTGCATGGGTGACAGTTCCTGCGCCTCATCGACGACGATGTGGCCGTAGGTCCACGAGCGGTCGCTTCCGGCCCGCTCCGAGGTGGTCACGCGGATGCCCGTCTCGGCGAAGTTCGCCGCGAGCGACTTCGCGTCGATCATCCCTGCGACCTGCATGTTCTCGATCGCCTGCTCGGCGTTCTCGATGTCGCGCTTGCGCTGCTGCTTCTCCTCCCGTTTGCGGGCGGCGTCCACGGCGTCGAACTCGCCCAGCAGCTCCGCGGCCTCGTCAAGGAGCGGCACGTCCTCAACCGTGAAGGGAGCGTCGCGGTGCCTGCGAAGGAGCGCGCGCTGGGCATCCGACCAGTTGGGGGTCAGCTCGGCGAGCCACTGTGGCCGCGCGTAGAGGTCCTGGAGCAGCTTCTGGGGCGTCAGGGGCAACCATGCCGTGTTGAGGGCGACCCGCACGTCGTGCGCCGTGCGCAGGTCTTCCTGCAGCATCGGCAGGTCGGAACCGTCGATCGTGTTGCCCTGCGCTCGCAGCTGCGCGGCCCACTGCTTCGTGAGCTCCCCGAGGGCGGTCTTCACAAAGGTGACCCTGGCCTCGTTGTATGGCTTGCGCGTGTCCCGCGCGCGAGCGATCGCACGCTCGACCGTTGACGGGTCGAGCATGACGGTGTCGCCATTCACGACCATGGGCACGGGGGCCGCCGGCACCCGCTGGCGGGAGCGCACGGCACGCGCGATGAGCTCCGCCATCGCTCCGCGGCCCTTCAGCGCGGCGACAGCGGGTTCATCGTTCGTCGTCGCCTGGATGCCGGGCATGAGGCCGCCGAGGCTCGCGAGCACGACGCCCGTCTCGCCGAGCGAGGGCAGCACAGACTCGATGTAGTGGAGGAACGAGGCCGAGGGCCCGACGATGAGCACACCGGAGTTGCCGAGGCGCTTGCGGTGGGTATAGAGGAGGTAGGCGGCCCGATGCAGGGCCACGGCCGTCTTTCCTGTGCCGGGGCCACCCTGCACGACCAGCACACCGGCGAGGTCGGAGCGGATGATGCGGTCCTGTTCCGCCTGGATGGTCGCGACGATGTCGTTCATGCGGCCCGTGCGTTCGGCGCCGAGCGCCGCGAGCAGGGCGCCCTCCCCCTGGTGCCCACCGCCCTCGCTCAGGAGTTCGGAGTCGAAGATCTCGTCCTCAATGCGCACGACCTCGCGGCCCCGGGAGATGAGGTGGCGTCGCGCCCGCGCCCCAAGCGGGGTCGCCGCAGTCGCCTGGTAGAACGCGCTCGCCTGCGGCACACGCCAGTCGAGCAGAATGGGGCGCTGCTCCTCGTCGCGCAGGCCGATGCGACCGATGTAACGGTCCGCTGGGTCATCCGCATCACCGGATGCTTCGAGCTGCAGCCGCCCAAAGGCGAGACGCTCGGTCACGTCGCGCAGCTGCGCGATGCGGTCCTCGTAGAGCCGTGCGAAGGTGTCGCGCTCCGAGCGCCCCTGGTGGGTGCCTCCCCCGCCCTGCGCACGCACAGCCACGAGCTGGCGCTCCGCCTCCGCCCTCAGTTCGTCGAGGCGCGCATAGAGCCCCGACACGTAGTCGCGCTCGTGGTCCAGCCCGTCTTCGATCACTCCGCAGCCCCTCAGAAATTTCCGGCCCTCAAGTCTAGGCCACTGCGGGTGGGAGACTCAGACGCTCGCTGACCCCTCCATTCGTCGCCTCGCATCAACGATGCGGTCGAGCATGACCGACTCGTCATAGTGCGCGGCGGCGCGGTCTCTGCCGAGCACGATCCGGTGCCGCGCGAAAGCAAGCCGGGTGGCGCTGCGCGCGAACTGCTCGAAGGCGTCGCCGATGCCGTGGCTGCGCGCCCACGCCGCCGCGGCCCGACGCCCCTGGCCGGTCGAGAGCATCCCGACCTCCTGTGCAGTGAACCATCCTGCGGCCGCATACTCCTGCAGGTGCATCCTCGTGAGGCCCCGCTCCTGCCTCCGCAGGAAGTAGACGATCACGAAACCGATAACGAACAGCGGCACCTGCACCGTGAAGTAGTAGGCGTAGAAGTCGGTGACGAAGAGCGCCGAACCGTTCCAGAAGGCGTGCAGGAGAATCGCCGGCACAAGCCCCAGCGCCGCCCAGCCGACCATGCCGAACGGCGTGGCCCTGCGCGAGGCGAAGCCCATGATCACGCCCGTGCACGCCGTGAACATGACGTGCGCAAAGGGCGACATGAGCCCGCGCATGACAAAGATCTCTCCCACTTCGCCGAAGCTCTGTGCCTCACCGATCGCGAGGCCGAAGTACTGGACGTTCTCGGTGAAGGCGAAACCCACCGCGATCATCGCACCGTAGACGATGCCGTCGACGGGGCCGTCGAACTGGCGACGGACGACCCAGAAGAGGATGAGCAGGCCGAGCGCCTTGCCCACCTCTTCGACGATGGGCGCCTGCACAACGAGGCCCAGGAAGAGCGACCAGAACCCGTCGCCGATGCCCACGACCGCCGCCACGAGTTGCACGCCGAGGTCGAAGAGGAGGGCGATTGCGACCGAGGCTGCGGCACCCCAAAGGAAGGCGAAGGTGAGTGCTCCGCGCGGCTCGGGCTCCCAGCGGTCGATCCACGAGATGCCCATCAGCACGATCGCGAGGGGGATGAGCGCCAGGATGCCCGCTACGACGAACGCGGTCGCCCCCAGGAACGCAAGCAGGTAGACCGTGACCATCAGCGCGATGAGCGAGAGCACCGCGTAGCCGACGATCGCCCAGACAAGCACGGTGTTGTCGCCGCGCGGACGGCCAGCGAGCACGGGCCGCGTCGAGTGCAGCACCGGCTCAGGATTGGCGGCAGGGTGCTCGCTCGCCTGCGAGCCGAAGGTCACAGCTGTTGCTCGCGCAGGATGCTGAGGGCGCGATTCACGCGATCGCTGAGCCCTGCGACGCCGCGGTTTGCGCGACGCTCGAGCACCTCAATGGCCTGGACGAGTTGCTCGCGCTGTCGCCCGTTCACGACGCCCCAGGCAGCGCGGGCCCTGAGCGAGAGACGCGCGCCGCGTGCCGCGAGCACAGCGCTCACGGCGGGTGGAATGAGTGCGGCGAGGCCCAGGAGGGGCCATGCCGTGACGGAGCTGCCGTCGGCCCGAAGGTCCTGCCCGATCGCGACCCACACGGCGGCGAGCGACAGCACGCCGAAGACGATGGGGATGAGCCTCAGCCACCTGGCGATGTCCTCGTGACGCACCGACTCGCGCGCGTCGATCACCTCGAGCTCGGCACGCCAGCGCGCGATGTCATCCTTTGTGACCTTGCGGGCCTTCGCATCCTTGACGCGCATCCGCAGCACGCCGTAGCCCTGCGCATCGCGGGTGAGCAGGCGCACGAGCCCGAAGACCAGGCCGACGGCGACGACGAGGATGACGGCGAGCGCGAGGAGCACCCCTGCGGCCAGCTGCCATTCCTGGTCGAGCACGAGTCCGGCGCCGACCGCGATGCCGAAGGCCGGGATGAGCGCCGAGAGTGCGGCAGCGGGAACGACCCAGAAGATCTCATGGGCCCGACGCCGCGCGAACTGCACATTGCGCGTGCGTGCGGAACGCACGTCGTACCAGGCCGTGCCGACATCAGCGACCTGGAACACGAGGGCGCTGAGCCACAGCACGAGCAGCCAGAGCGTGGCATCCCACCAGAAGTTCATTTCGTCGAAACTACCCGCTGCGCGCGGGCAAGTCGAGCGGGCACACCGGCCCGGCCGATTGTCGGCACCACACATGCGACTGCGCGCATATGGCTCGATCGCAACTGGTCGGAGTTGTTGCAGGAACTGCGCGTGGCACAGTGGGCGGACCGTCTCGTCAAGGCGACCCTCGTGGGCGTCGCCGTCGTCGTCATCCTCTGGTTTGCCCTGCCTGGCCGTCGAGGTCAGCGCGGGGAATGATCGGGATCGCCGACGTGGTCGGCACGATGCCACTCAGCCGCTCGGGGCTCAGTACGCGCCGCACCTCCTCCTCCGACATGTAGCCGTTCTGCACCACGAGGTCCGCAATCGACGCATTGGTCGTCAGCGCCGCGTGGGCCAGGGTCGCGGATGCCGCGTACCCGATGTACGGAGTGAGGGCCGTCACGACGCTGACCGAGGTCTCGACCTCGGAGGCGAGGCGCTGCACATTGGGCGTGATGCCATCGATGCAGTTGATGCGGAGGGTGCGGCATCCGTTGGTCAACCAGGCAAGGGACTGCAGGATGCTGTGGGCGATGACCGGCTCGAAGGCATTGAGCTGCAGCTGGCCGGCCTCGGCCGCCGCCGTGACGGTCGCGTCGGCGCCGATGATGCTGAAGGCGATCTGGTTGACGACCTCGGGGATGACCGGGTTGACCTTGCCGGGCATGATCGACGACCCGGCCTGCTTGGCGGGAAGGAAGATCTCGCCGAGCCCGGACTGCGGGCCCGAGCTGAGGAGCCGCAGGTCGTTGCAGATCTTGGAGAGCTTGACCGCCGCACGCTTGAGCGTGCCGCTGACCGTCATGAAGACACCCGTGTCGCTCGTGGCCTCGATGAGGTCCATCGCCGTCACGGTGTCGATCCCCGAGACCTCGGCCAGGTGGCGGCAGACCGCCTCGGTGTAGTGGGGCGGCGAGGTGATGCCCGTGCCGATCGCTGTCGCGCCCATATTGATCTCGCTCAGCAGCGGGATCGTCTCGCGCAGCCTGTCGTGGTCTTCCACCAGGGTGTGAGAGAAGCCCGTGAACTCCTGGCCGAGGGTCATGGGGACGGCGTCCTGCAGCTGGGTGCGGCCCACCTTGACGATGCCCGCAAACTCCGCGCCCTTGCGCGCGAAGGAGTCGGCGAGCATCCGGTGTTCCTCGAGCAGCCTCCGGATGCCGAAGACGAGCGAGAGCTTGACGGCGGTCGGGTAGACGTCATTGGTGCTCTGGCTGCGGTTGACGTCGTCGAGGGGGTGCAGGTGCTGGTAGTCGCCGCGCTCATAGCCCATGAGTTCGAGGCCGCGGTTGGCGATGACCTCGTTCGCGTTCATGTTCGTCGAGGTTCCCGCGCCACCCTGGATGACGCCCACGACGAACTGGTCGTGCAGCGCTCCCCCGACGATCTCCTCGCAGACGCGCTCGATGATGTCGGCCTTCTCCCGCTCGAGGGCACCGATCTCCCGGTTGGCCCGCGCCGCTGCCTGCTTGACGCGCGCGAGGGCAGTGACGAGATCGGGGTACACGTAGATGGGGCGCCTCGTGATGGGAAAGTTCTCGAGTGCGCGGGCGGTGTGGATGCCCCAGTAGACGTCAGCCGGGATGTCGCGCGTGCCGAGCGAATCCCGATCAATGCGCGTGGGGCCCGCGATCTCGTCTTCGACGTCGCCCCCAATAATGGTGACAGGTGCCGTCACCGTGGGCTTTTCAGTGCCGTCTGAAGGAATCGTCATCGTCTTCTCTCTCACGCCCGGTTGGGATGGCCACATGGCGCTTGAAAGCCTAGCAATCCGGGCAGCAAGGGCGACTTGGCGGTCCGTGCCGCGCCGGGGTCACGGGCGCGCATCCGCGGCCCAACGCGGCCGCATTTGCCCCGTCCGGGGGCCACGGATGCCCGGAACGACGGGGAAGTAGCCCGAAATTGGCCATGTCGCAGGGGGCATCCTTGCCGCTACTATTCTCGGAACGCACCAATTGATTAGTCTTTCTCACTCTCTAGCGAGCCTGGGGAGCGGGAATCCAATGCACGACAGCAGTTTTCCTGGGGGACAGGGCCCGCTCCAATCGGAGCGAGCTGCATAGAGAGGGTTAACGCCTTGCTAGATGATGACGTTGTGACCGTACCCGCCGGGTGGTACCCGGACCCGATGGGACTCCCACAACTTCGCTGGTGGGACAACCACTCGTGGACCGAGTTCACGTCTGCCGCGCGCACTCCGCTGATCGTGCAGGACGAGCCGCGGCTCGCCTATGCCGACGACGACCTTCCCTCGCGGCGCTCCCAGCGCGAGCAGCGCACGGCGGCCGATGGCGCCCGGCAGCAGCCGATGTCCAAGGCCGAACTCATGTCGACGCTCAAGGAACTCGAGCCGCCCAAGCCGCAGCAGATCGAACGCAACCAACCGGCCCCCAACTTCTCCGACGACCAGGCGGCCGAAGATGCTGCACGCCGCGAGGCAGAACAGCGCGAAGCGCAGCAGCGCGCCGCCGAGCAGGAGGCCGCCCAGCGCCGGGCCGCCGAGCAGCAGGCAGCACAGCAGCGCGCCGCCCAGCAGGCGTACGAACAGCAGCAGGCATACGAGCAGCAGCAGGCCTTCCAGCAGCCCGGATTCGGACAGCAGCAGCCGGGCCACCCGCAGCAGCCGGGGTTCCCGCAGCAGCCGGGGTTCCCACAGCAGGGCTACCCGCAGCAGCCGGGCTTCGGCCAGCAGGCGTACCAGTCAGCACCCGTCGGCGATCCCTTCGCCGACTTCGTGCAGGCACCCGAGGAACCGCGGTCCGCGCGCTCCTCGGTGAACTACAGCGACGCGCCGAGCTTCCCGCAGCCGCATGGTCCGGGCCAGCCCTACGTTGACCCGGCAGCGCAGGCGCAGTACGCGCGGCCCGAGGACCCCTACGCCTACTCCCGTTCGGCGCAGCGACGCCTCGACCGCTCGCAGGTCATCTACACACCTTCCGTCTGGGCCCTCGCGATGCTGCCGCTCATGGTCATGGTCGTGATCCTGCTCGTGGTGTCGTCCGGCGCCCAGGCGGTGCCGCCCGTCGTGACCCTCGCGATCTACGGCGCGGCCTACGCGGCGGCAATCGTGCTGGCGTTCTTCGACCGCCGCTCGCTCCTCGCAGCCGGCCACCGTGCGCCCGCCCACTGGGCACTCGCAATCATGACCGCGCCCGTCTATCTGGTGGCACGCTCCGTCGCAACCAACAGGGAGTTCGGCAAGGGCATGACGCCGATCGTCGTCTGGAGCTCGCTCCTCGTCATCCAGATGCTCTCCGTGCTCGCGGTTCCAGGCATCGTTATCTCGGCCCTGCCCGAGGTCTTCAAGGCCGAGGTCGAGCAGTCCATCGCGAACGATGCGGCGATCGTCGGCACGACCCTCGACGTCGAGTGCCCGAACCCGGCTGTGCAGATCGGCGTGCAGTTCACCTGTGTCGGCACGACCGAGACCGGAAACCAGGTCGAGATCGCCGTCAGCCTCCAGCGCAGCAACGGCTGGATCGACTGGCGCGTCGACTCGCAGATCTGGAAGTCGGGCGCACTCGGCTAGTCTGCACCCACACCGCCAGAAGGGGCCGCATCCACAGGGATGCGGCCCCTTCTGGGTACCGGCGGCGACACGGCCGCGCAAGAACATCTCCCCCTCGCGGAGGAAGCGCAAGTTCACCTGAGCGGGAGGGCGACGCGGACATACCCGTAAGCGGTGAGCACGTGGTGCAGACACCACGCGATCACCGCTCGACGAATTCGCAATCCCCCGTGCAGAATCCCTGAGGGATTTCGGGCCTCTTTCCCTACTGCACTGCTCACGAGGGCCGGATAGGGGGCCTCGTTGGTGTCGGCCTGACAGTCGCGGTCAATACCCCCGTATTCCGCGACCGGCCGACACCGGCCCCGCTATCCGGGTTGCCCCGTGTTGCGTTGCTGCAACACTAGAAGAATCCGACCACGTGGTATGCCCCCATTTCGGGGTGCCCCCTGATGGGTGTCCGCATTAAGGAGGACACGCTGACCGGGGGTTTCGCGGTCACGGTCGCCTCGACGTCACTCCCCGATCGCCGCCCGGAGGAGTGCCACGAGCGCCTCGACCTGGATCTCCGAGGCGTCGACGACCTCCTCGTCGCTGCCGTCGAGGGCACGGGCCGCGAGGCCCGCCTTGCTGTCGATCAGCTCGGCGATCTTGGAGTCGATCGTCTGGGCCGCGATGACTCGCCACGCCGTGACGGGCTCCTCCTGGCCGATGCGGTGCACACGGTCAATGGCCTGGGTCTGCTCCGCCGAGGTCCAGCTGAGTTCTGCCAACACGACGTTGGAGGCGGCCTGCAGGTTGAGCCCCACGCCGGCCGCTGTGAGCGACGCGACGACGACCGAGACCTCTGGATCGTTGTTGAAGGCGTCGACCTCCGCCTGGCGCTGCGTCGCAGTCTGGTCGCCACGGATCGACACCGTCTTGAGCCCGCGGCGCGCGAGGGTCTCCTCGGCGGCATCCATGACGTCGATGTGCTTAGCGAAGAACACGACCTTGCCGACGGAGCGTGCGAGCTGTGCCGTGTAGTCGGCAGCGAGCACGGCCTTCGCCTGGCCGATGCGACGAACCATGCTGAAGACGTTTTCACCCGTCGCGGACGACTTCGACTCCTCGAGCTCGGCACGCGCGACCATGCGCATGAGCTCGTGGCTCGGGGTGTCGCTGCCGTCGCGAGAGGAGACGAGCGAGAGGTACCGGTTCTTGAGCCGTTGGCCGAGCTCGCGCTCCGCCTCCTTGATACCTCGGCCGAGGTCGTCATCCAGCTCGACCGGGAGGTCGGCGATGCGCTTCGATGGAAGGTTGGAGGCAACGTCGAGCTTCTTGCGCCGCACGATGCCCATGTCGATGACGGCCTGCCTCGCCTGCGCGAAGAATCCGAAGTCCGCCGGCGTGAGCCCAGTCTCCTCCAGCTTCGCCATGAGCTCGAGCGTCGGCTTCTCGCCGTCGATCCAGCCGAGGAACTGCCAGATAGCCCTGAAGTCCTCGATCGTGTTGATGAGCGGCGTGCCCGTGAGGGCGATCATGAGGGCGCGCGGCCGCAGCGAGCGGATGCTCTCGGCGAGCGAGAGCACGTGGCGGGAGCGCTGGGACTCCCTGTTCTTGATGAAGTGCGCCTCATCGACGACCATGCCCCGGAAGCCGAGCGTGCGCAGCCACCCCACATGCCTGTCGAGCACGTCATAGTTGACGATCACGACGTCGGCGTAGGCATCCAGGTCGTCGCCGTCACCGTGGATGACGGTCGCCCTGCGGTTGGGGGTCCAGCGCTCGACCTCTCGCGCCCAGTTCATCTTTACGACATTGGGCACGACGACGAGCAGTGGGTAGGAATTGGTGGCGGATGCCGCGAGCAGCGCCTGCGCCGTCTTGCCGAGGCCCGGCTCGTCGGCGAGCAGGTAGGTGCGGTGCCCCTCCCGCGCACTCGCGACGAACTCGGCCTGGTGGTGGAAGAGTTCGAGCCCGCCTGGCACGCGCCGGTCGGCAGGCGTGGGTTCGGGAAGCTCCATGCTGGCCACGTTGCCGCCGGAACCATACTCGAACGCCCTGAAGAGGGGGTCGAGGAGCTCCCAGTTGGCGAGGCGACGCGTCTGCGGCACCGCCTTCGGCACTGCCGAGAAGTCGGGTGCGAGGAAGGGGTTGCTGAGCTGGCGGGAGATGACGGAGCGCGGCACGACCTGCTTCTCCGCCTCGGGGGCGGGCGCGGTTGCTTCCGCCGCGATGATCAGCTCATCTGGGCTGAGCTCGGCTCCGGACGCCATGAGCATGTCGCGACGCAGCTTGCGCGCGGCATCCGAGATGGGCGCGTCCTCCGCGAGGAGGGCGATGAGGGAGGTGTCGCGTGCCGCAGCCTTGGCGAGGATCGTCGCGACCCCGTCGAGGCGCTTGAGCAGTTCGGCGCGGTCGGCATCCGAGACCTCGGTGTCGCTCTTGGCCCGCGCGCGTTCCTCGCGCATCAGGAGGGCGATGACCTGGAACTTGGTGCGGTTGGCGGGCGAGACCTTGCCCCGCTCTGCCGCGTTCTCGATTTCGCGTACGGCACGGGCCAGCACGGGGATGATGCCGGCGTCGTCGCCCGGGCGCACGCGACGCTGGGCCGTGCGGCGGCCTCCCTTGGAGGGGGTGCGTGACTTTCCGTTGATGGTGTTGCCTTCCGAACGGCCGGAGCGGGCCATGTTCCTCCTGAATCGGCGGATGCCGAGGTATTCACGCCGAGAAAGGTCGAACCCGGCTGCACCGCACCGTGTGGTGCGCCCTTCGAGTCGCTGCGAAGCGGGATCAGCGTCGCCCTCGGGGCAGCGATTCCAGACTCGAGCAACGTGAGAACACGGTCGAGACGGTGAACGGAATCGTCAGCGCACTCTTCAGTTTAGTGCACGCGACGCAGATCGCGCACCGCTGGACCTTCAAGTCGGGTGCCATCGGCGGCGAATCGTGAGCCGTGGAGGGGGCAGTCCCAGCTCAACTCGGCATCGTTCCACTTGAGCACGCCGCCCATGTGCGGGCAGACGACGCCCACCCGTGTGAGCTCTCCCGCGACTCGACACGTTCCCACGGGCGCGAGCCTCGGCCCACGCCCGACCACGCCCTGCCCTTCGCCGGCTCCCGGGTCGCTGCAGGAGTGCCTGCGCCCAGCCCTTGATGGCGTAGACACCTTCCGCCGCACCGGCACCGATGACGGAGCCGACATCGGCGAGGCTGACCCCGTGACGATAGAGCTGCTGCGCCCAGGGCATGTTGCCACCCAGCAGGAGAGAGCGCGAGGGGACAGCGCCGACGGCATTCGTCATGCACTTGTCGTAGCCGGTCGCGACGAAGACACACGGCCGTGGCCGCCCGGCATGGGGCCCACGTAGGGAACGCCGCTCACAGGCTCGTAGTCCTGCGCCGCCCACGTGTGGGTGCGCTCAGCCCCCGGAAAGTAGCGCTGCGTCCACTCCTCAAGCCCGTCGACAGCCGCCTGCTCCGAGCGAGTGCGACCCACCGCATGGCCGTTGCCTCCCACGAGGAGGCGCTCCTCTCCTCCGACCGGGGTCGTGCGCAGCGAGCGGGTCGAGCTGTCGAGCGAGAGATACATGGCCTTGGGGGTGTCACCGGGCACGCGGTAGGCGAGGGCATAGGAGCGCTGCGGCTTGAGCTTGGCGAAGTGGAGGCCGCGGTCGAAGATCGGGAATCCGGTCGCGACGACGATGCGCCCCGCCGTGACCTCCCCCGCCGAAGTGCTCAAGCGCACGGAGGTGTCCGCCGACATCGAGGTCACGCGCACGCCCTCGTGAATGACGCCGCCGTGGGCGACCGTGTCGGCCGCGAGTTCGTCGAGCACGTCCATGGGGTCGAACTGCACCTGGTCGGCGAGCCGCATGACGGCGGTCGTGTCGAACGGCAGCTCCTCTCCCCCGTCTGGAGTCACCGGCAGGCCGAGGCTAAGCGCCGCCCTGAACTCCTCGCGCACCTTCCTGGCGCCCTTCGCGGTCGTCGCATAGGTCACGGCGTCCCTGACCTGCACCGGCACGTCGTGTGCCTCGCAGTAGCGCAGGAGCCATTCGCGCCCCTCACGGTTCGCTGCGACATAGGCCTCCGCCTGCTGCCTCGTGCGGTGCTTCAGCACGGTCGAGAGCCGGCTGCCCTGCAGGAGGGAGAGCTTGGCGGTCGTGTTGCCCGTCGTCACTGCGCCCACGTGACGCGCCTCGAGCACGCCGACCGCGAGGCCGGCGCGGGCGAGCAGGAGTGCGGTCGTGAGCCCCGTGAGGCCCGCCCCGATGACGGCGACGTCATAGTGCGCCCCGTCGGGGAGCGGCGTCGTGTGGGGTGACGTGGTCGACCGGGTCTCGTCCATCCAAATCGATCGCATGCTGCCTCCTCGAACCGTGCGCCTCTGCCGTCTCTTGCAGGCTTAGCACGACACGCTCCGCCTTCACTGGGACTGCTGGCGGCCCCAATAGAGTCGGCTCGTGAGCACCTACACCGCACCGGATGCCGCGGCCGCCGTCTCCCGCCTGCAGTCACTCATCCGCATCCCCACCGTGTCGCGCCTCGATGAGGCGGAGGTCGATTGGGCACAGTTCCGCCGCCTGATCGATGCCCTTCCGGGGATGTACCCGCTCGTGCACGAGCACCTCGAGCGCGAGCTGGTCGCAGGCCACTCGATGCTGTACCGCTGGGCCGGGCGCGGGGACGGCGCTCCATCCGTGCTCATGGCCCACTACGACGTCGTCGCCGCGAGCGACGAGGGGTGGCGGCATCCGCCGTTCTCTGGAGAGATTGTCGAGGAGGGTGGCGAGCGGCTCATCTGGGGCCGCGGAACCCTCGATGACAAGGGCAGCATGGTCGCCATCCTGGAGGCGGTCGAGGGGGCACTCGCCGAGGGCTTCCGGCCGCTCCACGACATCTACCTGTGCTTCGGGCACAACGAGGAGACGGCCGGGGACGGTGCCGCGCGGGTCGTGGACCTGCTCGAATCCCGCGGTGTGCGCCCACGGCTCGTGAGCGACGAGGGCGGCGCCGTCGTCGAGGGCATCTTTCCGGGAGTGGACGCCCCCATCGCTGTCGTGGGCGTCGCCGAGAAGGGCATCATGTCGCTCATGCTGACGGTCGAGCAGCAGGGGGGCCACGCCTCGATTCCCCCGCGTCTCGCCGCGACAGCTCGCCTGGCGCGTGCCATCGTCGCACTCAACAAGCGACCTTTCCGCGCGGGCTTCACGCCCACGAACCTTGAGATGATCCGCACCCTCGGGGCACACGCGCGCAATCCCCTCCGCTTCGCCTTCACCAAGCTCTGGCTCACGAAGCCCCTGCTCCTGCTGCTCTTCAAGCGTCTGAGTGACGAGACTGCCGCGATCGTGCGCACGACGCAGGTCGTCACACAACTCGATGGCGCCATGGCGGCCAATGCGCTCGCGGAGCGCGCCACGGCGACCGTCAACGTCCGCATCGCGATCGGCTCCTCGGTCGCTGAGGCCGTGGAGCACGCACGGCGCGCCATTAACGATCCGCTCGTGCGCCTCGAGGTGCACGGTCCATCCGAACCGTCGCCCGTCTCGCCGACGAGCGGCACCGCCTGGCTGGCGGTCAAGGATTCGATCGAGGAGACCTACCCCGGCACGATCGTGACGCCCTACGTCATGCTCGGCGCGAGCGACAGCAGGCATTTCACGCGCATCAGCGACCATGTCTACCGCTTCAGCCCCTTCGAGATGTCGAAGGAGGAGCGGGGCACCCTGCACGCTAAGAACGAGCGGATGCGCGTCGACACCTTCCTGCGGGGAATCGAGTTCTACCGGCGCCTCGTCGCCCGCCTGTGACGTGCTATGAGGGCTCGTTGAGCCTGATGGCCTGGATCGGCCGGCTCATTGGCGGCAGGTCGCGGAGACGCTCCACCGCGGGGAGAAGTTCATCGAGCCACACCTCGTAGCCCGTCGGGCTGAGGTGCAGGCCGTCGTCCGTGAGTTCCGAACGCAAGGCGCCTCCATCCGTGGCCATGCTCGGCCAGAGATCGAGGTGATGGGCGCGCACGGTCGAGCAGAACTGCCGCAGGTGGATGTTGGCCTCCTGGATCGCGGCCGCGAACTCGGCCGTCCTCGGCATGATCGACTGGTGGAGCAGCCGCACGCCGGGCAGCTCCCTCCGCAGGTGCACGAGCGCCACCTCGACATTGCGCACGAGGTGCTCGACCGAACGGCGCATGCCCAGGTCATTCGTGCCCACCAGCATGAGGATCTCGTCGGGCTGCGTGGCCACGATGTCATCGATCTGGGCGAGCACGTCATCGCTCGTGTAGCCGGGGACCGCAAAGTTGACCGACTCGACGTCGGGGAACCATGCATCCCAATCGCCGTTCGCGGTGATGCTGTCGCCGACGAAGGCGATCCTCCGTTTTGGGTCCTGCTGTTCGCCCATGAACCTGTCCTCTCACCGCTGCCCGAACATCTTGCAACTGCTCGCTGGGAGAACGCCAGACGCCCGTAGCGCTGTGATGCCCTAGGTTCCCGGTGCGGTGTCAGCGAGCCAGCCGTCGAGCGAGGAGGGCGTGTCTGTGATGATGCCGTCGACGCCCATCGCGAGCGCCTCAGCCCAGCTATCCTGCTCGTTGAGCGTGTAGAGCAGGATGCCGAGCCCCGCGTCATGCAACAGGTGCACCGTCTCGGGCGCGACGGCAAGGGCCTTGCGGTTGGTCACGAGGGCGATCGCGTGGTGCGCGTGCACCTCGGCGACGGGATCCTTCGGGAGTTCCTTCGCGAGGACGAGCCGCGGGATGTCCGGCGCGCCCTTGAGGAGTTGCTGGAGCGTCTCGGGCTCGAAGCTTGCCGCGACCGTGCGATTGCCGACGCCGTGCTCGGAGATGAGCGCCGCAACCGTCGCGATCCCCTCAGCTGGCCACACCCCCTTGAGCTCGATCATCGCCTTGGTGCGGGATGTCGCGAGCAGCGCGAGAAAGTCATCGAGCGTCGGGATTGTGACGCCCGCGTACCCGCTCGAGTACCAGGAGCCGGCATCCAGCCGACGGAGTTCGGCCAGCGTGAGCGAGTCGACGCGACCCGTGCCGTTCGTCGTGCGGTCGACCGTCGCGTCGTGGATGAGCACTGGGACGCCGTCAGCGCTGAGCCGCACGTCGACCTCGACGAAGACCATGTTCCCCTCAAGGGCGCGCTGCACGGCAGGAAGGGTGTTCTCGGGAGCTTCAGCGCGGTCGCCACGGTGACCCGCGATGAAGGCAGGATCTCCCGGCGCACGCAGGGAGCCGAACATGCTTGCCGCCTGGGTCTTGGTGGCCGCAGGGCCGAGCACGAGCACCAGCACGAGGGCCAGCGTCATGCCAGATGCGGTGAGTGCGCGCCTGCTCCGGGCGAGCAGGAGGACTGTCGCCATCGACGATCTCCTGAGGTCGGGTGACCCCGCGGGCTGCGGGGCGTGACCCCACCATATACGCGTCCGTTACCGTTTTGTTACTTTTGGGCCCGACCCCACTTCGGGGGACGGATGCGCAGCCACCCGACCGCACCCGCCACCACGAGGGCGAGCAGCACGCCGCCCGTGATGAGCATGGGCGAGTTCCCTGCCGTGCCCTCCTCACTGTTCGAGGAGCCGCCTGCGCGATCGTCGCTCCCCGCGCGCGGTTCATCCTTTTCCGCCGTGCTCGCGGCCTCCTCCCCCGACTCGGCGTCCGCCTCGGTTGCGGGCGCATCCTCGGCGGGCGCCTCCTCGACAGGAGCTGGGTCCGGCTCGGCGGGTGCAGGGGCCGGCGCTGGCGCGGGAGCCGGAGCGGGTGCCGGCGCTGGCGCGGGAGCGGGAGCGGGTGCTGGTGCCGGCGCGGGAGCAGGCGCGGCCGACGCGGCTCCCTGATACTTCGCGAACACCTGCACCGACCAGGTGGTTCCACCCGCGGCGATGTGGGCAATGCCAATGTCCGTGTAGTCGCCAAGGATGTTTGCCCTGTGCCCGGGGGAGTTCATCCACCCCGAGTGCACGGCGGCAGCGTTGGGATAGCCCTGCGCCACGTTCTCGCCTGCGGCCCGCCAGTCCGGCGGAATCTGCGAAGCGTAGGACGGATTGTGCGCGAGCGTTCCCGTGGCCGCCATGTGCTGTGCCCACCCGAGGGCCACCTGGCTGAGCGAACCGTTGAGCGTGAGCGGGCCAAGGCCAGCGGATGCGCGACTCTGGTTGGCGAGGGCGTGGATGGTTCCCTCATCAGCCGCGGTGGCCGGGCTTGAGCCAGCGAGCACCGAGACTGTCGCGAAGAGCGCCGCGACGGCCACCCAGAGCGAGCGCCCTACGGCACTCTGGCGCGCGCTGACATTCGCGAGTTCCACTGCTCGTACCCCCGGAGACGAAAACAAGGGAGCACGCTACGCGGGGCTCATGCAAAGGCCCTGTGTGGCACCCGAAAAGAGCCTGACCTCAGATGAGTGACTTGGTGTGCCAGACCGTCTTTGTCTCGGTGAAGAACACGACGCGCTCGAGCGACGGGCCGGGCACGCCGACTTCGGGGCGACGCACGCGCATGAGCGTCTCCGCCGCCGCGATCTCGAGGTCCACCCAGTCGAGGTCGCCCGCGCCTGCGAGGTCGATCGCGTTGACGTCGGAGTGACCCGCCAGCCAGGGGGCGATCTCGCCCGCGGAGCCCGTGAGCACGTTGACGACGCCACCGGGCACGTCACTCGTCGCAAGCACCTCCGAAAGCGTGATGGCACTGAGCGGATGCTTCTCGCTCGCGACCACGACGACCGTGTTCCCAGCTACGAGCGCGGGGGCGACGACGCTGGCGAGCCCCAGGAGCGAGGATTCCTGTGGCGCGATGATCGCGACGACGCCGGTTGGCTCGGGTGTCGAGAGGTTGAAGTAGGGGCCGCTGACGGGGTTGCCGTTTCCGGCGACCTGCACGTACTTGTCAGCCCAGCCCGCATACCGGACCCAGGTGTCGATCGCGGCGTCGACCTGGCGGCCCGCCTCCGGCTCCGACACGCCCTCGGAGCGGCGGACCTCGTCGACGAACTGCGCCCTGCGCCCCTCGAGGAGCTCCGCGATGCGGTAGAGCACCTGGCCACGGTTGTAGCCGGATGCGCCGGCCCAGCCATCGAGCGCCTTGCGTGCAGCGACAACCGCGTCACGGGCATCCTTGCGCGAGGCCTTGGCGGCATTGGCGAGGAACTCACCCTTCGCCGTGGCGACCTCATAGGTGCGACCCGACTCGCTGCGGGGGAACTTGCCGCCGATGTAGAGCTTGTAGGTCTTGGGGATCGTGAGGTGAGACATCACTTGGCGCCCTTCTTGGTCGTGGTGGCGGACAGGGCCTGCTCGGGCGACGCGACGGAGGCGTCCCATCCCGAGGACTCGAGGTATGCGGCGAGGCCGTGACGGCCGCCCTCGCGGCCGTAACCGGACTCCTTGTAGCCACCGAAGGGGCTCGCGGGGTCGAAGCGGTTGAAGGTGTTCGCCCAGACCACGCCCGCGCGCAGCTTGTCGGCAACAGCGAGGATGCGGCTGCCCTTCTCGCTCCAGATACCGGCGGAGAGGCCGTAGGGCGTGTTGTTGGCCTTCGCGATCGCCTCTGCGGGCGTGCGGAAGGTCAGCACCGACAGCACCGGACCGAAGATCTCGTCACGGGCGATGCGATGGCTCTGCGAGACGCCCGTGAAGATCGTCGGAGCAAACCAGAAGCCCTTCTGCGGCAACTCGCACGCGGGCGACCAGCGCTCGGCGCCCTCCTGCTCGCCGATCGCGCTGAGTTCCCGGATGCGCTCGAGCTGCTCGCGGGAGTTGATGGCGCCGACATCCGTGTTCTTGTCGAGCGGGTCGCCCACTCGAAGGGTTGAGAGGCGCTGCTTGAGACGCTCGATGACGTCGTCGTGGATGTTCTCCTGCACCAGCAGGCGCGAGCCCGCGCAGCACACGTGGCCCTGGTTGAAGAAGATGCCGTTGACGATGCCCTCGATCGCGGCGTCGATGGGGGCATCGTCGAAGACGATGTTGGCCGCCTTGCCGCCGAGTTCGAGCGTGAGCTTCTTGCCGGTGCCGGCAGTCGAACGAGCAATCGCCCTCCCCACGGCGGTTGACCCCGTGAAGGCCACCTTGTTGACATCGGGGTGGTTGACGAGGGCCGCGCCCGTGTCCCCCGCACCGGTGATGATGTTGACGACCCCCTTCGGCAGGTCTGCCTGCTGGAGGATCTCGGCAAAGATGAGCGCCGAGAGCGGCGTGGTCTCGGCCGGCTTGATCACGACCGTGTTGCCCGCAGCGAGCGCGGGGGCGATCTTCCACGCGAGCATGAGCAGCGGGAAGTTCCACGGGATGACCTGGGCCGCGACACCGAGCGAGCGCGGGTTCGGGCCCATGCCCGCGTGGTCGAGCTTGTCGGCCCAGCCCGCGTAGTAGAAGAACCAGGCGGCAACGAGGGGCACGTCGACGTCGCGGCTCTCCTTGATCGGCTTGCCATTGTCGAGGCTCTCGGCCACCGCGAGTTCGCGCGCACGCTCCTGAACGAGGCGCGCGATGCGGAAGAGGTACTTGCCGCGGTCGGAGCCGCTCATGCGCGACCAGCTCGTCTCGTAGGCGCGACGTGCCGCAGCGACCGCGAGGTCGACGTCCGCCGCGTTGGCGTTGGAGACAGCCGCAATGTGCTCCTCCGTCGCGGGAGAGATGGTGGTGAAGCCCTCGCCGCGGCCGTCGACGAACTCGCCGTCGATGAAGAGCCCGTAGGACTCGCGCAGGTTGAGGATCGCCTTCGACTCGGGAGCCGGTGCGTATTCGAGGAATGACATGTTTTTTCCTTCGTCCTGGGTCTCGATACGGCCCTGGCGGGCCCTCTCAACCCACGGGGGGTCTTAGGCGACGGTGACGTAGTCGGGGCCCGAGTAGCGGCCGGTGGAAAGCTTCTGGCGCTGCATGAGCACGTCGTTGAGCAGGCTGGATGCCCCGAAGCGGAACAGGTGTGGCTGCAGCCACTCCTCCCCCACGACCTCGGCAACGGCCACGAGGTACTTGATGGCGTCCTTCGAGGTGCTGATGCCGCCGGCCGGCTTGACACCGACCTTCTCGCCCGTGAGGTGGTGCCAGTCGCGCACGACCTCGAGCATGCTGACGGTGACGGGCAGCGTAGCGGCTGGCTGCACCTTGCCCGTGCTGGTCTTGATGAAGTCACCGCCCGCGAGGATCGAGAGCCAGGATGCCCGGCGCACGTTGTCGTAGGTATTGAGTTCGCCCGTCTCGAGGATCACCTTGAGCGAGGCGTAGGAGCCATCGGGCTTGCGGCACGCCTCCTTGACGGCAACGATCTGGTCGAACACGAGGCCGTAACGGCCGGAGAGGAACGCCCCGCGGTCGATAACCATGTCGATCTCGTCGGCACCCGCCGCGACCGCGTCCGCCGTGTCTGCGAGCTTGATCGCGAGCGAGGAGCGACCGCTGGGGAACGCCGTCGCAACGGCGGCGACCGCGATGCCGCCGTCCTCGGGGTCACCGTGGTGGACGCCGAGCGCAGAGACGGCATCCGCCACCATGTCGCCGTAGACGCAAACGGCGGCGACGCGCGGCGTGCTCGGCTCGGCGGGGTCGGGCGTGATTGCCTTCGCGACGAGGGAACTCACCTTGCCGGGGGTGTCAGCACCCTCGAGGGTCGTCAGGTCGATGAGGGAGATGATCTTGTCGATCGCCCAGGCCTTTGAGGTGGTCTTGATCGAGCGCGAGCCGAGCGAGGCAGCCCTCGCTTCGAGGCCCACCGCGTCGATGCCGGGGATGCCGTCGAGATAGCGCGTGAGGCTCGACTCCGTGAGGTCTGAGCCGATGAGACGCAAGGCCCTCTCGGCGGGCGCGAGTGCGACCGAGGTGTTGTCAGGCGACATGGGATGCTCCTTGTTCTGTGCCGTGGGAGGCGCCGTGCGCCGAATCCTGCGTGAGCGCCCTGGCCGTCTCCTCGTCGGTGACGATGACGGAGCACAGGCCGCTTGAGACGACGGCCTTGGCCACGGGATGCTTCGAGCTGCCTGCGATTACGAGCACCGAGGTCGAGGCTTCGCGAAGCACCTGGTGCCCCACGCCGACCGTGCGTGCGTCGAGGGCCGGGTCGACGATTTCGCCGTCGGCGTTGATGAATCTGCCCACGACATCGCCGACGGCACCCTTCTGCACGAGCTCGTCGACATCCGCTGCGCTCAGGTAGCCGCTCTCGACGAGCACGCTGCTGCCATCGGCCACGCCCGCGCTGAAGAGGAACGCGGTGGCCGTCTTCGCGAGGTCGAGCACTCCCGCAACCGTGCGGTCGGACTCGATCGCCGCCTTCGTGGCGGCGTGTTCGAGGATGGCGGGGCTCGGCAGAAGGATCGCCTGGCCGCCCGCCTTGTGCGCGATGAGGGCGGCAGTCGAGGCAGCACTGCCGGCCCCCGCCCTGGGAGCACTGCTCAGGGAGATGCCGCCGTTGATCTGCACGACGCGCACCTCGTTGGCCCACCCGGGCGCGAGACGGTCGGCGACGGCGCTCAGCGTGCGACCCCAGCTGATGCCGAGCACGCGCGGGATGGGACGGAGGGCCGCGAGGTAGTCGGCCGCAGCGCGCGACACGCTCGCCTGCACATCGGCATCGTCGGCAGCCGGCACGACGATCGCGTCAGCGAGGCCGTACTGCTCGCGCAAAAGGCGCTCGAGGCTGAGACGACGGGCTCGCGGGTGCACGATCTCGATGCGCACGATGCCGCGATCGCGCGCCTTGGCGAGTAGGCGACCAACCTTCCAGCGGGTGGTGCGCAGAAGTGCGCCGATCTCATCCTGGGTCTTGCCGTCTTCGTAGTAGAGCTCGGCGGCGCGCACCATGAGGAGTTCGTCGGACACGCGGCACCACCTCTCTCAACCTGGGGTGCTACCAAGGCTAGGTGCGGCTAGGGCGCTTGGCAACATCCGTAGCCAATGCTGCTCATATGAGCGGAGACGCCTCGCGGCACTCGGCCACTACCCTTGGCACATGCCCCTCGCGCTCGCGGTCGATTTCGGAGGAACCAAGGTCGAGGCTGCGCTCGTCGATGAGCGCGGCACGGTGCTGGCAGGCAGCCGGTACCGGGCCGCAACCGGTCGCGAGGCGACCTCCGCCGCCCTCGTCGATGCGGTCGAGTCAGTGAGTGCGCGAGCGCTCGCTACTGCCGCCGACGCCGGGATCATCGGGGTGGGGATCGGAAGCGCTGGCCCCATCGACGCAGCTGCCGGCCTCGTGAGCCCGCTCAACGTGCCCGCGTGGCGCGACTACCCCCTCCGCGCACAGCTCGAGGCCCTCGTCCCTGACACCCCCGTGCGAATTGCAATCGACGGATTGTGCATCGCCCTCGCCGAGAACTGGATCGGCGCCACCCGCGGCACCCGCACCAGCATGGGCATGATCGTCTCCACCGGCGTCGGCGGCGGACTCATCATCGACGGCGCACCCTTCCAGGGCCCGAGTGGCAACGCGGGACACATCGGACACCTCGAGGTCGGCGGCTTCGACGAGCCATGCGCCTGTGGGGGCACCGGATGCCTCGAGGCCATCGCATCCGGACCGCACACGGTCGAGTGGGCCCGACGCCAGGGCTGGGCGGGCGCCACGGGAGAAGACCTCGCGGCAGCCCACGCGGCCGGGGACCCCCTCGCCCTTGCCGCCGTTGAGCGTGCCGGCACGGCACTCGGCCGCGCGATCGCCTCAGCCACCGCCCTCTGCGACCTCGAGGCCGTCGCGATCGGCGGCGGTTTCAGCCACGTCGCCCCCGAGCTCTTCACTCACATCAGGGCAGCGATGCAGCCGCGAGCCGGATGGAGCTTTGTCGAGAAGGTGCGCGTGACGCCCTCCGCGCTCTCAGGCGAGGGGCCCCATCGGTGCCGCGGCGCTCATCCACTGTTCCTGAGGCTGGCCCTCCCGGCGCACGAGCCTCAAGCTCGTCCTCGAGCATGGTCGGACGCCCCAGCTGCCGACCGACCACAGCGGTCAGCAGTGCCGTCGCCATGAGGTAATACAGCGGCAGGTCCCATCCCCCGCTCACATCATGAAGCAGGGCGAAGAGGAAGGGCCCCAGGGCTGCGACGGCATAACCGACCCCCTGCGCGAAGCCGCTCAGGGCGACCGAGCCGGCCTGCGTGCGGGTGCGCAGGTTCACGAGAGTCAGCGCCAAGGGGAACGTGATGGTGCCCGCGCCTGCGAGCACCACCCATAGCCACGGTGAAGCGGAAGGCGCGAAGATCAGGCCGGAGTAGCCGATCAGGAAGAGCACGATGCCGCAGTAGAGCAGCACGCCGACGTTGCGCAGGCGACTTGCGAGGGGTGGGATCACGAGGGCCGCTGGCAGGCCGATGAGCGCATACAGGCCGAGCATGGCACCTGCCTCGGCCTCCCCCACTCCCGCCTTCTCGACGAGCAGCAGCGGCAACCAGGCGAACGCCGAGTAGACGTGTGCCGACGACAGCGAGAAGGTGAGGGCGACGGCCCAGGCGACCCGGGAACGCCAGATACCCGCAGGGATCCGAGGAGCCGGCGGCACAGGTGCATCGCGCTGGGCGGCCGAAGCGCGCCGGTGACGGAGCAGGATTACGAGCCACGGCAGCAGGCACACGAGCGCCGAGATCCCCCAGACGGCGAGCGAGGTGCGCCAGCCCGCAGCATCCGTCACGGGCGCAGCGATGGACGACGGCACGGCGGCGCTGACCGACACGATGCCCACGTAGACCGCGGTGACGAGCCCGATGCGGTCGGGGAAGTAGCGCTTGACGAGGGGCGGCAGCAGCACGTTGCCGATGCCGGCGCCCGCGAGCGCGACGATCGTGCCGACGAGCAGGACCAAGAACGATGGCGCGACGGCACGGAACACGTGGCCGAGCACCATCGCGATGATGGCCACCGCGAGCAGCTGCTCCACCCCGAAGCGGCGGGCAATCGCGGCACCGAAGAGGGCCGACGCCGCGAAGGCGATGGGCGGCACGGTGCCGATGATGCCCAGCTGGATGGAGCCGAGGGTCACATCCTTCGCGATGTCGACCGCGACGGGAGCGATTGCCGAGACCGCCGTGCGCACGTTGAATGCGACAAGGAGGATGCCAATGAGTGCCGCCGTGCGCCCCGCCCAGAGCGGCAGCGGTGTGGCCGGATGCGCCGTCACGAGCGCGGGAGGCCCAGCACCCGTCGTGTGTCAGCCACGTCATGGCGCAACTGTTCGATGAGCGCCTCGACCGTCGTGTACTTCACCATGCCGCGCAGTCGTTCCGTGAAGGTGAGCTCGACCGTGCGTCCGTAGAGATCCATGTCCTCGTCGAGCACGTAGGCCTCAACCTGCCTCTCCGGCACGCCCTCGAAGGTCGGGTTGTTGCCGATCGAGATCGCCGCCGGGTAGGTCGTGCCGTCGACCGTGAGCCAGCCGGCGTAGACACCATCGGCCGGGATGAAGCCCTCGGGCCGCGGCCGCAGGTTTGCCGTGGGGAAGCCGAGCTCTCGCCCGCGCTTCTCGCCGGGGACGACGACCGAGCGCACCGTGGGCGGCATGCCGAGCACCTCGGTCGCCTCGCGCACGTTGCCCGCGGCAAGTGCCTCTCTGATCCACGTCGAGGAGGCCCGGCGCCCCTCGGCCGCGCGCACGTCGTCGACGAGTCGAACCTCGAAGCCGTGCGCCTCGCCTGCCCGCCTGAGCGTCTCGACGGTTCCCTCGCCGCGGTGGCCGTAGCGGAAGTCGCTGCCGACGAAGACGAGGCGAGCCGCGAGCGCGCCCACAAGGATGTTCTCGACAAACTCTTCGGGCGTCTGCGCCGCGAAGGCCTCGTCGAAGGTCACGATCAGCGTGGCCTGCACGCCAGCACCTGCGAGCCGCTCGAGCTTCTGTTCTGTGCTGATGAGCGCTTCGGGAGCGCGCGGCGGGTCGAGGTGCGCGAGCGGATGCCGATCGAAGGTCACCACCGTCGGCACGAGCTTCTGCGCCTGCGCCATCGTCAGCAACTCGCCGATGACGGCGCGGTGGCCCGCGTGCACGCCATCGAACTTGCCGATCGTCACGGCGCTCGGACCGAAGTCGCTCGGCACCTCATCGAGGGAACGGAAGCATTCCATCCTCAGCGACCTCCCACCGTGTCGCCCACCGCGACGGTATCGGAGGTCTCGATGTCACCGCGGCGCTTTGCCAGCCAGACGAGGCCCAGGATCGGCAGCAGGAGAGGGATGAACAGGTAGCCAGCGCCGAACCACGACCAGACCGAGGGGTGCGCGAAGAGTTCCGGCATCGTGAGGCTCAGGGTGCCGACCGCGAGCACGCCCACGAGCTCGAAGATGATGGCGACGAGGGCCACGAGATACCAGGTGCGCCCGCGCCCGAGTAGCGCGGCGGTCGCCGCGATGTAGACGACGGCGGAGACGGCGGAGAGCACGTAGGCGAGCGGCGCCTCGTCGAAGCGCTCAATGATCTGCACTGCCGATCGCGCCGTCGCCGCGAGGGCGAGGATGCCGTACACGGCAATGAGGACGCGGCCGACGCCGACCGCGCGCGAAGAGGAGTGAGGAGGCATCCCTCCAACTTTAGGCGATGGAATCAGGCACCCTGCACGAACCAGATCTCGTTCATGCGCCACACCATGACCGCCACGGCGAGGCACACGACACCGAGAATCACGTTGCTCCACCGGTTGCGCTCGATGAGGGCCCAGAATCCCGCGAGTGGGGGCAGCAGCACGGCGGAGACGAGGTAGGTCCAGAACTCGAGGAGGCTGCCGGATGCCACATTGCCGACGACCGGCGCGATGAGCGCCACGACGACCTGGCCGAGCAGGAACACGAGAACGACCGCGGTCGCGCCGAGCGTGAAGTCGTTCGGCAGCCGGCCCATGAGGCCTGCGACGAGGCAGAAGAGTCCCGCGGCGACCGCAACTGCCACCTGCACGACCGTGAACCACTCAACCATGCGTCAATCCTTGCAGATGCGAGCGCTCACGCCGGGCGTCAGGCACCCGTCGGAAAATTCACGAGCACGCGCGCCCGGCCCGCCTTGATCGTGACGAGCCCGACGAGATGGCCGTCGGGCGCGATGACCGCGACGGGATCAGCGGATGCCTCGGCGCCCGGCAGCTCGACCCGTTGCCCGTTCTCGAGCGCGCGCACGGTGTCGGCATCGGCGTCGATCGTCGGGAAGAGGGTGGCCGCGACATCCGCTGCTTCGCGCAGGAAAGGCGCGATGTCGAGTTCGACGCCGCGCTCAGGCAGCACGAGGGCGTCACCGACCGAGAAAGGACCGACCCGCGTGCGACGCAGGGCCGTGAGGTGCCCACCAACGCCGAGGTCGCCGCCCAGGTCGCGGGCGAGGGCACGGATGTACGTGCCGGAGGAACACACGACGCGCACGTCGAGGTCGAGCGCCTGGCCCGCCGAGCGGGGTTCGCCGAGCACTTCGAAGGCGGAGATCGTGACGCTCCTCGCCTTGAGCTCAACCTCCTCGCCGGCCCGAGCGAGCGCGTAGGCGCGCTTGCCGTTGACCTTGATCGCGCTGACCGTGCTCGGCACCTGCGCGATCGGGCCCGTGAGCCTGGCGATGCCCTCCGCAATGCCGGCCTGGTCGAGCCCCGTGGCATCCGCCGTCGCGGTCGTCTCGCCCTCGGCGTCGTCCGTCGTTGTCGAGACGCCGAGCCGGATGGTCGCGATGTACTCCTTGTCGAGACCAACAAGGTAGGTCAGGAGGCGCGTCGAGCTGCCGATGCCGAGCATGAGCAGGCCCGTCGCCATGGGGTCGAGGGTGCCCGCGTGGCCCACCTTCTTGGTGCCAGCAAGGCGCCGGGTGCGCGAGACCGCGTCGTGGCTCGTGATGCCCTGGGGCTTGTCGACGAGGAGGATTCCGGAGCGCGGAGTATCGGGGGCGTTGCTCATCACGGGAGACCACGCTACCCGGCGGCACCGGGGCCCGGGCGGCAATAGGCTTGGGCGCATGCAGATCGCGGTGCTCGGGGCCGGCGCCATGGGGGGAACCATCGCCGCCCTGCTCGACCGTGCGGGCCACGACCTCGAGGTGACCGCCCGCGGCGCCGGGCTCGACGCGATCCGCGAGCACGGCATCCGGCTCAGTGGCGCCTGGGGCGAGCACACCGCCCGAGTCGCGGCGGGCGAGGCACTCACGCGGGTTCCCGACTTGGCGATCGTAGCCACGAAGGCGATGGATGCCGCGGCCGCCGTCGCCGCCAACGCAGGCCTCCTGCGCGGGGTGCCCGTCGTCGTCTGGCAGAACGGGCTCGGCGGCATCGAAGCCGTGCAACAACTGCTGCCGAGCTCACCCGTGATCGGCGCCCTCTCCCTCATCGCCGCAACCTACCGCTCCCCCGGCGACGTCGTCGTCACGGCGCCAGCGGGCACCTGGCTGGGGATGCTCGAGGGCGAGCCCGCGCCGGCCCACGTCGCGGCCGCCGTGCTTGGAGAGGCACTGCCCGTGACGGTTGTCGAAGGATTCGCGGGCGCACGCTGGACCAAGCTCGTGATCAACCAGGTCAACGCGCTGCCCGCCATCACGAATCTCAGCGTGCAGGAGGTCGTCGCGCACGACGGGCTGCGCCGGATCATGGCGCTCAGCATGCGGGAGGCCGTGCGCATCGCCCTCGCCGACGGCGTGCGCTTCGAGGAGGTCAACGGGGTCACGCACCAGATGCTCGAGGGCATCGCGGATGCCGAGCCGGCAGCATCCGAAGCACTCCCGCGCTTCATCGCCGACTACCTGGGCGAGGTGCCGAACCCCGGCTCGACGCTGCAGAGCATCCGCCGAGGGCAGCTGAGCGAGATCGACTACCTCAACGGGGCCGTCGTTGCCGAGGCGCACCGCACCGGGGAGGAAGCGCGAATCAATGCACGGCTGACCGAGCTCGTGCACGAGGTCGAGGCGAGCGGACGCTTCCTCACGGTGGAGGAGACCCTCAGCGCGGTCGCCGTCTGATCAGGACGGGTCGAACTCCCGGTCGAAGACGTGGAGGCCGAGCTCGGCCGAGAGGCGCTCGCACACACGCACCCCTCGCACACTGTTGCCGACGTCGTCGAGCGGCGGACTGTAGACGCCGATGCCCGCGACCCCCTGCACCGCGGCCACAAGGCCGCCCGCAACCCCCGACTTCGCGGGCAGGCCCACCTTGCGCAGCCAGCGACCCGAGCCGTCATACATGCCGCAGGTCGCCATGACACTCAGCACATCCGTCACGACCCGTCGGGAGACGACCTGCTCACCCGTGCGCGGGTTGCGACCGCCGAACGCGAGCGTTGCCCCCATGACGGCGAGCACCTCCGTGTCGACCAAGACGGCGCAGGCCGCGGCGTACACCTCGAGTGCCTCGTCCACCCCGAGGTCGAGCGTGCCCATCGAGCGCATGAGGTATGCGAGCGCCCGGTTGCGATCGCCCTTCTCCTGCTCTGCCTCGGCGACGCCGTCGTCGACGCGGAGCTCGCGTCCCGCGAACGCCGAGAGGCCCGCCAGGATGCGGTCACGCTTGGCACGGGCATCCGAACCCTCGACAAGGTTTGCCGTGTAGATCGCCCCCGCGTTCACCATGGGGTTCGGAGGCCGACCGGTGTCCTCCTCCAGCAGCACGGCGTCGAAGGACTCCCCCGTCGGCTCCGTGCCCACCTCCTCGTGCACCGCGTCGTAGTTGTCCCGCAGCGCGAGCGCGTAGACGAAGGGCTTGACCGCCGACTGCATCGAGAACTCGTCGCGGGCGTTGCCGACCGAGCGCACATCGCCGTCAGGGAAGGCAAGGGCGATGCCGAAGGCACTCGGATCGGCCTCGGCCAGCTGCGGCACACTGTCGTCGACCTCGCCCCCGTGCTCCTCCATGAGCTCGCGGTGCAGCGCCCCCAGGTCGTAGCGGGCGGCGGCACGAGCGAGCGCGTTGGTCATGCACCCAGTCAAGCACCGGATGTCGCGAGCGGCCTAGGCTTGTGCGGTGACGATCAGCCGGGCCGTGAACGAATGGTTCGAGGAGCACGGCCGCGACCTCCCGTGGCGCGAAGCCGGCTTCACCCCGTGGGGAACCCTCGTCAGCGAGATCATGCTGCAGCAGACCCAGGTCGCGCGGGTCATTGCCCGCCTCACCCAATGGCTCGAGCGCTGGCCGACGCCCGCCCACCTCGCCGCATCCCCGCCCGGAGACGCCGTGCGCGCCTGGGACCGGCTCGGCTACCCGCGCCGCGCGCTCGCCCTCCACGCCGCCGCCACCGCAATCAGCGAACGACACGGCGGCGTCGTGCCCCAGGATGTCGATGAACTCCTCGCCCTGCCAGGCGTCGGCGACTACACGGCACGGGCGGTCGCCGTCTTCGCCTACGGCCACCGGCATCCGGTCGTCGACACCAACGTGCGGAGGGTCATCGCCCGCGCCGTCGCGGGCCAAGCGCAGGCAGGCCCGCCCTCGACACGCAGGGACCTCGCCGCGATGGACGCGCTCCTGCCGGAGGACGACGCGGCCGCCCGCACCACCAATGCGGCCGTCATGGAACTCGGGGCGATCGTCTGCACCGCGCGACGCCCGCTCTGTGAAGCGTGCCCGATCGCGTCGCACTGCGCGTGGCGTGCCGCAGGCTACCCCGAGTACGACGGCCCCAAGGGGCGATCGCAGGCACGATTCGAGGGCAGCGACCGGCAGGTGCGCGGACTCATCATGCGTGAGGTGCGCGCGGCAGACGTTCCAGTCACGCCCGCAGAGATCGCTGGGCTGTGGTCGGATGCCGGGCAGCGTGAGCGGGCGCTCGCAGGGCTCCTGCGCGACGGCCTGCTCGTGCAAGTCAACGGCGGCTACGAGCTGCCGTGAACGCTACCGCCCGTCGTCGTCCTCGTCGTCGCTGATGACGCGCGGCTTGACGTAGGGATCCTCGTCACCCGCATACTTCGCCGTCGCCTTCTGACGCTCGATCTCCTCATCGCGTCGGCGAGCCTCCGCGAGGAGGTCATCCAGGTGCTTGGCGTTCTCAGGGAGGGCATCCGCGATGAACTCGATCGTCGGGGTGAGGCGCGACGTCAGGTTCTTGCCGACCTCGCTGCGCAGCATTCCCGTCGCCGACTTGAGGGCGGCGGCCGAATCAGACCGCTCCTCATCGGAGCCATAGACCGTGTAGAAGATGCTCGCGTGCTGCAGGTCGCCCGTCACACGCACATCCGTGATCGTCACGAAGCCGAGCCGCGGGTCGCGGAGGCCGCGCTCGAGACGTCGAGCCACGATCTGCTTGATGTGGTCCGCCATGCGGGCGGCCCGTGTCGGGTCAGCCATTGCCTTCTCCTAAGACTGTGAGTGGGTGCCGCCGACCTTCGTCGACGGCACCCACCGTGCCGCTGGGCCCTATGCCCGCGGCTTCTCCTTCATCTCGATCGTCTCGATCTCGTCACCGATCTGGATGTCGTTGAACTTGCCGAGACCGATACCGGCCTCGAAGTCCGTCTTGACCTCGGTGACGTCGTCCTTGAAACGACGCAGCGACTCGATCGCCAGGTTGTCGCCCACGACGACACCCTCGCGGATGACGCGTGCCTTGGCGTTTCGCGTGATCGTTCCCGACCGCACGATGACACCGGCGATGTTGCCGAACTTCGAGGAGCGGAAGATCTCGCGGATCTCCGCGACACCCGACTGGACCTCTTCGTACTCAGGCTTGAGCATGCCCTTGAGCGAGCTCTCGACATCCTCGAGGGCGTTGTAGATGACGTTGTAGAACCGCACATCGACACCCTCGCGAGCGGCGCGCTCGCGCGCCTTCGGGTCGGGGCGCACGTTGAAGCCGATGATGATCGCGTTGTCGATCGTCGCCAGGTTGACGTCGCTCTCCGTGACAGCACCCACACCGCGGTGGATGATGCGCAACTGCACCGAATCGTCGACCTCGATGTCCATGAGCGACTCCTCGAGCGCCTCGACGGCACCGGAGACGTCACCCTTGATGATGAGGTTGAGCGACTCGACCTTGCCGTCCTCGAGGGCCTTCGTGAAGTCCTCAAGGCTGAGGCGCTTGCGGCTGCGAGCCAGCGTCGCGTTGCGCTCGACCGCCTCACGCTTCTCAGCGATCTGGCGAGCCGTGCGGTCATCGTCCGTCACGAGGAAGGTGTCACCGGCGCGGGGCACCGACGTGAGTCCGAGCACTGCGACGGGGCGGGCCGGAGTGGCCTCCGTCACGGTCTCGCCGTTCTCGTCGAACATCGCACGAACGCGGCCGTAGGCCGTGCCCGCCACGATGGGGTCTCCCACACGGAGCGTTCCCGACTGGATGAGCACGGTCGCGACAGCACCACGGCCCTTGTCGAGCTTGGCCTCGATCGCGACACCACGGGCATCCTTCGACGGGTTGGCCCGCAGGTCGAGACCCGCGTCTGCCGTCAGGAGCACCGCGTCGAGCAGCGTGTCGATGCCCTTGCGCTGGAGCGCCGAGACGTCGACGAACATCGTGTCGCCGCCGTACTCCTCGGCAACCAGGCCGAACTCGGTGAGCTGCTGGCGCACCTTGGCGGGGTTCGCTCCCTCCTTGTCGACCTTGTTGACCGCGACGACGATCGGCACGTTGGCCGACTGCGCGTGGTTCAGGGCCTCAACCGTCTGCGGCATGATGCCGTCGTCAGCCGCGACCACGAGGATCGCGATGTCGGTGACCTGCGCACCACGGGCACGCATGGCCGTGAAGGCCTCGTGACCGGGGGTGTCGATGAAGGTGATCTTGCGATCGACGCCCTCATGCTCGGCCTGCACCTGGTAGGCACCGATGTGCTGCGTGATGCCACCGGCCTCGCCGGCGCCGACGCTCGTGTTGCGGATCGCATCGAGCAGCTTCGTCTTACCGTGGTCGACGTGACCCATGACGGTGACCACGGGGGGCCGCGCCACGAGCATCGAGTCGTCCTCGTCCTCAAGCTCCTGGTCGAGGTCGATCGAGAAGCCCTCGAGCAGCTCGCGGTCCTCATCCTCGGGCGAGACGATCTGAATCTTGTAGCCGAGCTCGTCGCCCAGCACCTCGAAGGTGGCCTCGTCGAGCGACTCCGTCGCGGTCGCCATTTCACCGAGGTGGAACAGCACCGTCACGAGGTTGCCGGGGCTCGCATCGATCTTGTCGGCGAAGTCCGTGATCGACGCGCCACGGCGCAGACGCACAACGGTGTTGCCGTCGCCGCGGGGAACGCTCACGCCGCCGAGCGACGGGGCCTCCCGCATCTCGAACTCTGCCCGCTTCGTACGCTTCGACTTGCGGGCCTTGCTCTTGCCGCCACCACGGCCGAAGGCACCAGCCGTGCCACCGCCGGGACCACGACCACGGCCGCCGCCACCGGGACGGGGCGGGCCGAAGCCACCAGCGGGCGCCCCACCGGGAGCGCCGGGACGGAAGCCACCGGCACCGGCAGGCCGACCGGGGCCGCCGGGACGGAATCCACCGGCACCGCCGGGACGACCAGCGCCAGCCGGACGCGGTGCACCGGGACGCGGGCTGCCGGGACGGGGTGCCGCGGGACGCGGGATGTTCGCGGGCGAAGGCCGGGTATTCATGCCCTGCGTGCTCGCGTAGGGGTTGTTGCCGGGACGAGGCGTGCCCGGGCGCGGGGCGCCGGGGCGCTGCATGCCCTGCGTGCTCGCGAAGGGGTTGTTGCCGGGACGGGCACCGCCGGGGCGCGGAGCACCCGGGGTGGGCGCACCACCCGCGGGCGGAGTCGCACCCGAGTCGGCCGTCGCCGCAGCGGGCTTGGCCGGAGCCTCGGGAGCCGGGGTCTCTGCCGCCGGGGTTTGTGCCGCAGGAGCGGCCGGCTTCTCCGGGGCCGGTGCAGGCGCCGGAGCGGGCTTGCTCGCAGCGGGCTTGGCCGGCGAGGCAGCCTTCGGGGCAGCGTCCTTGGCCTGGGGCTTGACGCCCTCCGCCTCGAATGCCTGCCGAAGCTTGCGGGCCACTGGGGGTTCGATGCTCGAGGACGGGCCCTTGACGAACTCGCCAAGTTCCTTCAGCTTCTCGAGGGCTTGCTTGCTTTCTATGCCGAGTTCTGCCGCGATCTCGTGCACGCGTGGTTTAGCCACAATTCTCCTGTCTCGGGCCTACTCCGGACAGGAGCAGGCCATCACTTGAGTACGGGTCTCATTTCGAGCCGCTCATTAGTTGTCACGCATTGTGTGTCACTGTTTCGTTCAGCCGTTTCGTTAGGGAGCCCCATGGGGAGGCTCCGACTGGTGAAGTGCAAGGACGGACTGCTTGACCCCGGATGTATCGAGTGCCCCGCCAGCCCTCAACGCCCGCCCGAAGGCCCTGCGCTTGAGGGAACTGTCGACGCATTCCACAGTGGGATGCAACCAGGCACCACGACCGGGAAGCGACGCCGAAGCATCCGCCACCACCATGCCGTCGCGCGCCACGAACCTCACAAGGGAGGAAGCAGGAGCACGCCCACGGCAGCCGAGGCACGTTCTTACGGGTTCCATACTACCCCCTTGAGCCTGTGGCTCCTCCGGGTTCAGTCTTCGAGGATGCTGTCGGGCTGGATGTCGATGCGCGCGCCAGTCAGCTTCGCGGCGAGGCGGGCGTTCTGGCCCTCCTTGCCGATCGCGAGCGAGAGCTGGTAGTCGGGAACAAGCGCCCGCACCGCCTTCGTCGACTGGTCGATCACGAACGCCGAACTCACCTTGGCGGGCGAGAGCGCGTTCGACACGAAGGTCGCGAGGTCATCGGAGAAGTCGACGATGTCGATCTTCTCGTTGTTGAGTTCCGCCGTGACGGCGCGCACGCGCTGCCCCAACTCGCCGATGCAGGCACCCTTCGCGTTGATGCCCGGCTCGTTGGCCTTCACGGCGATCTTCGTGCGGTGCCCAGCCTCGCGAGCGAGGGAGACGATCTCGACAATGCCGCTCGCGATCTCCGGCACCTCAAGCGCGAAGAGCTTGCGCACGAGCGAGGGATGGGTGCGCGAGACGGTGATCTGCGGACCCTTGAGCCCCTTGCTCACGCTCGTCACGTAGACCCGGAGGCGCGAGCCGTGGGCGTAGTCCTCGCCGGGCACCTGCTCCTCGGGCGGCAGGATCGCCTCGATCGTGCCGAGGTCCACGTGGATCATGCGGGGGTTGGGGCCCTGCTGCACGACGCCGGCGACGATGTCGCCCTCGCGTGCCTTGAACTCACCGAGCACCGCGTCATCCGCAATGTCCCGGAGTCGCTGGTTGATGACCTGCTTGGCCGCGAAGGCAGCGATGCGGCCGAAGTCGCTCGGGCTGTCCTCCGCCTCGCCGATGACGTTGCCGTCGTCGTCGAATTCGGGAACGAAGACACTCACGTGGCCCGTCTTGCGGTCGAGCTCAACGCGGGCGCGACCCGGGTCGTCGGTCTTGGCATCCGCAGGTGCAGTGTGCTTGAGGTATGCCGTGAGAATCGCTTGTTCGATGATCTGGACAAGCTCCTCGAAGGGGATCTCGCGCTCGCGCTCCATCAGTCGCAACACGCTCAGGTCAATGTCCACCGAGGACCTCCACTATTCAGCTCTCCGCCCGCGCAACCACCACGCAGGTCCACGACTACGGTACCGGAGACTCGCGTGAATATTCGCCGAGACCTCCCGGAGAGGAGCCTGCGTGACTACCGTTTGCCGCATGGACACACTCGAGGAGATCATCGGGGCCGTCGGTGGCCAACTGTGGACGTTCATCGTGCTCCCCATCGTCGTCGGGCTGGGGATCTACTTCACCATTCGCACAGGCGTCGTGCAGTTCCGGATGATCCCCGACATGATCCGCACCCTCACCAACAAGACGCCAACCGATGCCTCCGGGAAGCCGCAGTCGATCAGCGCCTTCCAGGCGTTCACGGTCTCGGCGGCATCCCGCGTCGGCGTCGGCAACATCGCGGGCGTTGGCACGGCCATCGCTGTCGGTGGGCCTGGGGCAGTGTTCTGGATGTGGTTGATGGGCTTCATCGGCGGCTCTACGAGCTTCGTCGAGTCGACCCTGGGGCAGCTCTACAAGGTCAAGGACCGCGACGCCTTCCGCGGCGGACCGGCGTATTACATCGAGCGCGGCCTCGGAGCCCGCTGGGCCGGCATCCTCTTCGCCGTCGTGCTCATCATCTGCTTCCCCTTCGCATTCAGCTCCCTGCAGGCCAACACCATCAGCGCGAGCATCTCGTCGACCTTCGGCGGCGAAACCACGACCGTCGCCTGGACCGTCGGCCTCGCGCTCGCCGTGCTGACTGGCCTCGTCGTCTTCGGCGGCATCCGTCGCATCGCATCCGTCACCCAGTCGGTCGTGCCGACCATGGCCCTCATCTACCTCGCCGTCGGCATCGTCATCGTCGGCCTCAACATCGGCGAAGTGCCGCGCGTGTTCGGGCAGATCTTCTCGGGTGCCTTCGGATTCCAGGAGGTCGCGGGCGGGCTCATCGGCACGATCATCCTGACCGGCGTGCAGCGCGGCATGTTCTCCAATGAGGCCGGACTCGGGTCGGCGCCCAACGCCGGTGCGTCCGCCGCCGTGACCCACCCCGTCAAGCAGGGACTCGTGCAGACCCTCGGCGTCTACTTCGACACCTTCCTTGTCTGCTCCATCACGGCATTCATCATCCTCGTCTCGAACCCCGATCTCGGTTCCCTCGAGGCGGGCATCAGCACGACGCAGGACGCCATGGTCGCGAACCTCGGGTCATGGGCATCCGTGCTGCTGAGCGTCATCATCTTCCTGCTCGCCTTCAGCTCCATCCTCGGCAACTACTACTACGGCGAGGCGAACATCGAGTTCATCACCACCAGCACCAAGGTGCTCACGGGCTACCGCGCACTCGCCATCGTCGCCGTGCTTGGCGGCTCCGTGGCATCCACCTCGCTCATCTGGACGATGGCCGACGGGATGATGGGCGTCATGGCGCTCGTCAACCTTGTCGCGATCGCGCTCCTCTCGGGCATCGCATTCAAGCTGCTTCGCAACTACAGCGAACAGCGGCGCGCCGGCAAGGACCCCGTCTTCACGCAGGACCAGGTGCCGGGGCTCAAGAACGTCGAGTTCTGGCTGGACCCCGACACGGTCACGGGGCCGGTCGCGGTGCCGCGCGCGTCACGGCGGCGGTAGCGATCGTGCGGGCGCGCCCGCTGGACTTTTTGCGACGGATGACTGGGTTTCGGGCAGATGATCGCGCCGCGGCGCTGTCATCTGCCCGAAACCAGGTCATCCGCGAGGGCGTCGCGCTAGGCATCGATGCGGGCGCGGGACTCCACGGAGCGCGCCATGAAACCCGCGGATGCTGCGGCCACGACCGTGCATATCCCGCCGACCGAGAGGTAGGCGATGGTCCAGTCGCTTCCCCCTGCGGCGCGGTCCAGCGCGGTCAGCACCACCGCGGATCCCGCCACCGCGACGCCCGACCCGACGGCGGCAAGGGTCACGCGAAGCGAGCCGCGCTTCTCAAGTCGGCGATCGCCTACCCAGACGGCCGTGAATGCTCCCAGAAGAGCCCAGAAGGCGGTCGCGAGACCGATCGCGGTCGCGAAGAGCGTCACACCAACCACGCCCTCAACGGTGCGATAGCCGCCGGCAAAGACGAAGCCGACCGCGATTCCGGCGGCCACCGCCACGAGGAGCGATGGTAGGAGCATCCGCCGATAGCGCCTGAAGACGAGCATGGCGCGAGCCTAGCGGGGAGTGCCACAGGGGCGACAGGGCCGTCAGCGCTACCGTTTCCGTCTCGCGCTACAGCATCTTCAGCAGCGTGGGACGGAAACTGTGGCGGCCGCGCGTTGACAACGCCTCGGACTGCGCGGGCATCCATACTCGGCCCGCGCGCGACGGATGATGGGGTTTCGGGCAGATGACTGCGCCGCGGCGCGATCATCTGTCCGAAACTCGTTCATTCGAGGGCGGCGGCTGAGCGCGCCCCAGGAGTGGGCTCAGTCGAGGGACTTGTAGGCCTCGACGAGCTCAGCGATCGGGGTGGGGGTCTTGACGCCCGTGCGACGGTCCCAGAGCTCGACCGTGCCATCCGCAGCGCCCTTACCGACCACGACGATGATCGGCACGCCGATGAGCTCCGCGTCGCCGAACTTGACGCCCGGTGAGACCTTGAGCCGGTCGTCGAAGAGCACGTCGGCCCCCGTCGCCTCGAGGTCGGCGACGAGCTGCTCCGCGACGCCATAGACGGTCTCGTCCTTCGTCGCCGCGACGACGTGCACGTCGAAGGGCGCGACCGAGCGGGGCCAGATGAGGCCGCGGCCGTCGTTGTTGAGCTCCGCGATCGCGGCGAGGGCGCGCGTGACGCCGATGCCGTAGGAGCCCATCGTGACCGTCACGAGCTTGCCGTTCTCGTCAAGCACCTTGAGGCCCAGTGCCTCCGCATACTTGCGGCCGAGCTGGAACACGTGGCCGAGCTCCATGCCGCGGGCGAGCTCGACGGGCCCCGAACCATCCGGAGCCTCGTCGCCCTCGCGCACCTCGGCGATGTCGACGATCTCGTCGGAGATGAAGTCGCGGCCCGCGGTGAGGCCCAGCACGTGCTTCTCGGGCTCGTTCGCGCCCGTGACCCACTGGGTGCCCTCGACGACCCGCGGGTCGAGGAGGTAACGGATGCCCGTGAAGGAGGCCTCGCCCAGCACGGGTCCCTCGGCGGACCAGGGGCCGATGTAGCCGCGCACGAGCAGCGGGTTCTTGGCGAAGTCGGCGTCGGTCGCCGCCTCGACCTCGGCTGGCGCGAAGGCCGCCTCGGCGCGCTTCATGTCGACCTCACGGTCACCAGGGAGTCCCACGACAACAAGCTCGCGCGCACCCTCGGGCGAGACGAGCGCCAGCACGACGTTCTTGAGGGTGTCGGCGGCCGTCCAGGGGCGGTCCTCGCGCGGGTGACGCTCGTTGACGAGCGCGACGAGCGTCTCGATCGTGGGCGTGTTGGGCGAATCGAAGACGGTCGGGGTGCCGTGCTCGTCGAAGGGCAGCGGCTCGGGCGGCGTCGTCGCGAAGGCCTCGACGTTGGCCGCGTAGCCGCCCGCCGAACGCACGAAGGTGTCTTCGCCGATGGGCGTGGGGTGCAGGAACTCCTCGCTGCGCGAGCCACCCATGGCCCCGGCATCCGCCTGCACGATGACAACCTCGAGGCCGAGGCGCGCGAAGATGCGCTCGTAGGCGTCACGCTGCGCCTGGTACGAGACATCCAGGCCCTCGTCGGTGTAGTCGAAGGAGTACGCGTCCTTCATCGAGAACTCGCGGCCGCGGAGGATGCCCGCGCGAGGGCGAGCCTCATCGCGGTACTTGTCCTGGATCTGGAAGATCGTGAGCGGCAGGTCTTTGTAGCTCGAGTAGAGGTCCTTGACCGCGAGGGTGAAGACCTCCTCGTGCGTGGGCGCGAGCAGGTAGTCGGCGCCCTTGCGGTCCTTGAGGCGGAAGAGGTTGTCGCCGTACTCGGTCCAGCGACCGGTCGCCTCGTAGGGCTCGCGCGGCAGGAGTGCGGGGAAGAGCACCTCCTGGGCGCCCGCCGCCTCCATCTCCTCGCGCACGACCTTCTCGACCTTGCGGCGCACCTTGAGACCGAGCGGCAGCCAGGAGAAGACCCCCGGGGCCTGGCGTCGGATGTAGCCGGCGCGGACGAGGAGCCTGTGGCTCGTCACCTCCGCGTCGACCGGGTCCTCGCGGAGGGTGCGGACAAAGAGTTGGGAGAGGCGTGTAGACACGACTACAAACTTACCGCCGCCCTCACACGATTCGGGACGGTGGGCCGAGCATCCTGAATTGGGAGAGCCGGCTCCTGAATTGGGAGCGCCGGCTCCTGAGTTGGGAGCGCCGGCTCCTGAGTTGGAAGGGCAAGCTCCTGAGTTGGGTGGGCACGCTCCTGAGTTGGGAAGGTTAGGTGGCGCGGTAGGAGGCGGCGAGGCGGTCGAAGCCCTCGTCGAGGGAGATGTGCGGCGTCCAGCCGAGGGCGGCGCGGGTCTCGCGCTGGTCGAACCAGTGGGCCGTCGAGAGCTGCTCGGCGAGGAAGCGCGTCATGGGCGGTTCGTCCTCCCCAGGGCGCACCCGCCACACGCTCTCGACAACGCCGCCGGCCGCGCGAGCCACCCGCGGCGGGATGCTCCAGCGGGGAGGCTCGACGCCCGCGGCGCGGCAGATGCGCTCGAAGAGCTCGGCGATCGTGCGCGGTTCCCCGTTCGTCACGACGAAGGAGCGCCCGTGGGCCCCCTCCGCCCGGTTGAGCGCCGCCAGGAGAGCGGATGTCGCGTTGTCGCGGTAGGTCGTGTCGATGAGTGCGGCACCCGAGCCCAGCAGCGGGAGCCTGCCCTGGCGCGCCCGCTCGACGATGCGCCCGATGAGCTGCTCGTCGCCCGGACCCCACACGAGGTGGGGACGCACGACGACGACCGCAAAGCCTGGGGCGTCGGCGGCGAGCGCAATCAGCTCACCCCGCGCCTTGGTTCGGGCGTAGTCACCGTTGGCACGCTCGGGGTCGGCTGGCTCGGCACCCTCGCCCATGATGGCCTCGCCCGCGTGCGCGACCGAGGGCGAGGAGACGTGCACGAATCGTGAGACGCCGGCGCGCCGGGCCGAGTCGAGGAGCCCGCGCGTGCCCTCGACGTTGACGGTCTCGAACTCGGCCGGATCGCCGGCCATCGAGACCTTCGCGGCGAGGTGCACGACGGCATCCATGCCCGCGGTCGCGCGGTCGCGGGCCGCAGCATCCGTGACACTGCCGAGCACATCCTCGACACCGTCGATGCCCGAGTGGCGACGCTGGAAGGTGCGCACGTCATGGCCCGCCGTCAGGAGCGCCCTGGCGACATCACCGCCGAGGGCGCCGCTCGCCCCCGTGACCAGCACCCTCATGCGGGCCGTCGCATCCGCTTGCCCGCCAGCACCTCGCCCGCCCATTCGGCGAGCGCCGCGCGGTCGATCTTGGAGTTGTGGCGGATGTCTGTCGGCAGGTGTGGCACGAGCAGCACGGCCGCGAGGGGCCGGCCGACCGCCTCGCGCACCGCGCGCGTGAGGTCGGCGCTCGCGACACGGGGGCGGTGGCACGCCGGATCGGTCTCGGCCACGACGACGAGCTGCTGGGTTCCTCGCGGCCCCACACCGACGGCGGCGGCGCGCGAGAGCTGCTCGACGCGTTCCGCCCGCTGTTCGACGCCGACGGGCGTGACGACGCCCTCCGCCGTGACGATGACGTGGGGCAGCCGCCCCTCGACCCAGAGCCTGCCCTCAGTGTCGAGGTGGCCGATGTCGCCCGTGCGATGCCAGCGGCCGGACTCCGAGGCATCCGGTGCCTCACTCGCCGACTGGGTGGCCCAAAGCCGGTCGTAGTGGTCACGCAGGTGGGGCGCCGAGACGACGATCTCGCCCGTCACGCCCGGGACGTCGACGGGAGCGCCGGTCGCGCGACCGTCAGCATCGAGCGGACTGATGAGCACCCGAGCGGATGCCGCGGGCACGCCGACGCACACGCCGCCCTGTTCCGCAGCATCCAGCTCGGACACCTCCCGGATGCCCTCGAGCGTGATGTCGGTGAGCAGGAGTCCCTCCGTCATGCCGTAGGGGGTGTGGATGCTCGCGGCGGGCACGAGCTGCTGCACGCGCTCCAGGAGGTTCGCGGAGAGCGGGGCCCCCGCGGAGAGGAGTGTCGTGACCCCTCCGAGTGCCTCACGGTGGCGCGACTCCAGGCGCTCAGCCGTCTGCAGCACGTTCGCGAGCGCAGCTGGCGAGGCGAAGACGATCCGCGCATCCACGGCCGCGACGGCGTCAGCGACCGCGGTCGCAGTGAGGGTCGAGGGAGCCGTGACATCCATGTCGGGCGTGACGGAGGTCGCCCCGAGGGCCGGGCCGAGCAGGGCGAAGGGCGCGAAGCCCGCGACGAGGCCAGTGCCGGGCGTCACCCTGTACTGCTCCCGCAGCACCGCCGTGAGCGCCGAGAGCTGGCGGTGGGTGTAGGCGACCCCCTTGGGCGGGCCCGTCGACCCCGAGGTGAAGAGGATCGCGGCCAGGTCGTCGGGGCTGGGTGGCTCCGGCAGCTCGAGGTTGCGCCGCCCGACATCCGCGAGATCGGCGAGCGAGGCGGTGACGCCGAGTGCGCGGGCGACGGGAGCGTCGAGCCTGCGCGTCGAGAACTTCTGTCCCGGCCAGCCGAGCGCGCGCGCCGCGACGAGCGCCTTCTGGATGCCGATGACGTGGTCGGGCCACGACCCCCTCACCGCCCTGCTGAGTGCCGCGACCCCGAGGCCCGCGTCGGCCACGACGACGATTGCGCCGATGCGCAGGCAGGCGTAGAGCACGGCCGTCAGGTCGGCGCCCGCTGGCACGAGCACCGAGACGCGGTCGCCCTTTCGCACGCCGTGCGCCACGAGACCGGCCGCGAGCTCATCAACCCGGCGGGCGAGCATCCGCCAGCTGATGGCGCGCGGGGTGCGGCGGCCGCGCGGGGCCATCTCGACGAGGGCGGTGCCCTCGCTGTCGCGGAGGTAGTCGAGCCGGGACCAGAGCGGCGGATGCTCCTGCTCCTGCTCCAGCGGCGCTGACCGCTCCCCCGATCCGGTCTGCGAGGGCGCGGCCACCTTCTCGTCGAGCCAGCGCAGCACGGGCGACACATAGTCGGCGTCCTCCGCCACGAGGTGGCCGGTGCCCTCGAAGCGGTGCACGTCGGCGTGCGGCATCCGGTCGACGAGGTCGGCGAGGTAGCGGTCACTGAAGATGGGATCGCGCGGGCCCCACAGCAACAGCGCGGGAACGTCGAGCGTCCGGAGCCCCTCTGCGATGCGCTCGAGCGCCGGAAAACTCGGATGACTCGGGTCGACGGGGATGTCGGCGACGAAGTCCCCAATTCCACGGCGCCGCTCGGCGCTGCCATAGGGGGCGGCGAAGGCGGCACGCACCGGCCGCGACAGGGGCGGGTGGGCGAGGCCGAGCGAGACCTCGAGGAATGCGGGTGCCTGCACCGTCCCGGCGTGCCGCACGGGACGCTGGAGGGCGAAGCGCAGGGGCGCCGGGATGGGGGCGTTCTCTGGCTGGTGCACGGCCGTGTTGAGCGACATCACCGCCGCGAGCTGCTCGCGGTGCTCGACAGCCCAGCCGAGCGACACCGTGCCGCCCCAGTCGTGGCCGAGCGTGACGACGGGGCCGTCCAAGCCCAGGGCGTCGGTGAGGTCGCCGAGGTCCGCGACGCGATCGGCGAGGCGTCGCATCGTGCCCGTGCGCTCGGAGAAGCCCATCTCCAGCTGGTCGACCGCGACGACACGCCATGCCGTCGCACCCGACTCCGCGGCATCCGTCGCCGCCGTCAGCAGGCCACGCCACAGGTAGGACCAGGTCGGATTGCCGTGCACGCACAGGATCGTGCCGACAGCCGTCACGCCCAGCGCCTCGAGGCGGGAGGCGTTGTCGAGCACGTGCCACGTGTGGCTGCCACCCGTGTGCGAGGGCACCTCGACGAGCCTCGAGAAGGAGGCACCAAGGCCCGGCAGGCCAGCGGGAGGGAGCGTCGCGGGCGACGCCACGGCTGAGCCGCTCACCACGCGATCTCGGTCATGGCCGTGTTGAGGCCGGAACCGACCCCCATGCACAGCACACGGTCGCCGCGCTTGAGCTTTGGCGCCTCCATCGCGAGGGTGATCGGCAGCGACGCAGGTCCGACATTGCCGAGTGTGGGATAGGTGACGGGCACGCGGGAACGGTCAAGCCCCGCCGCCTTGATGATGCCGCCCGTGTGCACGGCCGATACCTGGTGCGTGATGTAGCGGTCCATCCGGCCCCAGTCCCAGTCGCGCTTGGCCTCGTTCCAGGCATCCATGACGAGTTCCATGCCACTCGCGAGCAGGCGCTTGGCATCCGTGAACATGCCCTTGACGTCGCCGACACAGAGGTTGTGGTGCTGCGTCGCGGAGCGCGTGATGCCGCCCAGGATGCGGTGACCCTCCGGGTGCAGGTCGCTCGGCCCGAGCACGGCCGCGGCCGCACCGGATCCGAGCGTGAGGCTCGCGAACTCCTCAACGAACTCGTCCTTCGTGAGCCCGGAACCCGAGAGGCGCTCGAGCGTGTTCAGGTGCAGCTCGTCGGCGTCCTCCCCGTCGACGATCACGGCGTACTTGATCTGGCCCGACTCGATCAGTTGGGCCGCGAGCGTCATGCCGTTGACGAAGCCGAGGCACGCGTTCGTGATATCGAAGTTCATGGCGGATGACGGCAGGCCGAGCCCGTGGTGGATGCTGACCGCGACGGAGGGCTCGAGGTGCTTGCGCGTCACCGAGGTGTTGATCATGAGCCCAACCTCGGAGGGATCCACCTTCGCCTCCGCGAGCGCGCGAGCCGCAGCATCCGTCGCCGCCTCGACGAAGGTCATAGTCGAATCCCACTGCCGGCGCTCCATGACGCCGGCCACACGCTGCAGGAGACCCTTGGGAAGGCGCAGTCGGCGCAGCGACGCGCTCAGCCGATCGTCGATCTCCTCGGAGGTCACGACGACGGGCGCAGTCGTCGTCGTCACCGAGAGCAGGGATGTATTCCCGTGTCGGAATGTGGCGTTGCCACCCATCTTCTGCTCTGCACTCGCGCTGGTCCTCATATGACCTGACGCTATGCCGGGACGCCTCCGAAGATGCTGGACGTCGCCTGAATGGCGGTGCCCGCTCAGGCGGTGACGACCTCGGGCGAGCCGAGCTCGCCGGGCATGGCTTCCGCGAGGCGCGCGGCCTCCTCGATGAGCGTCGCCACGATCTCCGACTCCGGCACCGTCTTGATGACCTCGCCCTTGACGAAGATCTGGCCCTTGCCGTTGCCGGATGCGACGCCCAGGTCGGCCTCGCGGGCCTCACCCGGTCCGTTCACGACGCAGCCCATGACCGCGACGCGCAGTGGCACCGTCACGTGCTTGAGCCCCTCCGTCACCTCGTCCGCGAGCGAGTAGACGTCGACCTGGGCGCGGCCGCAGCTCGGGCAGGAGACGATCTCGAGCTTGCGCTCGCGCAGGTTGAGTGACTGCAGGATCTGCAGGCCGACCTTGACCTCCTCGACGGGCGGGGCGCTGAGCGAGACGCGGATCGTGTCGCCGATGCCCTCCGAGAGCAGGATTCCGAACGCGGTCGCCGATTTGATCGTGCCCTGGAAGGCAGGGCCGGCCTCCGTGACGCCGAGGTGGAGCGGCCAGTCGCCGCGCTCGGCAAGGAGTCGGTAGGCCTTGACCATGACGACGGGGTCGTTGTGCTTGACCGAGATCTTGAAGTCGTGGAAGTCGTGCTCCTCGAAGAGGCTCGCCTCCCACACGGCGCTCTCGACGAGCGCCTCCGGGGTGGCTTTGCCGTACTTCTGCAGCAGGCGCGGGTCGAGCGAACCGGCATTGACGCCGATTCGGATGCTCACGCCGGCATCCTTCGCCTCTTTGGCGATCTGCGCGACCTGGTCATCGAACTTCTTGATGTTGCCGGGGTTGACGCGCACGGCGCCCACGCCCGCCTCGATCGCCGCGTAGACGTAGCGCGGCTGGAAGTGGATGTCGGCGATGACCGGGATCTGGCTCTTCTTGGCGATGATCTTGAGCGCGTCGGCGTCGTCCTGGTGCGGTACCGCGACACGCACGATGTCGCAGCCGGCCGCCGTGAGCTCCGCGATCTGCTGGAGGGTAGCGTTGATGTTGGTGGTCTGCGTCGTCGTCATCGACTGCACGCTCACGGGGGCGTCGCCGCCCACGAGCACATTGCCCACGGCGAGCTGGCGGGTCTTGCGACGGGGAGCGAGTACTTCGGGGATTCTCGGCATTCCGAGATTGATGGCAGCCACGCCCCAAGTCTACGCGGCCCTGCCTTGCAGGGCCTGAGATGCCGCACGCTGGGCATTCGCTGTATTGGGTCCCCCACGTGCTCTCCGGGGATCGCGCCCGCGTTCGCCGATATCGGGTGCGCTGCTCCGAGCTGTGGTGCCAGCGGGGTGAACCCGCGCGCCACGACTAGAGGATCGTGATTGGCTTGACGATGTCGGCGTAGATGAGCAGCACGCTCATGAGCCCCAGCAGCACCGCGACCGCGAGCGTGAGCGGAATGAGCTTTGCCGTGTCGACCGGGCCCGGGTCGCGGCGGCCGAAGAGCTTCGCGAGCCGGCGGCGCAGGCCCTCCCACAGTGCGCCCAGCACATGGCCGCCATCGAGCGGCATGAGCGGCACGAGGTTGAAGACGAAGAGGGCGACGTTGACGGATGCGACGAGCCCGATGAGAAAGCTCAGGCGCTCGACGACGGGAATCGTGTCGACCGTCGTGATCTCGCCCGCGATGCGGCCGACGCCGACGACCGAGAGCGGCCCGTTGGGGTCCCGTTCCTCCGGGCCGAAGGCCGCCTCAGCGACATCGACGAGCCGCTGCGGCAGGTTCAGGATGACCTGCGCCACCGCGACCGTGTTGTTCCACACCTGGGGAAACGCGGCTGTGATGGGCTGGCGCACGAGCTCGTAGGCGGCGGTGATGCCGACCATGCCGACATCCTCGGTGAGCAGTTCGCCGTCAGTTCCCTCGACGGCCATGCCGTCCTCATCGAAGACGTAGCGCTCGTTGAGGAACGGGGTGATCTCGAGGGCCTGCGGCTTGCCGTCCCTCTCGACGACGAGCTCGAGCGTCTCGTCCGGCGATTCGCGGAAGATCGCGCTCGCCTGCTCCCAGGACGTCACGGGGGTCCCGTCGACGCTGAGCATCCGGTCGCCGGGGAGCACGCCCGCCTCGGCTGCAGGGGCGGTCGGCGCATCCGCATCGCACTCGTCCTGGGCTGAGCCGGCGGGAACCATGCACTCCGCGACCGAGCCGATCGTCGTGCTCGGCTGCTGCACCCCGAAGGCTGACAGCACGACCATGAAGAGCACGAGGGCGATCAGGAGGTTCATGAAGGGCCCGCCCAGCATGATGACGATGCGCTTCCACACCGGCAGGCGATAGAAGGCGCGGGTGTCCTCGCCCGGTGCGATCGTCTCGGCACTCGCGACCCGCGCATCCTGCACGAGGGTCTGGAAGAAACCGGTGCTCGACTCGCGCGCGCGACCGCCCTCCGCCGCTGGCGGGTACATGCCAGACATCGAGATGTAGCCGCCGAGGGGAATCGCCTTGATGCCGTATTCGGTCTCGCCGCGGCGCCGGGACCACAGGGTTGGGCCGAAGCCGATCATGTACTGGCCGACGCGCACACCGAAGAGCTTGGCCGGCACCAGGTGCCCAACCTCGTGCAGCGCGATCGACAGTGCAAGGCCGATGACGATGACGATGACGCCCACGATGTAGAGCAAGACGGATTCCACTGTCCGAGGATACCCGCCGGTCCCCTGCGCCAGCTGTGCCCCTGTGGGCCTTCGCGTGGCGGGGTTAGCATGACCCCGAGAGCCAGCATGAGGAGTTGAGACGTGACGACGCTGCGAGCCGACGACACCCTCCTCGGCGGCCGATACCGCCTCTCCCATGAGCTGGGCCGGGGCGGGATGTCGACCGTGCACCGCGCCACGGATGAGGCGCTGGGGAGGGATGTCGCCGTGAAGGTGCTCGCGCACGGCCTCACCGACGCGGAGGGCCTCACGCGGCACCGCGAGGAGGTGCAGCTGCTCGCGAGCCTCAGCCACCCCGGCCTCGTCACCCTGTTCGACGCCGCGACGGACGAGGGCGCCGACTGCGCGTTCCTCGTCATGGAACTGATCGACGGCCACGACCTGAGAACGCGGCTGCTGGAGGGTCCCCTGCCGCCGACCGAGGTCGCCGTCATCGGCCGGCACCTCGCGGAGGCACTCACCTACACGCACTCCCGCGGGGTCGTTCATCGCGACGTCAAGCCAGGCAACATCCTGCTCCCGCGGCGCGATGGTGAGGCGACCGGCGCGCCCGCCAAACTCGCCGACTTCGGCATCGCCCGCATCGTCGACGGGGCCCGGCTCACTGCGACCGGCACCGTGCTCGGCAGCGCCGGGTACTTCTCACCCGAGCAGGCACTCGGCGCTCCCCTCACGGGCGCGAGCGACTTCTACTCGCTCGGGCTCGTGTTGCTCGAAGCGCTCACGGGCGAGCGTGCATTCCCGGGGACCGCCGCGGAGTCCATGGCTGCCCGGATCCATCGTGACCCCCACGTGCCGGCGGGACTCGACCCCGAATGGACCGAGGTGCTGAGCCTCATGACGACGCGTGATCCAGAGCAACGGCTCACTGGGCTCGATGCGGCGGAACGGCTCTCCCAGCTCGCGTCACGCCCGCTGACGGAGGCGACCCAAGCGCTGCACCCCGCGGCTTCCGTCGACCCGACCCTGCCGTTCCCGGTCGCCGAGGCGACGACGCCCGAGAACGTTGCCGAGGAGCAGGAGGCGAGGGATGCAAGGCGCCCGAGCCAGCGCCGCCGGGTGCTGCTCTGCGTCGCCATCGTCGCCGCCCTCATCCTCGTGGTGACGGTGGTCACCGTCGCCCTCCAGTCGCGCCCAGCGACCCCAGCCGCGCCCTCCTACCCCGCCGTGGAGGGCGAACTCGGCGAGAGCCTTGAACAATTGCAGAGGAGCGTCGAACCGTGACGCGCATCCGTGCCATCGTCGCCGCAACGGCCCTCTGCCTCACGGCGAGCCTCGGACTCTCCGGCTGCGCCGCCGAGGGCGACTACACCCGCGCGGCGGCGGAGCGCCTCCAGGAGCGGGTGCTGGGCGCGACGGCGGCCGCCACATCCGCCGACTACGCGACCGTACTCAGCGCGCTCGACGCCCTCGAGGTCGACCTCGGCGACGCCCTCGCGCGAGGGCAGGTCACGCAAGCACGCCACGACGCCATCGCGGCGGCCATCGCCCACGTGCGCAAGGACGTCGACGCGATCATCGCGGCCCAGCAGCCTGAACCCGAGCCGCAGCCGGCCAGTGGCGAGGGTGCGCCGAAGGAACCCGAGAAGGCGAAGCCAGACAAGCCTGACAAGCCAGACAAGCCTGACAAGCCTGACAAGCCCGGGAAGCCCGAGGAGCCGGGAGGCAAGGGGCCGGGGAACAAGGGCGGCCCGGGCAAGAACGGCAAGGGAAACGACTGAGCGGGACGCCCGTCACCGTCGGGCTTCAGCACGAACCCCCGAACCCCTCAGCGCCGGCTCCTCAGCGCTGGCCTCCTCAGCGCTGGCTCCTCAGCGCTGGCCTCCTCAGCGCTGGCTCCTCAGCGCCGGCTCCTCAGCGCTGGCCTCGTCAGCGCCGCGCAATGAGGCAGTCGGCGCTCTCGCGCGCGGCACGCTCCGCCTCGAGCACGCCCTCAAGCGACATCTCCCGCGGCTCGTGCTCGTCTACCACCCGCTCGACGACATCGAGGATGTCGAGATAGCCGATCGCGCCGGCGTGGAAGGCCTGCACGGCCTGCTCATTCGCCGCATTGAACACCGCGGGATAGGTGCTTCCCGCGCGACCTACGCGCTTCGCGAGCTCGACGGCCGGGAACGCGACCGAATCGAGCGGCTCGAAGGTCCACTGCTGCGCCATCGTCCAGTCGAGTGGCACGCCGACCCCAGGCACGCGGTGCGGCCAGTCGAGGCCGAGCGAGATCGGCAGCCTCATGTCGGGCGGCGAGGCCTGGGCGATCGTCGAGCCGTCGACGAACTCGACCATGGAGTGCACGATCGACTGCGGATGCACCGTCACCTCGATGTCATCGAAGGGCACGTCGAACAGGAGGTGCGCCTCGATCACCTCGAGCCCCTTGTTGACAAGGGTCGACGAGTTCGTCGTGACGACGAGCCCCATGTCCCAGGTCGGATGCGCGAGCGCCTCCGCGGGAGTCACCGACGCCAGCTCCTCGCGGGAGCGGCCGCGGAACGGTCCCCCGGATGCCGTCAAGACGAGCCGCCGCACCTCGGCGCGGGTTCCCGAGGCGAGGGCCTGCGCGATCGCGGAGTGCTCGGAGTCAACCGGCACGATCTGGCCCGGTGCCGCGGCATCCGTCACCAGCGACCCGCCCACGATGAGGCTCTCCTTGTTGGCGAGGGCGAGCGAGGCGCCCGAGCGCAGGGCCGCCAGCGTGGGGCCGAGGCCGACCGAACCCGTGATGCCGTTGAGCACGACGTCTGCCTGCACCGACTCCACGAGCCGCACCGAGTCGTCAGCGCCCAGTGCCGTCTGTGACACGCCAAAGCGCCGCGCCTGCTCGGCCAACACCTCCGCGTTGCTGCCGGCCGTCAGACCGACAACCTCGAAGCGCTCGCGATTCGCCGCGATGACATCGAGCGCCTGCACACCGATCGAGCCGGTCGAGCCGAGGATGATGACGCGACGCACTCTGGCCTCCCGGACTGGTTATTGGACGGATGCTAGGTGGTCGCGAGCACGTCGACGACCCACACGAGGGTGTCTGTGCCCGTGATCGACGATGTCGCATCACCGCCGGAACCATAGCCGAGCGAGGGAGGAATGACGATGACGACACGGGACCCGACCGACACGCCGATGAGTCCCTGCGCCACGCCGGGCAGCAACTCCGACAGGGCGACGCGCTCCGGGCGCAGCGCACTCCAGTTCTCCGCGACCGTCAGGCCATTGCGCCAGAGCACGGAACTGTAGCGGATCGTGACATCCGCGCCCGCCCTCACGATGGGGCCGTCGCCCAGCAGCGCCGGAACAGAGACAAGCTCGGTCGGCGCAGGCACGTTGGGCACCGTCACGAGGGGCACGCCGAGCGAATCATCGACCGAGGGGAGGGCCGGGTCGATCTCCTGGGGTTCCCCGTCGGCGACCTCGGGAGCGACCGCGACGATGTCGAAGACGTAGACGAGCGGGTCGTCGGCACCGAGGCCGGGCACGAGCCGTTGGCCCACGGCATCCTCCGGGTGCACGACCGCAGCGACCCGCGAGCCCGCCGTCGAACACAGCAGGGCGCGCCGTACGCCAGGCGTGGCAGAAGTCAGGTCGAGGGGAATGACGGTGTGACCCACACCCGCCGCACCGTATCCCGAGGCTTCAACCGGCTCGCCTGTTGCGCCATTGACGGCGACGAACTCGACCGTGACGAGGGAACCCGGCACCGCGAGGCGGCCATCACCCTCGACGAGGACGAGTCGCTCGGTCGTCAGGGGGCGCAGGGGTGTGTCGAAGGAGACCTCGGGGCGCGAGAAGAGTTCGCCCTCCGCCGATACTCCCAGCGACGCATTCTCTGGCGCGCAGCCGGGGGCGTTCTCGTCAGGCTCGGGAGGGGTCTGGCAGCCTGCGAGCAGGAGCGCAGCTGCCGAGAGCGTCGCCGCGAGGACGAGCCGCCGCGCCCTCACGAGCCCACCACGACAATGCTCGGCTCGTGCCCGACGGGAAAGTTGACGGACGAGGCGATGAAGCATCTGCGCGCCGCCTCCGCGTGTGCCGCGCTGGCGGCCTCCACCATCTCGGCACTCGCGACCGTCACCACCGGCCTGAGGGTGACCGCGGTGAAGGAGCCGCCGCCATCATCCGTCTGCCGCATGGTGCCGACGGCCGCATCCGCGTATGCCGTCACGACGACGCCCGCCGCGGCGGCCACGTGCAGGTAGCTCAGCATGTGGCACTGGCTGAGTGCCGCGAGCAGCATCTCCTCCGGGTTCCAGCGGTTCGCGTCGCCATGGAAGGTGCGGTCAGACGAGCCCTCGATGTCGTGCTTGCCCGCCGCGCTCACGATATGGTCACGGCCGTAGGCGCGGTAGTGACTCGTGCCGGAGCCCCGATTCCCGGTCCACTCGACAGAGACGGCGTAGCGGTGTTCGAGGTTCACACGAACAGCCTACGACGCCGACGACGAGGCGGAAGCGAGGCGCTACTTTCCGTAACGCTGCCGCAGGTCGGCCTTGCGAATCTTGCCGCTCGCAGTGCGGGGAAACTCGTCGACGAAGACCACGCTCTTCGGCACCTTGTAGCGCGCAACCCGCCCCTGAAGGTAGGCGCGCACGGCCTCCTCGCCGAGCTCGCGGCTCGGCCGCAGGCTCACGACCGCCCACGGCACCTCGCCCCATTTGTCATCCGGCACGCCGATGACCGCAACATCGGCGACAGCATCCAGCTCGCGGATCGCCTGCTCCACCTGCGCGGGATAGATGTTCTCGCCGCCGGAGATGATCATGTCCTTGAGTCGGTCGGAGATCGTGAGGAAGCCGTCACCGTCGCGGTAGCCGATGTCGCCCGTGCGGAACCAGGTGCCCTCGGCATAGGCCTCGGCCGTGGCATCCGGCCTGTTCCAGTACTCGCGGATGACGTTGGGGCCAGAGACCTGGATCTCGCCCGGCTCCTCCCCCGCGACCTCGGCGCCGTTCTCGTCGACGATGCGGATGTCGGTGAAGAAGTGGGGAAGGCCCGCGCTGCCCGCCTTCTCACGGCTGCGCGTCGCAGGGATGCTCGTGACCCCGGGAGCAGTCTCGGTCATGCCGTAGCCGCCCGAGAAGGCGAGGCCGCGCTCCTCGTAGGCGTCGATCACCCGGAGGGATACCGCCGAGCCGCCGCAGGTGAGCTGTCGCAGGGAGGAGAGATCGGTCGAGTCCCAGGCGGGGTGCTCGCACAGGAGCTGGTAGGTCGTGGGCACGCCGCTCATGCTTGTGACGCGGTAGTTCTCGATCGCCGCGAGCACCCGGGCCGGGTCGAACCGCGGCTCAAGGACGAGGGTGCCGCCCTTCAGGAGGGTCGGCAGGAGGCCCATGCCGAGCGAGGCGACATGGAACAGCGGGGAGATCATGAGCGCGACTTCGTCACTGCGGTAGTCGTAGTCGACGAGCACGTTGAGGGCGTTCCACGTGAGGTTGCCGTGCGTGAGGAGCGCGCCCTTCGGGTTGCCCGTCGTGCCGGAGGTGTAGAGGATCATCGCGGGATCGTCGAGCGAGACGGGAACGTCGATGTGCTCGGGCGTTGCGGCCTCGATGACCGACTCGAACTCCTCGACGACCACTCGCTCGGGCTCCCCCGTCGCGTCGCCCGCGGCCTCATCGATCGTCGGCAGTGAGGCGGTGATCGGGGTGCCGAGGCCGTTGTCGTCCACCGTGATGCGATGCGTCACGGGCGAGGACGCGACGCCCACGGCCGCGACCGCCTCGAGAGTCTGGGGGTGCACGAGGATCGTGCTGCCCGAGTCATTCAGGCCGAAGCACAGTTCAGGGGCAGCGAGACGCGCGTTGAGCGGAACGAAGACGCCGCCGAGGAGGGTCGTCGCGAAGAGGGTCTCGAGGAAAGCAAGGTGGTTCTCCCCGAAGTAGGCCACGCGGTCGCCACGATTGACCCCGCGCTCGCGGAGCGCAATCGTGAGCCGCTCGACCCGTGCGTTCAACTCGAGGTAGGTCGTGGTGTGACCGGCGAAGATGATCGCCGGCTTGTCACCGGACTTGTCCCGGCGCCGCAGCAACCACGAGCCGATCCCCTGATTCAGCATTGAATCCCACCCTTCGGGCATGGCGTATTCCGCCCCGCGCGCTCACGCCCCGACCGCCATGGTCGGAATTCACACGGTATTTTCAATCATTGACTTTGTCAACTAAAGGCGGCTCCCGCAGCTGGACCCTCCCGGTCGTGCCGTCGGAGTCAAGGGCCCAGGCGCCTCCGGGACGAGCCGACAGCGGCGGGGGAAGGAGGGCCTGGCCGGAGACGAGGCGGAACTCGGAAACCGTGCATCGGTCGAACAGCACGGTGCCTTTCACACGAGCGCTCGGGAACGCTGACCATGCCGCCTGCCATTCCGCAGGATCCCCGAGGGCAAGCGGATGCTTGCCCTGCGCCCAGAGGGCTGCCGCCTCCTGGGGGGAGCACAGGGCACGCCCGGCCGCTCGCGCCAGTCTCGCGATTGCCGACCGTCGCGTCGTGATCACCGCGGCTACCCCACCGACCTCCCCGAGCTCGCATGGCGCGCGCGTGCGAGACGGCCGCGTGGCCTGCGCACTGGGCGCGAGGGCAAGCTGCACCTGCGCACCACGCCAGCGTCCACGCCCCGCCGGTGCCGAGCCGTCGTGATCGGCACCGTCGCCGCCCGCCATGACGTGCTCCTGCCGCGACGGGAGTCGCAGGAGCAACCGGGAGTCGAAGAGCGGCGCGAGGGACTGGATCGCGGAAGTCAGCCGCTGCGCCGCGACGGCACAGTGCGTCCCCGTCGCTGAGCCGTCGCGCAGCGCCATGGCCACAAGCTCGAGGAAGGCGGCCGCATGGCTGTCTGGAAAGCGGGCCACGAGCCCGTCGAGGTCGTCGATCACGAGGACCCGGTCCCCCTCGCCGCGGTGGTCCGCTGCCCCATCCCGGAGCGCGCTGAGTTGGTCCCACGCGGCTTCGACGTCGGACCCGATGCGCACGACCCGGAGTCCGGACTCCCTCGCGCCCGCGGCCAGGGCGGCGAGCGCCGCCGACTTTCCCGAGCCTCGCCCTCCGAGCACGAGCAGGTTGCCATGCTCAGCGGGACGCCACTCCGCGATGGGCTGGCGTTGCTCCTCCGGCAGGTCTGCGAGCCCGAACGGGATGGCCAGACCTGTCGAAGTGGTGGCTCCCTGCCTCATCGCCACATCGGCCCACAGGATGCGCGCGGGGAGCGGAGGCAGCCACGGCCTGCGTGGCCGCGCCGCTCCCACCCACTGCTCACTGAGGCTGCGCACGAGGTCCTGCGACGCGAGCGCCACCTGCGTGAGCACCGGGTCACCGCCCGCAACGCTCACAAGGCATCGGCCAACCGGATGACGCGGCAGCGACGCGGCGGCATCCGTGCCGATCACGGCCACGCTGTCCTGGCTGTTGTTGACCCGGAGCGACAACCGCAGGGCGCAGTTGGCCATGATCGCATCGCGTACGACGCCGCCCGGCCGCTGCGTGCACAGGATCAGGTGCACCCCGAGGGAGCGCCCACGCGCGGCGATGTCCGCGAACACTGGCTGGAGTTCGGGAAAGTCGGCGACCATGGCGGCGAACTCGTCGACAACGACGACAAGGCGCGGCAGCCCGACCCCGGGGGCGAGCTCGTCGATCGACCGGGCGCCCGTGCGCGCCAGCACGTGTTCGCGGTGCCTCACCTCGGCCCTCAGGCTCTGGAGGGCACGTTCGGCGGCCGCGTGGTCGAGGTCCGTGAGCAGGCCCACGCTGTGTGGCAGCGCGTCGACGTCCACGAAGCTGGAGCCGCCCTTGAAATCGACGAGCAGGAAGGTGACCTCCTCCGGCGAACGATGGCGCGCCATCGACAGGATCCACCCGATGAGCAACTCGCTCTTGCCGCTGCCTGTCGTGCCACCCACGACCGCATGCGGGCCATCCGCGACCAGGTCGATCGTGACACCGCCCGTCGCGCCCATGAGGAACGTCGCCGCGAGCGACCCTCGCCCGGTGCCGGGAGTCGACGTCGCCGTTGCTGTTGCCGCTTCCCACAGCGCAGCGAGTTCGACGGAATCCGGCACCGCTCCTCCGCCGACCGAGAGGCCCTCCTCCACGGCGGCCGCCATGAGCGTCGCGGCGAAGCGCGCGGCATCGACCGCCGAGACGAAGTCGGCCCTTAGGCTGCGCGGCACGAGGGGCACCCCGTCGGCGTTCGAGACTCCGAGCTGCGGATGCCGCAGCATCCGGAGCTCGCCGCCCGAGACCTCGACGCCGACGCGGCATTCGCGCGGAAGCTGCTCGATCGAGTCGGCGACGACGACGGGAACGCGGATGGGCGCGTCGCCGGGCCGCTCCGAGGAGCCGAGGAAATCGAGCCGCAGCCCGTCGTGGTCATCGCTCGCGACGAAATGCGGGAGGGCACGGTGCCACGCCTCGAAACCACCACGGAGCTCGAAGTGCGACGGCGGCAGCGAATCGGCCAACTGCACGGCGACCGCGCGCGCAACCGCGAGGGCCGGCACACGAGAGCCACAGATGCCGATGCCAAGCCGCGCATCAACCGAGACCGGCGCACCCTGCAGCCGCGCGGCCTCCTCGCGGAGCGATGCGAGCGCTAGTTTGCCCTCATCGTTCGGGTCGCGTGCCCTGTCACGCCGCCGGCGCAGCCTCCCTCGCTCGACTCGCGCGTGCTGCGGCCCCGCAGTCAAGCCCGGGGACTCACCCGTCACGCGGATGCCGCTCGCCCGTTCCCCGAAACCAAGGACGACGGGCACGTCCCCCGTGGCCAGACGCCAGCGCTCGGCGTCATGCAGCGCGGCAGGAAGCAGCGAACTCGCGGCACGCAGGCTTCGCCGCAGGCCATCGCGGAGCCTGTCGTGCTCGACCAGGATGCGCTGGCTCGTCGCCGCGACATCCGCTTCGAATCGACGCAACTCCCGGCGAAGTCGCCGCCGGCCCTGCACCCGCGCATCGACGAGGCTGCCGAGCGCCACGAGGGGCCCCAGCACGGCGAACATGAGAGCGAAGGGCGAGCGTGTGAAGAACCAGAGCGCGAGCGAGGCGACGACAGGAGCAAGTGTCGCGAGCACCGGGAAGGTGTAGGGCTCGGGAGGCTGCGGCGGGCGCGGCAGGGCAATATCTCGGGGTTCGATCACCCCACGAGCACAGCAGTCGCGTCGGCGCTCGAGGACCCGCTCGGGGCAGCTCGTGGAGCGGAGCCGCGGATGCGCGTAGTGGAGGAGCGAATCAGCTCACGACGAAAAACTGCTCGCCGATCTCGACGCGGCTGCCGCGCACGACCCGGTAGCGCTTGTCTGCCTCGCAGCGCCGCGGGTCGGCATCCGGTTCCTTGAGCACGGTGCCGTTGCCGGAGAAGCGGTCCTTGATCCAGAAGACCCCCGCCTCCTGGCCGAACTCGAGGTGCGTCTTCGACACCGAGCGCCCCGTATCGAGCACGCGGACGAGCTGGTCGAAGAACTCCCCCGGCTCGGGGCGCGGATTGCGGCCCACGAGGCCGGTGCCATAGACGGTCACGCTCTCGCCCGTGCTGAACTGCAGCACGAATCGCTCCCCGCCTCGGCGGTGCACGATGCGGGTCGCCTCGACGTCTTCATCGTCCGTGTCGGACGGGACTGCCGGTCGCCGGGATGCCACGGGGCTCACCTGGGGAGGAGCGACAGGAGGGCTCGAGACGATCGGGGCCGGTTCCTCACCAGGCGACGGGACGGTTGGAGCCACCGGGCTCGCGTCCTCGGGCGGCCGGGCAGAGGAGCGTTCCGCATCCGCAGCACTCGCGGGAGCCGAGCTCTCCTCCACGGGCGGCGACGGCACGGCATCCTCCACCTGCTTTGGCGGCGCACCGGGCGGCGACTGCACGAAGACCGGCATGGTCGGGAGAGGAATCGCAGCGGCTGCTGCGCCGGGAGCCACGAGTTGGGGTGAGGTGCTGGGCGGCGCGCTCGGGGCAGCTGGCGCCTGCTCGGCGCGACGCGTGTCGATGACCCCCGTGAAGGCGGCGGTCACGGACTTCGAGACAGAGCCGCATTCCCCACAGAAGATGTCGCCGGGGCCCATCTGGCTGCCGCACTGCTGGCAGGTGAGCGGGTTCCTTACGACGGGCGTGGAAGCGGGGGCCTTCGGCTCGGGTCGGGCATCGCCCGTCACCTCGTCGGGTGCCGCCTGGGTCGCAGCATCCGCGGCCGCCGATGCGGCATCGACGGCCGCATCCGCCTCGGCGGTGAGGGACCACCCCTGACTCTCGGATGCGGCGTCACGCTGGGGCGTGGGCGGCGGCGGCACGAGGCCGTCTTCTCCTGTGGGCGTCACCGACTGCACGGCGGGAGCCTGAGCCGATCTTTCGGCCACCGGCGGCGGCGTGATCGTGTCAGCGGGGGCGCTGACACGGCGGCCACACTCGCCACAGAAGATCGCCCCGCGCGGCAGCGCGGTGCCGCAGTGATTGCACGTCATGTGGGGCGTCTCTCTCGGGAAAACAACTCCTTGAGACTATAGCCAGCGAGCGATCGGAGCGAGATGGTCGCCTTGAGCCGCTCCCAGCGGGTGCGGGACGAGGCGATCCCCTCCTCGAGGTCGCGGACCGCGAGCCACACCTGCCTCGCTTCGTCGTCGTCCACTCGCTCGGGCGCGAACACGGCACGGTCGGCGACGGATGCCAGCACCAGCGGCTGCACTCCGCCGACGACCTCGGCCACCTCGCTGCGGGTCGCGGCCTTCGGCACGGCATAGCCGTAGTCGACGACGATGTCCTCGAACTCGCGCCAGCCGCCGCTGACGCGCGCCGCGGCGGATGCGGCCCGGTGGCGCAGGTACCGGCGGCGTGCCTTCGCCATGAGGACGGCGAGGAATGGGGAGAGCAGGATGAGCAGGATGCCAGCGACCCACGCGAGCACCTTGAGCGCGGCGAGGAGGACGGCCATGAGGGGGTCCTCGGCGGGGTCGTCGTCGGGGTTGGCCTCGAGGGGCACCTGGTCGCGGCGCGGGTCTGGTTCGACGGCGGGCGGTGGCACGGGACTCTGCGGCCGCGCGACGACGGCCGGCTCCTCTGGCTCCTCGTCCGGGATCTCCCGCACGGGCGGCGTCGGATCAATCGCGACCCAGCCGTACTGGGCGGTGTCGACCTCGATCCAGGCCGAGACATCCGAGCCCCGCACGATGGTCGCGTCCTCGCCGCTCCCCTCGGGGGCGAAGCCGAAGACGACCCGCGACGGGAAGCCGATGGCGCGGGCCATGAGCGCGGCCGCGACGGAGTACTGCTCCTCGTCGCCGATCATGCGCGGCTCGGCGAGGAGTTCCTGGATGCGGTCGACGCCGTGACCGGACCTGCTGAACGGTTCATCGTCGGCGACACCGTGGCTCACATAGCCCTCCGCCGCGAGGGCGTCGAGCATGGCGTCGAGTCGCGCGCCGGCCGACTCGGCATCGCGTACCCAGTTGTCGAGCACGACCGTCAGCTCTTCCGGTACGACGGCCGCCTCGGGCACGGCTGCCGTGCCCGGCGTGAGGCGGCTGAGGTCATCGGGCTCGCCCGGCAGCCGGACAGCAAGCTGGTAGCGGTCACCGGTATCCAGCCCCTCGAGCACAACCCCCGAGCGTCCCGTCTCATTGAAGAAGAAGGAGTCGCGCAGTCCGGCCGCGTTGCTTCCGCCGAACTCGATCGAGGTGAGCAGGCCGACGGTGGGAACCCAGATGCCCCGATACCCGCTGACTTGCACATCCACGCTCGCCGCCTCACCCGTCGAGGCGTCTCGCGGGATCGCCGTGGGGAGCCGCGTGAAGGAGCCGGACTCGCTCGTCACGGCATCGCTTCCGACGCTGAAGACGACACCGTCGTAGGTGTCGAGGGTCGCGAGGCGGATGCGCGCGCCCTCCGGCAGGTTCGTGACGGAGAACATGGCCGAGTCGGCGAGCGCCGGCTGGTGGTACTTGCGGAGCGCGCTGAGCGGGCTCGCGTGTGCCCGCGGGTCGAAGGGACGCTCGACGATGTCGCGGAACACCGCGCGCTCCCCCTCGGGAGACGAGACGGCGGCCGAGGTGCCGCCGATGGTGACGGCGAGGGCGGAGATGACGATGGCGGATGCCGCGGTGCGCAGTGCTGCGAGGGTCTCGAGTGAGCCGCTTCCCCGCGTCGTTGAGGAGGCGAGCGCGCGGATGCCCTCGCGGCGTCGGTACCATCGCCGCCAACTCAGCCAGCCGAGCACGACGACGAGGTAGAGGAGTGTCAAGGCGACCGCTGCGGGGGCAGTTCGTGGGCCGAAGGCGAGGCCGAGCACGAGCACGAGGGTCGGCGCGAGCGCGGCGAACTCTCCCCACTCGAACCTGACGGCGACCGTCACCGCGATGACGACCGTGACGAGGAGGATCAGGAAGGCCGGCACGAGGAGCGACTGGTATGCCCCGACCGGCAGTGCGATCGTGAGGATCTGCCTCCAGCCCAGGGCCGCGGCCCTCACGAGTTCGAGCAGCCCCTCCCCCGTCGGAAGGACGCCGAAGAGCGCGCTCGAGGGAATCGCGACGGGCACTCCCAGTAGGAGATATGCGAGCACTGTCGCCACCACGAGCACGGGGCCGGGCCACCGGAATCGCGCCCCGAGGAGCGCGATGACAGTCGCGGCGAGGATCGTGACCGCCGCCATGATGAGGAACTGCTGGTGCTGGTAGATCGGCCAGAATGCCGCCGCGGCGATGACCGTCGCAAGGATGGCGAAGGTCGTCGACGTCGCGACGAATGCTGTCGAGTTCTGGCCGCGCTTCATCATGCTGCCGCCGACCTCGCAAGGCTGCGTTTGAGGTCTTCCAGGTATCCGATCGTCAGCACACTGAGTCCCGGCACCCGCCGAAGCCCGGGGACGGTCTCGGGGTCGCAGACGATCGCCACGACCTCGACCCCCGGCGGGAACCGTGTCGACGCAGTGCGAAGCTCACCCGGCGTGGGCACAGAACCGCAGATCAGGAATGCGACAGACACGCCCGCGACCTGGTCGGCGGCGACGCGCGCGATGTCGACAAGGCCGAGGGATGCCGCGTCCCGCTCGACGAGGGCGAGGTCATCGAGCAGGCGCCCCGGGTTGAGGGTACTGAGCGAGCGCACCGCGAAGACCTTCTGTTTGGCGAACTCAGGGGTCGTGGCCCCAACGACGACCGAGATGTTGCGCACGTCGCGGATGGCACGGATGCCGAGCGAACCCGCGACACTCACGGCCATCTCGAACTCCTCATCGTTGGCGTAGTCGCGCTCGGCGAGGCTGAGGGCGATGACGAGGTGACTTCGGCGAGTCTCCTCGAACTGCCGCACCATGTGCGTTCCGGTCTTGGCCGTGCTCTTCCAGTGGATGTAGCGCCGCTCATCCCCCGGCGCGTATTCGCGAAGTGCGTGGAACGATACGTCGCTGTTCGTAACGTCCCGAGTGGGGTTGCCCTCGAGGTCGCGGATCATGCCCGTGCTCGTGCTCGGGATCGCGGTGGTGCGCGGATGCACATAGAGCTCATGCACATCGGTCCACGAGATCTCGCGGCGCACGAGCCCGATGGGGTCTGCGCGCACGGTGCGCACGGGGCCCACGGGAAGCCTTCCCCGGCGGGCGGTTGGGATCGCGAACTTGTGCTCGAAGCGCTCGCCCGACGACAGGCCGGGGAGGGCGAACTCGGCGAGCCCGGGGCCAATCGGCACCTCCGCCTTGACACCGAACGCTCGGCGGCGACTGGGGTTGTCGATCGTGAGGCGCGCGGAGGCGGGGTCGCCGACCACGACGCGGCTGTGCGGAATCGAGAGCTCGATCGTGAAGGCGTTGCGGCCGACGAGGTAGATGACGGCGATCAGCACGAGCACGAGCGCGCTGTAGGCGACCGCGAGCAGTTCGGGCCATCGGAGCACGTGGCCGAAGACGAAGGCTGCAACCGTCACGATCGCGAGGCTCCACCCGAGCGGCGTCACGACGGCGCCCACGCGGGCGGCGATTGCGCCGATCCATCCGCTCACGCTCCTGAGGGCACGCACGACCACGACAATGAGGTCGGCGAGGATGCCGTCGCGGTTGCCCACGAGTCGCGAGCGGGTATTGGTCACCGTGTTGGCGGTCGTGCCGAGCCCCTCGGGGCGTCGTGTCGCGCTCGTGACACTCGTGCGCGTCCTTGCGCGCGCGGCACTCCGCGTCAGCGCGGTGCGCGACGCCCCCGGCTTGAGCGCGCCGGGACGCGTCGCGGGCCGGGACTCGTCGCTCGCTCGGCGTCCGGGCGTCACACGGCCTGCCTGTCGCTGGGTGGCGAGGTCTCCATGAGGATCTGGCTCATGACACTCGAGGGGGTGACCCCGTCGAACTCGGCTTCGGGGTCGAGCACGAGTCGGTGCGCGAGCACGGGCTCGGCGAGTGCCTTGATGTCATCGGGGATCACGTAGTGCCTCGCTGCGGCGGCCGCGAGCGTCTTCGCGGCACGGATGAGCGCGAGGGCGCCGCGCACGCTCGCGCCGAGCCGCACCTCGTCGGCCGAGCGGGTGGCGTCGACGAGGCGCGAGACGTAGTCGTTGACGGACGGGTCGACGTGCACCGTGCGGGCGAGCGCCGCCATCTCGACGATCGTCGCGGCGGGAACTATGGCAGGCACGACCGTGTCGTGCGCCTTGACGCCGGCCCCCTCGAGGATGCGAAGCGTCGAGGCGTGGTCTGGGTAGCCGATCGAGGTCTTCATGAGGAAGCGGTCAAGCTGCGCTTCCGGCAGTCGGTAGGTGCCCGCCTGCTCGACGGGGTTCTGCGTCGCGATGACCATGAAGGGCGCGCCGACCGGATGCGTGACGCCGTCGACGGTGACGCGTCCCTCCTCCATGACCTCGAGGAGTGCCGCCTGGGTCTTCGGGCTCGCCCGGTTGATCTCGTCGGCCAGCACGATGTTGGCGAAGATGGGCCCCCGGTGGAACTCGAAGTCGCCTGAGCGCTGGTCGTAGATGCTCACGCCCGTGATGTCACCGGGGAGGAGGTCGGGCGTGAACTGCACCCGGTTGCTGCTGCCCTGCACACTCTGCGCGATCGCGCGGGCCAGGGAGGTCTTGCCCGTGCCGGGGAAGTCCTCGAGCAGGAGGTGGCCCTCGCTGAGGAGCGAGGTGAAGGAGAGCTTGATCACGAAGGTCTTGCCGAGCAGCACCTGCTCGACGTTGGAGACGAGCCGATTGAAGATGTCGGAGAACCAGGCGGCCTGCTCGGGTGTCATTGTCATGCTGTTGCCTCTCGTCGTGCCGTGGTCACTCGCGCCGTACTCGATGTCATTCTTGGCTGTCTCCCGGCTCGGTCGCCGGGGGCGGCACCTCGCACTGGGTCTCCCCATATTCTGGGTCCTGGTAGCCGCCGACCGTTGCCCTGATGCGCAGTGCCGTCGAGTTCTCGGGCACGACCATCTCGGGTGTCCAGGTCTGCCATGCTCCCAGCCAGATGCCTGCCGGTGTGCGGAACTGCACACGGTAGCTCGGCGCGCCGAAGCCCGCCACGTTGGCCGGCGGGTTAGGTGTGAAGGCCTCGCCCGCGATGCAGCTGAGCACGCTCGCTCGCGTTGCAACGGGCGTCAGCTGCTGCGGTGCGGATGCCGCGCCACACAGGTCTGCGCTGCCATCCCTGCAGGCCCTCACCTGCACGGTGACAGGCTGCCCGTAGACGGTGGAGAGGGCGGGCGAGGTCACGAAGTCGCCGCGGGCAACCGGGCGCCAGGCCCCGTTGCCGCCGATCATGACCTCGTAGCGGGCCGCAGGACGAAGCGCCGACAGGGTGCGCACGCGCACGTCGTAGTACCCGCCCGTCGAGTGCTCGATCACGAGGTCGACGGCGGCCTGTCCCGGCTCTCGCTTGCTTTCGACCGCACCCGAGACACTCACGGTGCAGAAGAGCCGGTTGTCGGAGTAGACGACGTAGGTGTACTCGACGCCATCGATCGCGCTCGTGTCGACCCATCCGCTCGCGACGTCCGCCGCGATGCGTCCCGGGTAGGCGCCCGGTGTGCACGTCGCGGGCGGCGCACTGCCGCCGCTGAAGCGCGCGACGTGATAGCTGCCGGCGCGAGCACCGTTCCAGCCGGCGCCGCTCCAGGTCACGGCGATGTGTCCCTCGGTGCCGGTGAGCCGCGCCGAGACGGGCACGGCGGGTGGTGCGCCGACGGCGGTGACGGCGACGGGTGAGGAGTGGTTCCACTCCTCCGTCGTCGCCTGGGCGCCGTTCCGAGCAAAGACGATGACCTGGTAGGCCTGCCCCGCCTGCACGAGCCCGCCAACCGTCGTCGTGAGGCTCGTGGATGTCGTCGCGATGTCGGTCTGGCCGACGCCCGGCCCCGAGATGCGCACCGTGTAGCCGGAGACGGGAGTCCCGGGCGACGGGTCGGGCACCCGGGACCAGGAGATCGCGAGTTCACCCTCGGCGCCGCCGCTCGCGCGGGCCGTGACATCCGTCGGTGCCGCTGGCAGGTAGTCGACCCGCAGTGGCACGCTCGCGGGACTCGCCTCGGAGGCACCGAGGGAGTTCGTCGCGATGACCCGGAACTCGTAGGAGGCGCCGACCCGCAGATCGCTCAGGGAGCACAGCTGCTCCAGGCCGCAGTTCTTGCGATAGCCGCCGTTGCTGTCGCTCACGACCTCGAATGACGTGATGGGCGAGTTGTTGAAGGCGGGCGGCGTGATGCGCAGCGTCAACACGCCGTTGGTGTGACCGCCCGCGCGACTGGGAGCCACCGGCGTATCGGGCACGTCCTGCACCGAGATCGTGACCGTGCCCCACATGTACCGGCTCGGGTCACCCGTGGCGTCCGCGACCTGGTACTGCAGTTGCGTGTCTGTCGGGGCCGCAGACTCCGACACCGATACCGTGAGGCGGCTGCGGTCGGCGCTCGGCACGACCGAGACGCCCTCGGGGAGCGTTCCGCCGTCGAGGCCCCGGATCGCGACGACCGAGAGGGGTTGGCCCGGGAAGGGGTTCGCCGCGGCATCGTTCGCGAGCACGTCAATCGTCGTCGTCTCACCACGCGGTGTCACGGCCCTGTCCGGTGCCGGCCTGGCGAGTGGCCGGGTCGAGGCCACGACGCGCAGGGTGATCGTGCCCGCCTGGCCCTCGCTCAACTCATCGCGCACGCCGAGCGTGATCGCCGTCTGGCTGCCCTTCGCCGCGGCTGGGTCCGCACGCAGCGTGAGCGTGCTGCCCGTGAGCGTGTAGCTGAAGTCTCGCGGGAGCGGCTCCAGCACGCGGTAGGCGAGCTCGTCGATGTCGTCGGGGTGCGGGTAGTTCGTGAGCCGCAGGAGGTCGAGCGACCTCTCCTCGGCCGGCTCGAACTCGATCGTGCCGCCCGCGAACACGGGCGGCTGGTTCTCGCGCGGGGTCACCCGGATCGGCAGCACGAGGGTCGCGGTGCGCGCCCCCGCGGCGTTCGCGGTCGCCCCGTCGGTGACCTCGAAGGAGATCGAGGCGGGACCGAAGTACTTGTCGGCCGAGGTGAACACGAGGGTGTCGTCGTCGACGACGAGGGGATCGCCGTTCGAGTTGCTTGCCCGCACGGTCGTGCGGTCGGTGAGGCGCACGCTCTTGCCGCCGACCGCGATGACGTGGTCGTTGATGTCGATCACCAGGCGCGACTCACTCGCAACAGTGAGGGGCTTCGCCCGGCGGTCGAGCTGCGGGAGGGCGTCGTCGAGCCCCGGCACCCGAATGAAGGCGTAGGAGATGACCTCGGGATCGTCGGGATGCACGACCGAGAAGGGGATGATCTGCCGCCGCTCCGTGATCGTGACCGTCACGTCACCGTCGTCGGTCACGACCGCGTTCTCACTGAAGCGCTCGAGCAGGCGCACGGCCAGGGTGTTGGTCGGGCCGTCGGCGAAGAAGACGTTCTGGAGCACATCCACCGTGATCGTCTCCCGCTCGAGGATGTCCGAGAGCGTCAGCACCGTGTCGTTCGCGATGGGGTATGCGAGGGGGGCCTCCGGGTCGACCATGACCGTGATGAACGCCGAGCTCGTGCCGCCAAAGCCGTTCTCGACCTCGTAGACCAGCCCGTACTGTCCCTGCTCCTCCGGCACATCGATCACGACGATCTCGCCGTCGATCTCTGCGCTGATCTCCGGGGTGTTCGGCACCACGGAGGTGATCGTGAGGGTGCCGCCATCCGGGTCGATGTCATTCGCGAGCACCTGCACCGAGACCGAGCCACCGGGCCTCGTGACGACCTCGTCGGCTGTCGCGACCGGATTGCGTGCCTCCTGGAGGGGCGGGCTGATGCCCACTCGCACCTTGCCGGTTGAGCGTGCGCCGAGACTGTCCATGACCGTGTAGGTGAAGGTGTCGGTGCCGGCCGAGTAGCCGCCAGCCTCGTACTCGATCGTGTCGGTGCCGACATCCGTCACCGCGCCCTTCTCGGGGGCGGAGTCGAGGCCGAGGAGCTGCACGGAGTCGCCATCCGGGTCGATGCCTGTGAGGGGCACGCGGATGCTCACGGTGCCGCCGGCCGTCACCCTCGCGGTGAGCGTGCTCGGCGTCGGTGCGCCATTCGTCGCCTCGACGACCTCCCGCACGGCGATTCGCACCTGCGCCTGCGAGGTCTGCCCGTCGGGACCCATGACGGCGTAGACGGCCGTGAAGTCACCCGTCTGCTCCGGCGCGAGATAGCGCAGCCGGTCACCGGAGGCGAAGAGGAGGCCGGACCCGGATGCCCGCTCGACGAGTTCCGGACTGAGGGTGAGTGGTTCGCCATCCGGGTGGATGTCATTGGCGAGCACGGGGATGTCGATCGTGTCGCCAACCCGCACGGTCACGCTGTCATCCGTCGCGACGGGCGCCTGCAACTGCGCAGGGGGGATCTCAATGACCGTGATGGTGCCTGCCGCCTCCGCGAGGCCGTTGGTGATGCGGTAGTCGACCGTGACGGGCCCCGAGTCGAGGGGTGCCTCGAGGCTGATCCTCACGGAACGTTGCTCGAGCACCTGGGCGCGCACGCCGGGCGCCTGCTCGGTCGACACCGAGGTGACCATGAGCACTCCCCCGGCGGGGTCGATGTCGATCGAGGCGACATCGATCGTCTGCTCACTGAGCGTCTTGACGAAGACCGTTTTTGGCACGGTGATGGGGGTTGAGTTGGCGTCGGGCGGCGCCTCGACATCGATGCGCACGAGTCCCGTGACCGTCTGGCTGCCGTCCGTGACGACGTACTCGACATAGAAGGTGCGCACCTGGTCACTCGTGAAGCGGAAGGTGCCGCTCTCGAGGTTGGGCGTGATGGTCGCTCCCGTGCGGGAAGGAACCGCGCTCAGGCGCACCGTGCCCGTCCCACCGCGAACGTGCTCAAGCGGGCGGACCCGCACCTCACCACCCGCGTAGCTGCGCACGGCGAAGGGGTCGGCGATGATCGGGACCTCGCCTGCGGGGTTGACAGTGACGGAGAGTGACCCTGCGCCCCGCGCCGTGCCATCCGTCACCGAGACCGCGACCGTGCGAAGCGTCGCCGCCGCGCCGCCCTCCTGGAAGACGACCGCGCCCTCCGGCTTGTAGCTGACGCTGTCGGGGTCGGCGGTCGAGGCACCCGCGAGGTAGATGACATCGCCATCGGGGTCGACCCAGTCGCCGAGGATGTTGGCGGTCACCCTTCCGCCCTGCGCGACGCTGCTGCGAGACTGTCGCACCTGCTCGGGTGGCCCGTTCTCGCCCGGGGCACGGACCTCGACCGTCACGGTCGCCGAGGCGGAACCGCCCCTGCCGTCGGTGATCGTGTAAGGGAAAGACAGTGAGCCCTGCGCGGTCGGGTTCAGGGTCAGCTGCACCTGCTGGCCGTCGCGCACGATGTCGAGTTGGCCCACGGACTCATCGATCGCACCGACCTCCGACACGACCAGCACGTCACCATTGGCGTCATAGTCGTTCAGGAGCACGGGCAGCACGGTCGGGCGACCGGGCCTCGCCCCGAAGAGGTCATCGCTTGCAACGGGCGGAACCTGGGTCTTCTCGAACTCGGGCGGGGAATCGAGGTCGTTCTGCTCGACCTGCTCCTGGTTCTCCTCGACCTCGATCAACTCGCTCCAGTTGTCGATCAGCTCGCCGCCCGCCTGCACCGCCCAGGTGCGCCCGGAATGCGGTTCGTTGAGCACGACACGGTCACCATTCACTGCGAACTCGAGGCGCGCCGCGGCCGCGTCTGCCCCAGCGAGCTGCAGCTCGACGGCTGCCGAACCGCCGCAGTCGCGCCAGGCCAGTCCGTCTGCCCACCCCGCGAAGGAGCATCCGCCGACGACGATCGGTGCCGCCGCGGTCGCAGAGCGCTCCGCGACGAGGACCCCGACGGCCCCGTCGAACCCGACCTGGAGAAGACCCTCACTCGTGGCGAGGAGAAGGGTGCCGGATTCGGGCCCGGGCTCCTGAAGGCGCACCCCGTCGCCGGCGTCGACCTCGTCCGAGAGGTCCACGACCGTGCCGTCCATCCACAGAGACCGCGACTCGTAGTCGATGATCGCGACCCGGTCGCCGACGGTCGTGATCGCGACATCCTCACCCTCGGCTTCGAAGTCGATGGCCCGCGTCTCGGCCCCGGAAGTGAGGGCGACCTCGTCGGTCGTGAGATCGACCCGGTAGAGCTGCCCCGTGTCGGCGGAATACGCGTGCAGGTACCCGCCGGGCGCCACCGTGACGGCCGCGTTCGCGCCGAGGCTCAGGAGCGGCTCGGTCGCCGCATCGAAGGAGCCCAGCTCTGCCGAGCTCGTGATCCACACCTCGCCCGTCTCCTGCGCGTAGACGACCGCGGCGTCTCCCGCGAGGAAGATCTGCGGGCCCTCGGTCGGGAGTGCGACGCTGTCGACGACCTCCGACATGGCCGGGTCGACGATGTCGAGGCGGGTGTTGGCCCTGTCGACGAGCAGCACAGTGCTTCCCTGCTGCACGACGTCGATCTCGTTGCCGGAGCTCTCGACGACCGTGTTGAGTAGGCGGATCTCGGTATTGGCGCGACCGATGACCTGTTCCTGGCCGTTCGCGACCCACACCGAGCCGTCGCTGAGGTCGAGCCGCTGGGCCGTGTAGCCCTGCGAGACGAAGGCGACCCCCGCGAGGATCGCCGCGATCACGACGATGCTCGCCACCGTGATCGCCGACGACGCGTTGCGAGTGAACCAGGCCTTGATCATGGCCGTATCGTCGCGCACTTCTGGTTGCTTGGCGCCCCCGCGGCACCGGAACGGTTCACGGTGACCGTGATGCACACCTGCTCACCGGGCTCGCCGGCCACGACGAAGGCGGGGTTGGTCTGCAGGCTGCTGGCGCCATCGGATGTTGCGATCTGGTAGGAGTCGCCCGGCCTGAGGCCGGGATCCGGCCAGGTGAAGAGCACGTCACCCGATCGTTCCCGAGCCTCGATGTCGGTCACGACCGGGGTCGCCGAATTGGCTCGCACGAGGATGTAGACGGCCGTGCCCGCAAGGGCGAGGACGAGGAACGCCGTGACGACGAGCGTCCACGTCAGTACCTTCGCGCCCTTCGTCGGCGGCTGCGCGAGAGAGCCACTCCGGCTCGGTTGCGCGTGTTCGATGGGCACGCTGTCGGATCCCGAACCGGCGGATCCCCTGCGCCGGCGACGGGATCGTCCCGGAGAGCTTCCCGCATCGGCGCCGAGGGCCCGCACCCGTGTGCGGTCCTCGAAGTCGGAGACGGTGCCGAGTGCCCAGTCGTCCATCGCCACCTCGATGGGCGTCTGGGGCAGGCCGAGCTCCGACTCGATCGTCTGCAGCTGGTGCACGAGCTCCAGCACGGTGCGGGGACGGTGCTCGGGGTTACGCGACATGGCTCGCTCAAGCGCCTGCTCAAGTGCGCGCGGCACATCGGGGCGGCCGATCGGCTGGGGCCGTGCCCGACCGATGCGCGCGATGAGGTCTGCGCTCGTGTTCGACTTGCCCTGGATCTCGAATGGCGAGCGCCCTGCGAGGAGCGAATACACCGTTGCGGCGTATGACCACACCTCGGCCGCGACCGAACCCGAGTTCTCGCCGAGCAGCACCTCGGGCGCCGACCACGGGATCGACATCCCGACCGCCTCCTCGGCGTCGGCCCCCGCGAGGGTCGCGGCGATGCCGAAGTCCGAGAGCACGGGATGCCCGTATGCGGTGAGCAGGATGTTGGAGGGCTTGATGTCGCGGTGCAGCACGCCCGCGCGGTGTGCCGTCTCGATCGCACTGCCGATCTTGACGGCGATGCGCAGCACCTCGGCGACCGGGATCGACTCACGGCGGTAGCGCTCGCTGAGCGCCGAGGAGCACATCTCCATCACGAGGTAGGGGCGGCCGTCGGAGGACACGCTCGCCTGGTAGACCGTGAGGATCGACGGATGCGAGCTCAGTTGGGCCATGAGATTGGCCTCGGCCTGGAACATCTGCCGCACGTGGTCGTTGACGACCTCACTCAGGAGCACCTTGACCGCGACCTGGCGCCGCGGCATGTTCTGCTCATAGAGGAAGACATCCGCGAATCCGCCGGAACCGAGGATGTGTACGTGGCTGAAGCCGGGCAGCACGGGCGGCTGTGACGGCAGTCGTCGCGCCATTCAGCCACCCCCTTGGCGGATCTCGTGGAGCTGCGGGATCGGATCGCACGGATGCGGCCGGTCTCCCTGCGGCGCCCGGCGAGCTTTTATTCTAGGCGAGCGACTTCGCGGCTTGACCGGGAGGAATGCCCGATGACAGCACCAATCGGGCCCCCGTTCGGGGGTCATTACTCCTGCGTGGGAAGTGTGGCCGTGCGGGGAATCGTGTCTTCGTCGTCGCCTTGCGGCTGCTGCTCCTGGGTCACGGGGGCACCCGCCGCGTCATCCGGTGCGGCAACGACGTCGATGACGACGGCGGTCACGTTGTCACGCCCACCGGCATCGAGCGCCCGCACCACGAGCTCCTGCACGACCTCAGAGCAACTCGTGCCCGCCGCGAGGATCTCGCCGATGATGCGCGCATCGACCTCTTTCGTGAGGCCATCGGAGCAGAGCAGGAGGCGCATCCCCTCGCGCACGGGAATGTGCCAGAAGTCGGGAACGGGGTCGGCGTTGAAGCCGACCGCCCGCGTGATGATGTTGCTGTCAGGGTGGGACTCGGCGTCACCCGCGGCGATCATGCCGGCATCGACCATCTCCTGCACGACCGAGTGGTCGACCGTGATCTGCGCGAGACGGTCATCCTGGAGCACGTAGACACGGGAATCGCCGACATTGAAGACGAGCCAGGCGAGCTCGCCCTCCTCGATCGTCAGCATGGCCCCCGTCACGGTCGTACCCACGCCGAGGCTCGCCTCATCGCTGACCTCGCCGATGTCCTGCGTCGCGAGACGCAGGGCCGCGCCGATCTCAGCTGGAGCGCCGAACGGCCCCTCATTCGCCTCCGAGAGGCGGCGCACGACGGCGGCGCTCGCGAGGTCACCGGCCGAGTGGCCGCCCATGCCGTCCGCAACCGCGAAGAGCGGCGGCGAAGCCACGTAGCTGTCCTCATTGTGCTTTCGACGGTGCCCCGTGTGCGTGGCGACGCCCCAGGCGAGCTCGATCTCGCCGCCCGAGGGGATGGCGATGCGGTGGTTCGCCGTGTTCTCGCCGATCTCGGTCACTGCGGGGCTCCTTGGATCATGGATCTCTCTCCGGTCGTGCGCTGAAGGGGAAGGATCTCGAGCACATTGCCGTCGCCGATGTCGACGACCGTGCCGGGAGTGACGACGAGCGACTCCCCCGGGCGAAGCGCCCGCGGGGTGGCCCCCGGCATCGTGACGGTCGTGCCGTTGGTCGAGCGCAGGTCGGTGAGGACGACGGATGCCCCCTCCTGTCGCACCTCGAGGTGCGTGCTCGACACCTCCTGTTTGGGCGATGGCACCCGCACGAGGCGGGGTCGCACTCGCTGCGGCACACGGGGGAGGCTGGGCCTCCTGCCGATGTGTGCGGGACGGTCGAGCTCGATGGGCTCGTGGGAGTTGACCGTGAAGCGGTAGGTCGACGCGACGGCGGGGTTCGGAGCCGGACTCTCCTGTGGAGCATCCGTGCCCTGCGAGGAGGACCGTGTCGCCGCATCCGGATGCGGTGTAGCGACACCGAGCGGCTGCGCCTCGACCGCAGGCGGCCGGAGGCGGGTGACGAGTCTCGTGTCGGCGTCGTCGGGTTCCGTGTCGAGCGCGCCCGAGCGCGACGGCCTGATGACCGTGTCCTCGACGTCGCGCTCCACGCCCCAAGCCTATTCGCTCCCACGTGGCGAGAGTGTTCATATCGCAGTGCGACACCCCCACTCCCAGGCGGTTACACGGGATGCGACTGCTATCCTCTTCGAGGCAACAGCAGGGAGATTTGGGTGGAGATCCTCGACGACGGCCCTGCCGTGGCGCAGAAGCGTCCGCGTCGCCGTCGCCGCAACAGGCTCGGCACCCTCCTCGGCCTGCTCATCGTGGGGGCCCTGACCGTCGGCGGCATCTGGGTCGCCAACAACCCGCAGCCGATCATCGACCGCGTCACGGTGTGGCAGTACGAACCGGACCCCGTCATCGCGGCGCATGCGGAGCGCCTCCAGCTGACCGAGCACGCACGCTTCCTCTACTACGCGAGCACCCCGGTCGTCAGCAGCGGCGATGTGTTCGCGGAGCAGTGCCCCATCGACCACAACGAGCAGGAGTTCGGCGTGCTCGGATGCTACGTGCACGCCGAGAAGACGATCTTCCTCTTCGACGTGACCGACGAACGGCTCGACGGTGCCGAGGAGGTCGTCGCGGCGCACGAGATGCTGCACGCCGCCTGGGACCGCACGGGCGAAGCCGAGAAGGAACGGCTCGGCGCACTCCTGGAGGAGGAGTACGCGCGACTCATCGACGACCCCGACTTCTCGGCACGGATGGAGTTCTACTCGCGGCACTCCCCCGGCCAGCGTGCGAACGAACTGCACTCGATCATCGGCACGGAGGTCGCAGATATCTCGGGCGAGCTCGAGGAGTACTACTCCCGATATTTCGTCGACCGTGCGGTCGTCACCGGCCTGCACGCCTCGTCCCACGCGGTCTTCGTCGACCTCCAGGCCCAGGCCGATGCGATCGTCTCGGAGCTCGAGCAGTTGAAGGACTCCGTCGAGAGCGATTACGAGCGCTACACAACGGGCTACGACCAGTTGAACGGCGACATCAAGGTGTTCAACCAGCGCGCCCAGGATGGCTTCTACACCGAGCAGGGTTTCGCCTCGGCGCGCTCACGACTCCTCGCGCGCGGAGCCGAGCTCGACACGCTCTACGCCTCGATCCTGGAGCGCGTCGAACGCCACGACGCCCTCGCGGCGCAACTCAAGACGGTCAACGAGACCTCGGCGCAACTGCAGCGCGGGCTCAACATCGGCGGAGAGGTGCGCGCCGAGGTCGACCCCGGCTGAGCGATCCGCGAGGCCTCAGCCGGAGACCATGAGGCGCGAGACGGCGCTCGTGCGGGCGAGCTCCGCCTCGATGCCCGCGACGGCGTCCGCGAGAGGGCACTCCACGAGTGACCTGAACGACTCGGTATCGCGCGTGCTCACGTGCGAGGAGACGTTGACCGCCGCGAGCGTGCGGCCCCGGGCATCCGCTATCGGCATGGCCATCGACCGCAGGCCGTGCTCGAGCTCCTGGTCGGTGAGCGACCAGCCCTGCTCGCGCACGCGCTCGAGCTCCCCCAGCAGGTCGGGAATGGTCGCGATCGTGCGACTCGTGCGGCGCTCGAGCGGCACGACGTCATAGCGGCGCAGGACCTCCTCCGTCGGCAGCGCCGCGAGGAGCACCCGCCCCATCGAGGTCGCGTAGGCGGGAAAGCGTGTGCCGATCGTGATGCCGATGCTCATGATCCTGCGCGTGGGCACGCGAGCCACATAGACGATGTCGGTGCCGTCGAGCACGGAGATCGACGTCGTCTCTTCGACCCGTGCGGCAAGCTGCTCGAGGTGCGGCATGGCGAGGTCCTGCAGTTGCAGGCCCGAGAGGTAGCTGTAGCCGAGGTCGAGCACCCGCACGGTCAGTGCAAAGACCTTGCCGTCGGTGCGCATGTAGCCGAGCTCGCAGAGCGTGTGCAGGAAGCGGCGCGCCGTCGCCCGCGTGAGTCCCGTGCGACGCGCGACCTCGCTGAGGCTCATCTCGGAGTGCTCCGCGTCGAAGGCACGGATGACCGACAGGCCGCGTGCAAGCGACTGGACCCCGGATGCCCCGGCGGGCAGTGTCGGCGGCACGGCGCGGTGCACGGGCTCGCCCGTCACTGACGCCATGCTGCTCGTGGACACTGCCCGCCCGTTCTCTCGCTAGGGGGTGCGCGTCGCGGTGGAACCGGTTGCGGCCTCCGCCTTCGCCCGCTGGATCTGCTCGTAGACGTGCCCGCGCAGTTCCGTGAAGCGCGGCAGCGACCGCGTCGACAGCTGGTCGCGCTCCTCGGGCAGGTCGATGTGCAGGTCTTCCTGCACCACGGTCGGCGAGCTGGAGAGCACGACGACGCGCTCGCCCAGGTATACCGACTCGTCGATGTCGTGCGTCACGAAGAGCACCGTGATGCCAAGTTGCTTCCACACGCGGCGTACGAGGTCCTCAAGGTCGGCACGGGTCTGGGCGTCAACGGCCGCGAAGGGCTCGTCCATCAGCAGCACCTTGGGCTGGTAGGCGACGGCACGGGCGATCGCGACGCGCTGCTGCATGCCGCCCGAGAGCTGCCAGGGGTAGCTCTTCGGCACGTGGTCGAGGCCGACGGCCTGCAGCGCCTCGTCGACGAGGCGGTCACGCTCCGCCTTGGCGACGCCCTGGTTCTTGAGCGGCAATTCGACGTTGTCGCGGATGTTCATCCAGGGGAACAGGCTGCGGCCGTACTCCTGGAACACGACCGCGAGGCCCTTGGGCGGCCCGGTGACGAGCTTCCCGTCGAGGGCGACTATGCCGGAGGTCGGGGCGAGGAGGCCCGCGATGCACTTGAGCAGCGTCGTCTTGCCCGAGCCGGAGGGCCCGACGAGACACACGAACTCCCCCTCGCGGATGTCGAAGTGCAGGTCGCGCACGGCCTCGATGTCGCCGGCATCCGTTTGGTACACCTTCTTGATGTGCTGCACCGAGAGGGCCACGCCCTCGGGAATCGTGATCGACTCGGTGCGGCTCGTCTTGATGGTTCTCGTGCTGGCGGTGCTGTGTGTGCTGCTTGTGTCGTTCGTCATCGGTCAACCTCTCTCAGGCCGTGGTACCAGCGAAGCACGCGCTTCTCGGTGAACTGGAAAATCAGGGAAAGCGCGACGCCGAGCAGGCCAAGCAGGATGATGCCTGTCCACATCTCGGGCACCGCGAAGGTGCGCTGGAACTGCACGATCGTGTGGCCGAGGCCAGACGATGCGCTGCCGAGCATCTCGGAGATGACCATCAGGATGAGGCCGATCGAGATCGACTGGCGCACCCCCGTCATGATCTGGGGGCTCGCGGCACGCAGCACCAGGTGACGCAGGCGGGCCCCGCCCCTGATCCCGTAGACCGCACAGGTGTCGTTGAGCACGGAGTCCACGGCCCTGACGCCCTCGATCGTGTTGAGCAACACGGGCCAGATGCAGCCGAAGACGATCACGGCGATGCGCATCTGGTCGTTGATGCCCATGACGAGCGCGAAGACCGGGATGATGACGGGCGGTGGGATCGCGCGGAGGAACTCGAGTGCGGGTTCCATGAGCATCCGGAGCACCCGCACCGAACCGATCAGGATGCCCAGTACGACGCCCGCGATGATCGACACGACGATGCCGACGAGGATGCGGCCGATGCTCGGCAGCACATCGCGTGTCATGCGCTCGCCGAACCACACGTCGCCGAAGATCTCGAAGAGTTGGAGCGGCTTGGGCACGAAGAAGTTCGTGTTCCCGATCGTGAGCGCCCACCAGAGGATCAGCAGCACGACGGGGAGTCCTACGAAGTAGGCGAATCTCTTGAGGAGGCTCATACCGCCACGTCCTTCCGCACGGAGGCGTGCCAGCGCAGCACACGCTTCTCGATGAAGCGCATGACCATGTTGATGATCACGCCGATGATGCCCGTCGCGAGCACGAGCGAGTACATGGCGACCACGCTGCCGCCCGAGCGGTTGAGTTCGATCTGCTTGCCGATGCCTGGCGTTCCGATCACGAGTTCCGCCGTAATCGCCAGCACGAGCGCGACCGCCGCAGCGAGTCGAAGCCCGGTGATGAGGTATGGCAGGGTCGTCGGCCACACGACGTGCCTGACGCGGGCCCACCATCCCAGTCCGTAACTCCGCGCCGTGTCCATCGCCACGCTGTCGACATCCGCCGTGCCGTAGAGCACCTGGATGAGGATCTGCCAGAACGACGCGTAGACGATGAGCAGCAACGCCGACTCGATGCTCACGCCGAAGAGGAGCACGGCGAGGGGGATGAGCGCGACCGAGGGGATCGGACGCAGGAACTCGATCGTCGTGTGGGTCGCCTTGCGCAGGAAGTTGCTTCCCCCGATGACGAAGCCGATCACGGTCGCCGCGACCGCGGAGATCGCGAGGCCGATGACCCAGCTCGTCATGGTCTGGCCGACGCTCGTCCAGAAGCTCGCCGAGACGAGGTCTGTGCCGAGACGCACGAGCACATCACTTGCCGGTGGGAAGAAGCGCGGGTTCACGAGGCCCGTGCGTGACGCGACCTCCCATACGGCGAGGAAGAGGATGATTCCCACGACACCCAGCACTGGGGCCGCAAGGGAATGCTGGGTCCAGGGCACCCGTCTCGCGGGGCCACCGGGTGGGGATGCTGCGACTGTCACGTCATTTCTCTCTCATCGTTGAGGGTGCGGCCGTGGCCGCGGTTTGAGTGGCTAGGCATGGCGACCGGTGCCGCCGCGGGGCGTCCCGCAGCGACATCGGCACCGAGTGGGATCAGTCGAGTACGAAGAAGGTGTCGAGCTGGGGTGCGGTCGAGAGACCGCTGAACTCGACAGCAGCATTCGCAAGCTTCTGTGCCGCGTCAAGGTTGACATCGGCGCGGAAGCGCGGGAGCGCGATCTGCTCGATCAGTTCGGGAGAGATCTCGGTGTAGGTGGCGAGGATGCGACGCACCTCGTCGGGGTTGTCACCCGCGTACTCGAGCGAGCGCTGCATGGCCGCACGGAACGCGTCGACGACCTCGGGCTTCTGCTGGATCGTCTGTGCGCTCGTGAAGTACCCGGCGACATCCAGCTCGGGGTCGAAACCATTGAAGTTGTAGAAGAGCACCCTGGCGCCTGCGTCGACCGCCTGGGTCAGGAAGGGCTCGACGATCCAGGCCGCGTCGACCTGGCCGTTCTCGAGCGCCGCCGGCGCGTCGGGGAAGCCGACCTCGATGAACTCGATCGTCGAGGCATCGCCGCCGTCGTCCGCCACGATCTGACTCACGGTGCTGTCGCCAATGTTGGCGAGCGTGTTGACCGAGACGGAGCGTCCTGCGAGGTCCGCGGCTGTCTGGATGTCGGAGTCGGCACGCACGACAACCCCGCCGAAGTCCTTCTCGAGGTCTTCACTTGCGGTGACGCCGTTGGCGACGACGCTGAGGCTCATGGGCGTGTCTGTGCCGAACTGCTCGTTGGCGAACATGAGCGACACGTAGTTGCTGAAGCCGAAGTCATAGTCGCCGCTCACGACGCCGGGCACGATTGCCGCGCCACCACCGGCCGTGTCGATCGTGACGTCGAGGCCCTCCTCTTCGAAGAAGCCTTGATCGACGCCGAGCCAGATGGCTGCCGTGTCAGCGATGGGGATGACGGCGGCGCTGACCGGTGTCAGTTCACCGTCCTCGCCGGGGGTGGCGCCGCCACCTGAGCCTGAGCATGCCGCGAGCGCGAGCACGCCCAATACTGCCGTTGCTGTGAAAACCTGCCTCTTCATGCCACCACTTCCTTGTGCGTGTACTGGCCTCTGTTGTTCGCGTGGCGAACAAATGTTCTCCACGCACACAACAGTTGTCAACTTAAACTATCGACGCCGTCACATAATGGCAAGGCTCGGGGCACATCAGTCGGTGGGGGCGTCCTCCGCGAAGACCGACTTGACGACGGCGAAGGCCGAATTCGCTGCGGGCACGCCGCAATAGATGGCCGACTGGAGCACGACCTCGACGATCTCCTCGCGGCTCAGGCCGTTGCGCTGGGCGGCGCGCAGGTGCATTGCGAGCTCCTCCAAGTGCCCGTGCGCGATGAGCGCTGTCAGGGTGATCGCGCTGCGCATGCGGCGGTCTAGTCCCGGACGCGTCCAGATCTCGCCCCACGCATAACGCGTGATGAGTTCCTGGAAGTCCGCCGTCGCTGGCGTGATGCCCTGCGTGGCGCGGTCGACGTGGTTGGCGCCGAGCACCTGCCTGCGCACGGCCATGCCTTCGTCGTAGCTCTCCTGGTTCGTGCGGCCTTCTCGTGCCATGGTCATGCTCCCTTGCGAGGTGTCGTGATGAAGGTGTCGATGAGGGCGGATGCAACGGCCTCCGGCTTCTCGACGGGTGCGAGGTGTGCCGCGCCCACGATCTCCACCCCGATGCCGCCGGGCACCGCGTCGGCGACCGAGCGCGCCTCCTCGGGGGTGATGACGGAGTCGAGGTCACCCCACAGCGCGAGGAGCGGCACCGAGATCTCACCAAGGCGGGGCCGGATGTCGCTTGACGCGAGCGCCTCGCAGCACAGCGCGTAGCTCTCATCGTCCGCAAAGGCGAGGCTGTTGAGCAGCGCGCCGGATGCCTCCGGCTGCTCCTCGATGAAGCCGGGCGCGAACCAGCGCTCGGCCGAGCCCGAGACCAAGACCGGGGTGCCCTGCTGCCGCACGGTCGCGGCGCGCTCCCGCCAGGCATCCTCGCTGCCGATCTTCGCCGAAGAACAGATGATCGAGGCTCCCAGGACCCGCTCCGGATGCCGTAGCGCGAGTTCCAGAGCCACCTGGCCGCCGAGCGAGACGCCCGCATAGTGGAACTCGTCCATGCCAGCGTGGCGCGCGGTATCGACCACGGCATCCGCGAGTTCCGCGACCGTGAAGGCTTCGCGTGCCGCGGGAGACTGGCCGTGACCCGGCAGGTCGACCGAGAGGATCGTGAAGTGCCGCTTCAACTGCGGGATCGCACGAGCCCAAAGGATGCTCGAGGTGCCGAGCGATTGGCCGAGCACCAGGGCCGGCCCGCTGCTCCCCTCGACCGCGATTCCTGCCAGCACCGGCTGCGTCACTCTGTGTCCTCCGTGTCGGCCGCGCGGGCCCCGTCGATGATCCTGTCGATGATGAGGCCCGCGTCGCCCACGTAACGGGCGGGGTCGAGCGATGCGGCGAGCGTCTCGTCGCTCACCTCGGCGAGCGCCGCCTCGCCGCGCAGCAGCGAGAGGAGGTCGGCGTCCGGGTCGCCAGCGGCGCTCGTGACGAGCTCCTGGAGCCGGTCGCGCCCGACCCGAGGCCCGTACTCGAGCATGAGGCGCTCGCTCACGATGAGGGGTCCGCTCAGTTCGAGGTTGCGGCGCATCGCCTCGGGGAACACCCGAAGCCCACCCGCGAGTTCGGCCGCAGCGTGCGCTGCTCCCCCGGCGAGGCGGAGCAACTGTCGCAGCGCCTGCCACTCGGCGTGCCAGGCCCCCTCCGGGCGCTCGTCGACCGCGACGGCGCTCGACTGCAGTTCGGCCGCGAGCGCGGGTGCCTGCCGAGCCGCCGAGTGGATGAGCAGGCTGAGCACGGGGTTCTGCTTCTGGGGCATGGCCGATGAGCCACCGCGGCCCGTCACGATGGGTTCGCCGAGCTCTCCGAACTCGGGGCGCGCGAGCAGCAGCACGTCGATCGCGACCTTGCCGAAGGCGCCGGCCGCCTGCGCGAGCGCCGCGCCGAGTTCTACGACCGGGCTCCGCTGCGTCTGCCACGGCACCGACATCTGCAGGCCGAGCCGTGCGGCCACGCGCTCCCCGACCGCGAGTCCCGTGCCGGTCTCGCCGGTGATCGAGTACGCCGAGAGCGTTCCGCCCGCGCCGCCCCACTGCACCGGCAGGGAGCGAGCCACCCGGGCGAGCGAGCGCCGCGCCGCCGCGACCCCGCCGAGCCAGCCCGCGGCCTTGAGCCCGAAGGTGCTCGGCACGGCGTGCTGCGTGAGGGTCCGCGAGACCATGAGCGTGTCGCGGTGCGCGCCGGCGAGCGCCATGAGTCCCGTCGCCGTCGCCGCCGTGTCCCTGCGGATGAGTTCGAGCGCCCGCTGGGCGACGAGCATGAGGGCCGTGTCGAGGATGTCCTGGCTGGTCGCTCCGCGGTGCACCCAGGCGGATGCCGCGGCATCCGTCGCTCCGACAGCAGCCCGCAGGTCCTTCACGAGCGGGATGACGGGATTGCCGCCCGAGCGTGACCGCACGGCCAACTGCGCGATGTCGACGTCAAGTTCGTCGGCCGCGCAGGCGACGACCTCGGCCGTGCCGGCTGGGGCGAAGCCGAGGTCCTCCCACGCCCAGGCCAGGGCCGCCTCGGCCTCGAGCATCGCCCGCACGATCGCGGCATCCGAGGTCGCGGGGGCAATGGGCGTGCCCGCCCACTGCGGCGACAGGAGTCCGAGGTCCGCCGTGTCGTCGGCCGCCGTCACCCGATCAGTCTTTCTGCCGGTAGTCGAGGAACACGGTCTCCGTCTCGCCCTGCATGTGGACGTCGAAGACGAGGTCGCCGCGCTCGTCGCGACGGGCGATGAGCGTGCCCGCCCGGTCGCCGAGCGACGACAGGAACGCGTCATCCGTCGCGCGCTCGGCTGCCTCAGGCAGGTAGATGCGCGTGTAGAGACGGTCGAGGAGGCCGCGCGCGAACACAATCAGCGTGAAGAAGGGCAGTGCGCCCTCGCGCGTGGCTCCGGGCTCGACTGTCGTGAACGAGAACATGCCGTTGTCATCGACGGCGGCCCGGCCGAAGCCCGTGAAGGTGTAGCCGTCGCGGCGGAGCGATCCCTCCGCGGTGGACACCTCGCCGTTCTCGTCGGCCTGCCAGATCTCGACGATCGCATCCGGGATGGCCGCGCCGTTTCCGTCGAGCACGCGGCCGTAGAGCCGAACGGCGGCCGGATGCGTGCGGTCGACGAGCTGCTCGCCGCCCTCATAGGGCAGCGCATAGCCAAAGAAGGGTCCGACCGTCTGGCCGGGGGTTGCGGGAAGCCTGGTCATCAGTGGTCACCCTCCTCGGGCTCGGTCCACGTGCGCTTCGAACCGTTGAGCACGATGTCCCAACGGTAGCCGAGTGCCCACTCCGGCGAGGTCACCGAGTGGTCGTAGCTTGCGACAAGGCGGTCGCGCGCATCCTGGTCGACGATCGACTGGTAGATGGGGTCGAGCGCGAACAAGGGGTCGTTGGGAAAGTACATCTGCGTCACGATCCGCTGGGTGATCGCGGTGCCGAAGACGGAGAAGTGAATGTGGGCGGGGCGCCACGCGTTGCTGTGGTTGCGCCACGGGTATGGGCCGGGCTTGATCGTTTGGAACCGGTACCAGCCGTCCTCGTCCGTGATGGTGCGGCCCGTGCCCGTGAAGTTCGGGTCGAGCGGGGCCGGATGCTGGTCACGCTTGTGCACGTAGCGACCTGCCGAGTTCGCCTGCCACACCTCGATGAGCTGGCCGGGCACGGGGCGTCCATCGCCGTCGAGCAGGCGGCCCGTCACGACCATGCGCTCGCCGAGCGGGTCACCGTTGTGCTGGATCGTCAGGTCGGATTCGACCCACGACACGTCGCGGTGGCCGAAGGCGGGCGAATGGAGCTCGATCGTCTCGGGGTCCGCGAGCGCGAGGCTCTTGGTGGGGTGGCGCAGGAGGCTACTGCGGTACGGCGGGTAATCGATACGGGTGCGCTCCTCGACGGGGCCTCCCGCGGCGACGCCGTCGCGGTACTCCTGCTCGAGCGCCTGCATCTCCGCGGTGATCTCGTCCTGCGTCGCAGTCGTGGCGAGCGGGTCGGTGGAGCGCTGGGGGCCGTCTTGGGTCTCCTCGACGTCCTGCACGCCGCCGCCCTGGGTGTCTGGGGTGGGATTCGAATCGGTCACAGCCACACCTTCCCAGCGTCGGGCATCATCACCAAGCATCGCTTTCCACTCAGTGGAAAGAAAATTTGCTCAGCGTCGCACTGCCGTGTGGAAGAGGTCACGCCACCGCCGCCCATCGCTCTCGAGGCTCACCCCGAGCGCCTCGGAGATCTGGGAGGCGGCATCCTTCAGCAGCGGTACTGCGCGCGCCACACTCGCCCGGTTGAGGTGCGAGACGAGGCCGACCGCCGCATACGGCGGGCCGTCGCTCACGAAGATCGGCACCGCGATCGACGCGTTGCCGAGCGTCATCTCTTGGTGCGCGACGCTGTAGCCGTTGACGCGCACGGCCTCGAGCTCGCCGCGCAGGGTCGCCTCGTCGACCCGCGAGTGCACGGTCGCCCGGCGCAGGGGCTTCGAGAAGAAGTCGTCGAGGAAGGCGTCGTCCTGGAAGGCGAGGAGCGCCTTGCCGACGCCCGTCGTGTGCAGGGGCAGGCGGCCACCCATGCGGCTGATGGTTGGCACGGAGCGACGCCCAACGAGCCGCATGACGTAGAGCGCCTCACCCTCATCGAGGATCGCGAGGTGCACGTTCTCCCCTGACGCCTCATAGAGCCCAAGGAGGAACGGAAGGGCCATCTCGCGGAAGCGCAGGCTCACGGCCGCGAGCTCTCCCCGCTCCCACAGGCCCGTGCCGATCGAGTACCGCAGGCCATCCCGCTCGAGCAGGCGCTCCGACACCATCTCGGCCGCGATGCGGTGGGTTGTGGCGACCGGCAGGCCGGCACGCGTCGCGAGCTCCGACACGGTCAGGGTGTCGTGGTCCTCATCGAAGGCGCGAAGGATGCACGCGACCCGCGCGACCATCGACACCGCCGCATCCGCCATGCCGCCAATCGTATCGACGCCCACGTCACAAGCCGTCGAGCACGGGAACTGGCCGCGCGCCGTCCCACTCGAGCGGGAGTGTGAACATGGCCCGATAGCTGAAGGCCGGGTCCCAGCCGTGGAAGACGAGCACATCGCCATCCGGGCCCTCCACCACGTCCTGCCCACCCGGTCCGAGGAGCCGGGAGTCCGCGACGGTCGTGCTCAGCACCGGCTCGTCGAACTTGGTCCAGGGACCCTCCAGCCCGGGGGCCGTCGCCGCGCCGATCGCGTAGCGGTCGTCCCCGTAGCTGTTCGCCGAGTAGAGGAGCACCAGCTGGCCGTCCCTCTCGAGGATCGTCGGCGCCTCGACGAGATCGCCCTCCCACTCCAAGTCCTGCTTGATGAGACGCACGGGCGCGCCAGCGAGCGCGAGGCCGTCGGCCGTGAGCGGCACCGCCTGCAACCACGTGTCCAAACCGCAGCAATTGCCGTCGTTCTTCCAGACGAGGTGCAAGTGGCCGTCGACCACCGCCGTGGAAGCGTCGATCGCGCCGCCCTCCTCCTCAGGGCACACGAGCATCGACTCCCCCGCGACCTCGAATGGCCCCTCCGGCGTATCCGCCGTCGCGACGCCGATGCACTGCACCGAGGGCGAGAAGTTGCTCGCCGTGAAATACATGACGAAGCCATCCCCGACCTGCGACACCTCCGGCGCCCAGGTCTTGCCGGGGACGATCCACGACGGCAGCTCCGGCAACGCATCCTCGCCCTGCACCTCCCACACCTCAAGGTCGTCGGATGTCGCAAACTGCACGTTCTTGGCGTTGTCGTTCGTCGCATAGGCGTAGTAGCGGCCGTCGACCTCGAGCACATCGGGGTCGGGGAAGTTGGCCTTGATGACGGGCTGCAGCATCCCTGAGCCCGGCGCCTCTGTCTCGCCTGCTGGCGACCCGGATGCCGCGCATCCGGTGAGCAGCAGGCCCGCGGCCGTGAGCACCGCGGCGCCCCGCCGCATCCGGCGCACGCCGCTCACCCCTTGACCCCGGAGCGCGCGACGCCCTCGATGATGAAGCGTTGCAGGAAGACGAAGAGGATGAGCACCGGCACGCTCGCGATCACGGCGCCCGCCATGAGGAGGTCGTAGCGAACAGTGTTGGCCGATTGGAGCGTCGAGAGACCCGCGGGCAGGGTCTGCATCTCGGGGCTGAACAGCACGTAGACGGGCCACAGGAAGTCGTTCCAGTTCGTCAGGAAGGCGAGGAGCGCGAGCGTGGCGAGTGCGGGCCGGGCAAGGGGCAGCACGACGCGGGTGAAGATCACGAAGCGGTTCGCGCCATCGAGGAGGGCCGCCTCCTCGAGCTCGATCGGCAGGCTCAGAAAGAACTGTCGCATGAAGAAGACACCGAACGCGGATGCCGCCGTCGGCACGATCACGGCGACGAGGGTGTTGAGCCACCCGAGCTCGCTGACGATCAGGTAGTTGGGGATGATCAGGATGACGGGAGGCACGAGGAGGGTGCCGATGACGACCGCGAGCACGATGTTCTTGCCGCGGAACTGCATTCGCGCGAGCGGATAGGCGGCGAGCGACGCCGTGATGACGACGATGGCCGAATTGCAGGCGGCCGCGAGCATGCTGTTGCCGAACCAGACCAGCACAGGCGTCGCATTGGCGGAGAAGATCGTCTCGTAGGCCTGCAGCGAGAACGGGTTCGGAATCCACGTCGGCGGGATGCCCGCGGCCTCCGCCCTCGTCTTGAACGACGTCACGATCATGAAGACGAGGGGGCTCGCGAAGATCAGCGCGATGACCGAGAGCACGACGAGGCGAACGAGAGACTTTGTCTTCTGCGCAGGGGTGCTCGGGCGCCGGGCGGGCACTCCTCCCCCACCGGTCACGATCGCCCTCGTCGCTGTCATCGCTCAGCCTCCTTCGTGCTGACCTGCTTCTCCTTGCGCTCCCTGAAGAGCCAGAAGACGATGACGCTCAGGACGATGAGGAACAGGGTGAGCACGTAGCTCATCGCGGCGGCTGACCCCATCTGGAAGTTGCGGAGGCCCGTCTCAGCGATCTGGTAGATCGCCGTGCGCGTCTCGCGGCCGGGGCCTCCCTCCGTCATGAGGTAGGACTGTCCGAACATGTTGGCCGAGGCGATGAGGGTGATGATCGTCACGAAGGAGAGGATCGGGCGCAGGCCCGGTAGCGTCACGTGCACGAACTGCTGCCACTTGTTGGCCCCGTCGACCTTCGCCGCTTCGTAGAGTTCCGCCGGGACATCCTGCAGCGCGGCGAGGTAGATGACGGAGTTGTAGCCGAGCGTCCACCACACCGTGACGCCCACGAGCGCCACCCAGGCGGCTGGCACCGAGGTCGTCCAGGCCGTGTCATCCGGCAGGCCGACGGCGCCCAGCATGTAGTTGACGAGCCCGATGTTGTTGTCGAGCAGGTAGCGCCACATGACGCCGATGACCGCGACGCCCAAGACGTAGGGGGCGAAGTAGATGGCCCGAAAGAAGTTGCGGCCGGGAAACTTGCGGTTCATGAGCAACGCGACCCCGAGCGGGATCACGAGCAGGAGCGGAACGCTGAAGAGCGTGAAGATGCCCGTCGCCCGCATGGAGTTCCAGAAGAGCCCGGAGGTGCGCGACTCCGGATTGAAGAGCGCGAGGTAGTTCTCAATGCCCACGAAGGGCTGCACGGGCATCGTGTAGTCCCAGCGGTGAAGGCTGATCCACAGGCCCAGCACTGCCGGGAGCACGACGAAGCCCCCGAAGAGCACGAGATAGGGCAGGAGGAAGAACCACGGCGTCAGCCGATGCGCGAGGCCGCCTCGGCGGGAGCGGGGGGCCCGGGACACGTCCCGGACGCCCCGCTCGATCGTCATCACCATGGCCGACTACCCGCCGAACGCCGCTTCGTTTTCCTCCATCAGTTCGGCCGCCTCATTGGCCGCACTGCTGAGCGCTTCTTCCGGTGTCTGCTTGCCGAGCACCCCCGAGCTCACCGCTATCTCGAGCGTCTCGACCTGCACGCTTCCGATGCCCGGAATGAGCGGGAGGAACCGCATGTTGTCGATCTGCTCGGCAATGGTCTGCTGCACCGTTCCGTCGAGCACGCCGCTGTCGCGCACCGACAGGCGCGCCGGGATGAGGCCGGAGCCCGCCCAGTCACCGGAGTGCTCACTCATCCAGGCGATGAAGACCTGCGCCGCCGCCAGCGTGTTCTCGTCGTCCTGGCGGGGAAGGAAGAAGTGGTGCGAGTTGGCCCACACGGCAGGCTCGTCACCGATCGTGGGAATCGGCGCGGCCGCGAATGGGATGCCCGAGTCACTCAGGTCGTTGATCTGCCAGATGCCGTCCCACGTGATCGAGGTCTCGCCGTTCTTGAAGGCGACGTATTGGGAGTCCGCCGCGACGTCGCTCGGGCTGTAGCCCTCGTCGACCATCGAACGCATCCAGGTGAGTCCCTGCACTCCGGCCTCGGAGTCGAAGGTCGCCTCCGGGGCGTCCAGCGAGTACGGCTCGCCGCCGAACTGCCAGAGCAGCGACAGGTCCATGAGGTGGGCCGGCCAGAGGCTCGGCATCCAGAACGGCTGTTCGTAGCCCGCCGCCTTGAGCTTGGCGAGGGCGTCCGCGAATGACGCCTCGTCCGTCGGCGCCTCGGTGATGCCCGCCGCGGCGAAGTGATCGGTGTTGTAGTACATCGCTAGCGAGTGCACGTCGAGCGGGATGCCGTAGCGCTGCTCGTTGTAGATCGCGGCGTCCCAGACCTCCTCGGTGAAGTCGTCCTCGGTGAGCTCGAGCCCGTCGGCGAGGTCGTCGAGGGGAAGGATGACGTTGCGGGCCGCCATGGTGGCCAGCTGGTCGAGGTGCATGACACCGACGTCGGGGCCCTCCCCCGCCGTGACCGCCGCAGGAAGCCGCTGGTAGAAGTCGGCCCACTGCATGGTGTTCGACTCGACCGTGATGTTGTCGTGCTCCGCATTGAACTCGTCGACCATCTGCTGCATGAACGGGCCATCGCCGCCCGTGAAGCCGTTCCAATATGAGAGGGTGACCTCGGGGCCCGTGTACTCGCCCGTGAACTCGGGGGCTTCAGCCTGGGGACCGGCACCACCGCCCGAGCACCCCGTGATCATGAGCAGGGCTGCCGCCCCTGCTGCGACTGCGAGCCTTCGCGGCCTGGCCTTCGGATTCGACATCGTTGTCCTCCTCGACGTGACGTTGCCCACCTCGGCGACTGGCACTCGTTCGGGGGGCAATCGTGATGTGCCGCAAACGTACAGCGCTGTAAACTGCATGGCAAGGCCTCTCGGCGAATCGTGATGCTGCAGGCATCCGTCAGCACCACCCCTAGGATCGGTGTGACCCATGGAGAAGCGAATGGCCAGAGTGCGACTCACCGACGTGGCGCGCGCGGCCGGCGTATCGATGAAGACGGTCTCCAACGTCGTGCACGACTACCCCCACGTCAGCGCCGAGACCCGGCAACGGGTGCAGCAGGCGATCGACCAGCTCGGATACCGCCCCAACCTCTCGGCACGCCGCCTCGCGACGGGCCGCACGGGCATGATCGCCCTCGCCATACCCGAGATTGACCACCCCTACTTCTCCGAGGTCTCACGCCGCATCGCCGAAGAGGCAGCCAGGCGGGGCTACAGGGTGCTCATCGAGCAGACCCTGAGCGACACGGATGCCGAGCACGCCGTGCTGCGCGACAGGGAGGAGGGTCTTGTCGACGGCGTCATCTTCCACCCCGTGAGCATGGGGGCCGTCGAGATCGGACGCCTCCACAAAGACACGCCCCTCGTGCTCCTGGGCGAGGCGGCCATTCCCCTGACGACCGACCACGTCATGATCGACAACGTCGCCGCCGCGCGGCAGAGCGTCGAACATCTCCTGGCGATGGGCCGCCGCCGCATCGCCTTCCTCGGCACGGTCGACGGCGATGTCACGGTGTCGACCCGCCACCGCCTGCTCGGTTACCAAGAGGCGCTTTCGAGCGCGGACATCGACGCCGACCCTCGCCTCGTGCTGCGCGTGGCGGGCTTCTCCCCGGAGGACAGCGCCGAAGCCGTGCGCACAGCCCTCGCCGACGGCCTCGAGTTCGATGCCATCCTGTGTCGCGACGACAAGTTTGCCGTCGGGGCAATGGCGGAGCTGCACGCGGCGGGCCGCGACATCCCGAACGAGGTCGCCCTGATCGGCTGGGACGACACCGCGCTCGCGACCTATACGCACCCCTCCCTCACCTCCGTCGCACCAGACAAGCAGCTGCTCGCGCGGGTCGCCCTCGAGTTGCTGATCGAGCGCATGGAGGGGCACATCGGCGTGGGACGCCACCGCATCGTGCCGCACTCACTCGCCCTCCGGGCCAGCGCCCCACCCCTCGCCTGAAGGCTTCTCTCAAGCCGCCCTGCCGAATCCGAAGCCTTTACAGCGCTGCAAAGATGGGTCAGGATGTGCAGATGCACGCCAGCACCACACCGGAGTCCACCCCGGGCGAGCCGCTCCACCCCCGCCCGCAGCTCACGCGGGAGCACTGGTCGAGCCTCGACGGCGAGTGGGACTTCGCCCACGACGACACCGACATCGGCCTGCGCGAGTCGTGGTTCGAGCCCGGCACCGAGTTCCCGCGCACCATCCGGGTTCCCTTCCCGCCGGAGTCCGAGGCATCCGGCATCGGCAAGACCGGCTTCCATCCCGTCGTCTGGTACCGCCGTGACCTCACCGCCGACGACCTCCGCAACGCGGGGCACGGGGCGACGCGCGACCGCATGCTGCTGCACTTCGGCGCGGTCGACTACCGCGCGACGGTCTGGCTCGACGGCCGGATGCTTGGCACACACGAGGGAGGCCAGAGTCCCTTCGCGTTCGAGTTGCCCCCGGCACAGGTAGCCGACATCCTCGGCGGGCGTGCCGCCGCCCTCGTCGTGCGCGCTGAGGACGACCCCCACGATGTCGGCCAGCCCCGCGGCAAGCAGGACTGGCTCGAGCAGCCCCACGTCATCTGGTACCACCGCACGACCGGCATCTGGCAGCCTGTCTGGCTCGAGGCTGTTCCGCTGAGCAGCATCCGAAGCGTGCACTGGCGCAGCGACCTGCCCGCGGCGAGCGTGCGCCTCGAGCTCGAGCTCGACAGCCGACCACGCGACATCCATCGGGTACGACTGGAACTGAGCTACGAGGGTGAGCGACTCGCTGCGCTCGAGTACGAGACGGCGGAGCCCCGCAGCACCGCGTGGTGCACACTCCCCCGCCAGGTCAACGGCCAGGCCTACGAACACCTGCTGTGGTCGCCGGAACACCCCCGCTTGATCGACGCGCGCGTCAGCCTGCTCGATTCGACGGGCGCCATCGTCGACGTCGTCGACTCCTACCTTGGTCTGCGCAGCCTGGGCGAGGCCGATGGCCGCTTCCTGCTCAACGACCGCCCCTACTACGTGCGCTCGGTGCTCTCGCAGGGCTACTGGCCCGAGTCTCATCTCGCGGCCCCGAGCGCGGAGGCCTTGAGGGACGAGGTCGCCCTCATGAAAGAACTCGGCTTCAACGCCGCACGCCTGCATGAGAAGGCAGAAGACCCCAGGATGCTCTACTGGGCCGACCGCCTGGGATTGCTGGTCTGGGGCGAGCTGGGCAGTCCCTTCGAGTACTCCGCGCGCAGCGTCGAACGCACGACGAGCGAGTGGATGGCCATCGTGGATCGCGACCGCTCCCATCCCTGCATTGTCACGTGGGTGCCGACGAACGAGAGCTGGGGGGTCCAGCACATCGCCCACGACTCTGCCCAGCGCCACTTCGCACAGGCGCTCTACCACCTCACGAAGGCACTTGATCCGGAGCGGCTCGTCGTGAGCAACGACGGCTGGGAACACGTGGGCTCTGACCTGCTCACGGTGCACGACTACTCTGCCTCGGGCGAGGAGCTTCGCCAGCGCTATGGCGATGCTAAGGCGGTCACCGCGTTGGCTCACGCTGTCGGCCCAGCCGGGCGTCGGATGTCCGTGGCCCCACAGCGGGAAGATACTCCCGTCATGGTGACGGAGTTCGGGGGCGTCTCTTTCGCGCCGGGAGATGAGAAGCGGACGTGGGGGTACAGCACAGCAGCAGACGAGGCTGACTTCGAGAGACGCCTGCGAGAGCTCTTCTCCGCGCTACAGTCCAGCAGCGCGCTTGCCGGTTTCTGCTACACGCAACTCACCGACACCCTGCAGGAGGCCAACGGGCTGACGGATGCCCGCCGCATCCCCAAGCTGCCCGCAGGGACGATCGCGGCGATCGTGCGCGGCCACGCGAACTGAGCGGTGGCGCCTAGGCCGCAGCGAGGCTGTTGCGAACGACGAGCTCCAGTTCGCCCTCGCGGCCGGGCTCGAGCGGGAACCCGACAGACGCCGACCACTCACAGAGCTCGTCGAGCGTGCGGATCTCGGGTTGGTCGTCGAGAAATGCCCTTACGAACTCGCCCTTGCCCTTCTTGTTGAAGTGATTGAGCGCGCGCCGACGTCCATCCGCGTCATCCGCCACCACCCGCACGAAACGAGCATCGGCCCGCCGCGGGATCGGCCCGAGCGCCGCATAGGCTTCGGAGCGCAGGTCGAGGATGATTCCCTCGCGCTGCGAAAGTGATTCGCCGATTGCCTTGACCCACACCCGTTTGAGCGAGATTCCGGGCAGCTTGGAGTCGTGCGAAAGCCGGTACGCCGGGATGGGGTCGCCCGCTCCCACGAGACCGAACAGGGCGGAGTGGATCGCAATCGTGGCAGAGGCAAACTCGCGCTGCTGCTGGTCGAGCGAGGGCGCGTCGAGGGCGTCGAAGAGCACCCCGGTGAACCGATCGATCGCGGGGATGGTCGCAGAGCTTCGCAGCTCACGATTCCGCTCGATCTCGCCACGGAGCCCGGGGCCCACCTTGAGCGCGAGAGCCATTGCATCGAGGTCGCGCGCGAGCTCGCCGAGGGCATCGAGCACGGTCTCGCGCGGCACCTGCAGTTCGGGAAACGACAAACGCCCCAGGTCGAGTGCTGATCTCTCGTCTCCTCCGGGGTACTTGGACTCCGAGGGGGGAAGGATCAGCAGCATCGACGCTGGGGCGTGTGACTGAGTCGGATCAGGCGTTCGTGAGCGCCGCGTGGCGCGCCACGATCGTGATGCTGTCGTTCTCGACGGAGAGGAAGCCATCTGCCGCGTCTGCGGCGATGTTGCCACCATCCTCGAGCGTCACCCGCACAGCGCCTGCACCAAGGATCGCAAGCATGGGCTCGTGGCCGGGGAGGATACCGATCTCACCCTCCGTCGTGCGTGCCACAACCATGCGAGCCGTGCCGGTCCACACTTCGCTGTCGGCTGAGACGATGCTCACCTTGAGCGAGGCCATGACTAGCCGTTCTCCTTCTGGATCTGTGCCCACTTCTCCTCGACGTCGGTGATCGCACCCACGTTGAAGAAGGCCTGCTCGGCGACGTGGTCGAAGTCACCGCGAGCGATCGCGTCGAACGACTCGATCGTGTCCTTGAGCGGCACGGTCGAACCCTCGACACCCGTGAACTTCTTGGCCATGTAGGTGTTCTGCGAGAGGAACTGCTGGATGCGGCGCGCACGCGACACCGTGATCTTGTCCTCTTCAGAGAGTTCGTCGACACCGAGGATGGCGATGATCTCCTGCAGTTCCTTGTTCTTCTGGAGGATCTGCTTGACCGTCGTGGCCACGCGGTAGTGGTCCTCGCCCAAGTACCGGGGGTCGAGGATGCGCGAGGTCGAGGTCAGCGGGTCGACAGCCGGGTAGAGACCCTTCGATGCGATCTCACGGCTGAGCTCGGTCGTGGCATCGAGGTGCGCGAAGGTCGTCGCCGGGGCCGGGTCGGTGTAGTCGTCAGCAGGCACGTAGATGGCCTGGAGCGACGTGATCGAGTGGCCACGGGTCGACGTGATGCGCTCCTGGAGGATACCCATCTCATCGGCAAGGTTGGGCTGGTACCCCACGGCGGAAGGCATACGACCGAGAAGGGTCGAGACCTCGGAGCCAGCCTGCGTGAAGCGGAAGATGTTGTCGATGAAGAGCAGCACGTCCTGCTTCTGCACGTCGCGGAAGTACTCCGCCATCGTGAGCGCGGAGAGGGCGACGCGGAGACGCGTTCCCGGCGGCTCGTCCATCTGGCCGAAGACAAGAGCGGTCTTGTCGAAGACGCCGGCCTCTTCCATCTCGTGGATGAGGTCGTTGCCCTCACGGGTGCGCTCACCGACACCGGCGAACACCGACACACCACCGTGGTCCTGCGCGACGCGCTGGATCATCTCCTGGATCAGGACGGTCTTACCGACACCGGCACCACCGAAGAGACCGATCTTTCCACCCTGCACGTAGGGGGTGAGAAGGTCGATGACCTTGATGCCGGTCTCAAAGAGCTCCGTCTTCGACTCGAGCTGGTCGAATGCCGGGGGCTTGCGGTGGATGGGCCAACGCTCGGTGATCTCGATCTTCTCGTCGGGGCCGGCGTTGAGCACCTCACCGATGACGTTGAAGACCTTGCCCTTGGTGATGTCACCGACGGGCACCGAGATCGCAGCCCCCGTGTCGCGCACCTCCTGGCCGCGAACAAGACCGTCAGTCGGGTTGAGCGCGATCGCGCGAACGAGGTCGTCTCCGAGGTGCTGCGCAACCTCGAGCGTGATCTCGTGCGAGCTGCCCGCCATCGTCACGGTGGTCTTGAGCGCGTTGTAGATGCCGGGGATCGAGTCGTGCGGGAACTCGATGTCGACGACGGGCCCCGTGACGCGCGCGACGCGGCCGACGCCGGTCTCAGCGACGGGAGGCACGGTGGCGGTGGCCTTCTTTGACGCGGCTGGCTTGCGCGCCGCGGGCTTCTTCGAAGCGGGGGCTGTGTTGGTCATTGCTTCCCTGTTCTCTCTAGCTTCACGTTATTTCGAGCTCGACAGGGCGTCAGCGCCGCCCACGATCTCGGAAATCTGTTGGGTGATCTCGGCCTGGCGGGCGTTGTTGGCCAGACGCGTGTAGTCAAGGATGAGGTTGTCAGCGTTGTCGCTCGCAGACTTCATCGCCTTCTGGGTCGCTGCGTGCTTCGCCGTGGCCGACTGCAGCATCGCGTTGAAGATGCGACTCTCGATGTAGACAGGAAGCAGGCCGTCGAGCACATCGCCGACCTCGGGCTCGAACTCATACAGCGGGTAGAGCTCGGATGAGTCCGGCGCCTCGACACCCTCGACAACCTCAAGGGGCAGGAGACGAACAACCTCGGGAGTCTGCGTCAACATGCTCACGAAGCGGTTGTAGACGATGTGGATCTCGTCAACGCCGCCCTCCTCTGCCGGACGCACGAATGCGTCGACGAGGTTTTGCCCGATCTCCTGCGCCGTGTCGAACACCGGGTTGTCGGTCTCGCCCACCCAGCTCTCGACAAAGTCACGCTTGCGGAATGCGAAGTAGCCAACGGCCTTGCGCCCGACGAGGTAGTACACAACCTCCTTGCCCTCGCTGCGCAGCAGCGTGGCAAGCTCTTCGGCCTCGCGGAGAACGTTCGAGTTGAACGCTCCCGCGAGTCCGCGGTCGGAGGTGAAGATGACGACCGCTGCGCGGTCGACCCTCTCCGGCTCCGTGGTCAGGATGTGGTCGACATTCGAGAACGTGGCCACGGCCGACACCGCACGGGTGATGGCACGCGAGTACGGAGTCGATGCCGCCATGCGGGCCTGCGCCTTGGCGATGCGCGATGCCGCGATCAGCTCCATGGCACGGGTGATCTTCTTGGTCGTCTGGGCAGAACGAATTTTCTGCCGGTAGACCCGAAGTTGCGCTCCCATGTTTCTCTCAGTCCTCAGTCAGTGGTTCGATGCGGTGGCGTCTGATCGTCGTCAGCGCTTCTGCTTGACGATCTTCTCCTGGTGGACCTCGTCGGCTTCGAGCTCTTCGAACTGCTCGTTGCCGGCCGAGATGAGCGGCTTGCCCTCGCCCGTCTGGAACTCGAGCTTGAACTTCTCCACTGCCGCGGAGAGCTCGTCGACCGTGTTGTCGTCGAGCACGTTGGTCTCGCGCAGGGTGTCGAGCACCTTGGTGTTGCGACGCAGGTAGTCGAGCAGCTCGCGCTCGAAGCGGAGGATGTCCTCCACCGGGACCTCGTCGAGCTTGCCGTTCGTGCCAGCCCAGATCGAGACGACCTGGTCCTCGACGGGGTACGGCGAGTACTGCGGCTGGCGCAGCAGCTCGGTGAGGCGTTCGCCACGGGCCAGCTGGCGGCGGCTCGCTGCATCGAGGTCCGATGCGAAGAGCGCGAATGCCTGCAGCGAGCGGTACTGGGCGAGCTCGAGCTTCAGGGTTCCGGAGACCTTCTTGATCGACTTGACCTGAGCGTCACCACCGACTCGCGACACCGAGATGCCCACGTCGACCGCGGGACGCTGGTTGGCGTTGAAGAGGTCGGACTGGAGGAAGATCTGGCCGTCGGTGATCGAGATCACGTTGGTCGGAATGTACGCCGAGACGTCGTTGGCCTTGGTCTCGATGAGCGGGAGCCCCGTCATCGAACCCGCGCCGAGCTCGTCGGAGAGCTTGGCACAACGCTCCAGCAGGCGGGAGTGTAGGTAGAAGACGTCACCGGGGTACGCCTCACGTCCCGGCGGGCGACGGAGGAGGAGCGATACGGCGCGGTATGCCTCAGCCTGCTTCGACAGGTCATCGAAGACGATGAGCACGTGCTTGCCGCCGTACATCCAGTGCTGGCCGATCGCCGAGCCGGTGTAAGGAGCGAGGTACTTGAAGCCGGCAGGGTCGGATGCGGGAGAGGCGACGATCGTCGTGTACTCCATCGCGCCGGCCTCTTCGAGAGCGCCCTTGACCGCGGCGATCGTCGAGCCCTTCTGGCCGATCGCGACGTAGATGCAGCGAACCTGCTTGTTGACGTCGCCCGACTCCCAGTTGGCCTTCTGGTTGATGATCGTGTCGATCGCGATGGCGGTCTTACCGGTCTGGCGGTCACCGATGATCAGCTGGCGCTGGCCGCGGCCGATCGGGATCATGGCGTCGATGGCCTTGATTCCGGTCTGCATCGGCTCGTGCACCGACTTGCGCGCCATGACGCCGGGAGCCTGGAGCTCAAGGGCGCGGCGGCCTTCGGCTGCGATCTCACCCAGGCCGTCGATGGGGGTGCCGAGCGGGTCGACAACGCGGCCCAGGTAGGCGTCGCCCACGGGCACGGAAAGGACCTCGCCCGTGCGGGTCACCTCCTGGCCGGCCTCGATGCCGCTGAACTCACCGAGCACGACGACACCCACCTCGCTCTCGTCGAGGTTGAGGGCGAGGCCGAGCGTGCCGTCGGCGAAGCGGATGAGCTCGTTCGCCATCACGCCGGGGAGTCCCTCGACGTGGGCGATGCCGTCCGCAGCGTCTACGACGTGACCGATCTCGGTGGTCGTGGCCTTCGACGGGTCGTAGGACTGGACGAAGTCCTTGAGAGCATTGCGGATCTCGTCCGGGCTGATCGTTACGTCTGCCATGTGGGTTTCCTTGTCTTAGCGGTACCAGCTGGCACCGAGGCGTGGGGGGTGCCGGGTCAGCCGGCGAGTTGCTGCCGTAGCTCGGCGAGGCGGGCAGCGACGCTTCCGTCGATTACCTCGTCACCGATCACGATGCGGACTCCCCCGACGAGCGAGGGATCCACCAGTTCATTGAATCTGACATTGCCGTACCGGCCGGAGAGTGCGCTGCGAAGACGGTCACGCGAGGAGTCATCGAGGGGCGATGCCGTCGACACGGTCGCCAGCACGCTGTTCTCCTGCTCCGCGACGATCCTCGCGGCGTCAGTGACCAGACGCGACAGCCGACGCCCTCGCGGCTGCTGCACCAGGTGCCGCACGATCGCGAGGGTCGCGGCCGAGACGCGCTCACCAAGCAGCGCCGACACCAGCTCTGCCTTGCCGGATGCGGATGCGAGCTTCGACCCGAGTGAGAGTTCGAGCTCCGGGGAGCTGGTGACCATCTGCTCGATCGCGAAGAGCTCGCTGGCCACATCGGCGTCGGTGGAGTCCGCCGCGCAGCGAATGGCGACGTCCTCGATGCTCGCGAGCAGGTCGTCGGCACGCGACCACCGCTCGCTGACAATGCTCACGAGGAGCGAGAGCGCGTTCGCGCTCAGCGAGGAGCCGAAGACTGCGCGAACAGCCGCCGCCTTCACTTCCGCGTCGCCAGCAGGCTCGGCGAGAAGCGTCCTCAGCTGGAGGGAGGAGCCGATCGCCCGCCCGGCAGAGAACAGTTCCTCTGCGAGTGAGATATCGGAGGTGCCCTCCAACGTCTGCAACGCGGCGCGAGCCGCCGCCTGTGCCTTCCTCGTGGCCGATGCCATTGCTACTTCCCTGCGCTTGATTCTGAGGACTCGAGGTCGGCGAGGAAGGAGTCCACCAGGGCGGCTGCCTTCTTGTCGTCGCTGAGCTGCGAGCCGATCACGCTTGACGCGAGGTCGAGTGCGAGCACGCCAACCTCAGAGCGGAGCGATGCAAGAGCGGCCTGGCGCTCAGCCTCGATCTGCGTTGCCGCGTTCGCGGTGAGTCGGGCGGCCTCGGCCGCGGCCTGCTCCTTCAGCTCATTGAGGATCGTGATGCCGTCAAGACGAGCCTGCTCACGGATCCGGCCGGCCTCGCTCCGCGCCTCTGCGAGAAGCTCGTTGTACTTCTCGAGCTGCGCGGCGGCTTCTGCCTGTGCACTCTCAGCCTTCTCGATGTTCCCCTCGATCGCGGCCGAACGCTCGTCCAAGACCTTGGAGAACTTCGGTACCGCGAACTTCCAGAAGAAGAACAGGATGACAAAGAATACGACCGCAGACCAAACGATGTCGTAGACCGGGGGAATGAAGAGCTCGATCCCCTCGGGGGCCCCTCCCCCAGCCGCAGCCAATTCGAAAGTCATCCCGATTCCTAGCTGAAGATGAAGCCGGCGGCGAGGCCGATGAAGGCCAGGAGCTCAGCGAATGCGATGCCGAGGAACATCGTGACCTGGAGGCGGCCAGCGAGCTCGGGCTGGCGAGCCATGGCCTCGACGGTCTTGCCCGCGACAATACCGACACCGATACCGGGGCCGATGGCAGCGAGGCCGTAGCCGACCGTGTTGATGTTTCCGCTGATCTCCGCGAGAACGTTGACGTCCACTGTGTTTTCCTTCCGGTCGGGCGAATCGGACGATTCGCCTCAATGTTCGTTCTTATGGTCCTTACGAGCGCCCGTAGGTGACCGCTCGACAAGAGTGGTGCTAGTGCTCCTCCGCAACCGCCTGCTGGATGTAGACGGTCGTCAGAAGAGTGAAGACATAGGCCTGCAGCACCGAGACAGCCAGCTCGATGAGGGTCATGATGAACCCTGCCGCAAGCGTGCCGACCCCGATGAGCGGGAACCATCCGTCAGCGGTGAAGAAGAAGAAGTGGGTCGCTGAGAAACACAGCACCAGGAGGATGTGGCCGACCATGAAGTTCAACAGCAGTCGGAGGGCCAGCGAGAGCGGCCTCACGAGGAAGATGTTGATGAACTCGATGGGTGTCAGCAGGATGTAGAGCGGCCACGGCACCCCGGCCGGCACGAGCGCGTTCTTGAAGAACTTGCCAGCTCCAACCTCTTTGATGCCCGCATAGATGAAGGCAACGTAGGAGACCAGGCCGATCAGGAGCGGCAGGCCGATCACCGAGGTTCCCGCGATGTTCAATCCCGGGATGATTCCGGCGATGTTGATGAAGAAGATGCCGAAGAAGATCGCTGCGAGGAGCGGGAAGAAACGACGGCCGAGGTCGCGGCCGAGGATGTCCTCCGCAATGTTCGTGCGGACGAACCCCATCGCCATCTCGACGATGCTCTGCCCGCGGCCCGGGACGACGCGAGCACGCCGGAGTGCGAGCCAGAAGAGAAGGATCAGCACCGCCGTCATCAGGAGACGGATGAGCATGATGCGGTTCATCTCGAACGGCGTGCCCTCGAAGAGGAATGCGGGCGGGAAGAACTCGTCAAGCGTCGGGGGGTGGAACCCGTCACCCTCGGAAGCCGTGGGGATTAACATCGCTGCGTGCAGCAAGTTCACGCGCTGTCTCCTGTGGTGATGGGGGCGCCCGCAAGTGCGGCGACGCAGTCGGACATCGGCTGCCAGGCAGTGATCGCTATGGGCTGCGAATCACGCCTTGAGAACTCTATCAATCTGATGGCCCGCTCAGGAAATCGAGGGGCGGTCGGAATTGCCGGCATCCGCGTCGGGAAGGACCGAATCGTCGACGTAGGACTGCCGCGCTGTCATGACAACGACCACATCGACGGCCAGGGTGCCAACGATTGCGGCGACCATGCTGAGGAACAACACCATCGGCTGCACGAAGTCGAGGCTGGTGATGAGCGCCAGCAGTGCGATAAAGACGATGATCTTGAGCAGCCAGGAGCCGAGCACGATGCCGAAGAAGGTCGTGACCGGCTGCTTGATGGCAATCATGATGCTGACGGCGGTGATGATCGCGAAGATCACGGCAAGCGCAGTGCCGACGAGAGCGCTGAGCAGGCCGTCCATGCCCGCGACGGCATAGCCTGCAAGCCCACCCACGACCGCGATCACGACCGCCACCAGGGACGTGTAGATGATTGTCTTGCGCAGGATGGCCGGCGCCGGGTTGCTCGTATTGCTCATGGACGTTCGCTTTCTGTTGGAATCTGGGCGCGCTCTGCCTCGGCTGCAGCGGCATCAAGAGGGTCGAAGCTCGGGTCGAAAGGGACGTCTGAGCCGGGGCGTGCATTTTGCACGGCGGCCTCCAGCACCTTGCGTTTGGTGAGGGGCGCGAGTGTGAACCAGGCGCTCAGCGTGAAGCCTGCGACGACGAAGGCGAGGGCCCACCAGAAGGGCACGAACATGAAGAGGAGTGTGCCCACCGCGACGACCGCCGTCCACGCGTAGAAGATCAACACGGCATGGAAGTGGGAATGGCCCATGTCGAGCAGGCGGTGGTGCAGGTGCTGCCGGTCGGCCGAGAACGGCGACTTTCCGGCGCGGAGCCGACGGACCACGGCGAGCGCAAAATCGAGGAGCGGAACGATCAGTATCGCGAAGGGCAGCAGGATCGGGATGAAGGCTGGCAGGAGCTGACGACCCGATTCCAGCGCGGCGGGATCGACCTGCCCCGTCACGGAGATCGCGGAGGCAGCCATCAGCAGGCCCACCAGGAGGGCACCCGCATCCCCCATGAACAGGCGCGCCGGGTGCCAATTGAGGGGCAGGAAGCCGAGGCACGCGCCCGCGAGGGCCACCGTGATGAGGGAGGCAAGGTTGAAGTACTCAGACTCCCCCACGCCGTTGGAGAGGATGTAGGTGTAGACGAAGAAGACGCCATTCGCGATGATCGCGACGCCAGCGACAAGCCCGTCCAGTCCGTCAATGAAATTGACCGCATTCATGACGAGCACGACCGCAATGACGGTGAGGACGAGACCCGTCACTGGCGGCACGATCGTGACTCCCCCGATCGGGAGTGTCGTGAGCTGGATGCCCTGCCAGACGAGGATGCCGGCCGCGATCATCTGCCCCGTCAGCTTCGTGAGCCAGTCGAGGTCCCAGATGTCGTCGGCGACGCCGATGAGCACGATCAGGAGGGCGCCAGCCAGGAGACCCAGCACGGGGCCGGGGTCGACGAAGACGAGATGGAAGCGGTCGAGCTGCGACGCCACTCCAAAGGCAACAAGCACGCCAATGAACATCGCGACACCGCCAAGGCGCGGCGTGGGGCGCGTGTGCACATCGCGTTCCCGGATCTTGGGATAGAGACGGAACCGCAGGCTGAGCTTCAGGATCACGAAGGAGAGCACGAACGTCACAACGGCGGAGAGTCCGCCGATGAGCACATAGAAGATGATCCTCATGCGGGAGAGCCGCCACCCGTCGACCGCTCGAGCACGGCGGCGATCGCGGCATCCGTCACCGCTCCATGGCGCACGATCGTGAGGCCGTGCGAAGCGACGCGGGAGGCATCGATGATGGTCGAGCCCTGGGTGCCGCCCTCCCCGCCATCGAGGTAGACCGCGACGCTGTCGCCGAGCATCCGCTCAGCCTCCTGCACCGTCGTCGCGGCGGGCTGGCCAGTCAGGTTCGCGGATGACACCGCAAGCGGTCCGGTCTCTGCGAGCAGCGCAAGCGCGATAGGACTCGCGGGCATGCGGAGCGCGACGGTGCCCGCCGTCTCGCCCAGGTCCCAGTCGAGCGACTCGCGGGCGGGCAGGATCACCGTCAGGCCACCCGGCCAGAACTCGTCGACCAATGCGCGCACCTCGTCGGGCACCTCGGCGGCGAGGGCGTCGAGGGTCGCGAGGTTCGGGATCAGCACGGGCGGAGGCGACTGGCGACCGCGGCCCTTGGCATCAAGGAGGCGCTGCACGGCCTTCGGCTTGAAGGCGTCGGCCGCGACACCGTAGACGGTGTCTGTCGGCATGACGACGAGCTCCCCGCGGCCGATAGCAGTCCTCGCGAGGCGCATGCCATTGAGGAGTTCGCCCGGGTCTGAGCAGTCGTGAATGGTCGCCATGTCGGGGGTAATCCTATCGGCGGGCCGCTGTATGGGCCGTGTTCATGGCCGGATCGCCGTCGTCGCGCGGTCGCGGCCGAGCAGATCGCGGTGGGACGCGATCGCGAGCCAACCGTCCGTGCGGAGCAACTCGCTGATGGTCGATGCCTGCTCCTCGCCATGTTCCATGACGAGCAGTCCGCCGGAGTGGAGCAGCGCGAGGCCGCGCTGGGAGACGACACGCACGACATCGAGGCCGTCGGCGCCGCCGTAGAGGGCGTGAGGCGGGTCGAAGAGCTGCACTTCGGGATCACGAGGAATCGCGTCGGCGGGGATGTAGGGCGGGTTCGAGATGACGACGTCGACCGTGCCCTCGAGTTCGGCGAAGGCCTCGCCGAGGTCGACGAACTCGAGCACGGCGTTGCTCGCGCCGCTCTCGTCGAAGTTGCGCTTCGTCCAGGGGAAGGCATCGGGAGAGTTCTCAGCCGCGTACACGCGTGCGCGGGGAACCTCGGTCGCCATCGCGAGCGCGATCGCGCCCGAACCTGAACCGAGATCGACCGCAAGCGGCTCCGGCGATGCGACTGCCTGAAGGGCGTCGATCGCGAGCTGCACGACCTGCTCCGTCTCGGGGCGAGGCACGAAGACGCCGGGCCCAACCGCGAGCTCGAGCGAACGGAAGGGCGCCCTGCCGGTGATGTGCTGTAGCGGTTCGCGCGACGCACGGCGGCGCACGAGGGCCGTGAAGGCTGCGGCATCCGTCTCCGAGACCTCTGTGCCCGTCACGGCACGGGCCTGCACCTCGCCCCGGCTGAGCCCGAGCACGTGCCCGAGCAGGAGTTCGGCGTCGACCTGCGGCGTCGGCACTCCTGCCGCGGCAAGCGACTCGACCGCGGCAGTCCGCAGCTCAGCGACGGACGACACGTCAGGACTGGTCGCCGAGGTCGGCGAGCCTGGCCTCCTCGTCGAACTGGATGCATGACTCGATGACCGGTCCGAGCGCACCGTTCATGACGCTGTCAAGGTTGTAGGCCTTGTAGCCCGTGCGGTGATCGGCGATGCGGTTCTCGGGGAAGTTGTAGGTGCGGATGCGCTCCGAGCGGTCCATCGTGCGGATCTGGCTCTTGCGGGCGTCGGAGGCAGCCGCCGCGATCTCCTCCTGCTGGCGCGCGAGGATGCGGGCACGGAGGACGCGCATGCCGGCCTCGCGGTTCTGCAGCTGGCTCTTCTCGTTCTGCATCGACACGACGATGCCGGTCGGGAGGTGCGTGATGCGCACGGCGGAGTCGGTCGTGTTGACCGACTGGCCGCCTGGGCCGCTCGAACGGTAGACGTCGATCTTGAGGTCGTTCTGGTTGATCTGCACCTCTTCAGGCGCATCCACCTCGGGAAAGACGAGCACGCCCGTCGTGGAGGTGTGGATTCGACCCTGTGTCTCCGTCACGGGGACACGCTGCACGCGGTGCACGCCACCCTCGTACTTGAGGTGGGCCCACACGCCCTGCGACGGGTCGCTCGCGTTGGACTTGATGGCCACCTGCACGTTCTTGTAGCCGCCGAGGTCGCTCTCGTCGCTCTCGAGCATCTCGGTCTTCCACCCCATGCTCGCCGCGTACTGGAGGTACATGCGCAGGAGGTCGGCCGCGAAGAGTGCGCTCTCGGCGCCGCCCTCACCGCCCTTGATCTCCATGATCACGTCACGACCGTCGTCGGGGTCGCGCGGGATCAGCAGGCGCCGAAGCTTCTCCTGCGTCGTCGCCACGGCCTCTTCGAGCGCCGGGATCTCCTCCGCGAAGGCGGAATCTTCCTTGGCGAGTTCCTTCGCCGCGGCGAGATCCTGCTGGGCCTGCACCCAGTGCTCGTGTGCCGACTTGATCTGGCTGAGCTCGGCGTAGCGGCGGTTGACCTTCTTGGCTCGCGCCGCGTCGGCGTGCAGGGCCGGGTCGGATAGCTGCGTCTGCAGGTCCTCGTGCTCGGCCAGCAGCACGGCTACTGACTCGAACACGCTCAGTCCTCCTTGTTCGCCGAGGCGCCCGGGAGGGACTTCTGGATCTGCATGAGGAACTCGACGTTCGACTGCGTCTCACGCAGCTTGCCGAGCACGATCTCGAGCGCCTGCTGCGTGTCGAGGCCCGCGAGGGCACGACGCAGCTTCCAGGTGACCTTGACCTCGTCGACGCCCATGAGCATCTCCTCGCGGCGGGTTCCGGATGCGTTGACGTCGACGGCAGGGAAGATGCGCTTGTCGGCCAGCTGGCGCGAGAGGCGGAGCTCCATGTTGCCGGTGCCCTTGAACTCTTCGAAGATGACCTCGTCCATCTTGGACCCGGTCTCGACGAGCGCCGTCGCGAGGATCGTCAGCGAGCCGCCGTCCTCGATGTTGCGCGCGGCACCGAAGAAGCGCTTCGGCGGGTAGAGCGCCGAGGAGTCGACGCCACCCGAGAGGATGCGACCGGAGGCGGGAGCCGCCAGGTTGTAGGCGCGCCCAAGGCGGGTGATCGAGTCGAGGAGCACGACGACGTCGTGTCCGAGCTCGACGAGACGCTTGGCGCGCTCGATCGCGAGCTCGGCGACCGTGGTGTGGTCCTCAGCCGGCCGGTCGAAGGTGGAGGCGATGACCTCACCCTTGACGGTGCGCTGCATGTCGGTGACCTCTTCGGGCCGCTCGTCGACCAGGACGACCATGAGGTGGACCTCGGGGTTGTTCTTGGCGATCGAGTTCGCGATGGCCTGCAGCACGAGGGTCTTGCCTGCCTTGGGCGGCGAGACGATGAGGCCGCGCTGGCCCTTGCCGATCGGCGACACGAGGTCGATGATGCGGGTGGTCAGCTTCTGCTGCTCGGTCTCGAGGCGCAGGCGCTCCGAGGGGTAGAGCGGCGTCAGGTCACCGAAGTGCACCCGCTCGCCGGCCTGCTCGATGGGGAGCCCGTTGATCGAGTCGATCTTGACGATCGCGTTGTACTTCTGGCGGCCGCCCTGGTTATCGCCGTCGCGCGGCTGGCGGATGGCGCCGACGATCGCGTCGCCCTTGCGCAGGTGGTACTTCTTGACCTGGCCGAGGGAGACGTAGACGTCGTTGTTGCCGGGAAGGTAGCCCGTCGTGCGCACGAAGGCGTAGTTGTCGAGCACATCGAGGATGCCGGCGACGGGGATGAGCACGTCATCCTCGCTGATTTCCGGCTCGAAGTCGTCGCCGCCGCCGCGACGCTTGCGGTCGCGGTAACGGCCTCGTCCCCCGCGCTCGGTGTCGTCTCCCTGCTGCTGGCGCCCACGACCACGGTCGTTCTGGTCGCCCTGCTGCTCGTCTTTCTGCTGCTGGTCGTTGCCGCGGTCGCTGCCCTTGCGGTTGCGGTTGCGGTTGCGGCTGCGCTGGGGACGGTCGCCCGAGTCGTCGCCCGAGTCGTCGCCGTCGCGGTCGGCGGCGCCGCCGTTCTTGTCGGCACCGTTCTGGTCACCGTTCTGCTCGCGCCCGTTGCGCTCGGCGGCATCCTGGGCCTGGCGCTCCTGGTGCGAGGCCTCCTGCTGCTCGCGCTGGTCGCCGCTCTCGGCGGCCTTCGAAGCACCGGTCTTCTCGGACTCGCCGCGACCCTTGCCGCGGCGGCCCTGCGTCTTCTGCGCCGGAGCCGCAGCGTCGGCGCTCGCGTCACTGGCATCCGACTGCTGGCCTGCGCCAGCTTCGGCAGCGGGCGTGTCGACGCCGGACTCGCCACCGTTGGCGTGGTCGGTCGCCGACTTGGGCGAGGTGCGCTTGCGCGCGGGCGCCTTGCGCGCCGGCTTCTCGGCGACGGGCTCGCCCGCGGGCGCCTCAGCCGGTGCTGCCTCGGTCTCAGCTGCCGCGCTCGTCGTCGTGATGACGCCGTCGGCTGCCGTCGCCCGTCGCGGCGCACGCTTGCGCGGCGACGTCGTCGCGGCCGCTACGGCCTGCTGGCGCTCAGAGGATTCATTCTGGCTCGGCGCGGGCTGCGAAGCCGTCTCGGCCTGGGGTGCAGCGTCAGCCTGGGGTGCGGAGCTCTGCTCCGCGTCGGCCGACGACTGCGTGTTCTGGGTCTCGTTGATTGCGTCCACGAGGGCTCCTTTGCGAAGTTTGGTCGCGCCACTGATGCCGAGGGACGCCGCAAGAGCCTGAAGCTCGGGGACGCGCATCGATGCCAGATCTGCGTTCGAGTCCGGCCGTGCGGCGCGGACTGTGGGATCAGTCACTAAGAGGTTTCCTTTCCCAGCCAGGCGCCGAATCTGAAGAGGATGTGGCAGAACCTGACGGAGAGCTAGTCGCGCGTCGACCTCGGCCTCGACCACTGGCCTCTAAGGCGAAGCGGGGAGAAGGAGAGCGACGAAGCGATGCTGGTGATGGTGCAACCCGTGGCGCGAGATCGTGTCCGTGCCTGGCTAAGCCGAAGGCCTTGCCGGGTGCAGGTTCACTGTAGCACCTTTGAAGTCAACGGCGAGCATGAGCGACTGCCACGCGACACCCTGGTGCGCGGCCACGAGCTCGGCCGCGACAAGGCGTTCAGCGGGGTCGCTGCACAGGACGAGCACGGATGGCCCTGCCCCAGAGACGACGGCAGCATGGCCGTGGGCACGCAGCTCCTCAACGAGCGCGACGGTGTCGGGCATGGCGCTCGCCCGGTAGCTCTGGTGCAGGCGGTCCTCCGTCGCATCGTGGAGTAGTTCGGGGCTCTGGATGAGCGCCGCGATGAGGAGCGCTGAGCGGGAGACGTTGAAGATGGCGTCTTCGTGCGGCACAGAGGCAGGGCGGAGGCTGCGGGCCAGCTCGGTCGAGAGCGTGTGCTCGGGCACGCACACGAGCGGCGAGACACCGCGGTGCACGATGAGCTTCTTGTGCTGGGGGCCGTGCTCACCCGTCCAAGCGATCGTCAGGCCGCCGAAGAGCGCCGGCGCGACGTTGTCGGGGTGGCCCTCGAGTTCGGATGCAATAGAGAGGAGCGCGTTGGAGTCGAGGTCGACGATGCCCTCGAGGAGGCCCTTCGCCGCCATGATTCCGGAGACGATCGCGGCACCGGAGGAGCCAAGCCCTCGCCCGTGCGGGATGCTGTTGTGCGCGACGAGGTCGAGGCCCGGCACCGGCACGCCGTAGCGCTCGAGCGTGAAGCGGATCGACCGCACGACGAGGTTCGACTCGTCCGTGGGCACCTCTCCCTCACCGATGCCATGCACCTCGACGGTCGCGCCGGGCTGCTCCCGCACCGTGACCTCGAGGTCGTCATACAGCGCGAGCGCAAGGCCGAGCGTGTCGAATCCCGGGCCCAGGTTCGCGGAGGTCGCGGGAACCTTGACCGTCACCGACCTCCCGATCGGCGGGGCCTCCAGTGTGGTCATGCCGTCGCTTTCTCCAGTCCGAGCACGCCGGCGACCTGTGCCGTGTCGACGGGAACGACCGTCGGCTGCACATCCGCGCCGTCGGCACCGCGCAGTGCCCACTGCGGGTCCTTCAGGCCGTGGCCGGTGACGGTCAGCACGACGGTCGACCCGGCGGGAACGATGCCAGCTTCCGCGCGCTCGAGCAGGCCGGCGACGCTGATGGCGGATGCGGGCTCGACGAAGATGCCGACCTCGGCGGAGAGGATGCGGTGCGCCTCGAGGATCTTGTCATCGCTGATGGCGCCGAAGTAGCCGTCGCTCGTCTCGCGCGCCGCGAGGGCGAGCTCCCACGATGCCGGGTTGCCGATGCGGATCGCGCTTGCGATCGTGTCGGGGTTCTTGACGACGTGGCCGTCGACGATGGGCGCGCTTCCTGCGGCCTGGAAACCGAACATCCGGGGCAGTCGAGTCGACACCCCCCGCTCCAGCTCCTCGCTGTAGCCCCGGAAGTAGGCCGTGTAGTTGCCCGCGTTGCCGACCGGAATGAAGTGGAAGTCCGGGGCATCCTCGAGCACCTCGACGACCTCGAACGCGGCCGTCTTCTGGCCCTCGATGCGGTCGTTGTTGACCGAGTTCACGAGGTGCACGGGGTAGTTCTCGGCGAGGTCACGCGCGATGTCGAGGCAGTCGTCGAAGTTGCCCTGCACCTGGAGGAGCTGCGCATTGTGCGCGATCGCCTGCGCGAGCTTGCCCATCGCGATCTTGCCCTCCGGCACGAGCACCGCCGCGGTGATGCCCGCGTGTGTCGCGTAGGCGGCCGCCGACGCCGAGGTGTTGCCGGTCGAGGCGCAGATGACGGCCTTGGCGCCGCGCTCGACGGCCTTCGTGACGGCCATCGTCATGCCGCGGTCCTTGAAGGAGCCCGTCGGGTTCATGCCCTCGTACTTGACCCACACCTTCGCGCCTGTGCGCGCCGAGAGTGCCGGGGCGGGGAGGAGCGGGGTGCCGCCTTCGCCGAGGGTCACGACGGGGGTGGCATCCGTCACGTCGAGCCGGTCAGCGTACTCGCGGATAACTCCGCGCCATTGGTGGGCCATGATGAACCTTCTACTCGGAGCCTTCTATCGGTGGTGCTTCGGGATCGCCGTGGTGGGCGGCTAGTCGGTGCCCTCTACGCGCAGCACGGAGGTGACCGACCTCACGGTGTCGCTGTGCGCCGCGAGGGCCTCGACTGTATCGGCGAGGGACGCCTCGGATGCCTCGTGCGTGCCGATCACAAGGGTAGCGGTGGCCGCGGCGCCGTCGTCGCCGGGCGAGCTGACCGACTGGTGCACGGTCTCGACCGAGACGCCGTGCTCGCTGAACACGGCGGCGACGGAAGCGAGCACACCGGGCCGGTCGTTGACGAGGAGGCTGATCTGGTAACGGGTGCTGACGCTCTCGATCGGCAGCAGGGGCAGGTCGGCGTGCGTCGACTCCGCGAGGCCCGGGCCGCCGATGACGTGGCGCCTTGCCGCCGAGACGACGTCACCCAGCACGGCCGAGGCGGTCTCGAGCCCGCCGGCGCCTGCACCGTAGAACATGAGGTCGCCGGCGGCCTCGGCCTCAACGAAGACCGCGTTCTTGGCGCCATGCACTGCGGCGAGCGGGTGCGTGCGGGGCACGAGCGCCGGATAGACCCGCGCGCTCACCCCGGCGTCACCGTCGGCGTCGATGAGCCGCTCGCAGATCGCGAGGAGCTTGATGACGTAGCCGGCGCGACGCGCGGCCTCGACCTGCTCGCCCGTGACCGAGGTGATGCCCTGGCGGTAAACGGCCTCGATGGGCACGGCAGTGTGGAAGGCGAGGCTCGCGAGGATCGCCGCCTTCTGCGCGGCGTCGTAGCCCTCGATGTCTGCCGTGGGGTCGGCCTCCGCGTAGCCAAGTTCGGTCGCGGCGGCGAGGGCCTCCTCGAGGCTCTGGCCATCCGTGTCCATGCGGTCGAGGATGTAGTTGGTCGTGCCGTTGACGATGCCCAGGATGCGGTTGACGTGGTCACCCGCGAGGCTGTCGCGCAGCGGACGGATGATGGGGATCGCGCCGGCGACGGCCGCCTCGTAGTAGAGCTGCGCGCCGACCTGCTCGGCCGCGGCGAAGAGCTCGGGGCCGTGGGTCGCGATGAGCGCCTTGTTGGCTGTGACGACGTCCGCGCCTGCGTTGAGGGCCTGCAGGATGTAGCTGCGCGCGGGCTCGATGCCGCCGATCAGCTCGATGACGATGTCGGCGCCCACGATGAGCGATTCCGCATCCGTCGTGAGGAGCTCACGCGGGATGTCGGCGGTGCGCGGGGCGTCGACATCGCGAACCGCGACACCGATCAGTTCGAAGCCGGCGCCGGCGCGAAGCGCGAGCTCGTCTCCGTGCTTCTGCAGCTGCGCCACCACCTGGGCGCCGACGGAGCCCGCACCCAGGAGGGCGACGCGCAAGTTTCGGTACTCGATCATGGCTATCCGTTCCTTCTCGCCGGGACGAGTCCCGCATCCCGCGACAGCAGGTCTTCTTCAGTCTCGCCGCGCACGATCACGCGGGCCTGCCCGTCGCGAACCGCGACGACCGCGGGCCGCGCGAGATAGTTGTAGTTGCTGGAGAGTGACCAGCAGTAGGCGCCCGTCGCCGGCACGGCGACGAGGTCGCCGGGGCGCACGTCGGAGGGCAGGTAGTCGGCTCGCACGACGACATCGCCGCTCTCGCAGTGCTTGCCCGCGATGCGCACGAGCGCCGGGTCGGCGTCGGATGCGCGGCTCGCGATGCGCACGGTGTAGTCGGCTTCGTAGAGGGCCGGCCGGATGTTGTCGCCCATTCCCCCATCGACACTCACGTACTTGCGCACGGCGGATTCGGCGTCGGTCGTGCCGCCCATGGCCACGAGCACGTCTTTGACCGTGCCGACCTCATAGAGCGTGAACGTCGAGGGGCCCACGATGGCGCGACCCGGTTCGACCGCCACGACGGGCACGGGGATGCCGAGCCGCGCCGATTCCGCCGCGACGATCTGGGCGAGGGAGCGTGCGATCTCGGGGAGGGAGATGGCCTCGTCGACGCTCGTGTAGGCAATGCCGAAGCCCCCGCCGAGGTTGAGCTCGGGAACAGGGCCGTCCTTGAGCAGTTCTGCCTGCAGGTTCATGAGCCGGCGGGCGGATTCACCGAAGCCGACCGACTCGAAGATCTGGGAACCGATGTGTGCGTGCAGCCCGGTGAACTCGAGCGAGTCGTGCGATCGGATGCTGGCGACGAGCGCCGCGGCATCCGCAAGGGCGATGCCGAACTTCTGGTCTTCGCGAGCGGTGGCGAGGTATTCGTGCGTGCTCGCGTGCACGCCGCTGTTGACGCGCAGGCGCACCCTCTGGCGCACTCCGTGGCGGGTGGCCGCGTCAGCGACGCGCTCGACCTCTTCGGCGCTGTCGATGACGATGACCCCGACACCGGATGCCACGGAGCGGTCGATCTCGCGGAGCGACTTGTTGTTGCCGTGGTGGCCGAGCCGAGCCGGGTCGACGCCAGCCGCGAGCGCGACCGCCAGTTCGCCTTCGCTCGCGACGTCGATGTACAGGCCCTCTTCGGTCACCCAGCGTGCGACCTCGGCGGAGAGGAAGGCCTTGCCCGCGTAGTAGACCTTGGCCGAGCTGCCGACGGCGGCAAACTCCCGGTCGAACGAGGTGCGGGCCTCGCGAGCACGGTGGCGCACGTCGGTTTCGTCCATGACGTAGAGGGGCGTGCCGTACTCGGCGGCCAGCTGTGTCGCGGGAACCCCGCCGATCTCGATGACGCCCTCTGCCCCGCGGGAGACGCTGCGGGCCCAGATCGCCGGGTCGAGCTCGTTGGCGTCAGCGGGCACGGCAAGCCAGTCGGGGGCGAGCGGGTTGGAGGTCACAGGGGCCTTACGGTCGAGAGGGGTCGGGCGGTCGTCGAGGTGCGCGCCGGGCACGCCTCCACAAATCCTATTACTCGGCGGGCGCTTCGCCCTCCGCGGCGTCTTCCGTGACGCACTCCCCACGCGTGGAGAGGGCGTCGAGATCCGTGGGCACTCCGCTGCCGTGGGCCGTGAACTCGAGCGCACCGTCGCTGACCGTGACGCCCGTGAGCCGGATCGACTCGGGCAGGAGTGACGCCGAGCAGACCTTCACTCCAGCGGTGGCGAGGTCGACGAACTGGCTGAGGTCGATGTCGACCGCGTCACCCGCTGTAACGCCGACCGCCGTCAGCACGAGGTGGCCCGTCTCGTCGAGCGTCGGCTCGAGCGCGACCGAGAACGGGATGACCGTGCCGAGCACCTCGATCTCGCTGCCCACGGCAATCGCACCGTCGGCGATGGTCACGTCGCCCGTGTACCCCGCGTTCTCAGCGAGCCGGTCGAGGCCCTCCGAACCGAGCGTGAAGGTCACGTCGACGTCATCGAGTTCACCCCGCGCGACCTGCATCAGCATCGAGAAGCCGTTGATGGTGACATCCGCCCCCACCGACTTGCCCGGCACGCGCCGCTTGATCTCGGCCTCGGCCCTCGTTTCGGCGAAGTCGCGCAGGCCCATGTCGATCAGCACGAAGGCGCCAGCCAGCATTGCCGCGGCGACCGTGAGGCCGATGATCGCCTTCAGGATGCGTCGGCCGACGCTTGGCTTCGGGTTGCGCGGATCGACGGGCCGGCGAGCCATGGCTACATCCTCTCGGGAGCTGAGACGCCGAGCAGGCCGAGCGCGGTGCGGAGCACCTGGCCGGTGGCGTCGTTGAGCCAGAGGCGCGACGAATGCACGGATGTCACGGGCTCATCGCCCAGCGGCGTGACCCGGCAGTTGTCGTACCAACGGTGGTAGGAGCCCGCGAGCTGCTCCGCGTAGCGGGCCACGCGGTGTGGCTCACGGAGTTCGGCGGCGTGCGCGACGACGCGCGGGAACTCGGCGAGCGCCCCCAGCAGCACGCTCTCGGTCTCGTGCTCGAGCGTCGACGCGTCGAAGCCCTCGCGGGTGACCCCGGATGCGGCGGCGTTGCGGGTCACCTGGTTGGTGCGGGCGTGCGCGTACTGCACGTAGAAGACGGGGTTGTCGTTGGTGCGGCGCTGCAGGATCTCGGGATCGAGGGTGAGGGGCGAGTCGGCCGGATAGCGCGCGAGGGAGTAGCGCAGGGCATCCGTTCCCAGCCAGGCCTGCAGGTCGTTGAGTTCGATGATGTTGCCGGCGCGCTTCGACAGCTTGGCGCCGTTGATCGAGACGAGCTGGCCGATGAGCACCTCGACGTCCTTCTCGGGGTCGTCGCCGGATGCCCCCGCGATCGCCTTGATGCGGTGCACGTAGCCGTGGTGGTCGGCGCCGAGCAGGTAGATCTTGTGGCCGAAGCCGCGGTCGGTCTTGCTCAGGTAGTAGGCGGCGTCGGCGGCGAAGTAGGTGTAGATGCCGTTGCCGCGCTTGATGACACGATCCTTGTCGTCGCCGAAGGTCGTCGTGCGCACCCAGATCGCGTCGTCTTCGTCATAGACGTGTCCCTGTTCGCGGAGGCGTTCGACGGCCGTGTCGATCTTGCTGGGCGCGCCCTCGTGCAGCTGCCGTTCCGAGAACCAGACGTCGAAGTGCACGTTGAAGCGGGCGAGGGAGTCCTTGATCTCCTGCAACTGCAACTCGTAGCCGAGTTCGCGGGCCGTCGCGAGCGCCTCCGCGTCGGGCAGCTCGAGCAGCCCGGGCTCACGCTCGAGCACGGCCTTCGCGAGGTCGGCGACATACTGCCCTGGGTAGCCGTTCTCGGGCGTCGGCTCCCCCTTCGCCGCGGCAAGCACGCTCGCGCCAAAGTTGTCCATCTGGTTGCCGGCGTCGTTGATGTAGAACTCGTTGGCGACCTCCGCGCCGGCGGCGCGCAGCACGCGGCTAAGCGCATCACCCAGCGCCGCCCAGCGGGTGTGCCCGATGTGGAGGGGGCCGGTCGGGTTGGCGGACACGAACTCGAGGTTGATCGTCTGGCCCGCGAGCGCATCGCTGCGACCGTAGGCGTCGCCCTGCTCCACGATCGACTTGGCCAGCGCCCCGGCGGCCGCGGCATCGAGGGTCACGTTGATGAAGCCGGGGCCAGCGACATCCACCGCGGCGACGCCCTCGACGTCCTTCAGGGCCGAGGCGATCTCCGTGGCGAGCTCGCGCGGGTTGGCGCCCAGCTTCTTCGCGAGCTTCATGGCGACGCTCGACGCCCAGTCACCGTGGTCCCGGTTGCGAGGCCGGTCGAGCCGCACGTCGTCGATGGTGACGGATGCGTCACTCCCGCGGGCCGCGATCGTGGCGTTGACGATATCGAGCAGGGCGGCGGAGAGTTCAGCGGGGGTCACGATTCGAATTCTATCGGGTGGGTCATCCGGGGGTCGGCGGCCGTCCCGGGCATGATGGTGGGGTGAACCTCGAGAAGCCCTCCCCCGTCCAGGCCCCCGCTGGCATCGCGCGTCGACGTCGTCTCGCCGCCGTCGGTGTCGCCCTTGCGGGGCTCCTCGCGCTCAGCGGCTGCGCAACGACCGAGCCCACGCCCACTCCGGGCGCCTCCGGTTCACCCTCCCCCTCGGCGAGTCCCTCGACGAGTCCCTCCGCGAGCGCCGAGCCGGGCGAGGCGCCCGCCCCGCCCGCCGACGAGGCGACCCCCGTCGGCGTCACCTGCCAGCAGCTCATCACCCCCGACGACCTCTACGCCTACAACCCCAACCTGGCGCACATCGACGGCGAGGCGCCCGCGGCCGGCACCCCCGGCGCACGGGCCGTTGCTGCGAAGGGCGTGGCCTGCGTCTACCGCAACCTCACGAGCAACGAGACAATCGTCGTGTCCGCGTCCACGCCGGGGCCGACCGCGCTCACCCAGGCGCGCGCCGAACTCTCGGCAAGCGCGACGCCTGCCGACGGGCTCGGTGGCGAGGGATGGTTCGGGGGCGGCACCGCGACCGTCATCGCGGGCGAGCACCTCGTGACCGTGTCATCCGACATCTTCACGGCCCCCGCCGACGCGGCCCAGCTGACCACGACCGCCGTCTCGCATCTCCCTTAGGAGTGACAGGCCGCCCCTTGGCGGACTGCTAACCTAGTCACGCACTCCGGGCCTCCACGCCCGGGGAGCATCCGCCCTCGTAGCTCAGGGGATAGAGCGCCGGTTTCCGGTACCGAAGGTCGGGGGTTCGAATCCCTCCGAGGGCACTCTGTGATGTCCCAGGACATCGTGAACGGCTGAACCCCCGGTTTCGGGGGTTCAGCCGTTTTTTGCTTGGTATCCCTTGTTGGGGTTGAGGGTGAATTCGGCGAGGACTGTGCCGTCGTGGGTGATGACGGTGGCGTTGTTGTTGTGGATGAGGGCGATGATGTCGGTGCGGGCGTGGGGGCGTCCGATTCCGAGCAGGTAGCGGGAGTGGTCATCGAGCCAGCCGATCACCTCGATGTCCTGCCCTGTGGTGAGGGTGACGTGGGTGAAGTCGGGACTGCTGAGGGTCTTGGTGACTCTCCTTGTTAGGCCGCGGACGCGGCGTGTGTGGTCATGATGGCTTCGAACTCGAAACTGGCTCCCTTCGAACTGATGCTGCCACTGGCGGCCTCGATGGCAACAGCGCCGAGAGACCGACCTGGCAAGAGCACTCCCGTATGGGACCAATGGCCGTAGCGTGCGTGTGCTGCGGCGACAATCCTCAATACATGACGAGAGACACGGATTCGGCGCGCATTGTCGTGGGCGTCGATGGTTCGGAAGAGTCGATTGCGGCCTTGCGACATGGAGCGCGGCTAGCAGACGCGCTGGACGCGCCGCTTGAGGCGATCGCGGTCTGGGATTACCCGCTCATGATCGACCCGGCCTACTCGGCGAACTGGTCGCCGGAAGCAGACGCAGAGACGATCCTCAGCGAGGCTGTCGCCGAAGCGTTCGAAGGAAGCCCCCCGCGCGGGTTGACGCAGCTCGTGTTGCAGGGTTCGGCAGCCCGTCGGCTGATCGAGCAGAGCGCAAAGGCCTCCATGCTCGTCGTGGGCAGTCGCGGCCATGGTGGGTTCGCCGGGCTGCTGTTGGGGTCGGTCAGCGCAGCCTGCGCCGCCCACGCCCATTGCCCCGTGCTGATCATCCACAGCCCGGATGCGAGCTGAGCGAGCACCGCGCGCCTGTGCGAACTGCATTCCCGGCAGCCACGCACCGATGGCGAGCCTTAGCCGACTGTTGGAGTCGCCGCTGCGGGCCGCGGTGCTGCCGCTGAGTCGGGCGGGGTGCGGCGCCAAGGCCGATGCGCGTAGATCGCGAGGAGCTCTGCGCCGAGGCCGAAGAGCACCATCGCAAGCCACACCGCGATGTTCAGCCAGGGGATCTGCAGACCGACGATGAGAATGGCCCCGCCGACCAGCGCCGGGACGACGGGATGTTGGGTGCCGCGAAACAGGAGGCGTCCGATGTAGTAGGCACCGAAGACAAACGTCGCAAGCGTGAACGCAATCCACACGAGGAGGACAGCGAGGGCGAGAGGCGCGCCGATCACCGTCACCAGGAGGAACAGCAGAACGACCGGGACGGTGATGGATGCCACGAAGCCTACGAGCAGTGCCTTCCACGGTGATGGAACCAGCTGTTCCGTCACCTGGCGCAAGAGACGCGGAAGGAGCAGTGCCGTCAGCGCAGTGATGAGACTGAACGCGACCAGCGCGTAGAGCAGCCCAAGGAGCCATCCTGCAAACAGGGCCAACGGCGACGCTTCGACTTCCTCTCGTTGCGGCGTGACGATTTGCTCCACGCTGCCCTCGACAGCGCCTTCGGCGATGTTCGCTTCGACGTCGCTGTCATATGTGACGTCTCCGCCGACCGATCCGTCGATCGTGAGCGTGCCGACTCCCACGACCACGTCTCGTCCGACCTCCCCCGCGATTGCAATGTCGCCTGCGCCGCCCACGAGGTCACCGCCGAACGAACCAGCATCGGTGACATTGAGAGTCGCCGCAAAGATCGTTCCGCTGCGCGTGACATCGCCGTCGACGGTGACGTCCTGTGCCGCGATGCGCACGTTGCCATCGACCGTGCCGGTGATGACGATGGTCTGCGCTGCGGCGATGATGTCCCCCGTCACATCTCCGCTGACCGTAATGTGCTGGCCCGACGCATACACGTCGCCTTGAATGTCGCCCGCGACGTCGACAGTCACGCCACTGTAGAACTGCGGCCCCTCGCCCTGAGCAGCCGCCGAAGCGGACGATGCCTTCGTTTCCTTCAGGGCGACCGCTGCGCCAGCGCCGGTGGCGAGAACCAGAACGCCCGCTGCCAGTACCACGGTGACGAACCGACGCGTGTTAGACCGAACGCTCATTTCCGCGCCTCTCATGCTGGATGCGACGAGCATCCCAGCGAGGGACCGTCCCCAACAGAGCTAAAGGTCCCGCCGCTAGGTTCATACGCACAGCTCCATTGCTCAGGCGGCCGGCGTCACGAGAGGGTCAAGGGGATGGGACGTTGTGCTCCATCAGTGCCGGCTGGTGTCCTCTAGGTTCGGCCCTATGGAACTGACCTGCCGAATCCGGGCTGGGTGGATGCCCGTGACCCGATCAAGGAAGCGTTCGCCGCGGCCATGCGCTTGAGCAGGTACCAGGAGATCGCAGATACGCTCGCTCGTCACGGTTTGGGGTTTCTCGCGGATGCTGTAGGCCTCAAGCGGTGGGCGCCCCCTGCGGTCAGGCGCTCGGCAGGCGCAGCTCGCTGGCAGTCCCACACCGTTCCGGAACGGGTCCGCCTCGCCCTGGAAGACCTCGGACCGACGTTCGTGAAACTCGGCCAACTCCTGTCTGCGCGTCCCGACCTGCTGCCGCAAAGTTTCATCGTCGAGCTGTCAAAGCTGCAGGATGCCGGTGAAGTAGTGCCCGAGGAGGCCATCCTGGATATCCTGCGTCACGAGCTTGGCGATGAACCAGAGGAAGTCTTCGCCCGCTTCGACCGCACGCCGCTGGCCTCCGCCTCTATCGGTCAAGCCCATGCCGCCACCCTGCGCGACGGCACCCCGGTCGTCGTCAAGGTGCGACGGCCAGATGCGCTCAGACAGGTACACGAAGATCTGGAGATTCTGGAGAACCTGGCGGAGACGGCAAGTCGCGTCTGGGAGCCCGCGCGCACCTACAATCTCCGCGGCATCGTCCAGGAGTTCGCTCAGACTCTCCGCGCAGAGCTGGACTACCTGCGAGAAGGACGCAACGCCGAACGGTTCGCTGCCAACTTCGCACAACAGGCGAACGTGCACATACCGCGCGTCTTCTGGGAGACGACAACGACCCGTGTTCTCACCCTCGAACGCATGACGGGCATCAAGATCAGCGACATCACCGCCCTCGACGCTGCCGGTATCGACCGAAAAGCTCTCGCGGAGGCCGGTGCCGGCATCATTCTTCAGATGATCTTCGAGGACAGCTTCTTCCACGCCGATCTCCACCCGGGAAATCTCTTCGTGCACGCGGACGGGAGCGTCGCGCTCATCGACTTCGGCATGGTCGGCGAGATGAGTGAGGAACTCCACAATGACCTCATCCAGTTCCTGATCGCATTCACTCGGCGGAATCCGGAGGCGCTCACGGCGGCACTCCTCGATCTCTCCGTCACCAAGGGCCACGCAGACCTGCACGAACTCCGAGACGCGATGGCGTCATTCGTGTCCACGTATGCAGGATTGCCACTGAGCGAAATCAAGTTCACTCACCTGCTCCAGGAACTGCTCGCGATAGTGCGTCAACAACGCTTGCAGCTTCCGCGGGAGATCGCGCTTGTATTCAAGGTGCTCATCACGGTCGAAGGCATAGGCACGCAGCTCGACCCGGACTTCGACCTGATCGGTGTGTTGACCCCGTTCGTGCGCCGGCTGATCAAGCAACGACTCTCAGCCGCAGCGATTGCTCGACGCGTCGCAGAGGCATCCGCCGACACGGGTGCCTTACTGCTGGAACTGCCCTCTCGCCTCCGGCGGATCCTCGAAACTGTTGATCGGGGCGGGATCGAGGTACACCTCCGTGCGGCGGAACTCGAACCACTCGTCACTCGGACGGAGCGCATCGGCAACCGCCTGGTCGCTGGCCTGATCACCGCTGCCCTGATCAACGGCGTCGGCGAGATCGTCGTCAGCGAAAAACGGTGGCGCTCCTGGGAAGGCGGTTTGATGGGCGCAGGTGTTACCGTCGTCACCGGGCTGGCCAGCTACTTGGTGTGGACCACCCGACGGCGTCGAGGATGAATCGGCTGAGCTGACAACGGTTCCGAACCGACTAGTCGCGCGGCGTGTAGCCGGCGAGCGGCGTCGGCCCGGGGCTGCTCTCCCACACGCCGGTGAGACTCGCTGCCACGTCGCCGGGCAGCGCGTCACCGACGCGACGGATGACGCTGAGCACGGCATCCTCGGTCGTGATGGTCGTGACCGTGCCGGAGGTGTCGACGTGCAACTCGGATGGCACGGGAACCTCGCGCGACTCCGAGCCGCTTCCCCGCACCTGCGCCGTGCCGGCCATGAGTTCGCGCTGGCCGTCCTTCTCGACGTAGAGCTCGGCTTCCGTGCCGCCATTCACGATCGTGGAGGCGAGTACCTGCGCATACACGGGGTCACCAGTCGCGTCGTAGGCCCAGCGTTTGCCGAGCACCGAGTGGTCCATGGTGCCAATGAGCGCGGCATCCGCCCCCTCCAGCGGAGCGCCGCGGTAGCTGACCGGCACGTGGAGTTCCTCGCCCTGCCCGGCGCTCAGGATGAAGGTCTCGATGCCGACCTCGCCTGCCGGGTCATCGAATCGGTAGGTCGCGACGCTGCGCCACTCCTCCTCGGAGGGATAGGCCCATGGCTGTTCGACGAGCCAGGGGACGATCAGTTCGAGCTTGCTGGGACGCAACTGGGCACGAAAGAGGATGGCCATGGCCACAGGATAGCGACGCCGGATGGGCGCGTGATCAGGCTCGCAGTATGACCTTGCCCGTCGTGTTCCGCGACTCGAGCGCCTCATGCGCGCGGCGGGCATCCTCGAGCGCGAACGCCTCGCCGATGCGCACCGAGAGCGTGCCCTCCGCGATCGCGGCGAAGAGGTCGCCCCAGCGCCACTGCCGCTCCGCCTCATCGCGAAGGAAATGCCACAGGCTCGGGCGCGTGACCAGGAGCGATCCGCCCGAGTTGAGCCGCTGCAGGTCGAAGGGTTCCACCTGCCCACTCGCCCCACCGAAGAGGATGAGCGTGCCGCGGGTACGCAGCGACGCAAGGGAGCCGTCGAAGGTCGAACGCCCGACGCCGTCGTAGACGACCGCGACACCCTCGCCGTCGGTCACCTCGCGACTGCGCTCCGCGAAATCGTCGTAGGAGAAGACATCCGTGGCCCCAGCAGCCCTGCTCAGCTCGGCCTTCTCGGCGGTCGACACGGTCGTGAACACCCGCACGCCCCGCGAGACAAGCCACTGCGTCAGCAGCAGCCCGACACCGCCGGCGCCCGCGTGCACGATGACCGTGTCACCCTCGACCGGCGGGGTGATCGATGTCGACAGGAAGTGCGCCGTGAGTCCCTGCAGGGGCGCGGCCGCCGCGACATCCAGGTCGACGCCCTCGGGCACGCGCATGGCCAGGTCGGCCCGCACCGTGAAGTACTCGCAGTACGTGCCGGCGGCATCCACGGTCGCGACCCTGTCGCCGACCTCGAGTGAGGTCACGCCCTCGCCGAGCGACTCGACGGTGCCGGATGCCTCGACCCCGGGCGTGAACGGAAGCTTCGCCTTGTACACGCCCGAGCGCACATAGGTGTCGTAGAAGTTGACGCCCGCCGCGTGGGTGCGCACGAGCACCTCGCCCGGCCCCGGATCCGGCATCGGCCGCTCCATCAGGACCAGCTTCTCGGGACCACCTGGCTCATCGACCACGATGCTGCGCATGACATGACTCCACTCTCGTCAGAACCTGTCACCCAGCGTAACCAGCGCAGTGACCGGCGTCAGTCACCCGGCGAGCGGTTCACCGACCGCGATTCGCGCGCCGCACCTCACGCGGCGCCTTGCCCCCGAGGAACGACCGCGCCGAATCCACGAGGAACCCCTGCCGCAGCGCCTCCCGGCCGATGAGCATCCTGAACCCCATCGAGTCGCGGTTGGCGAGCGTGACCTCCGCCGTCACGACCCGGCCATGGATCGAGATGTCCATCAGCACAACGATGCGCTCCGTCGTGTGCCCCGAGGAGCTGCGCACCGACCTGTGGTCGTGCACATCGCATTCGATCTCGACAGCGTCACGAGCCGAGCGCTGCCACGGATGCACGGAGAACCGCACGCGCTCCCGCTCGCCGGGAATCAACTCGATGTCGAAGGCGTGCAGGCTCGAGGTGCGCGCGCCGGTGTCGAGTTTGGCCTTGATCCAGGGGACCCCGGAATTCGGAATGCTCACCCATTCACGCCACCCGACAGTGGTGATTGAATGAGGATCCTGTCCCATCCCCCCATCTTGTCAGGGCAAGCACAATGAAACTCGCAATTCTTTCCCGCGCCCGCCAGTCGTACTCCACCCAGCGGCTGCGATCAGCCGCCCTGCAGCGCGGCCACGAGGTCAAGGTGCTCAACACCCTGCGCTTCGCAATCGACCTTTCGGGCGACGAGCCAGACCTGCACTTCCGCGGACGCCCGCTCTCGACCTACGACGCGATCCTGCCGCGCATCGGCAACTCCATCACCTACTTCGGCACGGCCGTCGTGCGGCAGTTCGAGCAGATGGATGTCTACACGCCCAACACGGCCAACGGCATCACGAACGCGCGCGACAAGCTGCGGGCGACACAGATCCTCTCCCGCCACAACATCGCCATGCCCGCGACCGCCTTCGTGCGCAACCGCGCCGACGTGCGGCCCGCGATCGAGCAGGTTGGCGGCGCCCCCGTCGTCATCAAGCTCCTCGAGGGCACGCAGGGCATCGGCGTCATCCTCGCCCCGGATGCCAAGGTTGCCGAGGCCATCATCGAGACACTGCACTCCACCAACCAGAACGTGCTGATCCAGCGCTTCATCAAGGAGAGCAGGGGCCGCGACATCCGTGCCCTCGTCGTGGGCGACCGCGTGGTGGCTGCCATGCGCCGCAGCGCGGTCGGCGACGAGTTCCGCTCCAACGTGCACCGCGGCGGCAACGTCGAACCGGTAGAGCTCAGCCCTGAGTTCGAGCGCACCGCCGTGCGTTCCGCCCAGATCATGGGCCTCAAGGTCGCCGGCGTCGACATGCTGGAGGGTGCGGATGGCCCGCTGGTCATGGAGGTCAACTCCTCGCCAGGCCTGCAGGGAATCGAAACGGCGACGAAACTCGACGTCGCCGGCGCGATCATCGACTACATCTCCAACGAGGTCGCGTTCCCCGACATCGACGTGCGCCAGCGCCTCGCGGTATCGACCGGGTACGGCGTCGCCGAGCTGGTCGTGCACGCGGGCGCCGACCTCGTCGGCAAGACGCTCGGCGAATCGGGCCTGCTGGAGCGGGACATCACCGTGCTGACGCTCAACCGCGGCACATCCGTCATCCCGAACCCACGTTCGCGCCAGCTGCTGCAGGCCGAGGACCGCCTGCTGTGCTTCGGCAAGACCGAGGAGATGCGCTCCATGATCCCGAGCCGCAGGAGGCGTGCGAAGGTGCGTCGCCTGCCGAAGGCCGCGCCCGCAGAGTAATGCCTCCCGGTGATGTGTCCCCAGTGACACAGCGGGCTGAGGGTTGGCTGCCTTGTGGTTCGGATGCCGCGGACTAGCGTTCCTCGCATGAGCAAGCTGAACGCCCCGAGGCTCGCGTGGGCTGTCGTCATTGCCGCCCTGCTAGGACTCACGGGCTGTGACATGACGGTACCCACGGATCCCGACGGCACCCTCAAGGGCATCACCAACGGGGTGCTGCGAGTCGGGGCAACCCCGAACGACGACCGCGTCACGATCGACGAGGACGGCGAGCCATCCGGCAACGATGTCGAGCTGGTCGAGGACTTCGCCGACAGCCTTGGCGCCGAGATCGAGTGGGTGGTCGGCTCGGAGGAATCGCTCGTGCGCGACCTCGAGACCGGCCGGATCGACCTCGTAATCGGCGGCATCACTGACACGACACCGTGGTCGAACAAGGCCGCGGTGACCCGCCCCTACCTCGAAGTCACGGAACCTGACGGCACAACGCTCAAGCTCGTCATGCTGGCCCCCATAGGCGAGAACGCCTTCCTCACGGAACTCGAGACCTTCCTGACGGAACACGAGAACAGGGACGAGCAGTGATGGGCAAGTACGAGCTTCGCGAACTGAGCGAGGAGAAGGAGGCGACGCTCAAGCAGGCGGTGCGCCTGGAGTGGATCACAATCGCGTTCCTCGCCGTGACCGTCACGCTCGTCTTCCTCGTCCTCGGCAACTCGCAGGCGATGAAGGCCGCGTGGATCGAGGACATGCTGTCGTTCATCCCGCCCATCGCGTTCCTGATCGCCCTGCGCATCACGCGTCGCAAGGCGACCATCCGGCATCCCTACGGCTACCATCGCGCGGTTGGTGTCGGGCACCTCGTCTCGGCCGTCGCCCTCACGACCATGGGCACCTTCCTCATCATCGACTCGGGGTCAGGCCTCGTCACGGGCGATCATCCCTCGATCGGCACGGTCGTGCTCTTCGGCAACGTCGTCTGGCTCGGCTGGCTCATGATCGGCGTCATGCTGCTCATCGCGGTGCCACCCGTCATCATCGGCCGCAAGAAGATGAAGCTCGCGGAAGACCTTCACGACAAGATCCTCTACGCCGATGCCGACATGAACAAGGCCGACTGGATGACGGCGGTCGGCTCTGCGGTCGGCGTCGCCGGGGTCGGAATCGGCCTGTGGTGGTTCGACTCTGCGGCCGCGCTCTTCATCTCGGGGAGCATCCTCTGGGACGGCCTGCGCAACATGAAGGCCGCCGTGCTCGACCTCATGGACGAGCGCGCGATGACCTTCGATGACCGCCGGCCGCATCCCGTCGCCGGTCAGCTCCAGGACTACCTGCGGGGCCTGCGCTGGGTGCGGGATGCGGGAGTGCGGGTGCGCGACGAAGGCCACGTCTTCCAGGTCGATGCCTTCGTCGTGCCGAAGTTCGGCCGCACGCCATCGCTGCGCCGACTCGATAAGGCACGCCAGGGATGCATCGCGCTCGACTGGCGCGTGCACGACATCCTGATCGTGCCCGTCGATGAGCTGCCGGAGATGGTCGAGAGCGCGCGCCACCCTGAGCGCGAACGCCACGAATGACTCAGTCGGTGTTGCCCGAGTGCGCCTCGAGGAAGTCGTAGAGCTCACTGTCGTCGACCCCGGGAAAAGTGCCGGATGGCAGCGGCGAGAGGATGTGCGCGTGCAGCTTGGCACTCGCCCACGCCCTGCCCGACCAGCGCTCCGCCTTCTCCCCGGAGGGCCGCCGGCAGCAGTTCACGTCGGGGCACCGTGACGTCTCACGGTTGCGCGTGTCGCGGCCGCGGAACCACTTGGCGTCGTTGAAGGGCACCCCGAAGGTGATCGAGAACTCCTCCTGCGTGCCCGTGCCGGTCTGCGTCGAGTTCCAGAAGGTGCCCGTCGGGGTGTCGACGTACTGGTAGAACTCGGTCGTGCGGTTCGTGCGTGTGAAGGCGAGCCGGGCGCTCCAGTGGCGACACACGAGCTGGCCCTCGGTCGACCCCGTGACATCCGTCGGCAGCAGCAGCCCGTCGTTCTCGTAGCCCTTGTAGAGCGCACCGTCGTCGCCGACGCGCAGGAAGTGCACCGTCATGTCGAGGTGGGATGTCGCGAGATTCGTGAATCGCAGCGCCGCCGCCTCGTGCGTGACACCGAAGGCATCGCGGAAGTCCTCGATCGCGAGGTTGCGGTCGCTCTTGGCCTTCGTGAGGAAGTCGACCGAGGGGCCGAGCGGCATGAGGCACGCGGCCGCGAAGTAGTTGATCTCGAGCCGCTGCAGCAGGAACTGCGCGTAGCTCTCGGGCTCACGGTGGTCGAGCAGGCGATGGGCCATCGCCTGCAGCGCCATCGACCTCAGCCCGTGACCACCCGGAATCGAGGCGGGCGGCAGGTAGATGCGCCCGTTCTCGAGGTCGGTCACGGAACGGGTCGAGTGCGGCAGGTCGTCGACGTGGATGAGGTCGAAGCCGAGCTTCTTGGCCATGAGCGCGACGGAGCGGTGCGTGAGCGCACCCGTCGTGTGGCCGACGCCCCGCAGCAGGTCCTCCGCGAGCGTCTCGAGCTCGGGCAGGTAGTTGTTCTTCTCCCGCATGTGATGCCGCAGCTCCGTGTTGGCGCGGCGGGCCTCCTCGGGGGTCGCGATGGCCTCCCTGGCACGCCTCGCGAGTTCCCTGTGCAGCCCAACGAGCGCCTCAAGCGTCTCATCAGCCATCGAGCGGGTGACACGGATGCCCGGGAGCCCGAGCCCTCTATACAGGGCGCCCTGTTGCATCCGTTCGAGCTCGATCTCGAGCGCGGCCCGCCTGGTGGGGGGTTCGGAGTTCAGGAGTTCGGCGACCTCGATGCTGAGACTGTCGGCAATCGACTGCAGGAGCGAGAGCCGTGGTTCGCGCCGACCGTTCTCCATGAGTGAGAGCTGGCTGCCCGCGATGCCGACGCTGGCTCCCAGTTGGTCGAGCGTGAGGCCGGCGCGGGTGCGGAAATGGCGGATGCGCTGGCCCAGTGTTGCAAGATCGGTCACGACTTTATCCTAGCGAAAGAATGGCGTTTCTTACACGCATATACCGCCAGATAACGCTCACAGGTGGACTCATACTGTAATCACCACGCATTTTTTGCGCTGCCGCGCACGAACGGACGGAAAGCCCCATGACACTGACGACACCGAGGCCCAGCTCGACAGAGACGACGTCCGAGGCCTATGCAGGCGTGCCGAAGGGGGCCAACCCCAAGGTTGTCGCATGGGTCGACTCCATTGCGGAGCTCACGAAGCCCGACCGTGTCGTCTGGTGCGACGGATCGCCCCAGGAGTGGGACCGTCTCACGCGCGAGATGGTCACCGCGGGCACGCTCATCAAGCTGAACCCCGAGCACCGCCCCTACAGCTTCCTCGCCCGCAGCAACCCGAGCGATGTCGCCCGCGTCGAGTCGCGAACCTACATCTGCTCCGAGAAGGAAGAGGATGCGGGGCCCACCAACAACTGGATCGCCCCGGCCGAGATGCGCAAGACCTTCGACGAGATCTTCGACGGCTCGATGCGCGGCCGCACGATGTACGTCATGCCCTTCTCGATGGGCCCCATCGGCAGCCCGCTCGCGAAGCTCGGCGTGCAGGTCACCGACTCCCCCTACGTCGTCGCGAGCATGGCCGTCATGACCCGCATGGGCACGGCAGCCCTCGAACTGATCACTGACGACACCGAGTGGGTCGCCGCGGTGCACAGCGTCGGCGCGCCCCTCGGGCCTGGACAGCAGGATGTCGCGTGGCCGTGCAACGACACGAAGTACATCAGCCACTTCCCCGAGACCCGGGAAATCTGGTCGTACGGCTCCTCCTACGGCGGCAACGCAATCCTCGCGAAGAAGTCCTTCGCCCTCCGCATCGCCTCCGTGCTCGCGCGTGACGAGGGCTGGCTCGCCGAGCACATGCTGCTCCTCAAGGTCACCAACCCTCGCGGCCGCGTCTTCCACGTCGCCGCAGCGTTCCCCTCGGCCTGCGGCAAGACCAACCTCGCGATGCTCCGCCCGAGCATCCCGGGCTGGAAGGTCGAGACCATCGGTGACGACATCGCATGGCTCCGCCCCGGACCGGACGGTCGCCTCCGCGCGATCAACCCCGAGGCCGGCTTCTTCGGTGTCGCCCCCGGCACGAGCCCCAAGACGAACGCGACCGCGATCGAGACCCTCTGGGGCAACACCATCTTCACGAACGTCGCGCTTCGCGAGGACGGCGACGTGTGGTGGGAGGGCCTGACCGACAAGGCCCCTGCGAACCTGACCGACTGGCAGGGCAATCCCTGGTCGCCCGAATCGGGAACGCCGGCAGCGCACCCCAACTCCCGCTTCACGGTCGCCGCACACCAGGCGCCGTCGATCGCGGACTCGTGGGACGATCCCCAGGGCGTCGTCATTGACGCGATCATCTTCGGCGGTCGCCGCGCCACCAACGTGCCGCTCGTCGTCGAGGCCCGCGACTGGGAGCACGGCGTCTACATCGGCGCGACCGTCTCCTCCGAGCGCACGGCCGCTGCGGAAGGTGCCGTCGGCGAGCTTCGCCGCGACCCCTTCGCCATGATGCCGTTCTGCGGTTACAACATGGCCGACCACTGGTCGCACTGGCTCTCGGTGGGCGAGAACCTTCGCTCCGCAGGCAACATGCCTCGCATCTTCCAGGTCAACTGGTTCCGCAAAGACAGCGACGGCAAGTTCATCTGGCCCGGCTTCGCCGAGAACGCCCGCGTGCTCGAGTGGATCCTCGACCGTGTCGACGGCCGCGCAACGGCTCGCGAGACCGCACTCGGCTACGCACCCTCCGAGGGCGCCCTCAACATCGACGGCCTCGACCTGAGCGACGAGCAGATGCAGGAGCTCTTCGCGATCGACCCGGAGTCATGGCTCGCTGAGATCGATGACACCGAGCAGTTCTTCTCCCAGTTCGGCGAGAAGCTGCCCGCACAGCTCAGCGAGCAGCTCAGCGAACTGCGCAAGCGCCTGAGCGAGACGAAGTAGCGCAGGAGCCTGAAGGGGCGTCACTCCACACGGAGTGACGCCCCTTCCTGCATCTCACCCCAACGTTTCGGCAACGGCGCGCGTCTTGGGAGATGAAGGGCGCGCCAGCGGTGCACGCTGGGCAGATGACACTCGATGCAGGGGGAAGGGCCACGTGAGCGAGGCGGGGTGGGAACAGGTCGTGCGCGACCTCGTTACGCACCGCGGTGAGGCACTCGTGCGCTATGCCTCACTCGTCTCCGGCAGTCCGGACGACGCGGCCGACCTCGTGCAGGATGCCCTCGTCAAGACCTTCGGACGGCTCAGGAACGGCCTGAGCGTGCAGAGCGCAGAGGCGTACGTGCGCAGGGCCATCGTCAACGCGGCGGTCGATCGCGGTCGTCGCGTCACCCGGTGGCGCCGCATCCGGCACCTCGCGGCAATGGTCGATGAGCAGGAGTCCCCCGCCCCGGCGACCGAGGTGCGACTCGACCTGGCTGAGCAACTGCGGCGGCTCGCCCCGCGCGAACGGGCCTGCCTCGTGCTCCGCTACTACGAGGACCTCAAGGTCGACGACATCGCGGCGAGCCTCGGCATCAGCTCGGGTGCCGTCAAGCGGTACCTGAGCGATGGCCTGGCCAAGCTCTCCGCCGCACTGCAAGACGGCGGCGTGCAAGAGAGGAACGAGAGCATCCAAGTCAGGAGCATCCCATGACAGATGATCGTCCAGGCCACGAGACACAGGAGGAGCGACGGCTGCGCCAGCTCCTCGCCGATGGTGCCTCACCCGGCACGCTCGACACCGACTCCGTCATCCGGCGCAGCCGCTCACGACGTCGGGCCGGTGCCGTCATGACGACGGCCGCCTCGGCGCTTGCCGTCGTGGGCATCGGTGCCGCCGCGATCGGCGGGCTCGGCGACATCCTTCCGCGCACCTCAGTGGCCGACGCGGGATCCAGTGAGGAGGCGACGCTCTTCGGCGCAGAGGGCGGGGCATCCGATTCGAGCATGCACCTGGCACCCGCCAGCAAGGTGCATCCCTGCGCTGTTCCCGTGTCGGAGGTCGCGCCGAGCATGACCGGGCTTGTAGCGACGCCCGAGTTTGCGGAGCTCGCCGCCGCGGATGGCACGGTCAAGCACGGCACGGTGACCCTGAGTAACACGGGCACCGACAGAGTGCGGGGCACAGCGCCGCAGGAATCGCTCGTCACGCTCGCCGAGGACGGCGTGACCGTGTGGCACAGCAGCGAAACGGGCGAGCTGCCCAGCACCGTCGTGGACCTCGAACCGGGCGAATCGATGCGCCTTGAGGCGAGCTACCTGCCCGTGCGCTGCGAGCAGGAGGACGAGACGCGCGAGGGCCTGCGCGACGACCTGCCGCCCCTCGAACCCGGCGCCTACCAACTGCGAGCCGTCATCCCGCTGACGCTGGACGACGGATCAGGTGAACTTGTCACGGGCCCGGCGCAGGAGGTCACCCTGCGATAGCCGCCATGGCAGGGCGTGGCGCCCGCCGATACAGTCGAGGCGTGACGACCCTCGCAGCACCTCGACGCATCCGACCATTCCTCCGCCGTGGCACCGAGCGGGCGTTCGCGGCCCTCCTCCTGGCCATCGCTGCCGTGTGCACAGTGCCCGCGGCGGCGTCTGCAGAGGAACCCGTGCGTTTCGGCGGATCAGACGTCGTCGACGCCGCTGGCGTACTCGGCGGCGAGACGGCTGCCGTGGAAGACGCGCTCGACGAGCTCTATGCCGAGGCAAGCATCCAGCTGCTCGTCGCGTACGTCGACACCTTCGACGGGATGACGCCCGCCGCCTGGGCGGAGCGCACCGCGGAGCGCAACGGGCTCGGCACGAACGACATGCTCCTCGCGGTGGCGATCGAGGATCGCAACTACGTCACCTGGTACCCCGACGACTTCGAACTGAGCGAGGGCAAGACGCGATCGGTCGAGCAGGACGACATCGAGCCCCGGCTCCGAGCAGACGACTGGTCGGGCGCGGCCATCGCCGCAGCCGAAGGCTACGCGCGCGCCAGCCAGGGCATCAACTGGCTGCCCATCCTCGCGGGCGCTGCCGTAGTCGGGCTGGGCGCCTGGGGCTTCAGTGCGTTCCGTCGGCGCAGGGCCGCGAACGCGCAGACACGAGCGAATGCTGCTCGCCTCGAGGAGCTGGAACAGCGGGCATCCGTCGCCCTCGTCGCGCTCGACGACGAACTCATGACCAGCAGCGAGGAGCTCGGCTTCGCTGCGGCCCAATTCGGGGAGCAGGCGACGAAGCCATTCCGCGACGCGGTCGCCGAGGCGCGCGCCAAGTCGATGGAGGCCTTCGCGATCAAGCAGAGGCTCGACGACACGGAGGAGGAGCCGGATGCGGAGCGGGCCGCGATGGCCGAGCAGATCATCGCGCTGACGGCGGAGGGCGACGCCACCCTTGACGCGCAGGCGGCCGCCTTCGCCGAGCTGCGGGAGTTGGAGAAGAACGCACCGCAGGCACTCGCCGAGGCTGAACGCACGGCGGGCGAACTCGAGGGCAGGGTCGCAGCATCCGAGCGGGCACTCTCGGACATGGCCGGGCACTACGATGTGTCGGCCCTCTCAGCCGTGGCCGACAACCCCGCGCAGGCGCGGGAGCTCCTCAGGTTCGCCGCCGAGTCCCGGAATGCTGCCGAGAAGTCGATCGCGGCGGGACAGTCGGGGGATGCCGCCGTGCAGGTGCGCGCGGCGCAGGGGACCGCGGGGCGCATCACCCAACTCATCGATGCCGTGGACGCGCTCGCGACCGAGCTTGCTGATGCATCCGCCCGCCTCGCCGAGGCCGTGCGCGACACGCAGGACGACCTTGCAGCCGCACGAGCGCTCGCTGATGACCCGAGGATGCACGCCTCGACGCAGGAACTCACGCGCGCGACGGGGAAGGCATCCGCGGCGGTCGAACGGGCGTCGTCGCCCGAGGGGCAGCGGGATCCGCTCCTGAGCCTGACCGCCCTCACGACGGCCGACGCAGAGCTCGACCGCCTCCTCGCGGCCGCACGCGAGGAACAGGAGCGCACCGCTCGCGCCATCCGCCAGCTGCCCGACACGATCAAGCGGGCCGAAAGCTCCGTGGCGCAGGCCTCATCATTCATCACGACGCGCCGCGGAGCCGTGAGGGAGCACGCGCGCACTCGACTCGCCGAGGCCGAGCGACTGCTCGCCACCGCCGTCGCCGCGCAGCACGACCCGGTCGGCGCGGTCAACACCGCCCTGCGCGCCGCCGACGCGGCCGATGCTGCCCTCTCCCGCGCCCAGTCTGACGTGCGCGCGGCCAGCGCTTACGGCTCGAGCGACAGCAACGACAGCGCCGTGCTCGGTGCCCTGCTCGGGGACTTCATCTTCGGCGGCTCAGCGAGTCGCGGCACGACGTGGGGCGGCTCGCTCGGCGGGTGGAGCGGATCATCGGGCCGACGCGGCAGCTCCAGCTCGAGCCGCTCACGCAGCCGCAGTCTCGGCAGGAGCAGCGGACGCAGCTTCGGTGGCTCGCGAGGTCGCACGGGAGGCGGCCGGTTCTGACGCGCGGCGCTCCCTGTCGACGCTGAGTCGCGTCCGATACAGTCGCAGGGAGGGCGCCCGCTGCCCGTGACGAAAGGACACCTCTATGGCCAAGCAATCCATCTTCGGTCGCATCGCGCAGCTGGCGAAGGCCAACATCAACGCGCTTCTCGACGCGGCGGAGGACCCCGCGAAGATGCTCGACCAGATGGTCCGCGACTACAAGAACAGCATCGAGGAGGCTCGCGCCGCGACCGCCGACACCATCGGGAACCTGCGCATGCTCGAGCAGGACCACGCCGAGGACGTCGCGAACGCCGAGGACTGGGGCCGCAAGGCCATCGCGGCCAGCCGCAAGGGCGACGAGCTGCGTGCTGCGGGCAACACCGTGGACGCGGACAAGTTCGACAACCTCGCAAAGGTGGCCCTCGGCCGGCAGATGTCCGCCGAGAAGGAGGCACGCGACGCGGAGCCCATCATCGCGAGCCAGACCGCCGTCGTCTCGCAGCTCAAGACGGGCATCGAGGCGATGGAGGGCAAGCTGCGCGAGCTCTCCTCCAAGCGCGACCAGCTGATCGCCCGCTCGAAGACGGCAGAGGCGCAGTCTCAGGTCATGGATGCCATGAAGAGCATCGACCTGCTCGATCCCACGAGCGAGATCAGCCGCTTCGAGGAGAAGGTGCGTCGCGAGGAGGCACGCGTGCTCGGCCAGCAAGAACTCGCATCCTCAAGCCTCGACGCGCAGTTCGAGCAGCTTGAGATGACGGATGAGGCGATCGAGCTCGAGGCCCGCCTGGCCGCGCTCAAATCGGGCGGCACCCCGAAGGCAGTGACCTCGGGAGAGTGAGCATGTCGGGAGGCTGCCACGGCGTGAAAGACTGACGCCGTGGCAGCCTCCTTCTTCGTCGTCCCGCAGTGGCAGGGCTCCCCATCGACCCGCGCGATGCGGCTCGCCGACGGGGCCCACGCGATCAGTCATGACCTTCCCAGCTCCTCGACGACGGTCGTGGACGTGCCCGCGGGCGCCGGCGATGCCCTCGGCACCCGCGTGCACCGCGCCTCCTCGGTCATCGCGGTGCGCAACAGCCTCGCGACGGCGCTCTCGACGGCGAGTGCACCGGCCATCACGATTGGTGGCGACTGCGGCGTCGCGCTGGCGGCGGTGCCACATGCGCTGCGAGCGGATGTCGCGGTGCTGTGGTTCGACGCCCACCCAGACCTCAATACCCCTGAGTCGTCGCCGTCGGGTGCCTTCACAGGCATGGTGCTGCGCACGCTGCTCGGCGAGGGCGAGCCCATGCTCGTGCCGGCACATCCGCTCTCACCGTCGCAGCTGGTGCTGGTGGGCGCCCGCGACATCGACGAGAGCGAGGCGCAGTACATCGAGGCGGCGGGCATCCCCGTGCTGGGGAGCGAGAGCACAAGCGACGAGGTCGTCGAGGCGGTGGCCGCGACAGGAGCGAGGTCGGTCTACGTGCACATCGACCTGGATGTGCTCGACCCCGCGGCCGTGCGCGGACTGGGCAACCCGGTGCCCTTCGGGATGCAGGTCGAGCAGGTCACGTCGGCGATCCGAGCCGTCCTCTCCCGCTTCCCCTTGGCAGGGGCGGGCATCAGCGGCTTCATGCCGTCGTCTCCCGCCGATGCCGGGGATGATCTCGGCACGATCCTTCGGATGATCGGCGCGTTGACCCGCTGAAGTGCTGCCCTAGGCGGCGCCTGGCCCGGCGAGGGCAGCGTAGAGCGCCAGGAGCGCGGTCGCGTTGGTGCCCCACGTGAATCCGAGCGCGTGCTCACGGGCGCGCCGCGAGAGCCGCTCGCGGGCAGCCTGGTCGTCGAGGAGTGACCCGACGGCGGCGGCCCAGTCTTCGGGGTCACGAGAGTCGAGCAGCACGCCCGACTCCCCCTCTGCGATCGACTCCATGAGGCCCGTGCTGCGGTAGCCGACGACGGGCGTTCCGCTTGCCGCCGATTCGAGTGCGACGAGCCCGAAGGTCTCCGAATGCGAGGGCACGAGCGTGACGGTCGCGACAGCGAGGAGGTCAGCGAGCGGCTGGCGTTCGAGTGCGCCCACGAAACGCACGTCGTCCTCGACCCCGAGACGGGTCGCGAGGGAGCGCAGGGATTCGAGGTACGGCTCATCGCCGGGAGTAGACTCCCCTGCGATGACGAGCACGGGCGTCCACCCGCGCCTGCGACGGAGGGCTGCCAGCGTGCGAACGGCGAGCTCCTGGTCCTTGAGCGGCTGCACCCGGCCGACGACCGCGAGCACGGGTCGGCCCTCCTCGATCGAGTACTCCCGCCGCACCTTCCCGGCAGCGGCACGGTCGGGCGTGAACAGCGACACGTCGACCCCGGGCGGGATGACCCAGACACGCTCGGCCGGTGCGTGCAGCTCATCGATGAGGCATCCGACCTCGGCGACGGAACCCGCCACGACGGCGCTCGCCTGGCTCGCAAGGTATCCCTCTGAGCGCAGCCGCAGTTCTGGTTCCGGGTCTTGGCCTGTCGCGAGGTGCCGGTTCTTCATCGCAGCGAGCGTGTGAAAGCTCTGCACGAAGGGAACGCCAAGTTCGAGCGAGACCGGCAGGGTCGCGATGCCGCTGAGCCAGTAGTGGGCGTGGATGACGTCGTAACGAGGGGCGATACGGCCCGCGAGGCGCGCGACCGATTCGCCGAACTCGTCCGTCAGCGCGCGGAGTCGAGACTTGTCGACGGGTGCCGGCGGCCCGGCAGGCAGGGCGTGGATGCTCACTCCCGGTTCCAGGAGGGTGACGGAGGGTGGACCGGATGCGCGGGTCAGCAGTTCAACCTCGACGCCGCGTTTCGCGAGCTCGTGGGCGGTCGCGAGCAGCGAGACGTTGAGCCCGCCCGAGTCACCCGTGCCCGCCTGCTGAGCGGGCGGCGTGTGCATCGCGACGAGTGCGACCCTCCCCACCGTGCCCGTCATGTTCTCACTGTATCCGGCGAGACATCCGACGCCCCTGCTACAAATGGCTCATGACACGCGGCACGCCGGGCACCCGCCTTGAGCGGGCGTGCCGCCGGGTCGTCGGCTTCGGACGCAGGATCCCGCCCCTGCGGCGAGCAGCCCTGAGCCCGCTCGTCGCGCGACCCGGCTACTGGCTCGCGACGGCGGCCGGCCTGCTCTGGGGTGCCGTGCTGTCGCGTGGCCGCATCCGCAGGCGGGGCGGCGTCATCGTCGCGAGCGGATGCCCGCGGTGGGCGTTCGGACGCGGCGGCACGACGATCGGGGCCGTGTACCTCACCCATGACCAGCTGGGTGCGGGCGTGCTCGCGCATGAGGCGGTCCACAGGGCACAGTGGCGGCGCTACGGCCTCGCCTTCATCCCGCTGTACTTCGCGGCGGGACTCAACGCGCGCGGCAACCGCTTCGAGATCGAGGCCGGACTGCAGCAGGGCGGCTATCGCTAGGGGCGTCACGCTCTCATAACGGTGCCCTGTTCGCGGGCGAGCCCCGCCACCCTGCAGTATTCTCGGCTTTGCCCGCTGCTGCGGGCTGACTGGAGGATCATGAAGCTTCGTGTCGCCCTCGCTGGGGTCTCCCTGCTGGCATTGGCTCTCGCGGGCTGCGCCGACGCGGGGAGCGAACCAGAGCCCGTCGATACCACGAAGTCCCCCAGTGCGGCACCGCGGCCGTCCGCGTCCCCCACGCCACCGACCGAGCCGGCCGGGCCTGAGCCGCTCTCGTGCAACACGATCATCACGCAGCAAACACTCGACGGCTTCGAGGCCGCGGGGTACGTGCACGAGGTGGACTTCGAGTCGCAGTTGCGGTCGGAGAGTCGCATCGAGGCGCTCTTCTTCGACTACGGCGGGCTCGCGTGCTTCTGGTACCTGCCAAACAGCGACGGATGGTTCACGGCCGCGTACTCCGAGATCACCGAGACGCAGGCGACCGAGGCCCAGGCACTTCTGGCGGCGGAGGGCTACGTGCGCGCGGAATCCGGCACCGACGTGACCTACACGGTCGATCCGGAGGCGAACCTTCTCGGCCACCAAGACACGTACCTCTTCGAACCGGGCGCCTGGTACCACTCGAACCACGCGGAGGGCGTCTCGGAGATCCGCACGGTCATCGGCACCCGCCGTTAGCTGGGGGTCCCCGCGCTCACCACTGCGCGGGGTGGCGTTTCTGCCACTGCAGCCGACGCTCCAGCTGGGCGCCGATCGCAAGAAGGGTGTCCTCGCCGCCGGGCCGGCCGATCAACTGGATGCCCATGGGAAGCCCGTCGTCTGTCTCATGCACGGGAAGCGTGATGGCCGGCAGGCCGCACACGTTCACGAAGGAGGTGAACGGCGTGTACTGCACCTGTTGCTCGAAGTTGTGCTCGCCGTCTTCGCTGTCGTACCAGCCAACGGGCCGGGGCGTCATGGCGAGGCTTGGGGTCACGACGGCATCGACGTGGGCGAACTGCGCGATGACAGACCTCTCGAATGCCGTGAGCCACGCGAGCGCCTCCGCCAGCTGGCGTGCGCTGATCTCCCGTCCGCGACGCACGAGCCACTGGGTGAGCGGTTCGAGCAGTTGCATTGCCTCGCCCTCGGCCGGGATCGAGGCGGCGCCGACCTGCCAGATGGTGCGGAAGTGCTGCGCGTAGTCAGGCGAGGGCTCAAGCGCGATGTCCTGCAGGCCGTGCCCGATGGCGGCGAGTTCTGCGACACCGCGGTCAAGGGCGGCCTGTGCCTCTGGCGAGACGCGGATGTCGTAGGCGTCGTCCCAGGGGCTCGTCGTCATGACGCCGAGCTCGAAGCGTCCCTCTCCTCGTACGGCGCTCCCGAGCAGCGCGCCCTCCTGTGAACGCGGCGCCCGAAGCGTGAATGGAAAACCGTCCTCGCCGATCATGGCGTCGAGCAGCATCGCGGCATCCGCGACCGTGCGGGCGATGGGGCCGGCGACGCCGAGCCCGGCGAGCGAGCCGATGCCCGACCCGGCGGGCACGAGCCCGCGCGAGGGCTTGAGCCCCACGAGCCCGGTCGCCGCCGCGGGGATCCGCACGGAGCCGCCGCCGTCGGAGCCGGGCGCGAAGGGAAGCAGGCCGGCGGCGACCGCGACCGCCGCTCCCCCGCTGGAGCCGCCTGCGCCGAGTTCGGTGTTCCACGGTGTGCGTGCGGGCGGCGCGACGAGGGATTCCGTGTAGGCCGGGAGCCCGAACTCCGGGGTGTTCGTCTTGCCGAGGCTGATCGCTCCCGCGGCGTCGAGCACCCGCGGCAGCTCGTCGCTCTCATCGGGGACGAAGTCCGCCATGAGCCGAGACCCGAACTTGGCGGGGACGCCGGCCCTGCGATTCAGGTCCTTGTCCGCGAAGGGAAGCCCCCAAAGAGCGGCGCTCCGCGGATGCTCCTGCTCGAGCGAGGCCGCTCGCTCCCGCGCCGCCTCGGGCGTGACGGTGACGAATGCCCCGAGTTGCCCGTCGAGGCGCTCGATGCGGTCGAGGTAGTGGGAGACGAGTTCGAGGGCCGTGATCTCGCCCCGATGGAGCCAGTCCCACTGCTCCTGAGCGGTGAGGTGGTGGAGTTCGAACATAGCTGAAGCCTAGGGCTTGACAAGACCCCAGGTTAGATGGTTCATTAGTCGAGTAACCAACCGACGAAGCGGAGGAGCCATGGAAGAAGGACGACCGATCTTCGTGCAACTCGCCGAACAGATCGAGAACGACATCCTGAGCGGCGCACTGCCCGAAGAGAGCCAGGTGCCTTCTACCAACGAGTTCGCCGCGTTCCACCGGATCAACCCCGCCACCGCCGGCAAAGGGGTCAACCTGCTCGTCGACGCCGGCATCCTCTACAAGAAGCGAGGCATCGGAATGTTTGTCGCCACCGGATCCCGCGACCGCATCGTGCGCCAGCGTCGAGAGCGCTTCGAGGTCGACTATGTGCAGCCGCTTCTTCTCGAAGCGACCAAGCTCGGCCTCACGCACGACGACGTCGCCGCACTCATCAAGACAACCACCATGGAAGGGAGCACGTCATGAACCCCGTCGTACAGGTCTCGGGCCTGAGCAAGCATTTCGGCAGCGTCCGCGCTGTCGACGATGTGAGCTTCAGCCTCGAGCAGAACAAGATCACCGGCCTGCTCGGCCGCAACGGTGCAGGCAAGAGCACGCTCATGAATCTGCTCACAGGGCAGGAGTTCGCTACTCGCGGCGAGATCAAGGTCTTCGGCGCCTCACCCGTCGAGAACGCGAGCGTGCTGCGGAACATCTGCTTCATCAAGGAGAGCCAGCGCTACCCGGAGGACTTCTACGTCAAGCACGTCTTCAAGAGCGCCCCCTGGTTCTTCGAGAACTGGGACCCGGAGTTCGCCGAGCAGCTCGTGGACGAGTTCCGCCTGCCGACCGACCGGCGCATCAAGAAGCTCTCCCGCGGGCAGCTCTCCGCGGTCGGCATCATCGTCGGGCTCGCCTCGCGCGCTCCCCTCACGTTCTTCGATGAGCCGTACCTGGGCCTCGACGCCGTCGCGCGACAGGTCTTCTACGACCGCCTCCTCGAGGACTACTCCGAGCATCCGCGCACCGTCGTGCTGTCGACGCACCTCATCGACGAGGTCAGCATGCTGCTGGAGCACGTGCTGCTCATCGACGACGGCCACATCGTCATCGACGAAGACGCCGAAACCCTCCGCAACACGGCAACAACCGTGGTCGGCACGCGCAGCGCCGTCGATGCATTCGTCGCGGGTCGCGAGATCCTGCACCGCGACGGCGTCGGCGGCCTCGCATCCGTCACGATCGGCGGCCTCGACAACAGCGAGCGGGCCGCCGCAAACGCCGCAGGGCTTGAGCTCACGCCCGTCTCCCTGCAGCAGCTCATCATCCGCAAGACGGGCACCACGACACGAGAGTTCGAGCAGAGCGCATGACCACGACAATCTCACTCCCCAAGCGCAGCAGCGGTGGCGACGAACTGCAGCGCATCGTCAACGTTGCGAAGCTGCACCTCACCGCCCGGTTCGCCCTGCTGGTGCTGCCGTGGCTGATCCTGGCGATGATCTTCGTCGCCAACCTCGCGATCTGGCTGCTCATCCGCACCGCCGCCGGCGACGAGGCGATGTCTGAGGCGGGCGACGGTATGCAGTTCTCAGGCGCCTCGACCTTCATCTTCGTCTACATGATGGTCGTGGCAGTGCAGGCGGTGAACGCGACCTTCCCGTTCGCCCTCGGCTTCGGCGTGACGCGGCGTGACTTCTACCTCGGGTCCAGTCTCGTGTTCGTCGCCCTGAGCGCGTACTTCGCGGCCGGGCTGACGTTCCTGAACTGGGTCGAGAGGTCAACCAACGGCTGGGGCCTGGGTGGGCGCATGTTCGACGTCGTGTACTTCTCGACCGAGAACCTGCTCACCCAGTTCCTGCAGTTCTTCCTCGTATTCCTGTTCTTCTTCTTCATCGGCGCCGCGACCGCTTCGGTGTACGTGCGGTGGAAGAGCTACGGGATGATCGTGTTCTTCATCGTGCTCAGCTTCGCCCTCATCGGCGCCGCCGCGGCCATCACGCTCACCGAGAGCTGGGGCGCGGTCGGCGAATGGTTCGTGTCGAACGGCCCATTCGGTGTGGCGCTCTGGCTGCTCGTGCCGACGGTGCTCTCCGCGCTGGCCGGCTTCCGGCTCCTGCGGAGGGCCACGCCAAGGAACTAAAGCGCTAGCCCTCCAGTTCGAGACGAAGCTGCCGCAGCATCCGATCGAACTCCCCCGGCGCCCGCTCGACGACGGCTCTCCCCGAGAACCGTCCGAGCGGGCGCTGGCCTCTGGAGACGTCGAGGATCACGTGCGTGACCTGCGAACCATCGTCATCAGCGACGACGCGGTACTCGCCGCGATACCAGCGACCGCCCTCGCTGACGACGAGGTGGGCGCGAGAGTCGGCGAGGAAGCGGCTGCGAGCGCGCTCGCCAGGGTCATTGCGCCGGGCGATCGCGTCGAAGACCTCGTGCGGGCGCGCGCGAAGATGACCGTGCAGCGTGAGAAGCACACGGTGCGGCTCAGGCCGCCGGCGGGATGCCTCGGTCATGGAGCGCTGTCGCCTACTTGAGCGACTTCTGCATCAAGATGGTGCCGAGCCAGCGGTCGAACTTGAAGCCGACACGGCCCATGCGCCCGATCTCCTTGAAGCCGAACTGCTCGTGGAGGCGGATCGAGCCCTCCGCACCACGGTCGGCGATGACGGCAACGATCTCCTTGATACCGGCCGCACGGGAACGCTCGACCAGCTCGGCCATGAGGGCGCGCCCGAGGCCCTTGCCGGTCGCGGCCGGGCCGAGGTAGATGGAGTTCTCGACCGTGTAGCGGTAGGCCGCCTTCTCCTTCCACGGGTACACGTAGGCGAAGCCCAGGATCTCGCCCGTTGGGCTCACGGCGACGAGGAATGGGAAGCCCAGCTTCTGCATGTGCCCGAACTTCGAGCGAAGCGAGCGCAGCGTCATGGGTGACTCGTCGAACGTCACCGTCGTGTTGGCGACGTAGTGGTTGTAGATCTCCCGCACGGTGGGCAGGTCTTCCACGGTCCCCTCCCGGACCGTGTAGGAGAAGACCTCCCGCTCGGGGGCCGGCGGTCGAAGGTGAGCGGGAAGCGTGCGTCGCTCGAGGTATTCCTCTTCAAGCATCAGGTGACATCCCTCCGCCAGGTCGTGACTGCGCCGATCGTCGCGGCGACGGCTGCGAACGCGAGGAGAACGAGACCACCCTGCCACCATTCGAGCAAGGCGCCCGACGACGGACCCGACATGACCGCGAAGACGCTCGACCCCACGAGCGCATCGCCCGCGGCTCCCGGGAGGAAGCGACCGATCTCGGCGAAGCCCTCCACGAGCATCCCGACCGTGCGCAGGATCGGTTCGACGAACTGGGTGAAGGCGAGCAAGACGACGATCGCGGCGATCTGGTTGGGGATCAGTGTGCCGAGCCCCACCCCGATGATCGCCCAGATGCCCATCGCAAGCACGGCGCGGCCGAACATGAGCCAGGTCTGCGAGTCGTCCAGCCCTGTCACCATGTCGCCCGCGGCGAGGAGGGGCGCTCCGACGGCGACGGATGCCGCGAGGGCAACGACGCCATAGAAGATGCCGAAGCAGAACAGTGTCACGAGCTTGGCGGCGAGCACGGTTCCGCGGCGCGGCGTCGCGAGGAAGGTGGGCGTGAGGGTCTGGTGCCGCACCTCGCCCGTGACCGAGAGCGTGCCCAGGATGACCGGGAACACGTAGCCGACCGTGACGGCGACGCTGTAGACGAGCTCGTGCAGGCCGTCCAGTCCGCCCGCATCCTGGGCGCCAGGGAAGAGCCCGCCGAAGGCCGCCCCCAGCGCTCCCGCCGTGAACGCCACGTAGACGGCGAGGATGAGTGCGAGCACCCACCACATGCGGGTCGTCGTGAGCTTCGTGAACTCTGAGCGCAACGCTCCCGTGAACCTCACTTGGAGCCTCCTTCGCCCACGATGTCGAGGAATGACTGCTCGAGTCCGCCGTGACGCGGTGCAAGCAACGAGAGGGGGATGCCCGCCGAGAGCGCGGCGATTCCGACCGCGGCGGCGTCGATGCCCGTGATCGCGAGGCCGCCGTCGGCCACCTCAGCGGTGCCTCCCGCCGCCAGGACGGCTGCGGCGAGCGCCGCGCGGTCCGGCGCATCCGCCATGACGGCGCCGCCCGTTTCGAGCCCCTCGAGTGAGCCCTCGTAGACGAGCTTGCCGCCCGAGATGATCACGACCCGGTCGACGCTCTGCTGCACCTCGCTCAGGAGGTGCGACGAGACGAGCACCGTGCGCCCCTCCGCTGCGAGGTCGCGCAGGAAGGTGCGGATCCAACGAATGCCCTCCGGGTCGAGCCCGTTGACAGGTTCGTCGAGCACGAGCACGCTCGGGTCGCCAAGCAGTGCCCCCGCAAGGCCGAGCCGCTGCCGCATTCCCAGCGAGTAGCCGCCAACGCGTCGGTCGCCGTAGTCACCCAGGCCGACGAGTCCGAGCACCGTGTCGACGCGCGAGCGGTCGATGCCACCGGCGGCGGCGAGGACTCGAAGGTGGTTGCGTGCCGTGCGACCGGGGTGGAAGCTGGCCGCTTCGAGCGCAGTGCCGACCGTCGCCATGGCGCGCGGCAGGTCGCGGTAGCGCTTTCCGCCGATCGTCGCGGTGCCCGAGCTTGGCTGCACGAGCCCGAGGAGCATGCGGAGCGTCGTCGTCTTGCCCGCCCCATTGGGGCCGAGGAACCCGGTGACGGCGCCGGAGGGCACCGTGAAGCTCAGGTTTGAGACGGCCTCGACCGGGCCGAACCGCTTGGTGAGTCCAGAGAACTCGATCGTGTGCCCCTCACGCGCGTCGTTCGCCACCAGGCCTCGTCTCCCATCACGCCGCTAGGGCTTCGCTCGCTCGGTTCGTCTCATTCGAGGCGCCAGTCGATCCCCTCGGAACCCTGCTGCTCCAAGAGCATATTCGTCCGGCTGAACGGCCGCGAGCCAAAAAAGCCGCGCGATGCCGAAAGGGGGCTCGGATGCGCCGAGGTGATCATGGGGACGCCCGCCAGGAGCGGAGCGGCCGCTTCGGCCTGCTTCCCCCACAGGATGGCCACGAGTGGCCCGCCTCGCTGCGCAAGCGTCCGAAGCGCGGCATCCGTGACCCGCTCCCAGCCCCAGCCCTTGTGCGAGCCGGACTCGCCCGGCCGCACCGTGAGCACCCGGTTGAGCAACAGCACGCCGCGGTCGGCCCATGCCGAGAGGTCGCCGTGGGAGGCGGGCGGAATGCCGAGGTCATCGTCCAGCTCACGGTAGATGTTGACGAGACTGCGCGGCAGCGGCCGCACGTGGCGCTCGACCGCGAAGGCGAGGCCGATGGAGTGGCCCGGCGTCGGGTAGGGGTCCTGCCCCACGATCACGACGCGCACGGCGTCGAGCGGCGTGCGGAAGGCGCGCAGCACGTTCTCGCCCGCCGGCAGGTAGTGGGCCCCCTCCGCCACCTCCTGTCGCAGTCGCTCGCCCAGCGTGGCGATATCGGATGCCACGGGCTCGAGCGCCTGCGCCCAGCCCTCGTCGACCAGCTCGTGCAGGCGCTGCGGGGTCATGCGGCGACGTTCTCGGTCATGTGGCCCATCACTCGAAGAGGGGAATACGGCACAGCCATTCTGGCCGCTACGCTCCCCCCATGCGCACACTCTTGGCGGGACGGTCGGGCGCCGTCACCGCGGGCCTCATCGGCTATCTCTTCTTCGTCGAGTTCGTCAGCGGCATCCTGCAGGGCTTCTACGTGCCCCTCATTCCCGACCTCGTCGACTACCTCGGCATCATCGACGCCGACTTCAACGTCTTCGAGGGCGCCCAGTTGCTGCTCTCCGCCCTCGTCGTGCCCGTACTTGCGAAGCTCGGCGACATGTACGGCCACAAGCGCATCCTGCTCATCTCGACCGTGCTGACGGCGGCGGCGACCTGGTGGCTCGCCTTCGCGGGCGATTTCACGAGCTTTCTCATCGCGTGGACCCTGCAGGGCTTCTACGTCGTATGGCTGCCGCTCGAGGTCGCCCTCATCTTCGACAAGGGGCGCCGCACGGGCCACGCCGCCTCGGCCACGCGCAAGGCGGCCGCCTTGCTCATCGTCGGCCTCGAGGCCGGCGCGATCGCGGGCGCACTCGGCGGCAGTGCCGTGTTCGGCGCGTTCGGCGGCGAGGAGGAACTCTTCACCTCGATGGTGCCGACCCTCATGGTGCCCGCGATCGCCGTGACGCTCGTGTTCTTCGTGATCCTCTTCGGGGTTCCCGAGTCGGAGCCACTGCCGGGGAGGAGCCTCGACTGGGCCGGCTTCTCGATGCTCACGGCGGGCCTCCTGCTGATCACCTCGGGGCTCACCTTCCTCAAGTTCAACGGGCCCGAGACCTGGTGGGTCTGGGCCGTCATCGCGCTCGGGGTGCTCACCTTCGTGCCCTTCACCCGCTTCGAGCTCAGGCAGCCCGACCCCGCGATCGACCTCCGGGTGCTCGCGCAGCCCAACATGTGGCCCGTGCAGTTGACGGCGTTCCTCATCGGCATCTCGATCCTGGGCGCGCAGGCGCCCCTCTCGACCTTCGCGGGCACCGACCCCGGCGAGGTGGGTTTCGGCCTCGGCCTCGCTTCCAGCAGCATCTCGCTCCTGATCGGTGTCTACCTGCTGTCGATGATCGTGGGGGCGCTCCTGTTCCCCGTCGCCTCGCGCCTCACCTCCCCGCGCACCGCCCTCATCGGCGCGGCGATGCTCGTGGCGATCGGCTACCTGCTGTTCCTGCCCTTCCACTCGGAGGTGTGGCAGGTGTTCACCAACATGGCGATCGCGGGCATCGGCTCCGGCGTGCTCATGGGCGCCATGCCGGCCGCCGCAGCCGCGGCAGCACCTCGAGGGCAGACGGGTGTGGCATCCGCCCTCACGAACACCACCAAGACGATCGGTGGATCCTTCGCCTCATCGGTGTTCGCGATCGTGCTGACGATCGGTGCCGTGCAGGTCGCCGGCTCGACCGCGAGCAGCCTCTTCGGCTACATGGTCGTGTGGTCACTGTGCGGGGGCGGCGCGCTCATCGCCACGCTGCTGCTCTTCGCGGTGCCGAAGCTCGCGTTCTCTGACGAGGCAAATGCAGGCGAGACGGATGCCGACGCCGAGACGGTCGCGGCAGTGACGGCCGCGCAGTAGCGTCAGGCCTTCGGCTCCAGGGGCCCGCGCACGAGCTTGTGCTGGGCCGCCTGCGCGACGGGACGCACGACCGCGAGGTCGATATTGACGTGCCCCGGCAGGCTCAGCATGTCGGTGATGACCCGGGCGACATCCTCCGCCGTGAGCGGATGCTCCACCCCCTCATAGAGGCGGTCAGCCGCCTCCCTGTCACCCCCGAGCCGCTTGAGGGTGAACTCCTCCGTGCGCACCATGCCGGGCGCGACCTCCAGCACGCGGATCGGCTCGCCCGCGAGTTCGAGCCTGAGCGCGCCGACGAGCGCGTGGGCGCCGAACTTGGCGGCGTTGTAGCCCCCGCCGCCCTCGTAGGCGACGAGACCGGCCGTCGAGGTGAGCGTGAGGATGTCGGCGTGCGGGATGTCGGCCTCGCCCGTGGCATCCGTCGCTCCCCGTCGCAGGAGCGGCAGGAGCGCCTCGGTGACCCGCTTGACCGCGAGCACGTTGACGTCAAACATGCGCGCCCAGTCATCGGCCGAGCTCTCCTCGACCGTCGCAACACCGAAGGCCCCGCCCGCGTTGTTGATGAGCGCGTGCAGCGGGCCGTCGGCCTCGAGCCATTCGCGCAGGGCATCGACCTCGGACTGCACCGTGAGGTCGGCGACGAAGATCCGCGCGCCCGTCTCCGCGGCGAGCGCCTCGAGCCGCTCGGCGCGACGAGCGACGCCCACGACATCCCAGCCGCGAGCGACCAGGGCGCGTACCGTCGCCGCGCCTATACCCGAACTTGCTCCCGTGACAACCGCTCGTCTCGCATTCACAGGTCCACGGTATCGCCCCGTTCATATGCTGTGGACTATGGAGGGATCTGCGTCGCCGTCACGCCAGCGAGTACGCGTGCGCGTGCCGCTGTGGGACAACGCGCGCTTCATCGCCGTGACGCTCGTGGTCGTGGGGCACGCGATCCAGAGGCTGGCGCTTGAGGACGACGTCGCGCTGACGGTCTACCTCTTCATCTACGCCTTCCACATGCCGGCATTCGCGATCATCAGCGGCTATTTCTCCAAGCCGGGGCCGCCGAATGCGCGGCAGATGCAGAAGGTCATCACCGACATCCTTCTGCCGTACCTGATCATGGAGACGATCTGGACGGTCGTGAAGGGCCTCGCGAACTGGCCAGACGGCTTCGACCCCAATCCCTCGCAGCCGTCGTGGACGCTGTGGTTCCTGCTCGCCCTCGGTTTCTTCCGGCTGATCCTCCCCTACCTCGCGCTCCTGCGCTGGCCCCTCGCGTGGGCGCTCCTGCTCTCGATCGGCGTCGGCTATCTCACGAACGTCGACAGCACCTTCTCGCTCTCGCGCGCGATCGGCATCCTGCCCTTCTTCGTACTGGGCTGGAAGCTGCACGAGTGGAACATCATCGAGCGCTGGCGCGTCGCCGGTTCGGCACTGTGGTGGTTCCGCTGCGGCGCGATCGTGACCTTCGCGATCTCGGCGAGCGTGCTGTGGGCCAACATCGACGGCTGGCGCGAGATGAACCTCAAGAACTGGTTCTTCTACGACGATGCCTACGCGCAGCTCGGCGGCACCTTCTGGTGGGCCGGCCTCGTGCGCCTCGCGATCATCATCGTTGCCGTCATCCTCTCGGCGGCCTTCTTCGTGCTGGTGCCCCGCTCCAACACGTGGTTCACCTCGTTCGGGCAGGCGACCATGTATATCTACCTGCTCCACAGCTTTGTGCTCTACCCGATCCGCCAGACCACCTTCCTCCGCGAGCATGCGAGCGTGCCGTGGCTCCTCGCCATGATCGTCGTGGGCGTGCTCATCAGCATCGCCCTCGCCTCCCGCCCCGTCCGCCGCATCTTCCGCCCGCTGATCGAGCCGAAGCCCCGTTGGCTCTTCGCGAAGGGCGAGGAACGCCCGCCCGGGCCGTCCAAGGTCGACCCGACGGGTTCGCTGCGGGTCATCCCCCGTGAGAATCGGCACCCTCCGACCCCGAAGCGGTGACGAGCGGATGCCGCGGCGCGTTACCGAGTGTGTCGCCCCCTTTGACCCCATCCCCCGCAGTTCCTATGCTCGACCCCGGGGCGCCGAGGTGCGGGGCCGCGAATCGAGGAGCACGACAGTGAGCGACGACTGGAAGTTCGAGACCAAGCAGATCCACGCCGGTGCGGCGCCCGATCCTGTCACCAACGCCAGGGCGACCCCGCTCTACCGCACGACGGCCTACGTCTTCAACGACGCCGACCACGCCAAGAACCTCTTCGCGCTCGCGGAGTTCGGCAACATCTACACGCGCATCCAGAACCCGACGCAGGACGTCGTCGAGCAGCGCGTCGCCGCGCTCGAGGGCGGCACCGCGGCGCTCGCGCTCGCCTCCGGCCAGTCGGCGACCTCGCTCGCGATCCTCAACATCGCGCAGGCTGGTGACCACATCGTCTCGTCGTCGTCGATCTACGGCGGCACCTACAACCTGTTCGAATACACCCTGCGCAAGCTCGGCATCGAGACGACCTTCGTCGAGAACCAGGATGACCCGAACGAGTGGGCCGCGGCCATCCGCCCCAACACCAAGCTCCTCTTCGGCGAGACGATCGGCAACCCCAAGATCAACATCCTCGATATCGCCGCCGTCGCCCAGGTCGCGCACGACAACGGCCTGCCGCTCATCGTGGACAACACGATCGCGACGCCGTACCTCATCCGTCCGCTCGAGCACGGTGCCGACATCGTCGTGCACTCCGCGACCAAGTTCCTCGGCGGTCACGGCACGGCCCTCGGTGGCGTCATCGTCGACGGCGGACGCTTCAAGTGGTCGCAGAACGTCGAGAAGTTCCCGGGCCTCACGGAGCCCGACCCGAGCTACCACGGCGCGAGCTACACGACCGCAGTGGGCGACGAGATCGCCTTCGTCATCAAGGCGCGCGTGCAGCTGCTGCGCGACCTCGGCCCGGCCATCTCCCCCGACAACGCGTGGGGCCTCATCCAGGGCATCGAGACCCTCAGCCTGCGCATCGAGCGCCACGTGCAGAACGCACAGGAGGTCGCCGAGTGGCTCGACAACCACCCGGATGTCGACACGGTCTACTACGCGGGCCTGCCGACGAGCCCGTGGTACGCGACCGCCAACAGGTACGCCCCGAAGGGCGTCGGCGCCGTGCTCTCCTTCGAGCTCAAGGGCGGTGTGGATGCCGGCCGCGCCTTCGTCAACGGGCTCTCGCTCTTCAGCCACGTCGCCAACATCGGTGACGTGCGCAGCCTCGTCATCCACCCCGCATCGACGACGCACTCGCAACTGACGCCCGAGCAGCAGCTCACGGCGGGCGTCACGCCCGGCCTCGTGCGCCTCTCGGTCGGACTCGAGAGCATCGAGGACATCAAGACCGACCTCACGGCCGGCCTCGACGCCGCCCGCACGGTCGCGGAGGCTGCCCGCAACAGCTGAGCCGTCGACATCGCAAGGGGGCCCGCGTAACAGGACGCGGGCCCCCTCGCGTTTCGGGGATACTTGGGCGTGACATGGACTGGCAGACACCGGAAGACAGCGTTCCGTCGAGCTTCATCACCGAGGCCAACAATCGGGCGCTGATCGGCAAGCCGCCCGCAAGCGGCGCATGGCGCGAGGGCGACCCCGCCGGGCACCGTCGTTTTGCGAATCTCGGGCCCCTTCGCCTCGAGCGCGGCGGCCACATCCCGAACGTGCGGATGGCGTTCGAGACGTGGGGCGAGCTCAACGACGACGCCTCGAACGCGATCCTCGTGCTGCACGCCCTGACGGGAGACAGCCACGTCGTCGGCCCGCCCACCCTCGGGCATCCGACGACCGGGTGGTGGTCTGGCATCGTCGGGCCAGGGCGCTACCTCGACACTGAGCGCTGGTTCATCGTCGCGCCCAACATGCTTGGCGGCTGCCAGGGAACGACCGGACCTGCCTCGCACACGACCGAGGGCATCGAGTGGGGCCCGCGGTTCCCCTACCTGACGATCCGCGACCAGGTCGCCGCCCAAGTGGCCTTCAGCGACTCGCTCGGCATCGACCGCTGGGCTGCCGTCGTCGGCGGCTCCATGGGAGGAATGCACGCGATCGAATGGGCCGTCGGGCATCCCGAGCGGCTCGAGCGGGTCGCCGTGCTCGCCGCGCCGGCGCTCAGCAGCGCCGACCAGATCGCGCTCAACTCGGTGCAGATCGAGGCGATCCGGATGGACCCCGCCTTCTGCGGTGGCGACTACTACGACGCCGCAGACGGAGACGGGCCCTATCGCGGCCTCGCGCTCGCCCGACGGATGGCGCTCCTCAATTACCGCTCGCCTGACGAGCTCAACGCCCGCTTCCAGCGCAGTTGGCAGAGCAATATCAGCCCCCTCGGCGACCAGGGCCGCTTCGCCGTCGAGAGCTACCTCGACTTCCACGGCAACAAGTTCACGCGCCGCTTCGACGCCAACTCCTACATCACGCTCGTCGAGGCCATGAACTCGCACGACATCGGCCGCGACCGTGGCGGCGTCGAGGCCGCGCTCGCGAAGGCGACGGCGAAGGCCCTCGTGCTGGGCATCGACACCGATCGCCTCTTCCCCGTGCCCGACCAGCAGGAGATCGCCCGCGGCCTTGCGGGCAACATCGATGGCGACGACGCCATCGTGATCTCGTCGAGCTTCGGGCACGACGGCTTCCTGATCGAGGACGACCTCGTCGGGCCGCACCTGCGGAGGCTGCTCGCGTCATGAGCCAAGCGCGCGGAGGCGGAGACATGGGGGTAACTCCCGTGGCGAGCATCCGTGTCGGCATCGTGGATGACCACCGCCTCGTGCTTGATGGCGTGAGTGCGCACCTGCGCTTCAGCCACCCTGACCTGCAGGTGGTCGCGGCCGAGACGACCTGGGTCGGCCTGTTGCAGCATCCGGACTTTCCGGTCGACGTCGCCGTGCTCGACCTGGGGCTCGGCGACGACATCCCCGTCGAGACCAAGATCCGCACCCTCGCGACCGCCGGCACCCGCACGGTCGTCATGAGCCGGCACGCCGACGCGATCTCGGTGCAGTCGGCCCTCCAGGCGGGCGCCTACGGCTTCGTCCCCAAGGCGGAAGGCGCGACAGGGCTCGTGCAGGCGATTCGCGCCGCCGCCGCAGGCGTGCCCTACCGCGCGAACTCCATGGCGAGCCTCGACGTCGATTCGCTGAACCGCACGACGCCGGGTCTCGGACGGCAGGAGCTCCGGGCGCTCATGCTCTTTGCGACGGGACGTCCCGTGCGCGAGGTCGCCGAGGCGATGGAGACGACCGAGGAGACCGTCAAGTCGTACCTCAAGCGGGCGCGACGCAAGTATCGGGCCATCGGGGTGGACCTCGGCACCAAGGCCCTCCTGCGTCGGCACGCCGTGCGCGAGGGCTGGATCGGCCCCGAGTAGGGCGGTTCCGCCACGCCCGCCGGGAGTGTTGCGCCCCTAAAGGGGGTCGTCCTGTGTGACGATGGCTTTCGTGGACGCCCTTGCCCGAGAACGCGATCGCCTGCTGCAGCGATCGGCTCGGATGCTCGGGGCTACTTCAACCCTCGTGGCCTTCGCCTGCTTCATGGTGCCCGGCGTGCTCGAGCCTGACCTGCTGATCGCGGTCATTCCACTCTTCATCGTGCTCTTCGTCATCCACCTCCTGGTCGGGACTTCGAAGTCGCTCCTGCTCGTGATCGGCGGGCTCGTGGCCGGCCTTGCGATCCTTGCCGTCGTGCAGGTGCCGGCCGAGGAGGAGACGAGTGCGGCCATCCGTGGGGCCATGGCGCCCCTCGCCGCGGCGGGCCTCGCCTCCTTTGCCATGGTGCTCGTGACGGAGCGCATCCGGGCGATCGTGCTCGGCCTCGGTTTCGCGGCCACGCTCGCGCTCATGGTCATGGCGGCCCCCGCGCCCGACGCCGCGGCCCGCGCGGTCATCCTCGTGGTGTTCGGGTGGGCGCTCGTGATCGTCTTCGCCTACTGGCTCAACGCGGCAGTGCCCAGGGCGGCGCGGCGCATCAACAGCATCGGACGCGCGCACCGGGCCGAGCGACGGGCGAGCGAGACCGAGGCGCAACGACGCCAGGGCGCTCGCCTGCTCCACGACACCGTGCTCGCGACCCTCACGCTCCTCGCGCACGCGGGGGTCGGGGTCTCGACGGACTCGATGCGGCAGCAGGCCGCCGACGACGCCCGCCTGCTGCGCCAGCTGCGCCTCGGTGTTGCGGGCTCGCACGCGATGCCCGTCGTGCACAGCACCGAGCCCGTCTCCGAGACACCGCTCGGCACGACGCTCGAGTCGGTCAAGCAGCGCTTCGGCCGCATGGGGCTTGAGGTCTCCTGGCACGGCACCGGCCACGTGCTGCTGCCGAGCGAGGTGCTCGACGCCTTCCTCCTCGCCCTCTCCGAGTGCCTCGAGAATGTGCGACGCCACGCGGGTGTTGCCAATGCCCACGTGACGATCACCGACGACGAGACGACAGTGCGAGCCATGGTGACCGACCAGGGCGTCGGCTTCGCCCTCGATGAGGTGGGCGAGAGCAGCCTCGGCTACAAGGAGTCGATTGTCGGCAGGCTGAAGGAGGTCGGCGGCAACGCCCGCGTCTTCTCCTCTCCCGGCGCAGGCACGACCGTCGTGCTGGAGGTGCCGCGCGTATGAGCTACGGGGACCTCGGAGAGAACACGCTCGGCGTGATCTTCGGCAAACGTCGCGCACAGCCGGGCGCGCCCACGCGCGCCGCGCGCCAGGCGAGGGCTGCCGGAGCGAGCCTCGGCACGGGCTACCTCGGCGTCGGCACGGGCGTGCTTGCCGGCCTCATCGTGCTCTACGGGCTCACGCTCCTCATCTGGAACTGGGAGCTCTACCCCGACACGCTTCCCGTCACGCTCGCGTGGCTCCTGCTGCTCGCAATGCTCGCCGGTGTCGCCGTCTCGATCGCCACGCGCGGCGAGAACATGCCCGACTGGCTCTTCCTCCTCGTGGTGCTCGCCGTCTTCGCCGTCATCGCCCTCGACCTGATCGCGGTGTGGCCGGTCGGCAACACCGCCGCGCTCGGCACGGCCTCGCTCTGCGCCTCCACGGGGCTGCTCGTCTCCGTCACGCTGCGTCGCACGTGGGAAGTCGTCGGTGCCACGATCCTGGTCGCAGCCGTGCTCATCTGGGGGATTGCGGCCAGCTCCCCCGTCACGACCACGACGATCCCCGCTCAACTCACTTTCGTGGCCCTCGCCGTGCTCCCCACCCTCTTCGGCGTCTACATCGTGCGGCGATTCCGACGCCTCGTGCAGACCGAGCTCGACCGTGTGCTCGTGCAGAGTACGGTTTCGGCTCCTCGATTCGCGGTCGGCATGCTCGCATCCGAAGAACTTGCCCGCCTCGACCTCGCGGCCGAGGAGCTGCTCGACTCGGTCGCCACCGGGCGCCTCTCGCTCCCGCTCAAGCCGACCATGGCGTCGCGCGCGGCATCCCTCGCCACCGAACTGCGCCTGCACCTCATCGAGGGCCGGCGCGAGACGTGGCTCTACCACGCCATCACGGAGTCCGAGACGCTCGGCCGCTCAGTCACGCTCATCGACCGCAGCAGCCTCGCGGGGCTGCTCGACCGGCGCCAGCGCGACGGCCTGCTCTCCGCCGTCTGGTTGCTCGTGAGCGATCGCGAGAACAAGCCCGTCACGGTGCAGCTGACGATCGGCCCCGCCGAGGGAGCCCAGCGCGTTGACCGGTTGGTGAGCGTTCCCATCTCAATCGTGACGACGGGGATGCCACGCAACCGCGTCGATCCGGCCACCTGGGAGGCCATCGGCAAGGTCGGCCGCTATACGGATTCGACGCAGGACTCCAGCCTGCGTGTCGAAATTCAATGCCTCGTGGATAATCCGGCTGACCAGTAGCATTCAATGGCGAAGACGAAATAAGGGGAATCACGTGTCTATTGCTTCAGATCCACTCCGGCTCGCGATCGTTGACGACCACAAGATGCTCCTGGGGGCGCTGACCGAGTGGGTTCGCTCGGCCGCTCCAGACATCAACCTCGTCGCCGCCGTCTCAAGCTGGCCGGAGCTCCTGACGCATCCGCAGTTCCCCGTCGACGTCGTGCTCCTCGACCTCGACCTCAAGGACAACCTGCCCATCTCGCTCAAGATCTCGACGCTCAAGACGACGGGCGTCAAGACGGTGCTCATGAGCACCTACTCCGAGCCGAACGTCGTGCGCGAGGCCCTCGCTGCCGGCGCGCTCGGCTACCTCGTCAAGACGGAGGACGCCTCGATGATCGTCGAGGCGATCCGGGCGGCAGCCAATGACGAGTCCTTCATCTCGGCCGAACTCGACCTCGCGATCAACCAGACCGAGGTCGGCGGATCCCCCAAGCTGAGCGCACAGGAGCGCCGCGTCATGGCACTCTACGGTGGCGGTGAGCCCGTCAAGGCGGTCGCCTACCAGCTCGGCATCTCGGAGGAGACGGCCAAGTCGTACCTCAAGCGCATCCGTGAGAAGTACCGCATCGCGGGCATCGATGTGGGCACCAAGGTCGCCCTGCGGAAGCGCGCGATCGCCGACGGCATCTTGCTGCGCGGTGAGGGACCCCGCGAGTTCTGAGCCGCGCTTGCCGCGCTGCGGCCGTCAGCGACGCCGCGCCCGAGGGGTGCGGAGCATCGTCCGCACCGCCCAGCCCAGCAACACGAAGAGCAGCAGGTTGCGCAGCGTCAACACCGTGAGCATGGCCGGTTCGAGGGCGAGCAGGTAGCCGTAGAGCACGGGGTAGACGATCTGCGTGAGCAGCGCGATCACGAGCACGAGCACCGCCGGCATTCGGAAAGCCGCCGCGCCGCTCGGCTGCGCGATCAGGCCGATGATGACGGCCGCCGAGAGCCACGTGATGAACTGCGGCGACCCGACCTTGTTGACGGCGATCAGCGCGGTCACGAGGGCGAGCACGAAGGGCGGGAGGAGTGACTCAGGCCTCACCCCTCGACCCAGGAGCCAGAGCGCAAGGCCGACGATGGCGGCGACGACGCTCGCGAGGAGGGGCGTCATGACGGCGGCGACCACCTCGACGTGCGGCCCGAAGACCTGATAGGTCAGGATCTCGTCGTCGTAATAGAGGCCGGATGCGTCATCCCCAAACGCTCCGAGCCATAGCCACGGGGCACTCGCGGGGGCCTCGATCTGCAGGCCGCGGCCCGTCTGGGTCGTGATGAAGCTGAAGAGGGGAGCCCCGCCGCCGAGCACGACGGCGGTGACCATGACGATCGCGCTCGTCGCCAGCACGCCCAGCAGGATGTGGAATCGCTCGCGCAGCGCGATGAGCGCGGCGCCGATGACGGCGGCCGGCCAGACCTTCATCCAGGTCGCGGCGGCGAGCAGTGCCCCGGCAACGACGGGACGACGCGCGAGCAGCACCGCCGCGATCACGACGAGCGGCACCGTGACCGAATCGATTCGGCCGAGGGCGATCGGCCCCACCGCGACCAGGAACGCGGTCCACCACCAACCGGCCGCGAGACCACGCGCGCGGCCCCGCCATCCGGTCACGAATGCGAGCGCAAGGCAGTTCAGCAGCACCATGAGCACGAGCCAGATGAGCGCGTAGTGGCTGCCGCCCACGGCAGCGACCGTCATGGGGAGCAGCGCCAGCACGGGATAGACCCACGAGGTGTCGATGCCGACCCATGGCCCTCCCTCGAGGCCGAGTTCGACCCACCACGCATAGAGGTACACGTCGCCGATCGGATGCCCGGGGCCCGTGTATGCGAGCCAGGCGATCCAGACATTCGCGGCGAGGAATGCGCACCACAGCCAGGCGCGCGAAGCGCCGACGCCCAGCCTCACGCGAGGAACCCGGCGACGGCGGCCGGGATCGCGGCGATAAGCGCCCGCACGGTGAACGGCCCGCCCGCAGACGCTCGGCTTGCCGCCTCAGCGTGGATGACGGATGCCGAGGCGGCCACGCGGGCGAGCATCCGCTCGTCGTCGTGCAACTCGCGCGCGTGCGTCGCGACGAGCGCGCCGAGGATGCCCGCCAGCACGTCGCCCGTGCCGGCTGTGGCGAGCCACGGGCTCGCGGGCGGGCATGCGATGAGCTCTCCCCCGGGCGTCGCCACAAGGGTGCTGTTGCCCTTGAGGAGCACGACGGAGGCAAGGGACGCTGCCGCCTCGCTCGCCGCGCGAGCGGGGTGCGAGGCGACCCACTCCGTGTCCAGATCCATGAGTCTCGCGAGTTCCCGGTGGTGCGGCGTCAAGACGGAGGGGCCGGCGACCTCATGCACGAGCGAGAGGGCACCCGCGTCGAGAACGGCGGGCACCGCATCCGTTACGACGTCGTCCCAGAGCGAGGTGCGGTCTGCGCCGGCGCCCGAGCCTGCGAGCCATGCCTGCACGCGCCCCGGCTGGGTGACGACCTCTGGGCACGACTGCAGCACGAGCGCCGTGGGGCGCTCGGGCCCCAGGTACCGCACCATGCCGACCCCCGTGGCGAGGGCGGCGTCGACGCCGAGCACGGCGGCGCCGGGATAGGTGTCGGAGCCGGTCACAACGCCGAGGACCCCACGGCTGTACTTGTCGTCCGTCGCGGTGGGAGTCGCGATCATGGCCGCAGTGTCTCTCGGGGTCCACTCGACGGGTGCGCGCATACCTCCACGATAGTTTGGTGCGGTGACCGATACCGCGCCCTCACTCTTCGCCCCGCTCACCCTCCGATCCGTGCAGTTGCGCAACCGCCTCTGGGTGTCACCCCTCTGCCAGTACTCGGTCGACGCCGAGGACGGCGTGCCGACGGACTGGCACCTCGTGCACCTCGGCTCCTTCGCCCGTGGCGGGGCAGGGCTGGTCATGACGGAGGCGACGGGGGTCAGCCCCGAGGGCCGTATCTCGGCCGAGGACACGGGCATCTACAGCGACGAACAGGCGGAGGCCTGGCGCCGCATCGTCGACTTCATCCACGGACAGGGCTCAGCGGCGGGCATCCAACTCGCGCACGCCGGCCGCAAGGGCTCGATGTGGCGTGAGTGGGGGCCGCGCGGCGGCATCACGAGGCCGCAGGATGCCGGTGGCTGGCAGACCGTCGCCCCGAGCGACATCCCCTTCGGCGACTACGCTGCTCCCGTCGCGCTCGACGAAGCCGGCATCCAGCGCGTCATCCAGGATTTCGCTTTGGCGGCGGAGCGTTCCGTGCGCGCGGGCTTTGACGTCATCGAGATCCACGCCGCCCACGGCTACCTGCTCCACCAGTTCCTCTCGCCGCTCAGCAACACGCGTGACGACGAGTGGGGTGGCTCGCTCGAGAATCGCGCCGCGCTGCTCCTGAGGGTGACGGAAGCCGTGCGCTCGGTCATGGGCGATGACCGCGCACTCTTCGTGCGCGTCTCCGCCACCGACTGGGCCCCCGCCGACGCGGGCCCCTCCTGGGAACCGGAGCAGATGGCGATCGTCGGCGGATGGCTGGCCGACCGCGGCGTCGACCTCTTCGATGTATCGAGCGGCGGGCTCATCCCGAACGCGAAGATCGCGGTCGGTCCCGGCTACCAGGTCGGTTTCGCCGAAGAGCTCAAGCGTGCGACGGGTTCAGCCGTGAGTGCGGTCGGCCTCATCACTACGGCCGAGCAGGCGGATGCCGTTGTGCGGGAGGGCCGCGCCGATGCGGTCATGATGGGCCGCAAGCTCATGCGTGACCCGCACTTCCCGGCGCGCGCGGCCGTCGAACTCGGGCTGCAACCCGAGACGTGGCCAGCGGCATACCATCGGGCGCTCACGCCACTCGAACGCTGGTGACCCCGCTCCCGCTCCCCTAGAGGCGACGAGTCGCGTCCTGCACCTCGCCGATGAGCTCCTCGAGGATGTCCTCGAGAAAGAGCACGCCCTTCGTGGCGCCCTCCGCGTCGAAGACGCGTGCGATGTGCACTCCCGAGCGGCGCATGGTTGCGAGGGCATCCTCCAGGTCTGTGTCCTCGAACACCGAGATGAGGTGCCGGATGCGCTTGGGTGGCACGGGTTCCGTGAACTCGCCGTCGTCGTCGAGGTCGATCACGTCCTTGAGGTGCAGGTAGCCGCTCGGTTCGCCCTCATCGTCCACGAGTACGTAGCGCGAGAACCCGTGCTGCGCGACGGCGCGCTCGACCTCGGCGGGCGTCGCCGCCTCCGACACCGAGACGAGCGTGTCGAGCCCGACGGCGATATCGCGCGCCTTCTTCGAGGTGAACTCGAAGGCATTCGACAGCGCGCCGCTCGTGTCCGTCAGCACGCCCTCGCGGGTCGAGTGGGCCACGATATTGGCCACCTCGTCGAAGGTGAAGGAGCTTGTCGCCTCGTTCTTCGGCTCGACGCCGAAGAGCCGCAGCACCCCGTTGGCGATCGAGTTCAGCGCCCAAATGAGGTGCTTGAAGACGCGGGACACCCACACGAGCGGCGGCGCGAGGATGAGGGCCATGCGGTCCGGCAGCGAGAACGACAGGTTCTTGGGAACCATCTCGCCCAGCACGACGTGGAGGAACGAGACGATCACGAGGGCGATGATGAACGCGACCGTGCTGATGACCTCGGGGGCCAAGCCCGTGAGGCCGAGCGGCACCTCGAGCAGGTGGTGGATCGCCGGCTCAGACACGTTCAAGATCAGCAGCGAGCACACCGTGATGCCCAGCTGGCTCGTCGCCAGCATGAGGGTCGCGTGCTCCATCGCGTAGAGCGTCGTCTTGGCCGCGCGCGAACCCGCTTCAGCCTTGGGCTCGATCTGCGAGCGACGAGCAGAGATGACGGCGAACTCCGCGCCGACAAAGAAGGCGTTCGCGCCGAGCAGCACGACAAGCCACACGATGCCCCAGACGTCGCTCATCGCTCCTCCTCCACAACCTGCTCGGCACGCGGCGTGAAGCGGATGCGGTCGATGCGTCGGCCGTCCATCCGCTCGACCCGGAATTCCCCGGCGTCGATCTCGACCGTGTCGCCGACCTTGGCCAAGCGCCCTAGTTCGCTCATGAGGAAGCCCGCGACGGTCTCATAGGGGCCATCCTCGGGCACCGTGACATCCGCCCGCTCGAGGAGCTCGTCTGGTCGCAGCATTCCGGGGAAGGTCACCCAGTTGCGGGAGCGGACGACGCCCGCACGCGTGCGGTCGTGCTCGTCGGAGACCTCGCCGACGAGCTCCTCCACGAGGTCCTCGAGCGTCACGACACCCGCGGTTCCGCCGTATTCATCGAGCACGATGGCCATCTGGTAGCCGTGCTGGCGCAGCTCCCCGAGCAGCGAGTCGAGCCGCATCGTCTCGGGCACACGCAGTGCGTCGCTTTGGAGTGCGGAGGCCGGGACATCCGCTCGCTTCTCCCTCGGCACGGCCACCACCTGCTTGATGTGCACGATGCCGACGACGTCATCGATGCCGTCATCGACGACGGGAAAGCGGGAGAACCCGGTGCGCTTGGCGAGGTCGAGCACGACCTGGGCCGAGTCGCCGCGCTCGACGCTCGAGACGCGGGGCCGCGGCGTCATGACATCGGCCGCGACATGCTCGTTGAAGGCGAGGGTGCGCGCGAGCAGCGTCGCCGTGTCGACCTCGAGGGTTCCCGCCATGGCAGAGCGGCGCAGGAGCGAGGTCAGTTCCTCTGCCGTGCGTGCAGACGAGAGCTCCTCCTTCGGCTCGATACCGACGCTTCGCAGGATGACGTTGGCGGAGTTGTTGAGGAGCGCGACGGCCGGCTTGAACACCCACGTGAAGGCGAGCTGGAACGGCACGACCACCTTGGCGGTGCCGAGCGGCAGCGCGAGGGCGAAGTTCTTGGGCACGAGCTCGCCGACGATCATGGAGAGCAGCGTCGCAATCGTGACAGCGACAACCGCGGCGACCCCGCGTTCGACCGCCTCGGGAAGGCCGAAGACCGAAAGCGGCCCGGCGAGGAACGCGCTGAAGGCCGGCTCGAGGGTGTACCCCGTGAGGAGCGTCGTGAGCGTGATGCCCAGCTGCGCGCTCGAGAGGTGCGTCGAGGTGCGCCGCAGGGCGGCGATCGTCATGGTGAGACGGGACTCGCCTCGGGCCTGCCGCGCCTCGAGTTCCTGGCGATCGAGGTTCACGAGGGCGAACTCGGATGCCACGAACAGGCCGGTGCCGATCGTGAGAACGATGCCGATGGCGAGCAGGATCAACTCGTGCACTGGGCCACCGACAAGTAACTAGAAGGAGGGTCGTCCATTTGCGCCAACTATAGCCGAGCACACAGGCGCTTCGGCTGCGAATCGACTACCAGCTGACCGGCAGCGCCTTGCCCTCCTCGTAGCCCGCCGCGGACTGGATGCCGACGAGCGCCTGGTCGTGGAACTCGGCGAGCGTTCGCGCGCCCGCATAGGTGAAGGAGCTGCGCACACCCGAGGTGATCATGTCAATGAGGTCCTCGACAGAGGGTCGCAGGGGGTCGAGGTAGATGCGCGAGCTCGAGATGCCCTCCGCGAAGAGCTCACGGCGTGCGAGCTCGTAGGGGCTCAGGCGATTGAAGCGCGCCTGCACCGCCTTGGTCGAGGCCATGCCCCAGCTCTCCTTGTAGAGGCGACCCTCGGCATCCCTCTGCAGGCGACCCGGCGCCTCGATCGTGCCGGCGAACCAGGAGCCGATCATGACGGATGCCGCTCCAGCCGCAAGCGCGAGGGCGACGTCGCGCGGGTACCGTACTCCCCCGTCAGCCCAGACGTGTGCGCCCAGCTCGGCGGCGACCTCGGCCGTCTCGAGCACCGCCGAGAACTGCGGGCGCCCCACGGCGGTCATCATGCGGGTCGTGCACATGGCACCGGGACCGACCCCCACCTTGAGGATGCTCGCGCCGGCCGAGACGAGGTCGCGCACGGCGTTCGCCGTCACGACATTGCCGGCGACGAGCGGAAGGCCGAGGTCGAGCGCCGCAACGCGTTCCACGGCGCCAACCATGCCCTCCTGGTGGCCGTGGGCCGTGTCGAGCACGAGCACGTCGACACCGGCATCCGCGAGGGCCTTGGCCTTCGCCTCGATGTCTCCGTTGATGCCGACGGCTGCCGCCACGCGCAGGCGGCCATCGCCGTCGACGGCGGGACGGTAGAGGGTGCCGCGAAGGGCACTGCGCCTGCTGAGCGTGCCGACGACCTTGCCGTGGCGCATGACGGGGGCGAAGTCGAGCTCCGCCTCGACCATGAGGTCGAAGGCTGCCCGCGGCTCGTCGACATCATCGACATCGATCGAGGGAAGCTCTTCGTGCAGCAGGTCGCCGAGGCGTGCATCCGGCAGCGCCGTCGCGAGCCTGGCGGCGGGAAGGCAGCCGAGGTACTCACCGTCACCATCGCGCACGATGATGCCGTGGCCCTCGACGGGCGGCACGAGTTCGAGCGCGTGGTCGACGGTCTCGTCGGCCGAGAGGGAGAGCGGGGTGTCGTAGCCCGGCGCCTGGTCCTTGACCCAGCGGATGGCGGCATCCAGTTCCTGCAGGGGAAGGTCCTGCGGCAGCACCCCGAGGCCTCCCCTCCGGGCGAGCGTCGCAGCGAGGCGCGGACCCGTCACGGAGTTCATGTTCGACGACACGATCGGCAGGGTCGCGCCCGTGCCGTCGGTGGGATCGAGCGAGACATCCAGCCTGCTGTCGACGCCGGATCGACTCGGTACGAGGAAGACGTCGGAGTAGGTGAGGTCATGGCGCGGGGACGCCTCGTAAAACTTCATGTTTTTAAGGGTAGCCCCGACCCCGACTCGGCGGCAGCGCCCAGCCGGAGGGATTACGCTTGTTGTCAGTATGTGGCCATCGGCGCCCAGATCTGCGCCGAACAATCGATAGTGACAACGGAGAGTGGGCGGCTGTGTCTAGCCAAGTGACCGGCATCGGTTCTGAAGCGGGATCTTCAGGGGAGTTCGGAGCCAATGAATGGCTCGTCGACGAGATGTACCAGCAGTTCAAGGTCGACCGGAACTCGGTCGACAAGTCATGGTGGCCCATCCTCGAGAACTACCACCAGACCAAGGGCCAGGTCTCGAGCCCGGCCGCGAATGCATCCTCCGAGTCGAAGCCCGCGGCCAGCGAGTCGAAGCCCGCACAGGCCGAGGCCGCGCCAGCGCCGAGCGACTCGAGCGGCCCCGCCTCCGACCAGGAGCCGCAGATCCCCGTCGAGGTGACGAACGAGCCCTCTGGGCAGGCGCCCAGCAAGGAACCCGCGGCCACCACCGGCAGCCAGCCCATCGCCCGCACCACCTCCCTCCAGGCCAAGCCGCAGCCGATCCCGGCCGAAGCACCAGCAGCGCCCACCGCTGCCGATGAGCCCAGCGAGCCGCAGGATGTCGTCACCCCGCTCAAGGGTGTCGCGAAGACGATCGCGGCCAACATGGACCAGAGCATCTCGGTGCCCACCGCGACGAGCTACCGCACGGTGCCGGCGAAGCTCATGATCGACAACCGCATCGTCATCAACAACCACCTCAAGCGCGCGCGCGGTGGCAAGGTCTCCTTCACGCACCTGCTCGCGTGGGCGATGGTGAAGGCACTGCGCGACTTCCCGAGCCAGAACGTCTACTACGACGAGGTCGACGGCAAGCCCGTCGTCGTCGCCCCGGCGCACATCAACCTGGGCATCGCGATCGACCTCCCCAAGCCCGACGGCTCGCGCCAGCTCGTCGTTCCCGGTGTCAAGCGCACCGAGACGATGAACTTCAGCCAGTTCCTCGCCGCCTACGAGGATGTCGTCAAGCGCGCCCGTGACAACAAGCTCACGATGGCCGACTACCAGGGCAACACGATCTCGCTCACCAACCCGGGCGGCATCGGCACCGTGCAGTCGGCGCCGCGCCTCATGAAGGGTGCCGGCTGCATCATCGGCGCGGGCGCCCTCGAGTACCCGGCCGAGTTCCAGGGCACTTCAGGAGAGACCCTCGCGAACCTCGGCATCGGCAAGACCATGACGATCTCGTCGACCTACGACCACCGCGTCATCCAGGGCGCGGGCTCGGGCGAGTTCCTCAAGCTCATCCATGAGCGCCTGATCGGCAAGCATGACTTCTACGAGGAGATCTTCGCCGACCTGCGCATCCCGTACTCCCCCATCCGCTGGGCGCCCGACATCCACGTCGACCTCGCCTCGGCGATCGACAAGACCGCACGCGTGCAGGAACTCATCAACTCGTTCCGCGTGCGCGGCCACCTCATGGCCGATGTCGACCCGCTCGAGTACGTGCAGCGCTCGCACCCCGACCTTGAGATCGAAAGCCACGGCCTCACTTTCTGGGACCTCGACAGGGAGTTCGTCACGGGCAACCTCGGCGGCCGTCGCACCGCGAAGCTGCGCGACATCCTCGGGATCCTGCGCGACGCCTACGCCCGCAAGGTCGGCGTCGAGTACATGCACATCCAGAATCCAGAAGAGCGCAAGTGGATGCAGGAGCGCCTCGAGGCGCCCTACGAGAAGCCGACGCACGACGAGCAGATGCGCATCCTCGCGAAGCTCAACGAGGCCGAGGCCTTCGAGACGTTCCTCCAGACCAAGTACGTCGGGCAGAAGCGCTTCAGCCTTGAGGGCGGCGAGTCGATGATCGCCCTCCTCGACGCGATCCTGCAGGGTGCCGCCGAGAAGGGCCTCGAAGAGGTCGCGATCGGCATGGCCCACCGCGGTCGCCTCAACGTGCTCACCAACATCGCTGGCAAGACCTACGGCCAGATCTTCCGTGAGTTCGAGGGTACGCAGGACCCGCGCACCGTGCAGGGCTCCGGCGACGTCAAATACCACCTCGGCACCGAGGGCACGTTCACGGCACTCGGCGGCGAGCAGATCCCCGTCTACCTCGCAGCGAACCCCTCGCACCTCGAGGCCGTCGACGGCGTGCTCGAGGGCATTGTCCGCGCCAAGCAGGACCGCAAGCCGATCGGCACCTTCCAGGTCGTGCCGATCATGGTGCACGGTGACGCAGCCATGGCAGGCCAGGGCATCGTCGTCGAGGTGCTACAGATGTCGCAGCTGCGCGGCTACCGCACGGGCGGCACGATCCACGTCGTCGTCAACAACCAGGTGGGCTTCACGACGCCTCCCGGCGAGGCCCGCAGCTCGGTCTACTCGACGGATGTCGCGAAGACCGTGCAGGCGCCCATTTTCCATGTGAACGGCGACGACCCCGAGGCGGTCGTTCGCGTCGCAGAGCTCGCCCTCGAGTTCCGCGAGAAGTTCCACAAGGACGTCGTGGTCGACCTCATCTGCTACCGCCGTCGCGGCCACAACGAGGGCGACGACCCTTCGATGACGCAGCCCCTCATGTACAACCTCATCGAGGCGAAGCGCAGCGTGCGCACGCTCTACGGCGAGGCCCTCGTGGGACGCGGTGACATCACCCAGGAGGAGTACGCGGCAGCGCAGGCCGACTTCCAGGACCGCCTGGAGCGCGCCTTCGCCGAGACGCACGCGGCGCAGACGAACTCGATGCCGATCGTGACGCAGGACGACAACGCCCAGAGCGACCTCGAGCGGCCCGACTCGCAGCAGGACGACCGCGCGGGCGAGCCAGAGACGACCGCTGTCGCGGAGTCGGTCATCACGACCATCGGTGACGCGCACGCCAACAAGCCGGCCGGCTTCACGGTGCACCCCAAGCTCGATGCGCTCCTCAAGAAGCGCGTCGACATGAGCCGCAAGGGCGGAGTCGACTGGGGCTTCGGCGAGCTCATCGCGCTCGGTTCGCTCCTGCTCGAGGGCACCCCCGTGCGCTTCGCAGGCCAGGATGCTCGCCGCGGCACCTTCGTGCAGCGCCACGCGGTGCTCCACGACCGTGAGAACGGCCAGGAATGGCTGCCACTGCTCAACCTCAGCGAGAACCAGGCCCGCTTCTGGATCTATGACTCGCTGCTGAGCGAGTACGCGGCGATGGGCTTCGAGTACGGCTACTCGGTCGAGCGTGCCGACGCCCTCGTGCTCTGGGAGGCGCAGTTCGGCGACTTTGCGAACGGCGCCCAGACGGTCATCGATGAGTTCATCGCGAGCGCCGAGCAGAAGTGGGGCCAGCGCTCGAGCGTCGTGCTGCTGCTCCCCCACGGTTACGAGGGCCAGGGTCCCGACCACTCCTCGGCCCGCATCGAGCGCTTCCTGCAGCTGTGCGCGGAGAACAACATGACGGTCGCGCGTCCCTCGACGCCCGCCTCGTACTTCCACCTGCTGCGCCGCCAGGCCTACGCCCGGCCGCGTCGCCCGCTCGTCGTGTTCACCCCGAAGGCGATGCTGCGCCTGCGCGGCGCGACGAGCGACATCGCGGACTTCACGAACGGCCGCTTCGAGCCCGTGATCGACGACACGAGCGTCGACAAGGGTGCCGTGAAGCGGGTCGTGCTGCACGCCGGCAAGCTGCATTACGACCTCAAGAACGAGATGCAGAAGCGCGACATCAACGACATCGCGCTCGTGCGGGTGGAGCAGTACTACCCGCTGCCGCTCCGTGAGCTCTCGGCGGTGCTCTCGCAGTACCCCAACGCGGAACTCATGTGGGCCCAGGAGGAGCCGGAGAACCAGGGCGCCTGGCCGTTCATCTACATGGAGCTCAAGCGCAGCCTGCCGAACCGCGAGATGAAGGTCGCCTGCCGTCCGGCGTCGGCCTCGCCCGCGACCGGTTCAACCAAGCGCAGTGCGCAGGAGCAGGCCGACCTGATCGACCGCGCCCTCACCATCTAGGGCTGAGCGCACGACAAAGGGCGGGCATCCGATCGGATGCCCGCCCTTTGTCGTAGTCGCGGGAGTACTTCGAAGCCCGCCGCCGGTTGAGTAGCGCGGTTCGCCTGGCGGATGCCTGGCTAGTGCGTCGCCTGGATCTCCCGGATGCGCGCGAGCACCTGATCCTTGAGGTCTTCTGGCGCCGTCTCCTGGCACGCACGCTTCACTGCGAGTGTCAGCACCTCGCCGACGTGTGCTTCATTCGCACAGTCGGAGCAGTTCTTGATGTGGTCGCAGATGTCTGCGGCATCCTCTGCCTGCAGTTCGTTGTGCAGGTACTCCTCGAGTTCGGCTTTCGCTTTCTCGCAACCGCAGTCGGTCATTTCTTGCTCCCGGTGGTCGGCGCGGCGTCGAAGCCGCGACCCTGTGCGTATTCCGCGAGCAGGCCGCGCAGGAGGCGGCGTCCGCGGTGGAGTCGGCTCATGACTGTGCCGACGGGGGTCTTCATGATGTCGGCGATCTCCTGGTAGGCGAAGCCCTCGACGTCGGCGAGGTAGACCGCCAGGCGGAAGTCTTCAGGGATCGCCTGCAGCGCATCCTTGACCGCGCTGTCTGGCAGGTGGTCGATTGCCTCGGCCTCGGCGGAACGAGAGGAGGTGGAGGTGGTCGACTCAGCGCCGCCCAGCTGCCAGTCCTCGAGGTCGTCGATCGTGCCCTGATAGGGCTCACGCTGCTTCTTGCGGTAGGTGTTGATGAAGGTGTTGGTGAGGATTCGGTAGAGCCACGCCTTGAGGTTCGTGCCCTGCTCGAAGCGACCGAAGGCGGCAAAGGCCTTGACGAAGGTCTCCTGCACAAGGTCGGCGGCGTCGGCGGGGTTGCGTGTCATGCGCATCCCGGCCGCGTAGAGCTGGTCCATGAAAGGCATGGCCTGCTCTTCGAACAGGTCGCGAAGCTCAGTGGCCGAGCTCGTGGCTGCGTCGTCGCGAGCGTCGGCAGCAGGAGCGGCCGATTCGTTGTCTTCGGGGGCGGGGATATCGCTTGGCATCGCCGCCAAGCTTAGTTCGCGGGCAGGCGAGAGGAAGGTGGGTAATGGGTCGAGCGTGAGCGTCATTCGTCCTCCCGTCGCACGCCAGTAACAGCCGATACCCTTGACAACGATGCTGATCTCCAAATATTCCAATCCCGACTTCGACCCCTACCAGGGCGAAGCGCTCGTCGAGCCCGACGACGGTCCCTGGACGGCACCGACCGCGACTGCCCCGCTCTCGGCCACAGTGTCGATCCCGGGATCGAAGTCGCTCACGAACCGCGAACTCGTGCTGTCTGCTCTCGCGGATGGCCCTTCCGTGCTGCGCCGACCCCTGCACTCACGGGACAGCGCCCTCATGATCGAAGCGCTGCGGAGTCTGGGCACCGTGATCGAGGAAGGCGAGCCCGGGCCGTTCGGCCCCGACCTCGTCATTACCCCGGGGGAGCTCTCGGGTGGTGCATCCGTCGACTGTGGGCTCGCCGGCACGGTCATGCGATTCATCCCACCTGTCGCGGCCCTCGCGCTTGGGCCGGTCGCATTCGACGGCGACGAATCAGCACGCCGTCGCCCCATGCGCACCACGATCGACTCCCTGCGCCAGTTGGGCGTCGACGTGAACGATGACGGACGCGGAGCCCTCCCCTTCAGCCTCTACGGCTCCGGCACCGTCGAGGGCGGTGCGCTCGAGATCGATGCCTCGGCCTCGAGCCAGTTCGTCTCCGGTCTCCTGCTCTCGGCACCCCGCTTCACGAACGGCCTGCAGCTGCGCCACACGGGCGAGCACCTGCCGAGCATGCCGCACATCGACATGACGGTGGAATGCCTGCGGCAGCGCGGCGTCGAGGTCACCTCGCCGCGCAGCGGTGAGTGGATCGTCGAGCCAGGGCCGATCGCGGCAGCCGAGGTCGCGATCGAGCCAGACCTCTCCAATGCCGCACCGTTCCTCGCGGCCGCCCTCATCGCGGGTGGCACCGTGACGATCGAGGGCTGGCCCGAGCAGACGACCCAGGTCGGTGCCGAGCTGGCGCGCATCCTGCCCGAGTTCGGGGCTTCGGTCACGGTCGCCGATGGCTCGATCACGGTCGACGGCGGCGCCGGCCTCATCGGCGGCAAGGCCTTGCCGGGCGTCGAGATGGATCTCAGCATCGGCGGCGAGCTGGCCCCCGCGATCGTCGCGCTTGCGGCGCTCGCTGAGGGCCCGAGCCGCATCACCGGAATCGGCCACTTGCGGGGGCACGAGACCGACCGCCTCGCGGCGCTCGTCGCCGAGATCAACGGGCTCGGCGGCGCGGTCAGCGAACTGCCCGACGGGTTGGCCATCGAGCCCCGCCCCCTGCACGGAGGGCCCTGGCGCACCTATGAGGACCACCGGATGGCGACGGCCGGCGCAATCATCGGCCTTGCGGTCGAGGGCGTCGAGGTCGATGACATCTCGACGACCTCGAAGACCCTGCCCGAGTTCGCCGAACTCTGGTTCGGACCTCTCCTCGGCCTGAGCCGCCCCTCCGTCGACCCGCTCGGGCTGCTGTAGCGCGTGGCACTCGCATGAGCTGGCTCACCGACGTCGATGACGACGACGATCGCTATGCCGACTACGAGGCCAAGGCCAGGCCGAACCCGAAGGCCAACAAGCCGCGCACCAAGAGAAGGCCCGAGCACGAAGACGCGGTCGAGGCCCGGGTCGTAACGGTCGACCGTGGCCGCTACACCGTGCTCGTGGATGAAGGGGGTGCCGGTGAGCACGCCGTCACAGCGACGCGCGCGCGCGAACTTCGCCGTCAGGCCATCGTGACGGGCGACCGGGTCGACATCGTCGGCGACACCTCGGGAACCGAGGGCAGCCTCGCGCGCATCGTGCGCATCCGCCCTCGCGACACGGTGCTGCGGCGAAGCGCCGACGACTCCGACGAGGTCGAGCGCATCATCGTCGCGAATGCCGACCAGATGCTCATCGTCGTCGCGGTCGCGAACCCCGAGCCGCGGCCGCGTCTCGTGCACCGTTACCTCGTTGCTGCATTCGACGCGGGCATCGAGCCGATCCTCTGCATCACCAAGACCGATCTCGCCGACCCCGCGCCATTTCTCGCGGAGTTCGCGGGGCTCGACCTCACGATCGTCACGAGCGGCAAGGGCGCGACGCCGACCGAGGAGATCCTCACGCTCCTCGCCGGTCACTCGACCGTCGCGGTCGGCCACTCGGGGGTCGGCAAGTCGACCCTCGTGAATGCCCTCGTGCCGGAGGCGAACCGGGCAACCGGGCACGTCAATGAGGTGACCGGCCGCGGTCGCCACACCTCCTCGTCGACCGTCTCGTACCGCGTCAAGGACGGCTGGATCATCGATACGCCGGGCGTGCGATCCTTCGGTCTCGGCCACGTCGACGTCGACAACGTGCTGCGGTCGTTCACCGACCTCGCGGAGATCGCGGAGGAGTGCCCGCGCGGGTGCACACACCTGCCGGATGCCCCCGACTGCGAACTCGTCGAGCGCGCCGAGTCCGGGCAGTTGGGCGAGTTCGGCAGGCAACGCCTCGACTCCTTCCAGCGGATGCTCGCCTCGCTCAGCTGAGCTGAAGGCTGGCGGCTGCTGGCCTTCGCGCTAGCCTTGAGGCGTGAGCGATGACCTGGATCTGGCACAGCGACTTGCCGATGCCGCAGACGCCGTATCCGCCGCCCGCTTCCGGTCGAGCGACCTCGTCGTGACGACGAAGCCTGACATGACGCCGGTCTCCGATGCCGACCGCGCCGCTGAGGAGGCCATCCGCGCCATGCTCGCTTCGGAGCGCCCCGACGATTCGATCCTCGGCGAGGAGTTCGGCACCTCGGGGGACTCCCGTCGCCAGTGGATCGTCGACCCGATCGACGGCACCTCGAACTTCGTGCGCGGCGTGCCCGTGTGGGCGACGCTCATCGCGCTCGCGGTCGACGGGGTTCCCGTGCTCGGCGTCGTCAGCGCGCCCGCCCTCGGCAAGCGCTGGTGGGCGGAGCGGAGCGAGGGTGCCTTCGTGCGCGACGCCGAGTCGCCGGAGGGTCGTCGCCTGCAGGTCTCCAAGGTCGCAGCACTCGCGGATGCCTCGATCAGCTACAACAGCATCCAACAGTGGGATTGGCACGGCAGGCTCGATGAGCTCGTCGCCCTCTCGCGCGCCGTGTGGCGTACGCGCGCCTACGGCGACATGTGGTCGTACATGATGGTGGCCGAGGGGCTCATCGACGTGGCAGGCGAGTTTGACCTGCAGCCCTACGACATGGCGGCGCTCGTGCCGATCATCGAGGAGGCCGGGGGCACCTTCACCTCAGCCGACGGTGAGCCGGGCCCCTGGCACGGTTCCGCGCTCGCGAGCAACGGGCTCCTGCACGAGGCCGTGCTCGACATCATCGCGCGGCGCTGAGCTACTCGCGGCGGACGGCCCTGATCGAGCGCAGGTCGGCGATTGCGAAGATGAGGGCGATGCTGACGAGGCCGAGGGCGGCGAGCATCCCGAACGCGTAGGCGTGGCTGAACGCGTCGCGCAGGCTCTCGGTCGCCTCCTCGCGGTAGATCGTGGAGAAGAAGGCCGAGCTCGCGACGGCGACACCGACGGCCGTGCCGACCCGCTGGCCCACCTGGGCGATCGACCCCGCGACGCCGCCCTGCACGACGGGCACGTCGGTGAGCGTGATGGTCTGGTTGGGCGAGATGACGAGGCCGCCTCCCGCTCCCGCAACGCCCATCAGCACCGCGAGCAGCCACGGCACAAGCGCGGGCGGGGCGAGGAGGGCGACGGGAATCGAGGCCCCGAAACCAACGCCGACGAGCACGAGGCCGATGAACACGAGGCGGCGGCCCATCGTGGCGACGTGTCGCCCACCGACCGCGGAGGTGTAGGCCGAGACGAGCGCGAAGGGAATGCTCACCATGCCCGCGAAGACGGCGGAGACGCCGAGCCCGTTCTGCAGGAAGAGCGTGTTGATGAGGAAGATCGCGGGCGTTGCAGCGAAGTACGCTGTCGCGATAAGCACACCGTGGCGATAGGAGGCCAGCCGGAAGAGTCCGAAATCGATCACGGGCGACTTGCCGCTCACGGCATAGCGGTTCTCCCACCAGACGAATGCGGCACCCGCCGCAGCAAAGAGCAGCAGCCACCACCAGCGGGCCGGGTCGTCGCCCGGCCCACCTGTCGTGAGCACGAAGGGCAGCATGAGGCCGAAGACGGTCGCGCCGAGGAGGAGCACGCCGATGAGGTCGATCTCGGTGCGCTTGGTCTCGTGATGCTGGTGCGCAGGCAGTCGCCACAGGGCGAAGGCGAGCGCGAGCAACCCGAGCGGCACATTCATCCAGAAGGTGAGTCGCCAGCCGTCCTGCTCGCCGCCCACCGCAATGAGGAGACCCCCGAGGGTGGGGCCGAATGCGGTTGAGAGTCCGATGATGGCACCGAAGAGGCCGAATGCCTTTCCCCGCTCGGGCCCCTGGAACAGCTGTTGGATCAGGCCGAGGATCTGCGGCATGTGGATTCCTGCAGCAACGCCCTGCAGCATCCGCCCCAGGACAAGCATCTCGATCGTCGGCGCGATGGCACACATGATGCTCGTTGCGACGAAGACGCTGAGCCCGATCGCGAAGAAGAGCTTGCGGGAGTGGATGTCGCCGAGTCGGCCGGCGGGCACCAGCACGAGCCCCATTGCGAGCGCGTAGCCGGCGACGATGAGCTGCAGCTCGCTCGGGCCACCCCCCAGGGAGGCCTCGATCGATGGCAGGGCCACGTTGACCTTTGAGAGGTCGAGGATCGTGAGTGCGGCCGCAGCAGAACACACAGCGAAGGCTTGCCACCGTGCGCGGTCGGGAACCTGGGAGCGTATGGTGGACATCCACTGATTGTATTCGTGCAGTGGTGCAGAATATTCATGCAGTACTGTATATTTGCAGACGATGCAAAATTCTCCCGACTCCTCCGCCACCGCTGGAGCCACGTCCGCGCCCAAGTCGCGCGTGCTCCTGGTCTTCATCGGCCTCATGCTCGCGATGCTGCTTTCCTCGCTCAGCCAGACCGTGCTGAGCGCAGCAATGCCCACCATGGTGGGTGAGCTCGACGGCGTTGACCACATGCTCTGGGTCATGACCGCCTTCATGCTCGCCTCGACCGTGGTCATGCCCATCTACGGCAAGATCGGCGACCTGATTGGCCGCAAGGGCCTCCTGATCGCCGCAATCGTGCTCTTCATCGCCGGCTCCGTGCTGGGCGCGGTCGCCGTTGACATGTCCATGCTCATCTCGGCGCGCGTCGTGCAGGGCCTCGGCGGTGGCGGGCTCATGATCCTGTCGCAGGCGATCATCGCCGACATCGTCCCCGCGCGCGAGCGCGGCAAGTACATGGGAGCACTCGGCGCGGTCTTCGCCGTCTCCTCGGTCGCGGGCCCCCTCCTCGGCGGCTGGTTCACCGAAGGTCCCGGCTGGCGCTGGACCTTCTGGATGAACATCCCGCTCGGCATTGTCGCGCTTGCGGCCGCCGTCTTCCTGCTCCGTCTGCCGAAGCGCGAGTACGAGAAGCCGCGCGTCGACATCTGGGGCATGGTGCTGTTGACGATCACGACGACCTGCATCGTGCTCGTCGCCTCATGGGGCGGCAAGGACTTCGCGTGGGGCTCCACGACGATCATCGGCCTGATCGTCGTCGCGGTGCTCACTGCGGTCGGCTTCGTCCTCGTCGAGCGAGTGACGCCCGAGCCAATCATCCCGCTGCACCTCTTCCGCGAAGCCAACTTCAACATCACGACGATCGCGGGCCTGCTCACGAGCGTCGCCATGATGGGCACGCTCGCCTACCTGCCGACCTACCTGCAGATGACCTTCGGCGCGAGCGCGACGGATGCCGGCCTCCTCATGATCCCCATGATGGCAGCCCTGCTCATCACCTCGATCGGCGCGGGCCAGATCGTGAGCAAGACCGGCCGGTACAAGTGGCTGCCGATCGTCGGCAGCATCATCCTCGCGATCGGCCTCGCACTGCTGGGCACGATCTCCCCCGACACTCCCCTCTGGGTTTTCTGCTCCTACCTCGCCGTCATGGGCATCGGCCTCGGCACGAGCATGCAGCTGCTCGTGCTGATCGTGCAGAACACCTTCCCCGCGCGCGAGGTTGGCACGGCGACCGCGGCCAACAACTACTTCCGCCAGATCGGTGGCTCGCTCGGCGGAGCGGTCATCGGCAGCCTGTTCACGACGAGGCTCGCGTCACAGCTCGCTGAGCGCCTGCCCCAGCAGGGCGGCGCCGCGAGCGAGATGAACTCGCTCACCCCCGCGCTCGTGCACGAGCTGCCGACCGCCATACACGAGCAGGTCATCTGGGCCTACAACGACGCCCTGGCCCCGCTGTTCCTCTACATCGTGCCCCTGGCGGTCATCGCCGCGGTGCTGCTGCTCTTCGTCAAGGAGAAGCCGCTCGCAACCACGATCGAACGCGAGGTCGCCGTGACCGCCGTGCAGGACTCACTGCAGGAGACCTACCCGGTCACGACCGGCGCGGTCACCGTGCCGGAGCCGGGCCAGCGCCGCTAGAAGGCACCGCCCCCGTCGGAGGCGCCGCCCCCGTCGGAAGCGCTGCCGCCATCGTCGCTCCCATTGGAGCCACCTTTCCGACCATCAGATCCGGCGCCAGCGACGCCACCGCTCTCGCCCGAGGTGTGGTTGCCGTCAGCCCGCTTGCCGCCCTGGGCAGCCGAGAACGCGGCACCGAATGCGACGCCGATCGCGAGGCCCATGCCGAGTCCCATCCCCAGATTGTCGAGCGCGACCCCCAGTGCCGTCCCCACGGCGAGGCCGATGGCTATTCCGGCGCCCATCATCGGGTAGCGCGTCGATTTGTCCTGCGGCTCCTGTGCTGGCTTCTCTTCACTCATGACACCAGCGTAGGAAGGCGGCGGGGCGGGCGCCTCCCCCAGGTGGGCGAGGTCTCGCGCCGCGCTGGCCGCGGCATCCGTCGCGCAGGCTAGGCCGCGGCTCGCGCGCGCGGGGGAGAATGGATGCATGACTGATGTGACGCTGCGCGGCGGGCCCGGCGCGGCGATCGCCGCCGAGGTCGAGGTCAAGCGCTCGAGATTCATCTGCCGAATCGAGCGCGTCGAGACTGAGGACGCGGCGCGCGCAGTGGTCGACGCGGCGCGGCGGGAACACTGGGGCGCACGCCACCACTGCTCGGCCTTCGTCATCGGGCCAAAGGGTGCTGCAGTCCAGGTGCGCAGGTCGAGCGACGACGGTGAGCCATCCGGCACGGCGGGAGCACCAATGCTCGACACGCTCGCGGGCGCGGGCCTCGTCGATGTGGTCGCAGTCGTGACGCGCTACTTCGGTGGCGTGCTCCTTGGCACCGGTGGCCTCGCCCGCGCCTATTCGGATGCCGTCGCGAACGCGATCCGGGAGGCGGCACTCGTGGCGCGGGAGCGGCGCGAACTCTTCCGCCTCAGCCTTCACCACGCCGATGCGGGAAGGGTCGAGTCGGAGCTGCGGGCGCGTGGCGTCACCGTGCTCGACGTCGAGTATGCGGCGCGGGCCGAGTTGAGGCTCTCGGGAGGCGAGGGGCTGCACGAGATCGTTGCCGCCGCGACATCCGGTGCGGGCGCGCTGCAACCGCTCGGCCACGAATGGGTCGATGTGGAACTCAACAGCGTGCGACGGTGACGATGGTGGAGATGCGGGGAATTGAACCCCGGTCCACTGCTGTGGTCATGTGCCTTCTACGGGTGTAGCCAGTGCAGGCGTTCTACTCGGCTCCGGAATTTGTCACTGGCACCTAATCCGACGAGCCCAGCCCTGGTAAAAGTCCCTCTCTGCCCCAGGACGGAACAGAGAAGCAATCTCTCTAGATAACGCCAGGACCCGGGTAGAGAGCATCCCCGGACTGACGGACTTCCTTAGTGCGCTCGCTTAGGCAGCGAGGGCGAAGTCAGTGCGCTTGGAATCGGCACTTATAGTTTGCCGACATCGTTTACGAGATAAGTCGGCATCCTCGACCCGCTTCTCACAATTGCGCAGGCAATGTCGAAACCGATCATCCCCATACGCGTCTTCGTGAAGACGTGTCACAGTCGCACGCTGTTGAGTTGTCAAAAGCGCCACTCGGGCGCAGCCTTCAATGATAGCAAAGTGCCCGGCAAGAAGGAAGCAAAGTCGCGCAAGCTGTGCACCCGCTGGGAACGCCGCTAGGCTCCCCGAGAACATTCAAGATCCGAGGCGCCTCGCGTGCGCTCGGCAACAGGAAGCACAGGCCGTGACCCGCAGAACCCTCCCCGTCCTCGCCCTCTCCTCGCTCGCTGTCCTCGGGCTCACCGGCTGCAGCATCGCCGCCATGACCGATCTCTTCCAGGGCAAGGAAGACGTCTTCTCGATCGCGGTCGGCGACTGCTTCAACGACGACACCGCCGCCGTCGAACAGGTCGAGTCGGTCGTGATGCCCAAGTGCACGGAGCCGCACGACAACGAGGCATACCACCTGTACGACCTCGCCTCGTCGACCTTCCCCTCCTACGATGAAGACGCCATCCTCGAGGAGGCGGAGATGGGATGCTTCACCGAGTTCGAGGGCTTCGTCGGCTCCGCCATCGACGAGACAAGCCTCTACTTCGGCTACTACTACCCCAGCCCCGAGAGCTGGGACGAGGGCGACCGCCAGGTACTCTGCCTCGCCTACGACACGAACGGCCCCATCTCCGAGCCGCTTCGCGGTAAGGGGCCGACGTATCCCTACTCGGGCTAGTCAGTCGCCGAGGTGCCGGCGCGCCGACATGGCGCGCTGCGCCTCGCGGTTGTCCTGGCGCTCGCGGAGCGCCTGACGCTTGTCGTACTCGCGCTTGCCCTTCGCGACCGCAAGTTCGACCTTCGCCTTGCCGTCACTGAAGTAGAGGGAGAGGGGCACGAGCGTATACCCACCCTCCTTGACCTTGTTGTGGATCTTGAGGATCTGCGCCTTGTGCAGCAGGAGCTTGCGCTTGCGACGAGGCGGGTGGTTCGTCCAGGTGCCGCCCGTGTACTCGGGGATATGCACGGCATCGAGCCATGCTTCCGCGTGGTCGTCGATGAAGGCGTAGCCATCGACAAGGCTCGCGCGACCTGCGCGCAGCGACTTCACCTCGGTGCCGCTGAGCACGAGGCCCGCCTCGTAGGTGTCCTCGATCGTGTAGTCGTGGCGAGCCTTGCGGTTGGTCGCGACGACCTTCTGACCACGTTCCCTTGGCACGATGCATCCTTTACGTCTAGTACGTGCCGGGCGACACGCAGCCCACCATCCTACAGCGGGCCAGCCTGCGAGAGGGGTGGCGTGCGGATGCCGCGAGCGAAGCGCGCGTCGACGGGAGCCCCGTAGAGCACCGACTCCGGCGGGCCGGGCCGCACGCCCATGATGCCTGCCGCATGGAAGAGGCCGTGCTCACAGTCGAGGAGTTCGGCTTCGACGAGCGTCCACGGTTGGTGCACGTTGGCGTGCCACGTGAGCTCGCCACCCCGGTAGGTGTGCATCCCCCAGCGCGCCGTGAGGAAGCGCGCTCGCTCGTCGTCGACGGCCGCACTACTGGGTCGGACGCTCACGTCAGCCGTGGCATCCGTGGCACCCCTCCGGCGCGAGGTGTAGCGGAGCACACCCGCACCCTCGGTGATCGACATGGCGGCCCAGCGGTAGGGCAGGCCGAACGCTGCCTGCGCAGCGAGCACTGCGGCGAGACGGGAAGCCTCGAGCGACGCGAACCAGACGCCACGCCTGCCCTGCGAGTCGCGCGTGTAGAGGCGCACATTCACCTCGGGGAAGGTGCCGAAGTACGGGATCGGAGGGCCGGCAAAGGGAGCCGAACCGGAGAGCCGGAAGCAGATGAGGCCGATCCAGCTGGAACCATCGAATTCATCGGCCTGCAGGCCAGGCGGCAGGGCACGCTCAGCGTCCGCACGGTCGATGCGCCAGTGCAGAAAGCTGACGTGGCTCCAGCGCTGGCCGATGATCGCGCGCGAGCCGAGCGGCGGCGCCTCCCGAGTGATCGGATGCAGCGACGCGCGCTCGGCCGTCACGACTAGACCTTGAGGTAGCGGCTGATCGCGACGTTGGCGGAGATCGCGGCAAGCACGATTCCGACTGCGAGCAGGATCGGCGCCACGACGACTGCCTCTTCGAGCCCCACGAAGGAGGTCGCGACCATCGTCTCGGCGAGGTAGCCCTGCACGAAGAAGTGCACGACCGCGACCGTCGCTCCCCCCGCCAGCGCAGCGCCGATCACCCCGGCGATGACGCCTTCGAGGATGAACGGCGTCTGGATGAAGCGATTGGATGCACCGACCAGCCGCATGATGCCGAGCTCGCGCCGGCGACTGAAGGCGCTCAGGCGGATGGTCGTGGCAATCAGCAGCACGGCCGCGACGAGCATGAGCGCGGCGATGCCGATCGCGGTGTAGCTGGCGGCGTTGAGCGCGTCGAAGATCGGGTCAAGGTATTTGCGCTGGTCGGCGACCTCATCGACACCAGGCGTGCCCGAGAGGGTCTCGATCAGCACGCCCGACTGCGTGGGGTCGACCATGTTCACCCAGAACGTCTCCGGCAGGAACTCCGGCGTGATGTAGTCAGCCTCGGCACTGTCGGTGAACTCGACGTACTTCTCGTACGCCTCCTCGTGGGTCTCGAACTCGTACTCGTTGACGAGTGGGGCGAGTTCAGACGATTCGAGCTTGGACGCGACGGCCGCCTTCTGTTCCTCCGTCGCCTCCGTCATATTGCAGTTGGCGGTGTCTGTCGTGGCGGTGCACATGTAGACCGCCACCTGGGCGCGGTCATACCAGTAGCCCTTCATCTCGTTGATCTGCATCTGCAGCAGGATCGCGGTGCCCACGAAGGTGAGCGAGATGAAGGTCACGAGCACGACGGAGACGACCATCGAGAAGTTGCGTCGCAGGCCCTGGCCGACCTCCGACATGATCAGGCCGAACCTCACTGTGCTGCCTCCGCTCCGAAGCCCTTTTGCACGGGGATCGCCTGCGTGAGGTAGCCGCCCTGCCGTTCGTCTCGCACGATCTGGCCCGCGACGAGCTCGATGACTCGGCGCTGCATCTGGTCGACGATGCCGGCGTCGTGGGTCGCCATGATCACGGTCGTGCCGCTCTGGCTAATGCGCTCAAGGAGCGTCATGATGCCAGCGGATGTCGCCGGGTCGAGGTTTCCCGTCGGCTCATCGGCCAGCAGCAGGGCCGGCCGGTTGACGATCGCGCGGGCGATGGCGACGCGCTGCTGCTCACCACCGGAGAGCTCGTGCGGGAAGCGGCTCGCCTTGCCCGCGAGTCCCACCATCTTGAGCACGTCGGGCACGGCCTCCTGGATGAAGCCCTTCGACTTGCCGATAACCTGCAGCGAGAAGGCCACGTTGTCGAAGACTGACTTCTGGGGCAGCAGGCGGAAGTCCTGGAAGACGACACCGAGGTTGCGCCTGAAGTAGGGCACCTTGCGGCTCGAGAGGCGGCCGACGTTCTGGCCGAGCACGTGGATCTCGCCCTTCGTCGGATTCTCCTCCTTGAGGATCAACCGCAGGAAGCTCGACTTTCCACTGCCGGAGGCACCGACAAGGAACACGAACTCCCCCCGCAGGATCTCGAGGGTCACGGAGTTGAGGGCGGGCCTGGTGGTGCCGGCATAGAGCTTGGTCACCTGATCGAAACGAATCATGTCCCGTCGAGCCTAAGCATCCGTCGCCCATCCGGGCGCAACGACAGGCCGACGCGCGGATGCCCCGCCATGCGCTGTAGACATCCTCCAACGATCGAAGGCCGCATTAGTTGGCTATTGACCTTCGATACACACTTTTCGACGGACCCTCACAACGATCTCGGCCACTGTTAGATTCAGCGCAATCCACCGGAGGCGACTCGCGCCGGACACCAATGTCGGTGCCCGAACGGCGCGGGAAAGCCCTCGTTCGGCGCGCGCCTCAACAGCATGATGGCGTGCGTTTTGTGCTGCCCGGATACCGACAAAGGAGTCACTACATGAGCGGTCCCGCCCACACCAGGTCTGAACGACGCGATAGCTTCTCGAAAGTGGCGATAGCCGCGCTCTCGATCCTGCTCATCGGCCTGCTCGCGTTCTTCTTCATCACGACAGACAAACTCGCCGCCGGGGCATCGCAACTGAACGACGGCGCGACCACGGCACGCGACGGATCCGTGCGCCTCGTCGATGGCGCCGCCACACTCTTCGACGGCACGGCGACACTCAAGGACGGCACGGCGAGCGCGAAGGCGGGTGCCGACAAGGTCGCCGCTGGCGCTGACTCCGCGGCAGAGGGCGCGACCAAGCTCGCCGACGGCGCCTCGTCAGCGTTCACCGGCTCCATCTCCCTCGCCGAGGGGGCGAACAAGCTCTTCAACGGTGCGAGCACCCTCAACCAGGGCGCCAACACCGCCGCGACAGGAGCTCGCACCCTCGCACAAGGCGCGGCCGACGCCAACGCGGGCGCCCATGACCTCGCGGCTAAGCTCGCTGGCGCGAAGACGACCGGCTCTGAAGTTGTCGCGGGTGGCGCCGCGCAGGTGTCCGCCGGTGCCAGCAGAGCACTCGCTGGGGCACAAACGCTGAAGGTGAAGACGCAGGCGATCGCGGATGGCGTGTCCGCGGCTTCGACCGCGGTGAAGGGCCTTAGCGACTATGCGGGCCTTCTCGGTGGCGATACTGCCGTACCTGCAGCTGAAGTCCACGTCGCTTCTGGCGAGGCTGCCGCGAATGCAGCGGCACTCGCTCATCAGCTCGGAAACTGGGCCGCCGCGGACTACGTGCCTACCGACGCTGAGATCGACGCTCTCGCGACCAGCCTGAGCGGTCTCGCTACCCAAACGGGCACTGTCAAGGCAGAGATCAACGGCTTCAAGGGCAAGATCGACACTCTGCTCGGAAACCTCAACAAGGTGCCGACCAAGGCGGACGGCAGCGACGCCGGCCTGAAGATTGGTTCGAGCCTCGTGGCCCAGGGTACGGCGCAGCTCGTCGGGGGAACCGACCCTATCAACGCACCCGGTCTGACGGAACTCTCGATCGGCGCTAGCGACCTCGCAGCCGGCGCCACCAAGCTCGACGCGGGCGTAGGCCAGCTCGCCGCTGGCGCGAACTCGCTTGCGGCGGGCACGGCGAAGGTCGCCACGGGTGCGGGATCCCTCGCCGACGGCACCGCGAAGGTCTCGGCCGGTGCTGGCACCCTCTCGAGCGGTGCCGCCAGCCTCACGACCGGCGCCAACAACCTCAACGCGGGCCTCGAGACGCTGTCGACGGGCGCTGGCTCACTCGCCGAGGGCACCAGCACGCTCTCGACCGGCGCCGCCGACCTTGCCGAGGGCAATGGAAGCCTCGCCGACGGCGCGAAGAAGCTCAACGATGGCGCCAAGACGCTCAATGACGGCGTCGCTGAGCTGAGCGACGGCAACGAGCGCATCGCGGCTGGCTCAGGTGAGCTCGCGTCTGGCGCACAGAGCGTCAGCCCGGCGGCCCTCGCGCCGACCGTGCTGATCATCCTCGCGGTGCTGGTCGCCGCGACGATCGCCTGGCTCGTGGTGAGCCGCCGCCTGGCACGTCGCTGACGTAGCAACACCGACGCGGGTCGGGCCGGTCTTCGGATCGGCTCGGCCCGCTTTGGCGTTCCTGCGATGGGCCTCGATACAGCCCGAGTCCTCCCTCGCAGGCTCGGTCGGCGCGAATCGCGCAATCGCTGGCGCGATTGCCAACAAGCGATTCGCGCTTCTCAACCCGCGGTGTGGGGCCTAGTCGTTGACTGCGCGCTTGCGCCAGCGGATGCCCGCCGTGATGAAGCCGTTGAGGTCGCCGTCGAACACGTCATCGGGCTTGCTCACTTCGTGCTCCGTGCGCAGGTCCTTGACCATCTGGTACGGCGCGAGCACGTAGCTGCGCATCTGGTCGCCCCAGCTTGCGGTGATGTTGCCCGCGAGCTCCTTCTTCTGCGCCGCTTCCTGTTCCTTCTGCAGCAGGAGGAGGCGGGACTGCAGCACGCGAAGCGCTGCGGCACGGTTCTGGATCTGGCTCTTCTCGTTCTGCATCGAGACGACGATGCCGGTCGGGAGGTGCGTGATGCGCACGGCGGAGTCGGTCGTGTTGACCGACTGGCCGCCTGGGCCGCTCGAACGGAACACATCGACGCGCATCTCGTTCTCGGGGATGTCGATCGACTCGGTCGCCTCCATGAGCGGGATGACCTCGACGGCCGCGAAGCTCGTCTGGCGCTTGCCCGCCGCGCCGAAGGGAGACATCCGCACGAGGCGGTGTGTTCCCGCCTCGACGCTGAGGGTGCCGAAGGCGTAGGGCGCGTCAAACTCGATCGTGGTCGACTTGATGCCGGCCTCCTCCGCGTAGCTCGTGTCGAGCACGCGCGCCGGGATGCCGTTCTTCTCGGCGTAGCGCAGGTACATGCGCTGCAGCATCTCGGCAAAGTCGGCGGCGTCGACGCCGCCGGCACCCGCGCGGATCGTCATGACGGCGGACCGAGCATCCCATTCCCCATTGAGAAGCGTCTGCACCTCGAGTTCGCCGAGCACACGCTGGATGTCCGCGAGTTCTTTGCGGACTTCGGCCGCGGCATCCGCGTCGCCCTCTTCATTGGCGAGCTCGACCATGATCTCGATGTCGTCGAGGCGCTGCTGCAGGCTCGTGATCTTGGCGAGCTCCGCCTGGCGGTGGCTGAGGGCGCTGGTGACCTTCTGCGCCTTCTCGGTGTCGTCCCACAGGTCGGGCGCGCCCGCCTGCTCGCTCAGCGTCGCGATCTCGGCTTCGAGTCGCGGCACGTCGACGACGGCCCGGATTTCGGCGAAGGTGCCGCGGAGGTCCGCGACCTGGCCAGTGATATCGAGCTCATCCATTGTGGGCACCAGCCTACCGGGACAAGCCCCGTGCATCCGCTGGCGGCGTCACTCCCTGGGCGCGATGGGCCAGACGATCTCGGTCACCATGTCCTCGGGGCGGGCGCCGGGGGTTGGCTCGGTCACGTAGACCTCCCAGTAGAGCTCGCCCGGCGTGTGGTCGTGCCGCTCCATCCACGCCAGCAGGGCGCCGTATGCATCGGCGAGGCCGTCATAGGGACCGCGGTGGATGTGCCGGGCCGCCAAGCCGGTCGGCAACTGCTCGGCCGCAACCCCGTTGGCGGATTCGACCGGCCGTTGCGTAGGAAACCCCGCAGCGACGTCAACTGTCTCGCTGGGCATGCCTCGGTACAGGGCGATGGCAGGCCCCGCGAAGCGCGCGTCCTGCTGGCCGATCACGGCAGCGACGTCCTGGTAGACGCTGTCGAAGTAGTCCCTGATCTTCGCCATCTCGACCGTCTCGCGGCGCACGGCGACCGTCGTCGGCTCCAGGGTGACGATCATGGTGTCGGATGCGTCGCTAGCGCGATCACTCACGGGTGCTCCTTCGCTCGTGCCCTTGTCGGCGGACTCACGATTCTCCTCCCCCAGGGACGGTTCTTCAATGGCCCGTCACCCGAAGACCGACCTGGCGGATGCCTCAACCTCGATGCGCAGGCCCTCCGGCACGAACACGCTCACGATGGGAGGGCGCCACGTCGCCGAGAGCGCGACCACCGCACCCGAACCGCCCGGACTCTCTGCCCGGTCGATCGCCAGGCCTTCGAAGGAGTGCGGCACGGCGGCAATATGGGCGTTGACCGTCGACGCGACCCGGGCATCGTCGAGGATCGCGGTGGGCCGCCCCGAGGAGGAGTCCACGTCATCGAGCCCGAATGCCTCCGCGCCTGCAAGCGCCGCTCCGTCTGCGAGCGAGTAGAGGCGCTTGCGTTCGATGTAGAGGGAGGTCGCGGCGGTCACGAGCAGCACGACCGCGAGGCACAGCGCTGCGTAGAAGATCGTGAGCACGAGCGTCGACCCCGTCTCGTCGCGGGCGGCGCGCGCCCACCGCTCCGCACTCATTGCAGCCCCGCAAAGCGCGAGACTTGCTGGCTCGCCGAGGCGGCGACCGGAATGCTGAGAGGCGCGCCAACGCTGAGTCCCGCCGGCACGAGCGGCAGTGCGACCGTCGCCTCGACCGTCACTGTGACGATGCCACGTCGGCTCAGGCAGGCGTGCGGCTGTGGGGCGCAGTCGACGCGGATGCTCGCCACCGCGACATCCATCCCGTGGTCGGCAAGCGCGAAGGCCACCGCCCGCTCCGCGCGCTGGGCGGCCTCCGCGACCGTGCTGGCCTCGACATAGGTGCGGCTGGCCTGCCTCGCGGCGGCCTCAACGGCGAGCACGCCGGACTGCAGTGCGGACAGCGCGACGATGAGATAGACCATCGGCACGAGGAGCAGGGTGCCCGCCGCGAGGAACTCAAGGGAGGCCGAGCCACGCTCATTCTCCACCCGCATCAGTTCAGTCCACGATCTCCAGCGCTGCACGGCCCGTCACCTCCACGCCGCCGTCGAAGCCGATCAGCCCGATGACCGGGAGGGGTGCCCGCACCGTCACGACGGCCGCGCGATGGCCCAGGTAGGTGCCCTCGGTGATCGTGACATCCGTCGCATAGGCGGGCCCGATCGCGGTCGTGATGAGTTCGCGCGTGCGGACGGCGCCGTCGGCCAGCGTCCTGTCCGCCAACGCCGCGAAGCGTGCGCCCTCCCCGGCCGCGTCGAGCAACGTGTTGCGCACGTGCATCGCGAGGCCGAGCTGCACGACCGAGAGCGTGAGGAGCGTCAGCAGCGCGGCGACCATGACAAACTCGGCGGGCGCGGAGCCCCGCTCCCCCTCACCACGAAGGATGGCGACCCGCACTGGTGCTCAGAACCCGGAGACCCGTTGGATGGCCTGTTCGAAGACCGAACTGAGCGCGGGCCCCGCAAGCGACCAGATGATGATCACGAGCCCCGCGGTCATGAGCGTGATGAGCACCCACCCGGGCACGTCACCGCGCTCGGATGCGAGGCGGGCGAACGCGGAGCGGATGCGGGGGAAGCCGGTCATGCGGGGATGCTACTGAGGGACCCGCAGCATCCGTCGCTGTTTTCCACAGCGGCTGCGCGAGAACTCAGGCGAAGGCGAAGAGCGGTGGAAGCACGAGAACAACCGTGAGCACCCACGCGGCGAGCACCGGGAGGTACGAAGTCTGCCAGCGCTCAAGCCGCATGGCGGGCACCCTGCGAGCCAGGAGTTGGGCGATGTACCACGCGGTCACCGCGAGGTTCACGAGCAGCACGAGGTTGAGCCCCAGGGCCGCCACGCGGTTGGCCGTGAAGCCGAACTCTCCGACGCGACCGAACATCGACACGAGCACGAGCGCGTCGAGCGCGATGGCGGCGACCACTGCCACGAGGCGGAGCGCGTCGAGCGCGCCAGGCTTCGACGGGCCGCGGGCCGAGATGCCGTAGACGATGAGGCCGAGCACGACGAGGAGCAGCACGTCGAAGACGATCAGCAGGTCGCGGTCGAACTCGCGCCCCACCCCCGCAGCGGCGTAGCCAACCGCCGAGACCACCAGCATGAGCGCGAAGAGCGGCGTGAAGATCGCAGTCAGCACGGGCGCGATGTTCTCGATGACGCTCTTCTTGGCCTCAACGAGCCAGGCCGCGACGATGACGGCACCCACAGCGCCCGAGGGCACGACCCACTCGAAGACGCCCTCGATCATCTCCGGTGCAATCGGGGCGAGCACGAGCGCCGTGAGGGCGACGAGCACGCCACCCCCGAGGGCGATCAGCGCGTAGTAGATGGCCCACTCCCCCGAGAAGCGAATGAAGTCCATGCGGCGCGAATGCGAGCCCACCTCGCCCCCGACATACGCAACACCAACCGCGAACCACAGCACGACGGGAAGGTGCAGCGCGATCAGCACAGTCGTGCTCTCGCCCCCGTAGGGGAAGACGGATGCCACGACGGCAACGACGGTGACAGCGGCGGCGAGCGCGATGGCCCGCGGCCGTGGCATCCGTCGTTGCAGCGCGAAGTAGGCGGCGAGCGCGGGCAGCACCGTGACGCTGGCCCCGCGCAGGAACCACTCCTCGCGGATGTCGCGGCCGTCGCCCGGCAGGTCGGCGATGAGCCGCGCCACCTGGATGAGCACGGCGGCGAGCAGCGCGAAGCCGAGCATCACGAGCACCGAGGCGCGTGTGTCCTCTGCGGGGGAATGTGTGATTGTCAGCTGCTTCCAGAGACGGTCGCTGTGCTCGCGGGCGAATTCCGCCGTCAGCTGGTCGATACGGCCGAGCCGTCCGACCGAGATGAGGAAGGCCTCGTCTGGCGAGAGACCGGATGCCTCGAGATCCCTGACCTGCTCGCGCAGGTGGGCCTCCAGCTCGTCGGCGTCAGCCCCGTCGACCGTGCCCCCGCGCACGATCGCCGAACGCCACTCCCGGATGCGTGCTTCGAGCGGCTCCATCGTCACACGCCCGTCGCGGGGATCGCGAAGCCCCAGAGCCCGCCGAGCGTGCGCGTGGCGGTGACCCACTGGCGCCGCTGCTCGGCCAGTTGGGCCCTGCCGGTTTCCGTGATCTGGTAGTACTTGCGGCGCCGACCTTCGGGCGAGACACCCCACTCGGCGTGCACATGGCCGAGCCGCTCGAGCCGGTGCAGGAGCGGGTAGAGCATCCCGTCAGTCCATTCGAGCTCGCCGGCGGAGAGCTCCCGCACCCGCTTGAGGATCGCGTAACCGTAACTCGAGCCCTCCATGAGGATTGCGAGGACGAGTGGCGTCGCCATCGCGGCGACGAGATCCTTGTCGATGTTCATGGGCTGCCTCCTGGAGGAAGCATATACCTAGAGCTGCAAGGTACCTAGAAGTGCAAGGCATATCGCGCTTGAATGCGTTGCGCAATTTGGAACAGCAAGCAGCACCGATGCCGCCCCGGCTGGAAGACTGCTGCCGTATGGGGCATACCCCGCATGATCGCTTCACGGCTAGTCGCGAAGCCCGAGCCACCGGAAGGATCCATCTGTGAAGATCGCACGCATCGCCCTCGACGGCACAGAACGCTGGAGCATTGTGGAAGGCGACACGGTACGCACGAGCAACTCCCCTGTCGAGCTCGCGGATGTCGCATCCGCTGCCCTCGAGCGTGAACTCCCCCTCGCCGACGTGACGTTGCTCCCGCCCGTGCTGCCGACCGCGAAGGTGCTCTGCGTGGGCCTCAACTACCGCGACCACGTGCTCGAGATGGGTCGCGAAATGCCCACCCATCCCGTGCTATTCACCCGGTTCCCCGACACCTTCGTCGGCGCGGGTGCCCCCATGGTGCTGCCGAAGGCGAGCAAAGCCTTCGATTATGAGGGCGAGTTCGCGATCGTCATCGGCCGAGCCGGCCGCGCGATCGCGAAGGAGGACGCACTCGAACATGTGCTCGGCTACACGATCCTCAACGACGGTTCACTGCGCGACTACCAGGCCCACACAATCCAGTTCACCCCCGGCAAGAACTTCGCCGACTCCGGCTCCGTCGGCCCCTGGATCGTCAGCGCAGACGAGTTCGGCCCCGTGACGTCGCAGCGGGTGCGCACGACTGTTGATGGCGAGGTGCGTCAGGACTCGAGCCTCGACCAGCTGGTCTTCGACGTCGCGACCCTCGTCGAATACATCTCGACCTGGGCCCCGCTGCGTCCTGGTGACATCATCGCGACCGGCACCCCCGGCGGCGTCGGCGCCGGTTTCACGCCACCGAAGTTCCTGAAGGCGGGGAGCACGGTCGAGATCAACATCGACGGCATCGGGGTACTGCGCAACCCCATCAGCTCCGACGAGGAATAGTCTCCGGTCAGAGTCGAAGCGCTTCTGCGCCGAGCGTTGCGGCAACCGTCTCAACCAGCAGGATTCCGGGACGCGATGGGCTGAACACACCCTCAGACCGCTCGGGATACGGGACCTTGTGCCTAGTGACGCGGGTTCTGATCCCTAACCATGGAAGACGGACAACCCGCGCGGGGCGGGCCCGGAGGAGACAGTCAAATGTTTCTGTACGAATCTATTCCCTGGTACTCGTGGCTGATGTGGTTCGTCGTACTCGGCGCGCTCGTCGGGCTCAACGAAGTGACGCGTCGGTGGAAGTGGGCGGGCCTGGCCTTCTTCGTCGCGCTGCCGATCGTGTTGACGATCTTTGTGTGGCCGACCACCGCCGCCGAGGGGTCCTCGACGGGCACCTGGTTCCATTGGGTCAAGGTGTACTCGGCGCTGGCCGGCTGTCTCGGCTTCATGCTCATCCGGTACGTGCCGGGTCTTGCGAAGAACCGGTGGATGCTGCTGTTCCCGCCGCTGATCCTCGCGATCAACATCGGCGAGGCCGTCATTCGTGACTTTGAGGTGGCCGGGCTACAGGGCGTTCACGACGGCGTCTTCATGGTCGGCGGACCCTGGAACTACATGAACGCCGTCGCCGGCATCCTGAATCTGCTTACCATCTGCGGATGGGTAGGGATCTTCGTGTCGCGCGACCGCTCGAAGGACATGATCTGGCCCGACATGCTGTGGTTCTGGATCATCGCGTACGATCTCTGGAACTTCGCCTACGTCTACAACTGCGTGGGAGACCACTCCTTCTACGCCGGCGCCGCGCTGCTCATCTCCTGCACGATCCCGGCGTTCTTCATCAAGCGGGGCGCGTGGCTGCAGCACCGCGCACATACCTTGGCGCTCTGGATGATGTTCACGATGGCCGTGCCGACCTTCGTGGAGTCCTCACCGTTCGCGGTCGAGTCCTCCCACGACCCCGCCGCGCTGTTCACGGTGTCCGCGATCGCACTCGCGGCCAACATCGCGGTGGCGGTCTACCAGGTGTACACGATCGTCAAGCGGCGCCGTAACCCGTTGCGCGACGAGCTCTATACCAACCTCCGCGGGTACCGGGAGGTGCGCGAAGCGAACCTGCCCGTCGCGTCATCGGGCCGTCGGAATGTGAACCCGGTCGCCCCGTGAGCGCGTCAGAACCCGAGCCGCAGCACCATGATGCCCGGGAAGATCGCGAACAGGATCGTGACCGGCAGGATGAGGAAGACGAGGGGCACGAGCATCGCCACCTCCTTTTTACCCGCAAGTTCCAGCAGGCCGCGCTTGGTGTCTTCGCGCGCATCCTGAGCCTGGGCCCGCAGCACCTCGGCAAGCGGCGAGCCGCGCTCGAGGGCGATCGTCAGCTGGTCGACGCAGCGTGTGAAGGGCGCCAGCTGCAGTTCCTCGGCGCAGCGCCGCAGCGACTCCGACAGGGGCGCACCCGTCGTGACGTCGGTGAGCACCGCCCCGAGTTCGCGAGACAGTTCCCCGCAACTGATGCGAGAGACGCGGCGGAGCGCCTCGAGCACGCCCTCCCCCGCCGACAGGCTCAAGGTCAGGAACTCGAGCACCATGGGCAGCTCGGCGGCGAGTCGCGACATGCGCCGTGATGCCGCGCGCTGCAGCATCCAGTCGCGCAGGAACACGCCAGCGACCCCACCCGCGATGATCGAACCGACACCGAGCATGACGGGTGAGGCGTGCTGCGGGGCAAGGATGATCGTGACGACGGCACCGAACGCGACGCCCGCGATGGCGGCGAGCAACTGCTGGGAACGGTAGCCGTCGAGCGTCATGCCCGATCCTGACTGGCGCAAGCGCAGCTGCACCGCGGCCGAGCCGCCGAGCACGCCACTCATCGCCCGGCGGAGTGCGGCAAACGGCGGCCCGAGGAGCGCACCGAACACCGGCAGGGGGTCGGACTGCAAACGGTGCAAATGGTCACGCGCCCCGGGGGACACATCGACAACATGCGGAGCAACGCGAGCCGCGAGCCGCGGGCGCCCGAGCCGAGGGATGCGTGTCGCAAGCACCCACAATCCCAGCCCGAGCGCGCTGCCACACAGCAGCGCCCAGGCCGCACTCAACGGAACCACCGCTCCTCCTCCGGCAGTCGGCCGATCGCGATCATCACCCGGTAGGCGAGCACCGTCACGACGAGTCCCGCCGCGATCAGGCCGACGCCAGAGGGCGTGTTGTAGGCAGCGGCCGCCTCTGGCCTGGTCGCGAGCAGCAGGAGCACGATCCACGGTGCCGCTGCACCGAGCCGAGCCGCGTTGACGACCCACGACTGTCTCGCCTCGATCTCAGAGCGGATCGCCGAGTCCTGGCGCAGGTAGGTCGAGAGGCTGCGGAGCACGCCCGTGAGCTCCGTGCCACCAACCTCACGAGACATCCGCAGCGTCTCCAGGATGCGGTCTGCAACGGGGTCGGCGAGGCGCAGCTTGAGTTCGTCGAGGCAGCGGGAGAAGTTTGCCGTGGACTGGTAGTCGCGCTGGAAGACGGCGAACGCCACCCGAGTTCCGGGCGGACCGACTTCGGCGAGAGCGGCGAGGCCGTCGGGCAGGGAGAGTCCCGAGCGCACCGCCGAAACGAGATGGTCCACGACATCGGGCCATAGGGATCGGAGCTGTCGCCTGCGAGCGCGGGAACGCCACGACACCATCATGAATGGCACCGAGCCCGCCGCTGCGGCAGCCGCAAGCGCGATCGCGAGCACGGGAACGAACGCGAGGGTCACGCCGCCGACCGCGAGGGCGAGCAGCAGCGACACGACAATGAAGGTGGCCGGCGTCACGGAGCCGAGACCTGCCAGTGTGAGCTGTTCCGTCATGAGCTCGTGCACGCGCGAGCGTCGGCGCTCCCGTTGGCGGGACCCCCAGAGGAACGGGGATGCCGCGAGCAGTAGGCCCGCTCCGAGGGCACCGCCCAGGAGGACCGGAAGCACGGGAAGCATCACGCGATCCCCGCGGGCACGAGCGCAGCCGATCCGAACTTCGCGGCACGGGGCGGTGCCACGCCGGTGGGGCGAAGCCCGTCGGCGGTCATTGCGAAGAGCGACACCGCCTGCACGACACCGCCGTCGACGACGCCCGTTGGCGCGACGATCTCGGCAACCCGGCGGTGACCATCCGCCGTCTGTTCGCAGTGGACGACGAGGTCGACGACCCCCGCCACGGTCGGGAGCACGAACGACGCGTCGATGTTCCGCCCCGCGAGCAGGGGAAGCACCGAGAGCTTCGCAAGTGCGTCCCGCGCCCCGTTTGCGTGCACGGTGCACGCACCAGGGACCCCCGAGTTGAGGGCGATCAGCAGGTCGAGGGCCTCCGCCTCGCGCACCTCGCCGACGACGAGCCGGTCGGGGCGCATCCGCAGCGATTCCTTCACGAGCCTTCGCAGCGTGATCTCACCGGTTCCCTCAAGGCTCGCCTGGCGGCACTGCATCGCCACGACGTCACGCCCGCCCAGGTCGAGTTCGAAGGTCTCCTCGACCGTGATGATGCGTTCGCGCTCCTTCGCCTCCGCCAGGAGGGCCCCCAGCATGGTCGTCTTACCCGCGTGCGTCGCGCCGGAGACGATGACATTCACACCGGCACGCACCGCCCCGCGGAGGAAGTCCGCCGCCTCCAGCGTGAGCGAGCCGCGCTGCACGAGGTCGGCGAGCGCCGAGATGCGCCGCGCGAACTTGCGGATGTTGATGGCCCACTCCCTGCGCGTCACGTCGGGAATGACGACGTGCAGCCGTGAGCCGTCGGGCAGGGAGGCGTCGACGAAGGGCGAACTCAGGTCAACACGCCGACCAGTGGACTGCAGCATCCGCTCGACCAGGTCGCGCACCTGCGACGAAGTCAAACGGATGTCGGTGCGCTCTGCACCGCCGCCGCGCGCGATGAAGACCTGGTCGGGCGCGTTGATCCAGATTTCCTCGATGTTCGGGTCGTCGAGGAAAGGCTGGAGCGGGCCGAACCCGACCAGGTCTGCGAGGATGCGTTCCTCCGCGTCGCGTTCGTCGGCGAGCATCGGCACGGCACCACCGAGCGCTCGCTCGCTGTACCGCTGCACCTCCTCGCGCACGAGACGGCCGGCAATCGAGCGGTCGGCCGTCAGGTCGATGCCGTCTCGCCGTACCCTGTCGCGTACGCGCTCCGTGATGAGCGAGTGCGGGTGCTGGGGCATGCGTCACATCCTGCGACACGCGCCCTTCGCGTGCGCCGCGTTTTCCACAGGGCTCAGCGTGTGCTCCCGCGCCCCTTCACGCCGCCGAAGATGGCCGTGATCGCGAAGAGCACGAGGCCGACGATGGCGAGCCAGAAGAGACCCTCGACAACGAAACCGATGATCGAGAGGACGATCCAGATGGCCAGCAGGATGAGAATGATCTTCAGCATGGCTCGGACGGTAGGCGCGTTTCCTGAGTACGACGTGGACGCGGAGTCGTCAGGGGGTAGTAGGCGGCGCCTGCACCGGGTCGTCCTCGTCACTGCGCACACGCGGGAGTGCGAGGGTGGCCAGCAGTCCGAGCAGCACGACGCCGGCGGCGCTCAGGATCGTCACCTTTGCCGCTGCGACCATCGCCTCCTGCGCTGATTCCTGCACCTGCTCCGCCACGTCGTCGGCATCACCGACCGGCACGCCGGGCACCTCCGCAATGGATTCCTCGACGGCCGAGCCGATCCCCGGGATCGCCGCACCGGCGGATCCCTCGACGGCCTCGACGAGTCCGCTCCTGGCCTCCTGCGGCAACTGGTCAACGCCTTCGAGCGAGTTCGAGAACGTCGATCCCAATGAGGTGACGAGCAGCGAACCGAGCACGGCGATGCCGATCGCCGACCCCACCTGCCGGAAGGTGCTCTGGAGGCCGGACGCCTGCCCCGACTGCTCGACAGGCACGTCGATGAGGATCACGCTCGTGAGCTGGGCCGTCGCCATGCCCACACCGACGCCGTAGAGGAACAACCAGGCCGCATAGACCCAGGTGTTGGTCTCGAGCGTGATCGTGAGCCCGAGCCCGAGGATCGCAATGACCTCGAGCCCGAGTCCCAGGCGCACGACTGCGCGCGCCCCGAGCCTGCGGGTCAGGGCTGGTGTGCGAGCCGAGATGAGGAAGGTGCCGAGGGCGAGCCAGACGACCAGGATGCCGGTGTCGAGCGCGCTGAGGCCCAGCCCGCCCTGGAGGAAGAGGGGCAGGGCGAAGAGCAGTCCGAACTCGCCGAGCGACACGACGAGGGCGGCGACGCTTCCGAAGCCGAAGCTGCGGATGCGCAACAGCGAGAGATCGAGCAGCACCGCCTTGCCCGCGGCTCCGCGAGCGCGTTCCACGAGCACGAAGGCGGTGAGGAGCACGAGGGCGAGCGCGAAGGCGAGCGGGACAGGCGAGACATCCGCGGTCCAGGTCAGGCCGAAGAGGTCGGTGTCGCCCTTGGAAGCCCACCAGCCGTAGCGCAGGCCCTCGATGAGCCCGAACACGAATGCGGCGAGGCCGACGGACGACAGGAGGATGCCGAGCGGGTCGAGGCCCCGAGTTGCGTGCGGGTCCCGCGTCTCTCGCAAGAAGAGTGAGGCGCCCACCAAGACGATGACGACGATCGGCACGTTGATCAGGAAGGCCCAGTGCCAGCTGAACTCGGTTGTCAGCCATCCGCCGACGAGTGGGCCGACGGCCGCCATTCCGCCGATCGTGCCGCCCCAGACGGCGAAGGCGATTCCACGTTCCCGGCCGACGAAGAGGGTATTAATCGAGGAGAGCGCCGTTGGCATGATGAGCGCACCCCCGAGGCCCTGGAGGAGGCGCGCCGCGATCAGCACGGCAGCAGAGCCACTCACTGCGGCCAGCACGCTCGCGAGGCCGAAGACGACGACGCCGATCAGGAAGAGGCGTTTGCGCCCGAAGAGATCGCCGATGCGCCCCGCGGTGATTAGGAGGGCCGCGAACACGAGCGAATAGACCGAGTTCATCCATTCGGCCTCGGATGCCACGAGCCCGAGGTCCTCGATGATGGTGGGCACCGCCACGTTGACCACCGTGGCATCCATGATGATGACCGAAACGGCGAGTGCGATGAACGCCAGCGCCTTCCAGCGCCGCGGATCGGGAACGGATGCTGCCTGCGACACGGAGGGCCTTCCATCAGACGCCGGATAGGGCTGTTCAATCTTGCACCCGAACGTGGCTGCTGCCAAGCGACTAAACTGGCGTCTCCCGCGGGAGTGGTGAAATTGGTATACACGCCAGATTTAGGTTCTGGTGCCGAAAGGCGTGAGGGTTCAAGTCCCTTCTCCCGTACAACGACCGGCACGACGCATCCGCCTTGGAGTTCGACGGAATCATCCTGAAGAACGAGGCGCTGGGGCACTCCCGCCGCTAATCTTGAGCAGGTGCCAGCAGGCGCCGCACCTGAACGACGGAGTCCCGCGCTTGATGCCTTTCGCCCTCATACCCTGGCTTGACCCCGAGACGCTCATCACGGGCTTCGGGGCCTTTGCCCTCCTGGGCGTGTGCCTCATCGTCTTCTCTGAGACCGGACTGCTGGTCGGCTTCCTCCTCCCCGGTGACACGCTGCTCATCATCACGGGCGTGCTGACCTTCGCGGACGTCATTGAGATGGACATCTGGTGGGTGTGCCTCGCGATCGCCGTCGCCGCCTTCCTGGGTGGTGAGGTCGGTTACCTGATTGGCCACAAGTTCGGCCCGAGCATCTTCGAGCGCAAGGAGAGCGGCATCTTCAGCCGCGAGAACGTCGAGCGCACCAACGCCTTCTTCTCGCGCTTCGGCGGGCTCTCGGTCATCCTCGCGCGCTTCGTGCCCATCCTCCGCACCTTCGTGCCGGTCGCGGCGGGCATCGGCCACATGGATTACCGCAAGTACTCGCTCTACAACGCGATCGGCGCGCTCATCTGGGGGGCCGGCCTGACCTTCGTCGGCTTCGTGCTCGGCTATATCCCGCCGGTCGAGCAGTTCGTGCGCCAGTACATCGACCTCATCCTGCTCATCGCCGTCGCGGCGACCGTGATCCCCACCGCATTCCACTACTGGCGTTCGAGCCAGAAGGCCAAGCAGGCGCGCACGGCCGGCATCCCGACCCTCAACTCAGAGGAGATCGTGCTCGACCCGGCCTATTTCGACCAGGACCCCAGCAACGACCCCGACAAGCGCGCTCCCTGAACGGGCGCGGTGTCAGCCGGAGTCGCGTCAGGTGCTGACCCAGATCTCGCCCGTGGCCTCACTGCCCAGATCGATCTCGGTGCCGTCGAGCGTGATCGTGAGCGCGCCGCCGAACGGCTTGCGGCCGACCACGCGCACCGTGGAGTCGAGGCGGAACCCCTCCGCCGTCAGATATCGCAGCAGCTTCGGGTCACGGTCGCGGATGCGCACCACCACACCCTCATGGCCCTCCGGCGCATCGGCCAGCAACACCGCTGAAGGGAACACAACCGTGCCGTCTGCGGTCGGAATGGGGTCACCGTGCGGATCCCGCGTCGGCCGACCCAGCTTCTCGAAGATCGCATCGAGCATCCGGTCGGAGATCGCATGCTCGAGCACCTCAGCCTCATCGTGGACCTCGTCCCAGCGGTAGCCGAACGACTCCACCAACCAGGTCTCGATGAGCCGATGCCGTCTCACCATGCGCAGCGCGAGCGTGTGTCCCTCCCCCGTGAGGCTGATGGCGCCGTACGGCACATGGTTGACGAGGCCGGATGCCGCGAGCTTCTTGACCATCTCGGTCACGCTCGAGGCGGCAAGGCCCAGGCGGGCGGCGAGTGCCGACGGGGTGACCGCGACCTCAGCCCACTCGCTGAACGAGTAGATCGTCTTGAGGTAGTCCTCCACGACGGTGTTGCCGGCACTGCCGACGCTGGCAGGGTTCACGCCGTCATGCTCCGTCGTCGCCGCAGGGCAGCCGTGACGACGCCGCCGCGCGCGCCGAAGAGGTAGGCCAGCACGAAGGCGGCCGCCTGGGCGAGCACGACTGCCCCACCGGTAGAGACATCGAGGTAGTAGCTGACGTAGACCCCGACGATGCTCGCTACGACGGTGACGACAACCGAGAGCAGCAGCATCCGGTCGAAACGCCGACTGAGCAGCGACGCGGTCGCACCCGGAGTGATCAACATTGCCACGACAAGGATGATACCGACCGCCTGCAGGGCGACGACGACCGTGAGCGCGAGCAGGCCCAGGAGCAGTGCCGACAGCACGCGCGTGTTGATGCCGATCGCCCCGGCGTGGCTGCGGTCAAAGGCGAAGAGTGTGAAGTCCTTGCGCTTTGCGAGCAGGATCGCGCAGGCGATAGCGCCGATTGCGACCACCTGCACGATGTCGGCATCGCTGACACCGAGCACATTGCCGAACAGTATGTGGCCGAGGTCGGTCTGGCTGGGGTTCGCCGAGATGATCACGAGTCCGAGGGCGAAGAGTGAAGTGAAGACGACGCCGATTGCGGCATCCGACTTGATCTTGGTGGTCGCGCGCACGCCGCCGATGAGGGCGACCGCGCCGACCCCGAAGATGAAGGCGCCGACCGCGAAGGGCCAGCCGAGAAGGTAGCTGACGGCTACGCCCGGCAGCACGGCGTGCGAGACGGCGTCGCCCATGAGCGACCAGCCGATCTGCACCAGCCAGGTGGAGAGGAGCGCGCAGGTGGTGCCTGCCACCACGGTGACGAGGAGGGCCCGTGTCATGAAGTCGAACATGAGGGGCTCGACGAGCCAGTCGATGAGGCTCACGACTCGACCCCGAGCCCGAATGCGAGCGCGAGGCGCTCAGGTGTCAGTGCCTCGGCGGGCGAGCCATGGAACAGCACACGATTCTGTAGCAGCACGACCTCATCGCAGAGCTCCGGAACGCCGGCGAGGTCATGGGTCGAGATCAGGATGCTGCGACCCTCGTCGGCAAGCGAGCGCAGCAGCGTCACGATCGTGCGCTCCGAGCCCTTGTCGACGCCGGCGAACGGCTCGTCGAGCAGCAGGAGCTGCGCTTCCTGCGCGATGCCCCGCGCCACGAAGACACGCTTGCGCTGGCCACCGCTGAGTTCGCCGATCTGGCGGTCGGCGAGTTCGGTCAGCCCGACCCGTTCGAGCGCGTCGGCGACCGCCGTGCGATCGGCTGGCCGCACCCTCCGGGTCCAGCCCTGCCGCCCGTAGCGGCCCATCATCACGACGTCGGCGACCGACACGGGGAAGTCCCAGTCGACCAGTTCCGACTGCGGCACATACGACACCAGGTTTGCCTTGCGCGCGGCGGCCGGGTCGCCCCCGAAGAGACGGATGCGGCCCGAGGAGGGCCGCACGGATCCCATGAGCGCGCCGAACAGGGTCGACTTGCCGGAGCCGTTCATCCCGAGGAGGCCGATCACCCTCCCCGCAAGGAGGGTGATGTCGACATCCACGAGGGCGCGGACCCGCTCATAGCTCACGTTCAGGCCGCGCACCTCGATGGTGGCTGCGGGCGATGTCCCGCCCTCAGCCACGGCCGAGGCCTTCAGCGATCACGCTGATGTCATGGCGCAGCAGGTCGAGGTAGGTGGGCACGGGGCCGCCCTCTTCGCTCAGGGAGTCGACGTAGAGGTTGCCGGCGAACTTGGCGCCGGATTCGCTTGCCACCTGCCGCATAGCGCCGTCATCGACGGTCGTCTCGCAAAACACTGCGGGCACATTGCCGGCGCGCACGAGCTCGATTGCGGACTTGACCTGCTGCGGCGTGCCCTGCGTGTCACTGTTCACAGGCCAAAGGTAGCCCTCTGACAGGCCGAGGTCGCGAGCGAGATAGCTGAACGCCCCCTCGCACGTCACGAGCACGCGGCGCTCCTCGGGCAGCTCCTGCACTGCGGCCTCGAGCTCGGCCACGAGTGTTTCGAGCTCGGCCGAGTACTCCTTGGCCGCCGCCTCGAAGTCGGCTGCGTGCTCGGGGACGAGGTCACTCAGGCCCTCGGCGATGTTCGCGACGTACTGCTGGCCGGCGACGGGCGACATCCATGCGTGCGGGTTTGGGCGACCGAGGTACTCGCCGCCTGCGATGTCGATCGGCTCAATGCCTTCGGTCAGCACGGCGTGCGGCACATCGAGCCGCTCGACGAACTGCTCGAACCAGCGCTCAAGCCCGAGGCCGTTATCGAGGATGAGGTCTGCGGATGCCGCGTTCCGGAGGTCGGAAGGGGTCGGCTCATAGCCGTGGATCTCGGCCCCCACCTTTGTGATCGACTCGACATCGACGTGGTCTCCCCCGACCACCCGCACCATGTCCGCGATGACCGTGAAGGTCGTGAGCACGAGCGGCTTGTCGCTCGTGCTCTCTTCAGCGGGCGCTGACGCGCATCCGCCGAGTGAAGCGACGAGGGCTGTCGCGGCCATGGCCGCGATGATACGGCGACCCGAGGCAAGAGTTTTCGGCATGCCGAAATGGTAATACAGGGCGACCTGCGAAAGGACACTCAGAGCAGCTGCTGCCTGACGCGAGGCAGGAGGGCCCCGAACGCGCGCGAGCGATGGCTGATCGCGTTCTTCTCGTCGGCGCTCAACTCGGCGGACGCGACCTCCAGCCCCTCGGGCTTGAAGACCGGGTCGTAGCCGAAGCCGCCCGTCCCCGCCGGCTCGTGCAGGATCGTGCCCGGCCACACGCCCAACTCGGCGAACTCGACCTCGCCGTCGACAAAGGCGGCCGCGCACATGAAGTCGGCGCGGCGGTCGCTCGCGTCGCCCAGGTTCGCGAGAAGCAGCCGGTAGTTGTCGACGTCGTCGCGCGTGCCTGCGTAACGAGCAGAGTGGATGCCCGGCTCACCGCCCAGCGCGGCGACGCTGATGCCCGAGTCATCCGCAATCGCGGGCAGGCCCGTGTGCTCGTGGGCCGCGCGCGCCTTGATGAGCGCATTCGCCTCGAAGGTATCGCCATCTTCGACCGGCTCCGGGCCGTCGTAGCCGATGAGTTCGATGCCGTCGAGTTGCGAGCCGAGGATGCGCCGCAGCTCAACCACCTTGTGCTGGTTGTGAGTCGCGAGGACGAGTGTGCGCGTCATGCCTCGAGCGCGGCCTTCTGCAGCGCGGTGAGGCTGTTCGTGCCCGCGAGCGCGAGATCGAGCAGGGCGTCGAGTTCGGCGCGGTCGAAAGGCACACCCTCCGCCGTGCCCTGCACCTCGATGAACTTGCCCGAACCAGTCGCGACGACGTTCATATCCGTGCCCGCCCGCACGTCCTCCGTGTAGGCGAGGTCGAGCATCGGCGTGCCGTCGACGATGCCAACCGAGACGGCCGCGAGGCTGTCGCTCAGGGGCGCGGCCCTCTGCGCGATGAACTTGTTCTGCTTGCCCCAATCGAGCGCGTCGGCGAGGGCGACATAGGCGCCCGTGATCGCAGCGGTGCGGGTGCCACCGTCCGCCTGGAGCACGTCGCAGTCGATCACGATCGTGTTCTCGCCGAGCGCCTTCATGTCGACGACCGCCCGGAGGCTGCGGCCGATGAGACGCGAGATTTCGTGGGTGCGTCCGCCGATCTTGCCCTTGACCGCCTCGCGGTCGTTGCGGCTGTTCGTCGCCCGCGGCAGCATCGAGTACTCGGCCGTGACCCAGCCCTTGCCCTTACCGGTCATCCAGCGCGGCACCCCGTTGGTGAAGGATGCCGTGCACAGCACCTTCGTGTCGCCGAAACTCACAAGGCAGCTGCCCTCCGCCTGCTTGCTCCATCCGCGCTCGAAAGTCACGGGGCGAAGCTGGTCGGGGGTGCGGGAATCGATGCGCAGGTCAGTCATGCCGCAATCCTCCCACGCTCTCGAAGTGCGACCGCAGCCCAGCCGAGACGTGCTCCGGCCTGATGCCGCGACCGACCACCCGGCGCTCGCCCGACGATGCAGCATGTCGTGTCGAGGGCGGCGGGCAAGGTCGTCAGCCTTCGCTGGCCGTCGCGCCAATGGCTGCGCGGAAGTCCGCCGCCCGTTCCGCATAGTTGCGGTAGATGCCGTAGCTGGGCGCGGCAGGCGAGAGCAGCACGTAGCCGCCGCTCGGCGTGAGTGCGCGAGCCTGGCGCACGGCATCCGCCATGTCAACCGCGGTCGCGACCCGCTGGGCTGCGGGCATGAGTCCCGTGAGCCTCTCTCCGCTGCCAGGCAGGCCGATGACCGCCGCGATCGGATGCTCGGCCAGATAGTCGGCGAGCGGTGCATAGTCGACACCGCGGTCGGCCCCGCCAACGAGGAGCGTGAGGGGCGCGTCGGCGAAGGCGCGCATGGCCTCGATCGCGGCGTAGGGACTGGTCGAGAGGGAGTCGTCGACAAAGGTGAGGCCCGAGGCATCCGGAATCTCCTCGAGCCGGTGCTCGAGCGGCGTGAACTCCGCAAGCACCGACGCGACCCGCTCGCGCTCCGCAACCAGGTCGAGGCCGTCGCGCTCGACCGCGGCGAGCGCCAGGCACGCGTTGAGGGCGTTGTGCTCACCACGCAGGGCCAGGGTCTCGCGCGGGAAGAGCCGCTCCGTGCCGCGCATGAACCATCCGTCGGCGAGATGGAAGCTCTCGTCCAAGCCCACAAGCTCGGGCGCCATGAAGGGATACCGCGCGGTCACCTCGGCGATGAGGCGGCTGTCGTTGGCGTTGACGATCACGCGGCGGGGTCCGTGGGCGATGAGGTTGAGCTTGTCGCGGAAGTAGGCCTGTTCGCTGCCATGCCAGTCGAGGTGCTCCGCGAACAGCGAGGTGACGACGGCCGTATGCGGCGACACCGTCAGGCCAGCGCACTGGTAACTCGACAGCTCGACGACGTAGCGCGGCGAATCCGGCAGCGACAGGAGCGGCACGCCGATGTTGCCGCCGAGTGCTGCTGGCCCGTGGAGCGCCGTCTCCAAGTGGTGGATGAGGCTGCTCGTCGTGCTCTTGCCCTTGCTGCCCGTCACCGCGACGGTCTGCCCCGCATGCTCGGCAAGCCACAGGCTCGTACCCGTCGTCAGTTCGATGCCGGACTCGCGCACACGTTGCAGCAGCGGATGCTGCGGACTCACGCCCGGTGACGCGACGACGAGATCGATCGCCCCCTCGACGGAGCCGACGTGTACGGGAACCCGCTCGCCCCACGCCGCGGCCCAGGCCGGTGCGGCGGCCGCGTCATCCGTGTAGGCGATGACGGATGTCGCGACCGGCACGGCCAGCTCGGCGACGGCCTGCCCCTCGCGGCCCGTGCCGACGATGAGCACGCGGCGCCCGCGGAACTTCTCGGCGGCGCTCACAGCGGCACGCTCGAATCGAGCAGGTCGCGCGCTTCGGCGTAGATGCCGGGCACGGGGGTCGCCTCGCGATCGGCGAACAGCGAGCGCTCCATCGCGGGGTCACCATCGAGCAACTCGGGGGCCCGCTCGACGAGCGCCCTGACGACGGCGGAGTCCCACCACTCGGGCGAACGGGCGGCCAGGCTCATCGCGACGGTCGACTCGGCCTCCTCGCCCACGCACTCGAAGGGCTTGTGGGCGTCGAGGCCCAGCAGGGAGGCGAAGCCGTCGACAAGCTCGGGTTTGGCGAACATGTCGGTGCCGATGATGCCGACGAGACGCTCCCGCGACATGAAGGGCGAGAGTGCGAGGAACACGAACTGGCACTTGGCACACTCGCCGCACCAACCGGGCTCGGCGCCCGAGAGCCGGAATGCCCGGTTGCAGCTCACGATCGCGTCGTCGTAGCGCTCGGTGCGGGCGAACTTGCCGGCGATGCGCAGCTCAGTGAATGGGCGCAGGAGCGAGAAGTAGGCACCGCGCTCCCCAGTCTGCGCCTCGATCGCCGCAGCGAGCAGCTGCTCGGCCTCGAGGCTCTTCGACCACTGGTGGTTGACGGGTTCGCCGTTCCACACGAGAGTCGGCTCGGCGGCGGAGTTCTCGTTCGACATGACGACGGGCCCCAGCCCGAGCAGCCGCGCCTGCGCGAGCGCGATGAGGGAGTTCATGGCCGTCACCGGCACGTGGCCGTTCAACGCGCCCGACTTGTTGAGTTCGAAGAGCGCGGGGTCGAGGGTGCGGCTCGCCGTCACGAAGGGCAGCCCGGCCGCTTCCGCGACGCGGCGCATGATCGCGTTGGGGTTCACCGAGAACTGGGTCACGTCGAGGCCTGCGAGCCGAAGCGACTCGACCGTCACGACCGAGTCCTTGCCGCCGCCGACGGGCGCGAGAGGCCGAGCGAGGCGCTCTCCCTCGAGGGCGACGGATGCCCGGGAAGCCGCGGGCGCGCCCGTCACCGTCACCTCAGTCGCCAGTAGCGCCGGCAGCCCCGCACGGTACGCGAACTCGGCGAGCCCGTGCCGCAGCGCCTGCTTCAGGAACGCGGCGCCCTCGGCAGCGAGACCGTCCACCGCGACCTCATAGACGGGTGGCGCGGCCGCCTTGTAGTAGCTGAGTCCCAGCACCGCACCCAGCAGGGGAAGGATGCCGCGGGCCGCCGCCCAGTCCGGCGTCGCTCCGCCGGCCGGGGCCGAGAAACCGATGCGCTCCGTGAAGCTCCAGGGGGAGGCATCCGCCCCCTCGCGCGGAACAAGCGTGAAGGTGAAATCGACCGCGCACGCGGACTCGTCGACACGGAAGCTGTCGAAGCGGAACGCCCCATAGGCGCTCGGGTCGAAGGGGCCTGCGGTGCTCACCGCAAAAGACTAGTCGACGGGCATCTGAGGTGGCCTGATCGCCCACGTTAGGCTGGCCGGGTGAGCGATGCATCGACCGCCCTGCTGACCGACCAGTACGAACTGACGATGGTTGACGCCGCCCTGCGCGCCGGCACCAACGATCGGTCGTGCGTCTTCGAGGCCTTCGCGCGTCGACTCCCCGGCGCCCGGCGCTACGGGGTGCTTGCGGGCACGGGTCGACTGCTCGAGCTCATCGAACGCTTCCGCTTCTCCGACGCGGAACTCTCCTGGTTGCGTGACAACAGCATCGTCTCCCCCGACACGATCGACTGGCTGGCCGACTACCGCTTCTCGGGCGACATCCATGGGTACCGGGAGGGCGAGGTCTACTTTCCGGGCTCGCCGCTCCTCGTCGTCGAGGGCGGCTTCGGCGAATGCGTCGTGCTCGAGACCCTCATCCTGAGCGTGCTCAACTACGACTCGGCTGTCGCGACCGCCGCCGCGCGCATGGTCGGCGCGGCCGCGGGCAAGCCCCTCGCCGAGATGGGCTCGCGCCGCACGGGGGAACGCAGCGCCATCGCGGCTGCCCGCGCCGCCTACATCGCCGGTTTCGCATCGACGAGCAACCTCGAGGCGGGGCGCACCTGGGGTGTGCCGACCATGGGAACCGCCGCGCACTCCTTCACGCTCCTGCACGAGACCGAGGAAGAAGCCTTCCAGGCACAGGTCGACGCGCTCGGCCCCGGCACGACCCTCCTCGTTGACACCTATGACGTGCACGCCGCCGTCGAGAAGGCCGTGCGCATCGCCGGCACGCAGCTCGGTGCCGTGCGCATCGACAGCGGGGACCTCCCCCAGCAGGTCGCGGCCGTTCGCGCCCAGCTCGACTCCCTCGGCGCGACCGAAACCCGCATCACGGTCACGAGCGACCTCGACGAGTACACGATCGCCGCCATGTCGGCGACCCCCGTCGACTCCTTCGGCGTCGGCACCTCGGTCGTCACGGGCTCCGGCTCGCCCGCGTCCGGCATGGTCTACAAGCTGGTGGCGCGACAGGATGCCCGCGGCGAGTGGATCTCCGTCGCCAAGAAGTCCGCCGACAAGGCGACCGTCGGGGGGCGCAAGTTCCCCGTGCGACGACTCGAGGACGGGGTTGCGACCGCCGAGGTGATTCACACGGGCGCGGCAGAGCACGATGGCCGCGAGCTTCTCGTGCCGCTCATCGTCGAGGGCGCGGTCGAACGGCAGCACCTCGGCGAGGGGGGCACCAGGCTGGCACGCGAACACCGCGCCGCCGCCGTCGCAGAACTCCCGCCCGCCGCGTCACGGCTCAGCCGCGGCGAGCCCGCGCTGCCGACCATCTATGCCTAGAACCTCTCCCAATTCAGGACCTGGCTCTCAGGTTTTCCTGAGTTGGGAACGTTGGGTCCTGAATTGTGAAAGTCAGTCCCCGGGCGCGTGCGACTCCAGGAACGCGTAGACCTCGCTCTGGTCAATGCCCGTGAGCGAACCTGAGGGCACGGCCGCGAGCAGCGAGGAGTTGAGGCTCGCGCTCGGGAGGGCGTGCTCGGCCCACTTGGTGGAGAGTTCTCCCGGCGGCTTGCGGCAGCAGGCGGGGTCAGGGCACGACGACACCTGGCGATGCTTGGTGTCGCGGCCGCGGAACCACTTCACGTTAGCGAAGGGCGTGCCGACACTCACCGAGAAGGCACCCTGGTGCGTCGTCTGGATGCTCGAGGTGCACCAGTAGGTTCCCGCGGGCTTGTCCGTGTACTGGTGGTACGGGCTAAAGCGGTCATCGACGTCGAACACCTGCCGGGCGCTCCACCGGCGACACACGACCTGCCCCTCGACGGCGCCGAGGGCATCCGTCGGGAAGGCCGCATTGTCGTTCTCGTAGGCCTTCGAGATCGTGCCCGACTCATGCACCTTGAGGAAGTGCACGGGGATGCCGAGGTGCTGCGTCGAGAGGTTTGTGAAGCGGTGCGCCGCCGTCTCGTAGGTGACAGCGAAGGTGTCGCGCAGGTCTTCGACCGAGAGCTCCTTGGCGTTCTTCGCGGCCGTGAGGAACTCGACCGCACCCGTCTCCGGCACCATGAGCGCCGCGGCGAGGTAGTTCGTCTCGACGCGCTGGCGCAGGAACTCCGTATAGTCCTTCGGTTCCGTGATGCCGAGCACGTGGCCCGCGAGCGCCTGGAGCAGCGACGTGCGCGGGTCTCCGCCGGGGTTCATCTGCAGGTAGATGCGGCCGTGCTTGCGGTCGGTCACGGAGCGAGTGGATGCCGGCAGGTCCTTCACGTAGTGCAACGAGAAGCCGAGGTGGCTGGCGAGGTCGGAGGCGATGCGCTGCGAGAGTGGCCCTCCCGTGTGGCCGACCGCCGAGAGGAGCCTCGCTGCGGTCTCCTCGAGCTCAGGAAAGTAGTTGTTCTGCGTGCGCATCTGCTGGCGCAGCTCGGTGTTCGCCCTGCGTGCCTCCTCCGGCGTCGCGGCACGCTGCCGGTGCAGGCGTTCCAGCTCGGCGTGCAGCCCGAGGATCGTCTCGATGGCTTCATCGCTGAGCGACTTGCGCACGGGGAGGGGTGGCAGCCCGAGCGAGGAGTAGAGGGGTCCACGTTGCGCGCGTTCGAGGGCGATCTCGAGTGCGGCGCGCTTGGAGGGCGCCTCGGTCGCGAGCAGCGCCTCGAGTCCGACGCCGAGGGCGCGGGCGAGCGTCTGCAGGTCACTTAGGCGGGGTTCGCGCTTGCCGTTCTCGAGCACGCTCACCTGGGAAGGTGCCCGGCCGATGGCTGCTCCGAGGTCGTCGAGCGTCATGCCGCGCTCAGTGCGGAGCTGGCGGATGCGCTTTCCGATCGTGAGGGCGTCGAGCGTCTCGTCGACGGGCGGGGCGAGCATGTCGGTCATGGATTCAGGGTGCCAGACAAGCTTCTTCTATGCAACAGAAGAATGGCAAATCTTCTGCCTTGATTTCGCCGGAAGAGGCCTAATTCTTGGGTCAGAGTTGGGGAAAGCACCGGACGAAAGGTCACACCATGAACCCCACAATCGAGATCACGGGCCCCCAGCGGGACCGCTTCGACGAGATCCTCACCGACGAGGCCCTTGCGTTCGTGGCAGCACTCCACGCTCGCTTCAGTGGCCAGCGGCACGACCGACTCGCCGACCGGATGCAGCGGCGCTTCGACCTCGGCAATGGACGCGACCTGCGCTTCCTGCCCGAGACGGAGCACATCCGCAACGACGACTCCTGGAAGGTCGCGGGGGCCGGCCCCGGCCTCGAAGACCGCCGCGTCGAGATCACCGGCCCGACCGACCGCAAGATGGCGATCAACGCACTCAACTCGGGCGCCAACGTGTGGCTCGCTGACCAGGAAGACGCGACGAGCCCCACCTGGGCGAACGTCATCGGCGGCCAGATCACTCTCTACGACTTCCTCCGCGGCCAGCTCGACTACACGAGCCCCGAGGGCAAGACCTACGCGGTCACGGCCGAGCGCACCCCCACGATCGTGTTCCGCCCGCGCGGCTGGCACCTCGTCGAGAAGCACCTGCGCTTCATCGACCGCACAGGCATCAGCATGGCCGCGTCCGGCAGCCTCGTCGACTTTGGCCTCTACTTCTTCCACAACGCGACGAAGCTCATCGAGCAGGGCCGCGGCCCCTACTTCTACCTGCCGAAGCTCGAGTCGCACCTCGAGGCCCGCCTCTGGAACGAGGTGTTCTCGTTCTCGGAGGAGTACCTCGGCATCGAGCACGGCACGATCCGCGCCACGGTGCTCATCGAGACGATCCCCGCAGCGTTCGAAATGGAGGAGATCCTCTACGAACTCCGTGACCACTGCGCCGGCCTCAACGCCGGCCGCTGGGACTACATCTTCTCGATCATCAAGAACTACCGCGGCCGCGGGCAGTGGTACGTCATGCCCGACCGCAACCAGATCACCATGACGGTGCCCTTCATGCGGGCCTACACCGAGCTGCTCGTGAGCACCTGCCACAAGCGCGGCGCCTTCGCGATCGGCGGCATGAGCGCCTTCATCCCCAACCGCCGCGACCCCGAGGTCACCGAGCGCGCCCTCGAGCAGGTCGCCACCGACAAGCGCCGCGAGGCGAATGACGGCTTCGACGGCACCTGGGTCGCCCACCCCGACCTCATCCCGACGGCGAAGACGGAGTTCGACGCCGTGCTCGGCGAGAAGCCCAACCAGGTCGACCGCCTGCGCGACGACGTGCACGTCACCCGCGACCAGCTGCTCGACATCCGCTCGATCGGCGGCACCGTGACGGATGCCGGACTTCGCGACAACGTCTCTATCGCCATTCGCTACATCGAGTCGTGGCTGCGCGGTGTCGGCGCCGCCGCGATCGACAACCTCATGGAGGACGCCGCGACAGCCGAGATCAGCCGTTCGCAGATCTGGCAGTGGATCCATCAGAACACCGTCACGGAAGAGGGCACCGTCATCTGCACGGAGGTCGTCGAGGGCATCATCGAGCGCCTCGGCCTCGAGCGCTTCGACGGCGACCGCTTCGACGACGCGATCGACGTATTCCGTGAGGTCGCGCTCCGCGAGGAGTACCCGACCTTCCTCACGATCACGGCCTACACGCGCTACCTCGTCGAGGAACCTCAGCCCGTCGCATCCGCCTGACCAACACCAGCCCCATCCCACCAACGAAGGAATCAGCACCATGACCACGTATCAGGACGACATCGCGTCGATCGAGGCCCTCAAGCAGCAGTACGGCAGCAGCTGGGACGCCATCAACCCCGAGTCGGTCGCCCGCATGCGCGCCCAGAACCGCTTCAAGACGGGCCTCGAGATCGCCCAGTACACGGCAGACATCATGCGCCGCGACATGGCAGAGTACGACGCCGACTCCTCCGTCTACACGCAGTCCCTTGGCGTGTGGCACGGCTTCATCGGCCAGCAGAAGCTCATCTCGATCAAGAAGCACCTCAAGACCACTAACAAGCGCTACCTGTACCTCTCGGGATGGATGGTCGCGGCGCTTCGCTCGGAGTTCGGCCCGCTGCCCGACCAGTCGATGCACGAGAAGACGGCCGTGCCCGCGCTGATCGAGGAGCTCTACACCTTCCTGCGCCAGGCGGATGCTCGCGAGCTCGACCTGCTCTTCACGAAGCTCGACGCCGCCCGCTCGGCCGGTGACGAGACCTCCGTGGAGCTCATCCAGTCGCAGATCGACAACTACGAGACGCACGTCGTGCCGATCATCGCGGACATCGACGCCGGCTTTGGAAACCCCGAGGCGACCTACCTCCTCGCCAAGAAGATGATCGAGGCCGGCGCGTGTGCCATCCAGATCGAGAACCAGGTCTCTGACGAGAAGCAGTGCGGCCACCAGGACGGCAAGGTCACGGTTCCCCACGAGGACTTCATCGCCAAGATCAACGCGGTGCGCTATGCGTTCCTCGAGCTCGGCATCGACAACGGCGTGATCGTCGCCCGCACCGACTCGCTCGGCGCCGGCCTCACGCAGAAGCTCGCCGTCACGCAGACGCCGGGTGACCTGGGCGACCAGTACAACGCCTTCCTCGATGTCGAGGAGATCTCCGACGCCGAGCTCGGCAACGGCGACGTCGTCATCAAGCGCGACGGCAAGCTGCTGCGCCCGAAGCGCCTCGCGAGCAACCTTTACCAGTTCCGCCAGGGCACGGGTGAGGCACGCTGCGTGCTCGACTGCATCACCTCGCTGCAAAACGGTGCCGACCTGCTCTGGATCGAGACCGAGAAGCCGCACGTTGGCCAGATCGCCGGCATGGTCGACGAGGTGCGCAAGGTGTTCCCGAACGCCAAGCTCGTCTACAACAACAGCCCGTCGTTCAACTGGACCCTCAACTTCCGCCAGCAGGCCTTCGACAAGCTGGTCGAAGAGGGCAAGGATGTCTCGGCCTACGACCGCGACAAGCTCATGAACGTCGACTACGACGAGACCGAGCTCGCCACGGTGGCGGACGAGATGATCCGCAACTTCCAGAAGGAGGGCTCGGCCAAGGCGGGCATCTTCCACCACCTCATCACGCTGCCGACGTACCACACGGCTGCGCTGTCGACGGATGACCTTGCCAAGGGTTACTTCGCCGACCAGGGCATGCTCGCCTACGTCAAGGGCGTGCAGCGCCGCGAGATCCGCGAGGGAATCGCGACCGTCAAGCACCAGAACATGGCGGGCTCCGACATCGGCGACAACCACAAGGAGTACTTCGCGGGAGACGCGGCCCTCAAGGCCGGCGGCCACAACAACACGATGAACCAGTTCTAGTCCTTCGCCAGAACTGAAGAAGCCCCGGCCTCGGCCGGGGCTTCTTTCGTTGTGCGGGCCCAGTAGCGGAGCTTGCTTGCGCGGCTTGAGTAGCGGAGCGTATCGCAACCCGGGAGGTCACTTTCCCAACTCAGGAGATCACTCTCACAATTCAGGAGCCGGGCCCCTGAATTGGGAGGGCCAGTTCCTGAATTGTGAAAGCCAGTTCCTGAATTGTGAAAGCCGGCTTCAGGAGCGCAGCGCCGCTTCGACCCAGTCGAGCGCAGCGTTCTCATCGACACCGAGCCGTCGCACGTCGGCCGCGAACTGTCGCGCGAGTTCCTGCACCCGGCGCTCCGAGGCATCCCCCGCCGCGGCCACGAAGGTGCCGGCGCGGCCGCGCGTCTCGATGATGCCGTCGGCCTCGAGCTCGCGGTAGGCGCGAGCGACCGTGTTGGCCGCGACTCCGAGGTCGACAGCGAGGCCACGAACCGTCGGCAGCTTCGCACCCGAAGCGAGACGTCCGCTCTTGACCTGCTCGATGACCTGCCCCCGCAGCTGTTCGAACGGCGGCGTGGCCGAGGTGGGGTCGATGCGGAACATGGTCGCTACTTCTTCATGGACTCGTAGATTTCTTTGCACACGGGGCACACGGGAAACTTCTGGGGATCGCGCCCGGGCGTCCACACCTTGCCGCACAGCGCAATGACGGGTCGACCCGTGAGGGCCGACTTCATGATCTTGTCCTTGTTGACATAGTGGGAGTAGCGCTCGTGGTCGCCATCTTCCACCTGCTCCTGGTTGAGGAGCTCTTCAAGCTCGCGGTCGAGGGTGTCGGTGCCGCCGCCGGTGTGCTCAGTGTCGCTCATGGCATCAATGGTAGGCGCTTCGGTCGGCTTCAGGGCTGACAAGATCGGCCCATCGTGACTCAGTTGCGGAGCGTGAAGGCGAGCAACTCGGGCGCCTGCCGAGAGAAGGTCCGTGCCCCGATCGCGAAGCCGAGCACGAGCACGAGCAGTCCGACGCCCGCACCGGCCGCGAGCGACAGCATGCCCCAGCTGCCTCCCTCGGCGAGTTGCAGTGCGGCAAGACCGAGGGCGGGCAGGGCACACAGCACGATGAGGAAGAACGAGACCGCCTGTCCCGCTGCGCTACCGGAGGACTGCGGCTGCGCGAAGGGGCTGCTGCCCGGCCTCACCGCGGCGTAGGGCATCCGCACGGACGTGACGCTCGAGATGCCGACGCCGCCGAGCAGCAGGGCCAGGCAGACACCGATCATGGACGGAAAGACGGTCCAGTCACCGTAGAGCAGCACCGAGATGGGCGCGAGCACCGCGATGACGCCGAGTCCTAGGCCCAACACCGGCAGGGCCCGGCCGACCCGGTCGGCCCATCCGCTCACGTTGGAGGCGACATGGAGCCAGAGCGCGGAACTGTCGTAGGCGAGGTCGTTGTGCAGCAACCAGCCGAGGAACAGGCAGGCGACCGGAAGCGGTACGAGCGCGAGGTTCTGCCACCACACGCCGACGACGAGGAAGGGAATGACGACGATGAGCGAGACGACGGGGATGACCGCGAGGGCAAGCTTGTAGCGGCCGTCCCGCGCCCAGTAGCTGAGGCTGCGCGCCGCGATGACGCCCGCTTCGCTCCTGGGAAGCAGGTCGAACCAGCCGAGCCCCCTGCCGCCCCACTCGGCCGACAGTTCGGCGGATGCCTGAGAACGGAGCATGACGATCACGAGCGCATGCCAGAGCAGCCACAGCGCTGCCACGAAGAGCGCGGCGAGCGCGAGCTTCAGCCACGCCCCACCCATGTCGCCTGCTGCGGCGAGGGTGGGCGCGGCCCAGGCCTGGCCGAGCGGCGAGGCCCCGAGCCCGGCAGCGGCCCCGCCGAGTCGCTCGACGATCGACGCCTCCCTCATGCCGAGCAGGAGTGCCAGCACGAAGGGCAAGCACGCCAGGAGGGCGAAGACACCGAGAATGCCCGCGAGTTCACGCAGCCTGCGAGTCGAGAACACGAGCGCAGCGAATGAACGCATGAGCCGAGCGCCGAGCACGCCCGTCACGACGATGAGCACGGAGGCAAGGAAGGCCACGAGGCCGACCCCGGGATGCTGCGACCATGCAACGAAGTACGCACCGGCCGTGACGATGAGCAGGACGGAGGGGACGCTGAGTAGTGCGCTCAGCGCAAGCCCGCGCGCGACCACGAGGGGCTCGACTCCGAGGGGGCCGAACACACGGGGATCTGCCACGTCATCGGATGAGGCGACCACGGGAACGACGAAGAAGCCGAGAGTCACGAGCGAGCCGACGATGACGCCGGCCGTCGCGGCATCCCGTGTGGGAAAGACGTTCGGGTCGAGGAACGATTCAGTGACGTAACCGGTGAGGGCAATGCCGAGGCCGAGCAGGAGTGCGAGGCCGAAGAGTTGCTCTGGCCTGCGCCGCAGGGCGTGCGCCAGTTGCGTGAGCCTCAGACGGAGAAAGAGCGCAACCACTCCATGTCCTCCCCCGGCTGCAGTTCGCCGATGAGCCTGACGAAGCGTTCCTCCAGGGTGGCGTCGCCGCGCACGCTCGCCGTCGTTCCGCTCGTGAGCACCCGCCCCTCCGCGACGACCGCGATCGAGTCACACACGCTTTCGACGAGGTCCATGCTGTGGCTCGAGAGCACGACCGTGCCGCCCGCATCCGCATAGCGCCGCAGGATGTCGAGCACGGTCGCGACCGAGACGGCGTCGACCGACTCGAAGGGTTCGTCGAGGATGAGCAGGCGCGGCGAGTGGATGAGCGCTGCGGCGAGCGCCACCTTGCGCGTCATGCCCGCCGAATAGTCGGTCACGAGGCGATCCTGGGAATCTTCGAGGTCGAAGGCCCTGATGAGTTCCTCCGTGCGCGAGAGCACGGTCGCCCGGTCGAGGCCGCGCAGCATGCCCGAGTAGTAGAGGAGCTGGCGCCCCGTGAGACGGTCGAAGAGCAGCAGGCGGTCGGGCAGGATGCCCATGTCGCGCTTCGCCGCCGCCGGCTCGACCCAGACATCCCGGCCGCCGACGAGCACGTTGCCCTGGTCGGGACGCAGGACGCCGGTGACGATCGACAGGGTCGTCGTCTTGCCCGCGCCATTCGGGCCGACGATGCCAAAGATCTGCCCGGCGCGCACCTCGAGGTCGACGCCGTCGACTGCGACCGTGGAACCGAATCGCTTGACGAGGCCGGATACCTCAAGCACGACGGGGGCATCCGCGTAGGGGTCCGGCACGCTGGCCTGCGGCGTCGCGGCGGGGACAGCGGATGGCACCTCCGGCGCCTCGACGTCAGCAGTCTCGACGACCTCGTCGATCGCATCTGGCACGCCTGGCTCGACCTCCACGGCGATCGACTCCTTTGGCTCGACCTCGGCGGGACGCTGCGTCGTGCCGAGCCGCTCGATGAGTTGGTCGAACCGCGTAAGGGCCTGCTCGATCGAGAAGGGCGTCGTCTCGGCTGCAGGGTCCTTTGTCACCGGTCAACCGTACCAACCTGTAGGCCATCACAGGAGGGCCAGGTCGCGTTTGGGTCACGAATTGACGACAGTGCGCTGGGAACCCCTCCTTGTAGGCACACTTCTCGCTACCGTAGAGACCAGCACAACGAGGTGTCCCATTTTCTGCTGCACCGTAAACGGCACGTGAAGATCCCGCCGTTACTCGGCGAGCGATCAGCGTCCTGTCAGGGCTTCCCCAAGGCGCGGCCCCTAGACTGCACTCTTCAATAAGGAGCAACTCGTGAGCACCCAGATCGTCATCCTCGCCGCTGGAATGGGCAGCCGGCTCGGCCGCAGCCTGCCCAAGTCGCTGACCGAGCTGAGTGATGGACGCACGATCATGCAGCAGCAGTTCGACAACATCCACCAGGCATTCGGCCGCAACGCCAAGGTGAGCATTGTCGTCGGCTACAAGCTCGAGCACATCATCGAGGCGTTCCCTGAGGCATCCTTCGTCTACAACGAGCAGTACGACGTCACGAACACTTCGAAGAGCCTCATGCGCGCCCTCCGCGCCTCGACGTCCGGCGGCGTGCTGTGGATGAACGGTGACGTCGTCTTCGACCCCGAGGCCCTCGAGCGCGCGGCCAAGCTGGTCGCCCGCGACCAGTCGTTCGTGACCGTCAATACGGCAAAGGTCTCCGACGAGGAGGTCAAGTACACGACCGACATGCACGGCTACATCCGCGAGCTCTCGAAGACCGTCAAGGGCGGGCTCGGCGAGGCCGTCGGCATCAACTACATCTCGCGCGATGACAAGGCGGTGCTCCTGCGCCAGCTCGCGCGCGTCGGCGACCAGGACTACTTCGAGCGCGGCATCGAGCTTGCGATCGAGCAGGACGGCCTCAAGGTCGAGCCGCTCGACATCTCGGACCTCTACGCCGTCGAGGTCGACTTCGCGGAAGACCTTGAGCGCGCGAACCTCCTCTTCCGCTGACCCACGCCGTCGAGGCTGGATGCACGAGGCGCACGGGCGCGACCCAATACGATAGCCGGGTGCCCGTAAGCCACTCCCCGCGACCCCAATGGTCGCCGTTTGAGCGTTACCGGCGTTCGCTGTGGCTCCTGACGGTGCGGGACCTGCGCGTGCGGTACTCGACGTCGGCACTCGGATACGTGTGGTCGATCCTCGACCCGCTCGTGATGGCATCCATCTACTGGTTCGTCTTCACGCAGGTCTTCGACCGGTCGGTGGGCGAAAAGCCCTACATCGTCTTCCTGCTCGTCGCCCTCCTGCCCTGGATGTGGTTCAACGGCGCGATCTCTGACAGCACGCGCGCGTTCATCCGCGAGGCGAAGCTGGTGCGCTCCACGAAGCTCCCCCGCACGATCTGGGTCAACCGCATCGTGTTGTCGAAGGGCATCGAGTTCATCGCGAGCGTCCCCGTGCTGGCGATCTTCGCGATCGGCACGAGCGCTGAGCTGCACTGGCAGGTCGTGTTCTTTCCCCTCGCCGTGCTGCTCCAGGGGATGCTCGTCATGGGCATCGGGCTCATCGTCGCGCCGCTTGTCGTGTTCTTCCGCGACCTGGAGCGGGCCACGAAACTTGCCCTCCGGTTCCTCTTCTACGCTTCGCCCATCATCTACGGCGTGACCGACCTCCCAAAGGACCTGCAGTTCTGGGCATCCTTCAATCCGCTCGCGGGAATCTTCTCGCTCTACCGCGGCGCCTTCTTCCCCGACCAGCTCGCGTGGGACACGATCGGCATCGGCGCGGCCATGAGCGTCGTCTTCCTCGTGATCGGGTTGCTCGTGTTCCGTCGCTCCGAGCGCGCCGTGCTGAAGGAGATCTGATGGCAGCGTCCCCATCGCCCAGGGCGGATGCGCCCGTCGTGATCGAGGTGCGCGAGGCGGGCATCCGTTTCAAGCGCAACCGGCGGGCCCGCCGTAGCTTCAAGGACCTCTTCGCGGGGCGCAAGCGCCGCAACCGGCCCGACGAGTTCTGGGCGCTGCGCGGCGTCGACTTCTCGGTCACCGCTGGCGAGGCGATCGGCGTCGTCGGGCGCAACGGCCAGGGCAAGTCGACCCTGCTCAAGCTCGTCGCCGAGGTCATCCTGCCCGACGAGGGGCGGGTGGCCGTGCATGGCGGGGTCGCTCCCCTGATCGAGATCACGGGCGGTTTCGTCGACGACCTCACGGTGCGCGACAACGTCTTCCTCACCGCCGGACTGCACGGGATGTCGCGGGCCGAGATCGAGGAACGCTTCGACGAGATCATCGACTTCGCCGAGATCGGCGACTTTCTCGACACCCCTTACAAGCACCTCTCAAGCGGCATGCGGGTGCGCATCGCCTTCGCGGTCGTCACGCGCCTCGAGGAACCGATCCTCCTCGTCGACGAGGTGCTCGCAGTGGGAGACAAGGCCTTCCGTGAGAAATGCTACCGTCGCATCGAGGAACTGCTCGAGGGCGGCCGCACCCTCTTCTTCGTCTCGCACAATGAACGCGACCTCAAGCGCTTCTGCACCCGCGGGCTCTACCTCGACAAGGGCAGGCTCGTGATGGATGCCCCGATCGCCGAGGTGTTGCAGCGCTACAACGCCGACTACAACGCCTGAGCGCCGACCGCAGCAAGAAAACGCTGGTCTCGGGGCGGTCGCTTCGGTAATGTTGGCGGTCCGGCTCCGCCTGCCGGCATCTCGCAAGGACTCCCCTCTTGGCACTCCTCTCCCTCGTGCTGCGCACGATCAAGCCGTACACGCGATGGGTCATCGCGGTCTTCGTGCTGCAACTCATCTCCACCATCGCGGCGCTGTACCTGCCGAGCCTCAACGCGAGCATCATCGACCGCGGCATCGCGCAGGGGGATCTCGACTTCATCTGGTCGACCGGGGTGACCATGCTGGGCGTGTGCCTCGTGCAGGTCGCGACGGCCATCACGGCCGTGTACTTCGGCGCCCGCACGTCGATGGCGGTCGGACGCGACATCCGTCGTGCGATCTATCGCAAGGTCGATTCGCTGAGCGCCCTCGAGCTGGGACGCTTCGGCACTGCCACGCTCATCACGCGCGGCACGAACGACGTGCAACAGGTGCAGATGCTCGTGCTCATGACGCTCAACTTCATGGTGTCGACGCCCATCATGTGCGTCGGCGGCATCATCATGGCGTTGCGTGAAGACGCGGGGCTGTCGTGGCTCGTGTGGGTGTCGGTGCCCGTGCTGTTCCTGGTCGTGGGCATCCTCGTCTTCCTCCTGATGCCACTCTTTCGGCAGATGCAGGACCGCATCGACGGCATCAACGGGGTGCTCCGCGAGCAGATCATCGGCATCCGGGTCGTGCGGGCCTTCGTGCGCGAGCCCTTCGAGGCTGAGCGTTACCAGCGTGCGAACGAGGCCCTCACGCGGGTGTCGGTCAAGGTCGGCAACCTCTTCGTGCTCATGTTCCCGGCGATCATGATGATCCTGCACTTCGCGACGGCGGCCGTGCTGTGGTTCGGTGGGCAGCGCGTGGATGCGGGTGAGATGGAGGTCGGCTCGCTGACGGCCTTCCTGCAGTACCTGCTGCAGATCCTCATCGCCGTCATGATGGGCGTCTTCATGGTCATGATGGTGCCTCGCGCGGTCGTGTGCGCCGAACGCATCGACGAGGTGCTGGAGACCGAGAGCAGCCAGTCCCTGCCGCAGGGGGAGGCACACGCGACGCCACGCGATGGACGCGTCGAGTTCCGGGCTGTGACATTCGGCTACCCGGGCGCCGAGCGGCCGGTGCTCGACGGGCTGAGCTTCGAGGCGGCGCCCGGGCAGACGACCGCGATCGTGGGCTCGACGGGCTCGGGCAAGACCTCGCTCGTGCACCTCATCCCCCGCCTCTACGACCCGCAGCAGGGGTCCGTGACGATCGACGGCGTGCCCGTGTCGGAGCTCACGCGAGCCCAGTTGGCGAGCGTCGTCGCCCTCGTGCCGCAGAAGCCCTACCTGTTCTCAGGCACGATTGCCTCGAACCTGCGCTTCGGCAACGCGGATGCAACGGACGAAGAGCTCTGGGAGGCGCTGCGCATCGCGCAGGCGGAGGACTTCGTGCGCGCGATGCCCGAAGGGCTCAACGAGCACGTTGCCCAGGGCGGAACGAGCGTCTCGGGTGGACAGCGCCAGCGACTCAGCATCGCGCGGGCGCTCGTCGCGAAACCGGCCGTCTACCTCTTCGATGACTCCTTCTCGGCGCTCGACGTCACGACGGACGCCCGCCTGCGCGCCGCCCTCGGCGACGCCATCAGCGACGCGACCGTCATCATCGTCGCCCAGCGCATCTCCACGATCCGCGAGGCCGACCAGATCATCGTGCTCGACGCCGGCCGCATCGTCGCCCGCGGCACGCACGAACGGCTGCTCGAGACAGACCCGACGTATCAGGAGATCATCGAGTCGCAGCTGAGCGCGGAGGTGGCGTGATGGCACGCCGGGAGAGGCGCTCCGCGCCCGCATCGAAGGATGCGGCATCCGAGCCGACCACGGTCGACGCCGTCATCGACGGCACCGACTTCACCCCCGGCGAGGCCGACGGCGACATGTTCGGCGAAACGCCGGCGCGGAAGGCGCAGCACTTCTGGCCCTCCGCGAAACGGCTCCTCGGGCTACTACGTCCGGAACGGGCCGGCATGGCGGTCGTCGTGGCGCTGGTCGTGGCATCAGTGGTGCTGACGGTGCTCGCGCCGAAGGTGCTCGGCCAGGCGATGGATGTCATCTTCAACGGGGTGCTCGGATCGCAGCTCCCCGAGGGCGTGCCGCTCGAGACCGTCATCGAACAGGCACGTTCGAGCGGGAATGAGCAGTTCGCCGACATGCTCTCTGGCACCGAGGTGGTGCCGGGCCAGGGCGTCCAGTTCGACGAGCTGGCGCGGCTCATCGTGCTCGTGCTCGGCATGTACACCGTGGCATCCGTGCTCATGTGGGCGCAGGGCTACATCCTCAACAAGCTCGTCATGCGGGTCGTCTACCGGCTGCGGCAGAACATCGAGGAGAAGCTCAACCGCCTGCCGTTGCGCTACTTCGACACCCGCCAGCGCGGTGATCTCATGTCGCGCGTCACGAACGACGTCGACAACATCCAGGCAGCACTGCAGCAGGCATTCTCGCAACTCGTGCAGTCGGGGCTCACGGTCATCGGAATCGGCGCGATGATGTTCGTCGTCTCGTGGCAACTCGCCCTCATCGCCCTCATCGCGCTGCCGCTCTCCGCCATCATCGCGGGCGTCATCGGTGTGCGTTCCCAGAAGCTCTTCGCTGCCCAATGGAAGAACACAGGCCACCTCAACGGGCACATCGAGGAGACCTTCTCGGGCCAGGAGATCGTGCGCGTGTTCGGCCGCGACCGCGAAATGCTCGAGGAGTTCGACCGGCGCAACGACGACCTCTACCGCGCAGCATCCGGAGCGCAGTTCGTCTCAGGCATGATCATGCCGGCCATGACCTTCGTGTCGTACCTGTCGTATGTGCTCATCGCGGTCGTCGGCGGGCTGCGGGTCGCGACCGGCAATCTCACGCTCGGCGACGCGACCGCCTTCATCCAGTACTCGCGCGAGTTCTCGCAGCCCCTCAGCGAGATGGCGGGAATGGCGAACATGCTGCAGTCCGGCGTCGCCTCGGCCGAGCGCACCTTCGAACTGCTCGACGCCGAGGAGCAGGAGACCGAGACACCCGAGGAGCGGCTGCCCGCCCGCCCCGACGGGCACGTCGAGTTCGAGGGCGTCACGTTCTCGTACTCGCCCGAGAAGCCGCTCATCGAAGACCTGTCGTTCTCCGCCGAACCCGGGCAGACGGTCGCGATCGTCGGACCGACCGGTGCGGGCAAGACGACGCTCGTGAACCTCGTCATGCGCTTCTACGAGCTCAGCGCGGGGCGAATCCTGCTCGACGGGGTCGACATCACCAAGCTCTCGCGCGCAGAACTTCGCTCGCAGGTCGGCATGGTGCTGCAGGACGCATTCCTCTTCGAGGGCACGATCCGCGAGAACATCCGCTACGGCCGACTGGATGCCACAGACGACGAGGTCATTGCGGCGGCCGAGGCCACGATGGTCGACCGTTTCGTGCGCCAGCTGCCCGAGGGCTACGACACCGTGCTCGACGCCGACGGTGGCAGCGTCTCTGCCGGTGAGCGGCAGCTCATCACGATTGCGCGCGCGTTCCTCGCCAACCCCGCCCTGCTCATCCTCGACGAGGCGACCTCCTCGGTCGACACCCGCACCGAACTCCTCGTGCAGCAGGCCATGGCGGCCCTCCGCACGGAACGCACCTCCTTCGTGATCGCACACCGGCTCTCGACCATCCGCGACGCCCACACGATTCTTGTGATGCAGGACGGCCGCATCGTGGAGCAGGGCAACCACGAGAGGCTGCTCGAGCGCCGCGGGGCCTACTACGAGCTGTACCAGTCCCAGTTCATGGCCGGCCGGGAGACCGACGGCATGGTTGCGGGCTGACAGCACTTTCCGCTCGCGCGCGCACGCGGCACTCCTCCAGACTCACGCTCCTACAATTGGACGCCCGGGCCAGAAGGGGGCTGCAGTGACCGACCAGACCCAAACAACACCGATGCAGGACGCGGCGCCGACGATGGCTGTCCGCGGCTTCGACCGGCTGCTCACCACGCAGCGGCCCGCCGTGCTCGCGCATGTGCGGAACGTGCGGAGGAAGCATCCGGATGCCTCCCCCGAGCAGATCATCCGCGTCCTCGAGAAGCACTACCTCGCAGTCGTCACCTCGGGTGGTGCGGGCGTCGGTGCCGCCGCCATCGTGCCCGGGATCGGAACCGGTGCGAGCCTCGCACTGACGGGGGTCGAGACGGGCGTCTTCCTCGAGGTGAGCGCCCTCTTCGCCCAGTCGGTGACTGAGATCCACGGGATCGCCGTGACCGACCCCGACCGCGCCCGCACGATCGTCATGGCCATGATGCTCGGCACCCCGGGCGCAGAGCTCGTGCGCAGCCTCGCGGCGCAGGCGACCGGCAGGGGCGTGCCGCGCACCGCCTTCTGGGGCGACATCATCGGCCGCTCCGTGCCCCAGGCCTTCACCGGGCCGATCGCCGACCGGGTCAAGCGCGCCTTCCTCGCCCGCTTCGTCCGCAACACCTCCACGAACGCCCTCGGCCGCCTGCTGCCCTTCGGTGTCGGTGCGGTTGTCGGTGGCACCGCGAGTCACCTGCTCGGACGCAAGATCGTTGCAGCCTCCCGCGACGCCTTCGGGCCGGCGCCCGCCACCTTCCCGCCAAACCTTGAGCAGTTGAAGCCGCCTCGTACACCGCTCATCAAGCGGGTGCCGAAGGTCTCGCCCACGCTCGTGCCACTCCGCCGTCAGCTCCCTGCCGCGCCGAGCCACGAGAGCGCCGGGCCCGGTGGTCCCGGAGATCCCGCTGCTTCGGCCGAGCCGGGCGGCTCCATCGAGCTCGACGCGGCCGAGCCGCTCGACACTCCTGAGCGCTGAGCGGGCCGGTGCCCTGCGTCACTCCCCGACGGGCGCGGTCTCTTCGTCGTCGTCACCCGTGAAGGGGTCGACCTCGCTGTCGATGCGGTCGTCGCGGTGGATCTCGGCGTGCCGGTCCCACTCCCCCATGAGCTGCTCGACGGCCGCGTGGAAGCGCGCGGTCGCGGCGCCCGGCGTCGTGTCGCCGAAGTGCCGCTTGACCCAGAATCGCAGCGTCGCAAGCGCCTTCTCGTCGTCCCTTACGCGGTCGACGTGCGAGACGACATCCGTCGCCTGCCCCGCCGAGAGCCATTCGGCCGCACCGAGGTAGCCCTCCTCGTCGACATCCGCCTGGGGGGATGCCGGCCTCGTCACAATGAGCGGCTTGCCGGTCGCGAGCCGGTCGTAGATCATGGCCGAGATGTCGGTGATCGCGACATCCGCGCTCGCCAGCTGCCAGCCGAGCGTCGGGCCATCGTCGTAGATGTGCTGCGCGCGCGAGTCCGCCGCGTTTGCCGCGGCAATCGCGGCGACGATCTGCTCGTGCGCCGACTTGGTCGCGGGGTCGAGCACGCCCGTGCGCGGATGCGGGCGATAGATGAGCCGGAAGCGCGCGTCGCCGAGCAGGGCCCGCGTCAGGGCGACGCCGTGCGAGGCCACCGACCCATACGCCGCTGCGGCGCGGTCGCCTTCCCAGGTGGGCGAGTACAGCACGACCGTGCGCTCGTCTGGCATGTAGGGCAGTTCGCCCTGCATGTGATCGGCCTGCGGTCGCCCGATCTGGATCGTGCGACGGTCGACATCGAAGTCCCAAAGCTTGCGGCTCAAACGGTCGTGGGCCGCCGCGCCCGCGATGAGGCTGTAGTCATACGCCTTGAACTGGTTCGTCGTCATGTACATCTTGTCGGACTCGCCGTGGTTGATGAACACGTGCCACATGCGGCCGTAGCGGAACATCTGGAAGTTGCGCGAGTTCTGGTTGACGTAGAAGACGATACGGAGTTCCTGATCGGCGACGAACTGCTCGAGGTCGGCGACCTTGCGTGCGTACACGACAGGCACGGGCGATTCGTCGAGGAGGCGCAGCATCGTGCTGGGCGTGCGGGCGATGATCGCAACCGGCCAGCGCTTCGCGAGTTCGGCGAGGGGCGCGTACCACTGGCGCACCTGGTACATGTTCACCGCGGCATCCGCAAAGTAGACGGCGATCTGGATGCTCTGGGGCGCGGGCTTCTGGACCGTGCGCAGGCGGCCGGCCAGCTCGTTGCGGGTGCGGCGGGCTCGGAGCAAGTTCCTGACCAGTCGCTGCGCGGTCGTCAGGTCATGGATCAGGGGCATCACGCCATTAAACCAAGGGCGGCCTGCCGGCGCGGGCCATACGCCACACCGTTACCCACTTGATGCGCCTGCGCCCACCGGCGGGTTCTCGCCACCCGGCCCACCAGCCGCCGAACCAGGCGCGCAGGGCCGCGGGGTTGCGAGCCCAGCGCAGCACCTGGATGCCCGTCCACGACCCCACGTAGAGCGGCGCGATGAGCCACGGGAGGTTGCGCTTCGCAAGCCAGACGCGATTTCGGGCGTTGAGCCGGTAGTAGTAGGAGTGCCGTGTCGGCTCGATTGCCGGGTGATGGGCGACGAGCTCCCCCGCGTACCAGACCCGAAGTCCCTGGTCCCAGACCCGCCACGCCAGCTCGATTCCCTCGTGCGCGTAGAAGAAGGGCTCGGCCCAGCCGCCCGTCGCGTCGAAGACCCTGCGCGGCATGACGAGGGCACCCTCCCACACCGAGAAGACGTTGCTTGAGGCATCCGCTTCTCCCTTGCGGATCCGGGGCACCCAGCGTCGGGGGTTCGTGACGCCGCTGGGGTCAACGACGCGTGGCTGCACGAGACCGATATCCGGATGCTTCGCCATGAGGTCGATCGCGTCGGCGACGAAGCGCGGCGACGGCACACTCGCGTCGTCGTCGAGGAAGAAGAGCCACTCCCCCGAGACCTGGTCGACCCCGCGGTTGCGCCCCGCGGGAATGCCGAGGTTCTCGCTGAGGCCCACGCCTCGCACGCCCTCGGGGAGTCCCGTCGGCTGCCAGCCGTTGCCGACGACGACGACGTCGAGGCTCACACCCTGCTGGGCAAGGATGCTCGCGAGCCCACGTGCGAGGTCGGCAGGGCGCTTGCCCTGCGTCAGCACGACGACGCCGACCGTGGGGAGGGTGGTCACGCCCGCACGCGCCTCGACGCCATGATCGCGACGAAGTGACCCACCAGCGCGAGGGCGGCGAGGGGCACGAGCGCCACGAGCAGTGCCCGGTCGGCGAGCTCTGGGCCGATGAAGAGTCCCACGATCGCCGCGGCGAAGGCGAGGATGGTCAACTCAACCGAGTGGTACAGGCGGTGGAAGGGCACGAAGCGCGCGACACGACGCAGGGTCGCCACGAGGCCCGGGCGCGGCTCCGACTCCTCCTTGCGGTCCGCGAGTTTCGGCAGGCCGGCGTTGGCGCGGGCAACGTGCACCATGTCGTTGAGCGCCTTGTTGAGGATGATGAAGACGGCGAGCAGCAAACCGAGCGTCGTCCAGAAGAAGTCCTCCGGCGCGTCGAAGGGGTAACCGGCGGCACGGATGCCCAGGACGATGGGGATGAGCCCCTCGGTCGTGTAGTGCCCGACCTTGTCGAGGAACACACCCGCGGGCGAGCTCGTGCCCCGCCATCGCGCGACCTCACCGTCGCAGCAGTCGACGAGCATCTGCAGCTGCCCCATCGCGAGCGCGAGCACGGCACCCCAAATGCCGGGGATGAGGAGGGAGAGCGCCGTGCCCCATCCGACGAGGATCATGATGCCGGTGACGCCGTTCGCGGAGATCGACGTGCGCAGCAGCATCCAGGTCAGGTATGGCGAGAGGTTGCGCAGGTAGAGGGATGCCGTCCAGTGCTCCGCGTTCGCGCGCAGGCGCACCTCGGGTGGCTGTGCCACGGCACGGAGTTCGGCGATCGACCGGGGACGGCCCCGTGGTGCGTCGGACGTCATGTCACCTTCCCACCTGTGCGGTGATGTTGCGGCTCAGCTTGAGGAAGCCGAGCACGAATCCCGTGCCCCACCCGAAGTGGATGACCGGCAGCACGATGAGGTACCAGGCAGCCGAGCGCGCACCCTCGCTTCGCAACACGGGCACCGCAGCGGCCAGCACGAAGAGCGCGTAGAGAGCGGGCACGGTGAATGCCGCGACGAGCCAGGAGCCGGTGAGCGCACCGATCACGCCGAGCACGAGGCCGAGCAGGATGCCGATCACGGCGACGGGCGGTACGAAGTAGCGCAGCCCGTTCTCCTTGGGAAAGCGACGCGCGAGCTCGCCACGCCAGATGCCCGTCGCGACGAACTGCCGCAGCAGCTTCACGAGGCTCGACCGCGGCCGGTAGACGACCTGGAGTGCTGGGGTGAACCACACGGTCCCGCCCGTCGCGCGCAGGCGGCGATTGAGTTCCCAGTCCTGGCCGCGCTTGATGCCCTCGTCGAAGAGTCCGACCTCGAGCAGGCGGTGGCGCTGGAAGGTGCCGAGGTAGGCGGTGTCGGCCGGACCCTCCTCACCTCCGACATGGTGGGGCGTTCCGCCAAGGCCTGCGCGTGAGCCGTAGGCGTGGGCGACGGCGCGCTCGAAGGGCGTGATGCCCTCCGCCTTCATGATGCCGCCGACGTTGTCGGCTCCCGTGCGCAGGAGAGTCTCTACCGCGATGCGGGTGTAGTCCTTGGGGAGCACGGAGTGGGCATCGACGCGCACGACGATCGGATGGCTCGAGGCGCGGATGGCTGCGTTGAGTCCGCCCGGCGTGCTTCCCAGTTCGTTCGGGATGCTCCGGATGCGCGGATCTTCCGCCGCGAGCTGCTCGATCACGCGGTTTGTGCCGTCGACGCTCGGGCCCAGCGCGAGCACGATCTCGCTCTCGCCCGAGTAGTCCTGTCCGGTCAGGCTGAGCACGGCTGCCTCGATGTGCTCGACCTCATTGAGCACCGGCATGACATAGGAGACGCCAGGGTGTTCAGCGGACTCTCGTGGCTTGCTTTCCAGTCGTCGCAGCTCTCTCGTCAGGCTCACCATGGGCAAGCGCAGGGCTCGGCACAGCCTGCGGCACAAACGCCCCAGGCTGGGCCGAGCCTACCAGCAGGCCGGTGCGGGAACCCGTCAGCCGAGTTCGCCGAGCGTCACAGTGGCAGTGTTGCGTTCACCGTCGCGAAGGTAGACGAGCTCCGCCTCAGTGCCGCCCGGAAGCACCCGCACCTGGGCCGTCAGGTCGGTCTTGCCCGTGATGGGAAGACCCTCGAACTCGACGACCACGTCGCCCGGCCGGAGACCTGCCTTCTCGGCAGCGCCATCCGGCGTCACCTCCTGAATGGAGGCACCGACCACGTCGCTGTCGATCGCACTGTCGTCAGTGACATCCGCCACAGTCGCACCCAGGAGTCCGTGGCTCGCCGTGCCGTTCTCGATGAGTTCGGATGCCACGCGCTGGGCCAGGTTCGACGGGATCGCGAAGCCCACGCCGATGCTTCCCGCGGTCGACGAGCCCGTGTTGCCCGTGCTGGCGATCGCCACGTTGATGCCGATGACCTTGCCGTCCTCGTCGAGGAGCGGGCCGCCCGAGTTGCCGGGGTTGATTGCGGCATCCGTCTGGATCACCGGGAGGGCGATCGTCGACGAGGCGGGAGCCGAGCCACGGTCGGGAGCGTTGTCGAACTCCCAGAAGTCGAAGGGACCCCAGCCGTCCGGTGCGTCGGGCTGCGGTTCGTCGGGTGCCTCCTCTGACTCCGGCGCCTCTGACGACGCGACCGTGATGCTGCGGTTGAGGGCACTCACAACACCGCTCGTGACGGTGTTGCTGAGCCCGAGGGGCGCGCCGATTGCGATCGTCGTATCGCCAACGTTGAGTTCATCGGAGTTGGCGAACTCGGCCGGCTGGAACTTGACATCCGCATCGACCTTGACGACCGCGAGGTCTGCGATGGGGTCGCTGCCGACCAGCGTCGCGTCGAAGAGCCTGCCGTCATAGGACTGCACGCGGATGGTCGGGTCCGCCGTCGCTCCGCTGAGGGTCGCGACGTGGGCGTTGGTGAGGATGTAGCCGTCCTCGGTCAGCACGACGCCAGAGCCGCTGCCGGACGCCTGACCACCATTGACAGCAAGCGTCACGACCGAGGGTGCGACGGCCGCCGCGACGGCACTGATGATGGTCGCGTTCTCGACATCGTTGATCATGAGGTTCGTGCCCACGACGCCCTGCTCATTGTTCTCTCCGCCCGTGACCCCGGCATAGACGCCCGCCCCCACACCTCCGCCCACAAGGGCGGCGATCGCCGCGACAGCGACCATGCCGACGCCCGCGCGGCGCGGTTCCGGCCGCGGCGAGGCGTCGGCCTGCGGCGATGCGGTCGCGCCCGCGTCAAAGGCGGCACCCTGTTGGGGTGCAGGATCCTGCGGAGACGAAGCGCCCTGCGGCGATGCGGCACCCTGCGCCGCCGGCGCGGGTGCGCCGGTCCCATCAGCGGCCGGCGGGGGTGTGCCCGTCCCGTCGGCGGCCGTGGCGGGGTGTGTCTCGCCCGCGCGGTTGTCGGGAGGCGTTGGGTCCTCGGGGCGTTCGGGCTGCTCAGTCATGGGGGGCTCCTTTCGGTGGTGCAAGCCTCCCCCCAGAACCTTTGTGCTTGCTTTGGATGCGCTTGGAGGGGGCCGACGCTTTACTCAACGACGAGCATCCGCTGGGATTCCCGCACCGGTGCCCACGCTAGCCTGTCAGCGACGAGAGGTGGTCGACGATGACGGTGCATGGATCATGGACGCGGGCGGCCGAATCCGCCATGCTGCTGGGCGCAGACGGCACACTCAGCCAGACCATCTTTGCGGAGATGACCGCCCTCGCCTCGCGGAACGGTGCCCTCAACCTCGGCCAGGGCTTCCCCGACGAAGACGGGCCAGCCGAAGTGCTCGAGGCCGCGCGGCAGGCCATCAGCGACGGCATCAACCAGTACCCGCCCGGCATCGGCCAGCCCGTGCTGCGGGAGGCGATCGCGCAGCACCAGCGCCGCTTCTACGGCCTCGAAGTCGACCCCGACACCGAGGTCATGGTCACGGCGGGGGCGACCGAGGCCATCGCCGCGACGATCCTGGCCCTGACGGAGCCGGGCGACGAGGTCGTCACCTTCTCCCCTTTCTACGACTCCTACGGCGCCATGATCGGGCTCGCGCGCGCGGAGCACCGCACGGTGCCCCTTCGCGGGCCGCACTTCCAGCCCGACCACGACGAGCTGCGGGCCGCCGTCAACGACCGCACCCGCATCATCCTCATCAACGACCCCCACAACCCCACGGGCAGCGTGTTCAGCCGGGAGACGCTCGAAGTCGTCGTGGAGCTTGCGCACCGTCACGACGCCATCATCATGACCGACGAGGTCTATGAGCACCTCGTCTTCGGCGCGCCCCATGTGCCGATTGCGACACTCCCCGGGGCCGCCGAACGCACCGTGTCGATCTCGAGCGGAGGCAAGACCTTCAACGCGACCGGCTGGAAGGTCGGATGGCTCACAGCTCCCGCGCGACTCCTCCAAGCGATCCTCGCCGTGAAGCAGTTCCTCACCTACAGCAACGCGGCACCCTTCCAGCCGGCGATCGCTGCGGGGCTCGAGCTCGATGACGCCTTCTTCGCCGAGGCATCCGCGACCCTCAGGCGACGCCGCGACGCGCTGGCGAGGGGCCTCACGGCGGCGGGCTTCACCGTGCAGCTGCCTGCTGCGGGCTATTTCATCGTCGCGGATGCCGCGGCGCTCGGTGCGACGGACGCGCACGATTTCTGCCGCTCGCTGCCGGAGCGTGCTGGGGTCGCCGCAGTGCCACTGACGGCGTTCGTGCATCCCGAGCAGCGGCACTCCGTTGCCACCCTCGTGCGCTTTGCCTTCTGCAAGCGCGATGAGGTGATCGCCGAGGCATCCGAGCGGCTCCTGGCGCTGCGCTCCTAGTCGTCGAGTCGGTGCAGGGGCAGCGTGAACGCGAAGGCGGTGCCCGCCCCCACCTCGCTCTCGGCCGAGAGCGTGCCACCGTGGGCCGTGACGATCGCCTTCGTGATCGACAGACCCAGGCCGACGCCCTGCACGGCGGCGCGCGTTGCGGTCGAGGCGCGGAAGAAGCGCGTCGACAGCATCGCGATCTCGTCGGGCGGGATTCCCATGCCGGTGTCGCGCACGGTGATGCGCACGACGGAGCCGAGAGGCTCAACCGACACGGTGACCGTCCCGCCCCTCGGCGTGAACTTGATCGCGTTCGACAGCAGGTTGTCGCACGCCTGCGCGATGCGGGTCGCATCGCCGTCGACGATCGGCCGCGTCGCCGGGGTGTTGCAGATCAGCAGCACATTGGCGGCGTGTGAGGCTGGCCTCGCCGACTCGACGGATGCCTCCACGACGGCGTTCACGTCGACATCCGCCTCCTCGATCGGGAACTTGTGGGCCGCGACTTGCGCCGTGAAGAGCAGGTCGCCGACCAGTCGGAGCAGGCGGTGGGCGTTGCGCTCGGCGACCCCCAGATACTGCAACTGCTCCTCCGTGAGGGGGTCGGTCGCGTCCCGCATGAGCTCGAGGTAGCCGAGGATCGAGCTGACCGGGGTGCGCAGTTCGTGCGAGACGAGCCCGACGAACTCATCCTGGAGCTTCGCAAGCTCCTTGACGTCGCTCACGTCGGTGCCGACGAAGATGTAGCCGACCGTGCGACCGTTCTCGTCGATTCGCGGCGTGACGGCGACGTGCGCGGCGAGGGCGTCGCCGTTGCTCTTGAGGTAGGTCCAGTCACGGTCCTCTGAGCCGCCGAGCCTGGCGACCTCCACGAGGGCGGAGAAGCCCGGGTTGAGTACGGTCGCGCCGGCCGGGTAGCCGAGCTCCTCGGCGCGTGCCTCGAGTTCGTCCTCTCGGTGGAACTCGTGGATGTAACGCTTGCCGATCACGTCGTCGGCCGAGAGCCCCAGCATCGACTCGGCTCCCGTGTTCCACACGTCGATGAGTCCCGTGAGGTCGGTGCCGATCACCGATTGGCGCGTGACGGAGTCGAGCACGCTGCGGAAGAGGTGGCCGGCCGACTCGAGTTGCGCCTCGTTCTCGCGGAGCTTGTCGACGAGTCCGACGGCGTCGGCGAGCGCCTGCTCTCGCTCGGCGACGAGTTGGGCATTCGCACGCAGCCTTCGACCGTTGTCGGCGACGACCCCGTGCAGCACGGCAGCGACATAGCAGCAGACGATCGGCGTGACGACGATCTCCAGCAGGGAAAGAATCGTGAAGGCCTCGTTTGCGCCCGGCCAGACCAGCGGCAGGAGCACGGCTCCGAGGGCGGCCGCCGTGCCGACGAAGGTCCAGGTCAGCCTGGATGCCAGGCCGAACCAGATCATGCAGACGACCAGGAGTAACGACACGGCTGGCCCGAGTGCCACTCGCCCGAGGGCGACGGCGACAATCGAGATGAGCGGGATGATCTCCGGGTATGGCAGCTGGCGAACCGTGTACAGCACCGACACTGCGATCGCGATGGTAAGCGCGACGAACGACGCAACGAGCGCGCCCCCGTCGGCCGCCGCGATCTCCCCCGAGGCGAGGAGGGCGCCCGTGATGCCGAGGAAGGTCACCGAGAGCGGGATCTGGCGCAGCAGCGGGGTGTCCCAGCGATGGCCGATCATGCGGTCGAGCCAGTCCGGCGCCCAGAAGGGCTTCTGCCAGATGATGGCGGTGTATTCCTCGTGTTCCGCACGCGTACCGCGCAGGCGCATCCTGCGGGTCGTGCGCGCGCCGCTCACTGCGCCAGCTGGCGCGTGGCGCCCTGCTGGCCGACTTTCAGCGCCTGGGATATGTCGGCCGATCCTGTCGAGAGGTCTCCCGAGTCACGCACGATCTCGAGCGGCTCGCAGGTTGCGCCCTCGCCGAAGCGAGCCCAGTAGCGCGCGGTCGCCTCGAGGAAATCGGCCGCATGGTAGCGGCTCACGGCGACCTGCGAGCGGTGGGCGTGCACGAGCTGCACCTTCTGCTCGAGCCAGCCGTCGATGTTCACGAAACGGTTTGGCCTGAAATCGACTGTCGCCGAGGCGCTCTGGTAGCAGGAGACGCTGCGCACGGCACGCGTCGCCAGCAGCGCTGCCTTGTTGACGGCACGGTGGTCCTGGTGCATGTCGTTCTCGCTGTGCACGTAGACGACGGTGGGGCGGATGTCGCTGACAAGCCGTTCGATGACGCCGAGCGTCGGCTCGTTCTCGCCGATCTCGGTCTCGGGCAGGTCTTCCAGGTGCAGGCGTGCGCCGAGCATCTCGGCCGCCATGAACGCCTCTGCCTGCCGCTCGCTCACGTGGCCGCTGCGGCCACCTCGCGACAGTGTCAGGATGTGCACCTCATCGCCCGCAGCGCGGTGGGAGAGCAGGATGCCGCCCACGCCGATCTCCACGTCATCCGGGTGCGCGCCGATCGCCAGCACCACCTCGGGGTCTGGGATGCTCGCCTTTGCCGCGCGGAACTCCTCTGCGAGGCGCGCGACGACCGCGATGAGTTCGCTCGACGAGATGGGCTTCGTGAGGAACTCGTTGGCGTTCGCGCGCAGGGCCTCGACCGCGTAATCGACCGAAACGTGGGCGGTCATGACGACGACGGGCGTGCCCGGCCGCACCTCGCGCACGAGGTCGATGACCTGGATGCCCGTGATGCCCGGCATCTCGATATCGGTGATGACGACGTCGGGCTCGTACAGGCGCATGGCCTGCTGGGCGAATGACGGATCGGTGAACGTCTGGACGATGCATCCCTGCTTCGTCAGAATCGTCTTGATGTAGAAGGCGACGTCTGGGTCATCCTCGACCACGACGACGCGATACGGCTCTGTCATTCCTGCTCCCCCCACGAGTGCTGCGTGGCAAGTCTATGGGCTCGATACGACGCAGGACTAGCGTTCGTGTACCCCGAATCTGCGCAGTTCGAGCGCCGGATTCACGCGTCGCACCTGCCTGATGCGATCGCGTGTCACCCATGTGAGGGCGATATCGCTCGTCTCCCCGATCGTCGCGACCTCAACACCCATGGGGTCGACGATCATGCTGTTGCCGACGCCGATGGGCGGAGCGTGGTCGGCCGCGGCGATGTAGATCGTGTTCTCGAGCGCCCGCGCGGTGATGAGGGTGCGCCAGTGGTGTTCCTTGAGTGGGCCGCGCACCCACTCGCTGGGGCACGCGACAAGCTCAGCACCGGCATCTGCGAGTCGGCGGGTGACCTCCGGAAAGCGCAGGTCGTAGCAGGTCTGCAACGCCACCGTGATGTCGCCGACGACGAAGGTCTCAGGGTCGCCGATGGGGCCGGGAGCCACCCACTCCGATTCTCGCTGCCCGAAGGCGTCATAGAGGTGGAGCTTGCGGTACGCCGCGACCCGCTGCCCGCCCGGGTCGACGGCGAGGGCAGTGTTGTAGACGCGCTCCCCTCCCATCGTCTCCTCGACCATGCCGGCGACGATGTGGACGCCCAGTACCTTGGCGAGGGCGGCGAGGGCGGTTCCAAATGGCCCGTCGAGCGGCTCAGCGGCCTCGACGACCTTCTCATCAAGGCTCGGCAGGAAGAACGACGAGTACTCGGGGAACACGATGAGCTGGGCCCCGCGGGCCGCAGCCGTCGCGGCCAGGTCGCGGATGGCGGCGAGGTTCTGCTCCTTGTCGTCGCCCGGAGCGAACTGCGCGACTGCAACAGCGACGGCCGCGTCTGAGGTGGCGGTGCGGAGGGTCATGTCGGCCACGCTACCCGACCTCGCGCCCTGCAACGCAAAAGGCCCGGAACCATTGGCTCCGGGCCTTCTCGCTCTGATGAGCCTTGGTTGCGGGGGCAGGATTTGAACCTACGACCTCTGGGTTATGAGCCCAGCGAGCTACCGAACTGCTCCACCCCGCGCTACAAGAATCAAGCCTAACACATGCCTCGAGGTGCCCCGAACGGGCCCGGGTTTCCCCGGGCCCGTCACTGGGTCACTGGGATGCCGTGAACAGGCGCTCGAGCGCGTCCTGCAGCTTCTCGTCGGCCTCGGCCGCCGCCACGAGGTCGTTCGCCGCGTAGGCTGCCTCACGCTCCTGCAGGGCCTCCTGCGCGTCAGCGAGTGCCGCTTCGAAGTCCGGCGTGCCCGGCTCGCTCGGCGTCGTCGGAGCACCCGGGTCAGCGGGCTCCGCCGGGTCGATCGGCTCGGTCGGGTCGAGGGGCGTCGATGGCACACCCTCGTCACCCGCGTTGGCACCGGAGTCGCCACCGAAGATCGCATCGAGCGCGGCATCCAGGCTGTCTTCGAAGGCAATCTCCTCACCGAAGGAGACAAGCACCTTCTGGAGGACCGGGAAGCTGGTCTCACCCGTGGACTGCACGTAGATCGGCTGCACGTAGAGCAGGCCCCCGCCAACAGGCAGGGTCAGCAGGTTGCCTCGGCGCACCGTCGTCGAGCCCTGGTTGAGGATGTTGAGGTCCCTCGACACGACCGGGTCGGCGTTGAAGTTGTTCTGCACCTGGCCCGGGCCGGGAACCGTGTCATCCTTCGGCAGCGTGAGCAGCGTGAACTCACCGTAGTTCTCACCCGCATCCGCGTTGACCGCAAGGTAGCCGGTCAAGACGTTTCGGGTTCCCTCACCCGAGGAGCGCGGGATGTAGGTGCTGTAGAGGCTGAAGGCAGGTTCTTCCATTCCGGGAAGCTGCATCGACAGGTAGTACGGCGGCTGGGCCTTCGCGGCCGCGGCGCTCGCGGTCGGCTCCGGCGGCGTCACCCACGCATCGTCACCCGAGTAGAACGAGTTCGCGTCGGTCACGTGGTAGGTGCCCAGGATGGCACGCTGCACCTTGAAGAGGTCGGCCGGGTAGCGCACGTGCGACAGCAGGTCCTCGCTCATTTCGCTGACCGGCTTGAGCGTGGCCGGGAAGATCTTCTGCCAGGTCGCGAGGACGGGGTCCTCTTCGTCCCACGCGTAGAGCGTGACCTCACCCGAGTAGGCGTCAACCGTCGCCTTGACCGAGTTACGGATGTAGTTGATCTGGTCGAGCGCGACGAGCGGCTCCTCCGTGTAGGTGTCGACGATCGCCTCGCTGAGCGCCTGCACGTCGGAGTAGGGGTACTCGGCGCTCGTCGTGTAGCCATCGACGATCCAGACGACCTTCTCGTCAACGACTGCCGGGTAGGCCTCGCTGTCGAGCGTCAGGTAGGGGGCAACCTTCTGCACCCGCTGGCGGGGGTCGCGGTCGTAGAGGATCTGCGATTCCTCGTTGACGGCATCCGACAGCACGATCTGCTCCGACTGGAACTTGATGGCGTAGACGAGCTGCTTGAAGATGTTGTCGAGCTTCGGCCCGCCGTCGCCCTGGTAGGTCGTCGTGGCGTTGCGGTCGCTGTTTTCGCCACCGGCCGGGTAGTCGAGCTCGATCTCGGGAGCGCCCTCTGGGGCACCGACGATCGAGTAGAGGGGCGATTCCTCACCGAAGTAAATGCGCGGCTCGTACTCACCGAGCACGCCCGTGCTCGGGATGCCCGACTGGATGAATTCAGGCATGCCGTCTGGCGTGCGCTGGTTGCCGGCCGCCGCGACGACGCCGAAACCGTGCGTGTAGACGAAGGTCTCGTTGTAGCGGCTGTTGCTGCCACCCGTGTTGGCCGCGTTGACCTCGCGCACCGCGATGACCGTGTCCTGCACCTCGCCGTCGACCTCGTAGCGGTCGACATCGAGGTGGTCGGCGAAGGAGTAGTACTGGCGGATCTGCTCGAGCTGGCGGAACGAGTCCGACACGAGCGCGGGGTCGAGGATTCGGATGCTCGCCGTCGTCTCCGCGTCGCCGCGGAGCTGGCCCGGCTCGGCATCCGTCGTCGCTGAGTACGGCGTTTCGACGACCTCGCTCACGCCGTAGGCGGCGCGGGTGGCCTCGATGTTGCGTTCCAGGTACTCAGCCTCCAGCGAACGCACGCTCGGCTCGACCTGGAAGCGCTGCACGATCCACGGGTAGACGCTGCCCACGAGGATCGAGACGACGATGAGGAGCGCGGTGCCGATGATCGGCAGACGCCAGCGCCCGATGACCGCCGTCACGATGAAGAGGATTGCGACGAAGGCTGCGACGCCCGCGATGATCGCCTTACCGGGGATCACGGCGTTGACGTCGGTGTAGGAGGCACCGTACAGCAGCCCGCTGCTCGTCTCGGAGAGCGTCGCGTACTGGTCGAGCCAGAACGAGACCGCCTGCAGCAGCAGGTAGACGGCGCCGGTGATTGCGAGCTGGATGCGCGCCGTCTTCGAGATGCGCACCTCGCGGCCGCTGACCCGGATCGCACCGTAGAGGTAGCTCGTCGCCAGTGCTGCCAGGGCGGAGATGATGACGACCGCCGACGCGAATGTCACGATTCCCTGGTAGAAGGGCAGCTCGAAGAGGTAGAAGGAGATGTCGAGGCCGAACTGCGGGTCGGTCTCGCCCGTGGGCGTGCGGTTGAGCCACATGAGCGCCTGCTCCCAGCGGGTCGCCGAAGCGATGCCCGCGAAGAAGCCGAAGACGATCGGGATGCCGAAGGTCGCGAGTCGACGCAGCGGCTCAATGACCTCCTGGTAGCGGTCGAGCTGCGCATTGAGCTTGGCGTACACGGGGCGCCGGCGGAAGGCGATCTCGATGCTGAGCCAGACGGGCAGCGCCATTCCGAAGAACCCGATGAGGAACATGACGGCGGATGCGAGCCACTGCGTGATGAGCACCGACTCGAAGCCGAGCTGCTGGAACCAGAGCCAGTCGGTGTAGAGCCCCGCGAAGATGAAGAAGAGGAGCACTACCGCGGCGATGATCACCGCCGTGATGACGAGTGTTCCTCGCCGTCGCGTCGCGGGGGTCTGTGAAGTTGCGGAAGTCAAGCGGTACTCCTGGCTCGGTGCTGCACTCGGTGCTCGGGCGGGGTACGGCCTATCTTAACCTGACAACCATGGTGGTCGCCGTGCGCCCTCATCCACAGGAGGGCAGCGACTCGGCGTCGCCCGCGCCGATCGCGTCGAGCGCGGAGACGGCATCCGAGAGTGTCTCCACCGCGATCACCCGCAGGTTCTCCGGCTCATGGCCGATCGTCTCGGCGCAGTTGCGCTCGGGCACGAACATCCACTCCGCGCCCGCGCGCGCAGCGCCGAACATCTTCTGGCGCACGCCGCCGATGGCTCCCACCCGACCGTCTGCCGTGATGGTTCCCGTGCCCGCGATGTGCTCGCCGCCCGTCTGCTCGCCCGGCGTCAACTTGTCGATGATGCCGAGGGCGAACATGAGGCCGGCGGATGGACCGCCGACGCTGTCAAGCGTGATCTCCACATCGACGGGGAGGTCGTAGTCGACCTGCACACCCACGCCGACGACGGGGATCGGTTCCTCGCCCTCCGACATGACGGGGGTGACCTCGACGTCGAACTGCTCGCCGTCGCGAAGCACGGTGACCGTAGCCGGGCTCTGCGTGCCATGGGCGGCGAAGGCCGATCTCAGGGTCGAGACATCCGAGTAGGCCGTCCCATCGACCGCGACGATGATGTCGCCCGGCTCGATCAGCCCCTCTGCGGGATAGCCCTCGGCGACGCTCGCGATCGTGAGGGTGCCCTCGACCTCGTAGCCGAGCTCGCGAAGGGCCGCCGCGACCGCCTCACGCTGCGAGTTCTCCATCTCGACGCGGTTGGCCTCCTCGGCCTCCTCGAAGCTCGTGTTCTCGGGGTAGACCGCATCGAGCGGCACGACCGAACGGCTGCGGTCGAACCACGCGCTGATGACGGAGAACCATCCCGTGGGCGTCGCACGACTGCCGACGACGCTGACCGTGAGCAGGTCGAGCGATCCGCTCGTCTCATAGGTCTGGGCGTCAATATCGATCAGTTCGGTCTCATCGCCGTCGATCTCGACCGTGCCAAGGGTGTCGTAGACGGGCCCCGGCTCCTGAATCACATACGGCGTCGGCACGAAGGAGAGCACGATGGCCGCGACAAGGGCGACGACGAGGAGCCACCACCCGAACCGTCCCCGCGGCGCACCGTTGCCGTGCTCCCGCTCAGCGGGCGAGGGGAAGAGCGACACCGTGGTCCTTTCGTGGTCTGTTCGCCACGGGCGCACAGGTGAGACAAGCGCCTCGGGGCAAAACACAGGGAGCCCGGGGCATGCAGCGGCTAGCGTAGTCGGCATGGCTGACGATTCCCAGCGCGACCCGGGCGACGAACTCCGCGACATGCTCAGGGAGCTGCTCTCCGGCAACGGGGAGATCGACCCGAGCCGTCTCGCAGGCGCCGCCGGCCTCCCCGACGACCCCGCCCTGATCGCCCAGATGATCAACCAGCTGCAGGGCGCACTGCGCCACAGTGGCGACGGCGTCAACTGGGATCTCGCGCTCGACCAGGCGAAGGCAATCTCGGCATCCACGAGCACATCCGTGACCCCCGCCGACCGCGAGGCGCTGCAGCAGGTGCTCGGCGTCGCCGCACTCTGGCTCGGTGAGGTCACGTCGATCGCGGAACTCACCGCGGCACCCCACATCCTCAGCCGCGAGGCGTGGGTCGAGTCGACCATGCCGGTCTGGATCCAGCTCGCCGAGCCCGTCGCAACGAGCATCGCGGATGCGCTCACCGAGGTGCTGCGCGAGCAGGCGCCCGAAGAACTCTCCGGCATGCTGGCCAACGCCGGCAAGCTCATGCGCAACGTGGGCGGCACCCTCTTCGCGATGCAACTCGGCCATGTCGTGGGGCAGCTCTCGACAGAGGTCGTCTCGGGTGGCGACATCGGCATCCCGCTGCTGGGCGGATCCGCCTCGTCGTCCGAACACCAGGCGGCGATCGTGGCGCAGAACGTGGCGGCATTCGGTGAGGGACTCGACATCGCGGCCGACCAGGTGCAGCTCTACCTCTCGGTGCGGGAGCTCGCGCACGCGCGCCTCTTCCGCCACGCCAAGTGGCTCCGACTCCAGCTCATGACCTCCATCACGGAGTACGCGCGGGGCATCCACATCGACACGGAGCCGCTGCAGGACCTCGCCGCCGACCTCGACCCCTCAAACCCCGAGCAACTGCGCGAGGCCCTCGCGAGCGGGGCCCTCATTCCGCCGAAGTCCGATGCCCAGGTCGCGGCACTCGCCAAGCTCGAGACCCTCCTCGCCCTCATCGAGGGCTGGGTCGACGTCGTCACCGCGCAGGCCACGACGCGCCTGCCATCGAGCGGCGCGATCGCCGAGATGGTGCGCCGTCGTCGTGCGGCGGGCGGCCCGGCCGAGTCGGCCTTCGCCACGCTCGTCGGCCTCGAGCTGCGACCGCGACGCCTGCGCGAAGCCGCCGCCATGTGGCAGCGGGTGACGGATGCGGTGGGTGCCGAGAAGCGCGACTCGCTGTGGTCACACCCCGACCTGTTGCCAACCTCGGACGACATCGACAACCCCGACGCCCTCGTCGCACGGCTCACCGATACGGAGCCCCAGCTCGACGACATCGACCGCGCGATCGAGGACCTGCTTGGAGACGACAGCGGCGACCGCCCGCGCGAAGACTGAGCCGCACACCCCTGTGGAAAACTCTGTCCACCCCTCCCGCGGTTGCCTCATCATCGCGATGTGCCCCTGAGACTCGACCCCCGACTCCCCCTCGTGTGGCGGTCCCCCGACAGCCTGCAAATCGGCGTCGATAGGGCCGTCGTCGTGCTCGATTCCGTCACGAATGCCGAGGAGCGGATGCTCGCGGCACTCGTCGGCGGCACGACGGACGCCGCGCTCGCCCTCCTCGCCGAGACCGCCGGCGCGACGCGCGATGACGCAGCGGCGCTGCTTCGACGGGTCGCCCCCGCCCTCGTGCCCGCCGCCGAGACGGGCGCCACGATGCGAGCGCGCGACGTCGTCGTGACGGGCGTCGGCCCCACTGCCGACCGCATCCGCTATGTGCTGGAGGAGCGCGGGATGCTGCTGCGGGATGCCAGCGAGCACGACCGGCCAGACCTCGCCATCATCGTGGCCCATTTCGTCGTTGACCCGACCGACCGGGCTCGCTGGCTGAGCCTCGACGTGCCGCACCTGCCCGTGCTGCTCGGAGACAGCTCGGCTCGCCTCGGCCCGCTCATCGAACCCGGCCAGAGCGCGTGCCTGCAATGCCTCGAACTGCACCGCCGTGACGAGGACGCCGCGTGGCCCGCCATGGCGGCGCAGCTGTGGGGGCGCGCGGCCGCGGTCGACACTCCCCTCTTCGCGGGAGAACTCGTAAGCCAGGTCATGAGGCTCGTGGAACGGCGGCTCGACACGGGAGCTTCACGCGGCGTGAACTCGGTGACCGTGGATGCCGCGAACGGGCTTCGGACTACGACCGCCTGGCAGATGCATCCGGAGTGCGGCTGCGCAGTTCCCCCAGGAAGCGACTCGCCCGGCGGTCGCCGGCCCTCTGCTGCCCCCGCGACCACGACAGGTGCAGGCGCTCCCGTGCTCGCGTGACACCCACATAGAGCAGGCGGCGCTCCTCCTCGATCGCCTCGTCATCCTTGGCGTAGCTGATCGGCAGCAGCCCCTCGCTGAGGCCGATGAGGTAGACACCTGCCCACTCGAGCCCCTTCGCCGCGTGGATCGTCGCCAGCGTGACGGCGCGCTGGGTCGGCTCGTTCTGGGTCGCGGCGCGATGGCTGAGCTCGTCGACGAAGGATCGCAGCGTGGCCCCCCTCCCCGCCTCCTCGGCGAGCGCCATGATCGTGTTGAGCGACTCCCAGCGGTC